>CAYMGV010000031.1:0-25977 GCA_964390105.1 uncultured Anaerolineae bacterium | reverse complement strand
CGAAACCGGGGGCAAAAAAACCACCGACTTCTCTCGTCGGCGGCAAGCGCACATCAAGTATTGCTGCTGCAAAATCTGCGGCTACAATGACCTAATTATTCCGCTTGCCCTCCATGTGTTGTTTGTTGACGTACGTATTATGTACTGTTCACCAAAGCGAAGAAAATTATACCCACCCCGTACATGCAATGCAAGGAATTCATGGAAATTCGTTCAAAATCACGCAAACCGCGCTCAATCTGTGCACAAACTGCGCTCATACAGGTAAGCTCTACCGCGCTTCCCTATCTGCTGAATGATGCCCATCTCACGCAGACAGTAAGCCATACGCCCCGCCAGACGATCCTGAATTCGCAAAGACTGCGCTAATTCTTTAACCGTAAACGGTTCGATCAGATCGGTGGGGATAAACCGCTGAAAATCTACACGATTACGATACTCATCGACTGCATTGACAGCCAGTAACTGCCGATCCGCAATGCTCCAACCTTTACGCCGCCAGCTACCTTCTCCATCGTTTACCTGAATCTCATCCTGATCCGTCAGGGCAATGCACAGTGTTAATGATGGATGGACGGCCAACTGCGGAAACGCGCGTAATTCTGCGAACACATCCTCCGGACGCCCCTTGCGAGGAGACTTGCGACGGCTGAGGACCTCTCCCGTATCTTCATCCAACCTGACAATCCATTTACGTACTGCAACCGGATAGACCAGGCGGACATGATAGGATTCCAACAGCGCAGGCAGTTTCTTCCGCATAGCATGAAAAGCACCAGTCTGAATCTCGACCAGTGTATTACCGCGCACAATGTCAATCACATAACCCGCGACTTCATGCTCCAGCAGATCACCATCCCGGGAAAAATGGGCCTTGAGTGCCGCATGCAGTGAGCTTTCGTGGAGCTGACCGATCCCCATATCGCCCTACCCCGCCACCGGGACCGCACCAATCTGGCGCAGCAGGTCATCGAATGGGACAGCCTGAAGCGACTTAATATGGTAGTTAGCATGGCTGAGATCAAGCATACTGCTGACCTGGTTAGGCACAGCAACGCTGAACACGCCCGCACTATTCGCAGATGTGATCCCGTTTGGGCTGTCTTCCAGGGCAATGGCCTCGGACGGAGCGACTCCTAATCCATCGCAGGCTGCCAGATACAGGTCAGGGGCAGGTTTGACGTTTTCCACCCACTCAGCACACCGGATAACAGGAAAGTGCACGCCCAAACCCAACCGGCTCAAGTGGCCTTCAACCCAATCACAGCCTGAAGTAGAAGCGATGCCGATCCGCAGCCCATGACGCTTAACAGCCTCGATATAGTCCAGCACTCCCGGCATCGGCCCACTGGCCAGGATAAGTTCACTAGCACGCCGATGGATATACTCGCTCATCTCATCCCGATCAATACGCCGCCCTGAAATCTCCCCCAGATGCCCCAGCAGATCATAAGCACTGCCGCTGGTCCCTAAGACCTTTGCCCACACATCGATCTCCAACTCGACGCCGCAGGATCGATACGCCTCGGACCACGCCACATAGTCGGGCCATTCAGTATCTAACAGGGTCCCATCGAAATCAAAGATAACGGCACGGATACGTCGTCTCATATCACCTCGTTCTGATTGCCTGATACCATGCAGGGTCGATCTTGCCGCAACTGCTGGCAAGACGCAAAACGGCCCCACCAGCAGGTGAGGCCCGTTCATTACGTCGCGCTACTAACTGTTCGGCATACGAAGGCCGTTTGGACGGGACCCTGTCAGCGCGGCAATGATATCTTCACGACGAAGATAGCCGTGAAACTGACCGTCTTCACCTACAATAGCCAGCTTGTCGATCTCCATCAATTCCATCTTCTTGAAGGCGGGCCACAGGCTGGATGCAGGGTTGACCACGTGGTTCATGTCGATGGGCTGCATGACATCGCCCGCGGTCAGATCGCGGCGGCGGTATGGATCAATACTGCTGACGTGCGCTGCCGTTAGAATCCCGACCTTGCCATCGTCACTTGTAACCGTAAACACGCGCCACCCTGAACCAAGCGCACCACTCCTCATCAATTGATCCAACGAGATGTCCGCCGGGATTGACGTCACGGGCTGCCCCATGACCTCCGACACTGTCTGTTTCGACAGCCGTGACCGGAGATGACTGGCTCGCAGTTCAGCGGCAGCCGCACCTTGCAGGAACAGGCCAATCAGCACGGACCAAAGCCCACCGCCAACACTGCCAGTAACCATCTGGAGGACCCCAAGACCGATAAATGCCAGCCCAAAGAACCGGCCAATAGCACCTGCAACCTGCGTTGCGGCCTGGCGTTTACCGGAAACCATCCAGATCAGGGCACGCAGTACGCGCCCCCCATCAAGCGGGAAGCCCGGTATCAGGTTGAAGCCCCCCAACATCAGGTTGACAATACCGGTATATGCGAAGATACCCAACAGGGCTTCGATCAGCAGGCCGGATTGCCCGATCTGTGCCATCAGCACATCGGACAGGCTCAGCATATACAGCATGACAGCCACACCACCACTGGCAAACGCCACCACGAAACTCACAATCGGCCCGGCAAGCGCGATCAGGAGTTCAGACAGACCGCTTTCGGGTTCATCGCCCAGTTCTGCGATACCACCGAAGAACAGCAAACGAATGCGACGGACCGGGACATGATAAGCCATGGCAACCAGGGCGTGCCCCAGTTCATGCAGCAGCACGCTTGCGAACAACACCACCGATGTAAGGCCACCGATTACCCAGAACAGATAGGTGGGCCATGAAAAATACTGAGGGAATAAATTGGTGGAGAGGCTCCACATCAGGTAAGCAAAGATCAGAAACCACGACAGGTCGAGACCAATCGGGATACCAAAAATCTTGCCTAACGGAACAGACTGCTGACGCCGCATACACAAACCCCCATCTACCATACAGTGAACGTCACCTGAAGTTGTGATAATGACTGTACCGGGTGGGCGCTATGTAATCCATTAGATTCGTGATAAATCGGGAGGAGGGGCTGCCCCCTCCTCCCGATTTGGTTATCGATATTGTTTACCCCATGCCTTCGCGGATGACGGTCTGGCTTTGCTCCCTGAGATAGTTCAGCAGGGAGTACGGTGCCCCGATACCTCGCCCTGATGACCCGGAGCTTTTCCAGCCGCCAAACGCCTGGTAACCGGGCCAGGCACCTGTTGTCGCGCCGCCCGGGCGGTTGACATAAATTGTCCCGGCCTGGATGTTATCAAGGAACCACTGCGATTCTTTCTCGTCTTCGCTGAAGAACCCAGCCGTTAAGCCATAGATAACGTCATTGGATTTCGCCATGCCTTCATCAACTGAGCTGACCTTCTCCACAAACAGGATCGGCAGAAACAGTTCATTCTGCACCAGTTCATGTTCATGTGGCAGCCCGGCGATGATAGCAGGCTCAACATAGTAACCATGCGCCATCTCACCCGTGGTCAGTGGGTTACCACCGAACAGAACAGTGCCATCTGACCGGGCCTTGTCCATGAAGCGCTGGTAATCCTCGTACTGGGATTTGTTCGCCACCGGCCCCATGAAGGTGTCCTGCAGCGTCGGGTCATCCACCTTGATCGCCTCAGTCTTCGCGATCAGCGCCTTGATGAACTCATCATAGACGTTTTCATGAACATAGGCGCGAGAACACGCTGAACACTTCTGCCCATTGAGACCAAATGCTGAGCGCATCACGCCGAGAGAAGCCTTGTCGATATCGGCCTTGTCAGATACGATGGTCGGGTTCTTGCCGCCCATCTCCACGATGACTGGCTTGGGATAGTGGGTGGCAAAAGAGCGGTAGACATTCTCGAAGCCGACCTCATACGAGCCGGTGAAGGTAATCCCTGCCACATCGGGGTTCTCAACGAGTTCAGCGCCGGCAGTACTGCCGCGCCCCGTGATGTAGTTCAGTACACCTGCTGGCACGCCTTCATCGACATAGTAACGCGCCATCTCGTAAGTGGTCCACGGCGCATCCGAGGAGGGCTTCAGGATGACCGTGTTACCTGTCACCAGCGCTGCCGAAACCGGGGCTGCTGCCAGCGCCATCGGGAAGTTAAACGGGGAAATAATCGCCCACACGCCGTATGGTTTCAGCACACTGGCATTGAAATCGGTGGGGCCGAATGAAAGAAGCTCCGTGATATAGCCATTATGGTCCCGCATGGACTGGGCATAGTAGCGCAGCAGCGCAGAGGTCTCTGCCACCTCACCCAACGCTTCCATCCGGCTCTTACCCATTTCCAGCATCATCATGGCGGAGAGGTCAAAGATGTTGTCATCAATGCGGTCGGCGACCGCATCAACGAGCTTGCAGCGATCTTCCCATGGGGTATCACGCCACGCCGGGAAGGCAGCCTTCGCTGCGGCTATCGCGGCTTTCGCATCCTCGCGAGTGCCAGATTGGAAGTAGGCCACCGGCTCACGCGCATCAATGGGGCTGACGATGGGGAATGTTTGATCCGCGACAGACTCTTTCCCGCCGATCCACATTGGGAAGGTTTCACCCAGCCGCGACCTGACCCGCGCCAGCGCAGCATCCATTTCAGCATGCAGCGCCGGGTCTTTGGCGGATAGGGTTGTGTATGTGATTTTCAGTCGTTCAGCCATGCAGGACTCCTTTTTGAATGAGGAACATAGCAAACCACGGGAGACGATTCCGGGGAGTAATCGCCCCACAGTTATAGGGGTTATACCCTTATTATAAGGCATCTGAATGCGGATACGCGGAATCAAACCAACGATCAGGCGGTAATTTGGCACCGGAACTTTCTATAATAAGGGAAACCACTTCAACAGGACGGACGACCTATGCCAGATTATGAACCTACAGCAACAGAATACCGCAGGACAATGGGCCAGTTTGCCACCGGTGTAACCATACTGACCACATCAAAACCCGAGGGCACCCCGATGGCGATGACCGCTAACGCCGTGACATCAGTCTCCCTCGACCCACTGCTGCTGTTAGTGTGTGTCAGCAAGAACGCTGAGATGGCCCCGGTTATCACTCATGCCAAAACCTTCAGCCTGAGTATCCTCGGTGCTGCACAGCAGGGCCTGTCAAATTACTTTGCGGGGATGTGGCCCGAGGGCACCCCCATACCAGCGTTCACATTTGAACCCTGGGTCGATGGGTATCGGCTTGCGGATTGTCCGGGTGCGCTGCGCTGCAGACGCACCGAGGTCATCGAGGGCGGGGATCATTACATCGTGATAGGGGAAGTCACGGGGTTGTATCGCGCCGAACAAGACAGCACTCCTCTGCTGTACTACAAGGGGCAATACTTCCGCATCGCCCCTATTGAGTGAGTGTCCGAGCTAACCATCCAGCCGGGTCTGGGCCTGTGGGTAGGCGTCAACATCAGTCCATGAGCCATCCGGAAGCTGCCCCCGCACGAAGAAACTATACGTGCGCCCTGCCCCGCCAATGAATACCGCGTCACCGGTCCGATCCGTCTCAAACCAGCGGATCCACTCTCCACCACCGGAGGTGTCATCGCGGTACCATACCTCGTAGACCTGGATCACATTGCTGGTGGTGCGCCACTTAACCACCAAAGCCTGGCGGCTGTTATCCACCAGCGGCGCGATGCGGACCTCCGGCTGTGGCGCATACTCGATCAGTATTAATGGGTCACCGCCGATCATGTAGTCGTTTCCGGTGATATGGTTGGTGTTGGTTGCCGGGTTCAGCATCAGCACGTACTGGCCGTTTTCATCTGCGGTCAGCATGGTGGAACTGCCATCCATGCCAATGAGGACGGCCTGATCACTACGGGCCGTCAGCGACACCTGCCGAGCCGAGCCGGTATCGTTCCACAGCACATGGACGACCTCGCTGGTAGTGGGCCGGGCAAACTGCAGATGCATCACGGTGTTGTCGATGCGGTCAGCCGCGAACGGCTCAACCGGGAGTGAGCCAAATACATCGCTGACCGTACGCAGCGCGTAATAGGCCGGACGTGAGGTATTGGGCTGTGGATGCTGTGTAAAACACACGTTATCGCTGTAATTACGGATTAACCCTAACGCATCCCCCCAACACACGTTACCGGTATCACAGTATGCCCCATTGTGCGGGGCAAAGTCAGCACCATAACCCTGGTTACCACAGTCATCGTACAACTGAAAGTGGAACAGCAGGTCCGTTTCCGCAAGGTACGCATAAGCTGCGTTCTGTATCACATACGCTGCCTGCTCTTCCAGTGTGGCCCTCAGCACAATCTGATCGGCACGAGTGGCCCATTCCGGGCCGGGGTAATCGTTCCACACAGCCACCCCTGATTCGTTGATCCAGATCGGCTTGTCGGAGATGCCATGAATCGCCATTAATCCTTCAAGGCGCTGGGTGACGTTGAAAGAGTTAGGCGGATAGCTGTAGGCATGCAGCGCCACGATATCAAATGGATACTGGGCCAGGATTGGTGTGGGATCATTTTTGAAGGTGCTGAACAGGTCGATCATCCAACCCGTGTTCTCCCAGTACACCAGCCCCCCTGTCACAACCCGGGCACCGGGGTCCACCCCCTTGATGATGGTGTAAGCCACCTCAAGCATCCGGGCGTAATCCCCAACCGTGCCACCCCAGAAAGCGGAGAAATCCGGTTCGTTCCAAATCTCCCAGTACCGCACACCGGTACTGGCAGACCACCCCAATTGATTACCCAGTGTGCCACCCGGTTTGTAGCGGCTGGCCGCAGCATACACGAACTCCGCCCATGGATTCGCGGTATTGATCGTCTTGCCATCACCGGGGTAATCGGTACCGTCGCTGTAAATAGGCTCGTAGAGGCCGGTCGGTACAGCCCCGGCATTGTAATAAATCCCCGGCGTGCCGATCAGGATCGCATTTGATTCCATGCCACCTTCAATGGAATCCCTGACAATCCCGTCGTACACACTCCAATTATATTGGTTGGCCGTCCGTTCGATCTCGGACCAGTAGATCGCGTAGCGATCCCAGCCAACCCCGGTCTGGGTTGCCAATTGCATCCGGTCGGCGTTGTGAGAGAATTGGTCATTGACGATGAATACCAGCCCCAGGTCATCGGCAAAGCGGGTGCTGCCGCTGGAATAATTCGGGGCGGGGTATGGTATCGAGGTGCCATCAGGCAGCGCTTGTGCAGCCGCCTCCGCCTCAGTCGGTGTTGGCTGTGTGGGCTGCGTGCTGTTTGCGGTCGGTGAAGCAGCTCCCTCAACCGTTGCCGATGCCGTCGGGGTGAGGGTTGTGAGCGCCTGCGGCGTACTCGTGGATTCGAGGAACAAGGTCGGTGCGGAGGTGGGTGCCGACGTTGGCAGGTCACTCACATCGACGGCAGGCTCCAGCGTGGTCGTTGCCAGTTCCGGCACATAAACCGGGCCAAACGGCCCCAGCGATGGCGCGGTTTGCGTAGCCTCAGCCGCAGCGACCTCGGCAGGAGTCTCCCCCGCGTCATCCGTACCCGGCGTGGCTGTAATATACACGATCCATGGTGTTGGCGGTGTGCGGTCTGTGCTTATTGGTGCGCTGCACGCCAGCGCCCCTGTCATCAAACCGAGCAGAACCGTTATTACGCGGCGAAAAGAAGTTTTTGATCCCATACCCAACCCTCAACCAATCAATCTCAATCGAATAATACCACAGTCAACGCAGGAGTACCCGCCACAGGTTGCGCAGACCCGCACCCTGAGCGGTACAATCAATAAAAAGGTGAACTCAAGCCATGACACCTGTTGTGCTAATCCTGATCGGGGGCATTGCCCTCGAAGTGATGATTGTAACCGGGTTGCTGCTGATCACACGGCACACCCGCCGAACCATCACCAACAATGACACCCACCAACAGCCAAAGGATGCCCCTCAATGACCATCCCAGCTTTTTATGATCCGGAAAAAGTCGGCACACTTTACAGGCCCAATACCCAATCTGCCATTGATGAAGGGGCTGCCTCCATAGTCCGCCCATCCAGTGAGGATACAACCCGCACGCTGCTGCTGCTCGTCGATGCGCAGGTGGATTTCATCCACGAGGACGGTGCATTAAGCGTTCCCGGTGCCATCGATGACACGCGCCGCACGATTGAGTTTATCTTCAATCATATTGAAGATATCACCACCATCGCCGCTTCACTCGACAGCCATATCCCCTTGCAAATCTTTTACCCCATGTGGTGGGTCGATGCCGACGGCCAGCACCCTGCTTCATACACCCTGATCAGCAAGGAAGATGTCGAAACCGGGAAATGGACTCCGACCGTTGAGGAAGAGTGGTCACGCTACTATGTCCGTAAATTGCAGGATGATGCGCGCAAGCTGCTGACGATCTGGCCGTATCACACCATGCTGGGCACACCGGGCCACAGCATTACCCCGGCACTTTATGAGGCTGTCGCCTATCATTCAGCGGCCCGTAACAGCCAGCCACGTTTTCTCGCCAAGGGCATGATCCCCAAAACCGAACATTACTCGATCCTTGAGCCGGAAGTGAAGGTGCCCGAAGAACCGCAGGGCGTCCTGAATACCGGTTTCATGAGTATGATCGGTGAATATGACCGCGTTCTGATCGCCGGGCAGGCCAAGAGCCACTGCGTTTTGGAAACGACCCACTCGATGGTTGATTACTACGGCGAAGCCAACCCTGCGCTGCTGAAGAAGTGGTATGTCCTCAGTGACGCGATGTCCTCGGTAGTTCACCCGGAGATCGATTTCGAAGCGCTGGCCAATGAACAGTACATCGAGTTCGAGAAGAAGGGGTTGAACATGGTCACAACCCGCGACCTTGCGTGATCAATGTAGTAACCACTACCCACGCGCTGTGTTATAGGAAAGGGGTGTTGCTGCCCCGTTTCACACCTTTACCAGCGCAAAACGGTATCTACAAGAGGTCATGCCAACATGAGTACACACAAGATCGCCATCGTCACCGATAGCACCTGTGACCTGCCCAACGATTTGGTCAGGAAATACAACATTCACGTCATTCCGCAGTCCATCATCTGGGGGGGTGAGGAGCTGCGCGACGGGATCGATATTACGCCGACGGATTTCTACCACCGGCTGGAGACCGACCCGGTTATTCCGACGTCTTCGCAACCTACCCCCAGTCAGTTCAAGGCGTTATTTGAGGAAATTGCCAGCAGCGGAGCGGAACAGATTGCCTGCTTCACGCTCAGTAAAAACCTGAGCGGTACGTATCAATCAGCGGTACAGGCCGCCGATATGGTGGATGTGAATGTCACTGTGATGGACACAGTAGCGGTCTCACTGGGGCTGGGCTGGCAGGTGTTGGCCGCAGCCGAGGCCCGCGAAGCCGGTGGCAGCGTTGAAGAGATGATGGGGGCCGCAACGAAAGTGCGATCCACCATGCGCACCTACCTCACGGTCGATACACTCGAATACCTGCACCGGGGCGGTCGCATCGGTGGAGCCGCCAAGATGGTAGGCACGGCACTTCAACTCAAACCAATGCTGTACGTGGACCACCAGGGCTTGGGCCGCGTTGAGCCGGGCGAGAAGACCCGCACCCGCAAGAAGGCAATACAGAAAATGGTGGAAACCCTGTTTGGGGAACTGGACACCAGTAAGCCGATGAAAATCGGCATTGTCCATTGCAATGCCCGCAAAGATGCTGACGAACTCGCGGATCAGGTGAAATCAGATTACCCAAACGTCGAAATCCTGATCAACGATGTGACCAGCGTGATCGGCGTACATGTAGGGCCGGGTGCCCTTGCTATGCTCGGCTACTACGAGCAGTAATCGCAGCCGGTACAACAGGCGGGCCATTGAAGCCCGCCTGTTTCCGCCTATCAGATAACAGGAAAACAGAATGGAACCCCTCACACCCCAGGACGTTCAGGCCGCATTGGACCGCTATGGGATGGGGATTCACATCCAGGAATTCGCGCAGCCCACCCGCACCGCACAGGAGGCTGCCGACGCCATTGGTACCGAACTGGGCAGCATTGTCAAGAGCCTGTGCTTTACCGTGCTGGATGACTTCGTGTTGATCCTGTGTGCAGGAGATCGCATGATCGATGCAAAGAAGGTCGCCGAACTTTACGGGGTTGGCAAAAAGAAGGTCCGCATTGCCAGCACTGAGGACACGATCCGCATCACCGGATATGCACCGGGCGGCGTGCCTCCCATTGGGCATCGTAGTCATCTGCACACATTGATCGATGACAGCCTGGGCCGCTTTGAGACGGTCTATGCCGCCGCAGGCAGCGGCAAAACCATCTTTCCCATCACGTATGATGAATTGGTACGTGTGACTGGTGGTAAGCCAAAAGACCTCGTAAAAGAAGCCTAGTGTTTCGCAGATTCAAACTTTAAACTAGAATAGAGGTATATTCTGATAGAAGAACTATTGAACAAGGCAGGAGAACACCTTATGGCAGCACGCCGCAGCCTGCGCACATGGATGATCATGATGGTCGTTATCACTTCGACCCTGATACTTTCCGCATGTACCCTGGGTCAGCAGTCCGGGACTGCACCTGTCACGGACATCACGCCTGCGGTTGCTGATCCGCAAGCTGACCCCGCCGTCGAGGAAGCCGCCCCTGAACAAGCGCTGCCTACCGAGACGCCGTTTATCCAGGCACCGCCCACTGATACCCCGGTGCCGCAACTGCTCCCCGCTGAGCAGATCGCAAGCATCAGTACCGATGCTGCCGAATACGCGGCTTTGGATACCGTCACGATCACGGTGGTACGCGGGGTTTCTGTTTCTGATATGACGTGTTCCTGGACGCTCAATGAGACCGGGCAAACGGGCGCGCTGGGTGCTGCAACATCAACAGCTCAGCTTGATGCCAACTCGGTGCAGGAAACGTACACCTTTGCCCCCGATGCCAGCGGCACCTACCAGGTTAGCTGCAATGGCACGGCTTCGACGGTCAATGGTCAGCGGTCCGTCAATGCGGCCAGTTCACCAGTTACCGTACAGCAAAAGGGCTAGGCAGCCCGATCAGGTTGATATAGCAAACGGCAGGGCTTCCCGGCATTGGGAAGCCCTGTTGTGTTTAACCTTGCTGTGCCATCTGCCTGACACGCCGCCATATCCAGAATTCATAGTACGCCATCAACAGGCTTAGACGCAGGCCGTGGAAGCCATCACACCACCCCTTGAGCGTGATAAACCGCCACAGAAACTGACGGGCAGGCATCGTGATATACGTCCGAAGGCGCGGGCGCTGCCCCTGCTCAAAGCGGCGTTTGGCCTCCAGTTCCGAGTAGCGTTCCTGCACAGAGATGAAGTGCCGAACATCGCGGTAATTGTAATGGATGATGGGATGTTGAAGATACCCGGCAGCCCCAGCAAGGATGACTTCCTCATGCACCGGGCGATCCGCGTCGTACCGTGCATGCTGAACCCGAAGCAACCGCATCTGGTGGTCGGGGTACCACCCTGCCCTCAACGTTAGCCTGCCAAAAATATAGTTGTGACGCGGCACCCACCAGCCATTTTGATCAGCATCCAACACGCCCTGCACCTCGGCGGCCAGTTCGGGTGTGATGCGCTCGTCGGCATCAACGAACAATACCCACTCGCTTGAGACGACATCCAACGCGGCGTTACGCTGCGCCCCGTAATTCTCAAACGGATGCTGGATGACCCGGGCACCTTTCTCCCTGCTGATCTCTACAGTACGATCCGTGCTGAATGAATCAAACACCAGCCGGGCATCGGCCCACGTCAGCGTATCAAGGCACTCCGCGATGTGCACTTCCTCGTTCAGTGTCAGGACGACGGCGGTAATGGAGGTCATGAATCCCCCCACGTTTGGCGGGTCATCCCGATCACCTCTTTATAAGCGTCCGTAACGGCCAAGGCCACGTCCTCCGTGAGCGTCGAGTCCCGCATGGTCTGGCGGATCGCACGATTCATACCCGCTCGGATGATCACCCGGGCAAGCCCACGCATCACTGCGCTATAGTGCTTATCGTAGAGTTGTAACCGGGCTTTCCACAAATTGCGTATTGCATCAGGTTTGACCTGCTTCGTACTCTGACCGCCGTAGTGGACGACCTCCGCAGTGGGGATGCAGTACACAGGCCAGCCTGCCGCATGAATACGCTTCGCCCAGTCGATCTCCTCGCAGTACATGAAGAACCGCTCATCAAACAGGCCGGTCTGGCGGATGACTTCCCCGCGCAGGAAGAAGGTTGCACCAAGTGGGAAATCGACCGCGAAGGGCTTATCACCTGTGTACAGCGCAAGCGGGTATCGCCCATTCAAGCTGCTTTCGAGCAGCCTGCCGGGAACCGGGTACAGATCAAAGAGAACCTGAAGAAGCCCCGGAAATCCAAACGCACTGTGCTGAAAGCGCCCATCGCCATACACCAGCCGCGCACCAACCAGCCCGGCCCCGGTTGCTTCGATGCCCTCAAGCAGCGCCTGGAGCGCCCCCGGCTTCACCACGGTATCGGGATTAAGCAGCAGCACATAATCGAAGGCATCACCCGGGCGCGGGAACCCGGTGGCATGCAGCGCAGCATTATTCCCACGCGCAAACCCGAGGTTCTCCCCCGGCTCGATCAGCATGACCTGCGGAAACATCTCCCGGATGGAGTCCGGGGTGCCATCACTTGAGCCGTTATCCACCACGACCACCTCGATGTTGGCGTCCGTACCGGTGGCATCAGCGTAAACCGATTGCAAACAGTCCAGCGTCATCTTACGGGTATTCCAGCTTACGATGATGATCGCCAGATCGTGAGTGTGTTGATGTTCATTCATGGGGCGAGTATACCGTGCAGCCACCTGCACGAACGAAAAAACGGGATGCCTTCAATGTGAAGACACCCCGCATCAGGTTCAGTTACACCTAAACAAAGCGCTTGCGCAGCTCAGAGCTTGCGAAGTCCATCAGCGAAACGGTAAGGGCGATCAGCCACACCGCCATACCGGCAGAGGACCACAGCGACTGGTTGATCCACTGGAACAGGATCTGGCCGATACCACCGCCACCCACGAACCCGATGATGGTGGACATACGCACGTTGATATCCCAGCGGTACAATGTGAACGACAGGAACGGCGGCACGATCTGCGGCACGATAGCATACATGATCACCTGGAGTCGGTTCGCACCGGTTGCTGTGATGGCCTCAATCGGCCCCGGGTCGATGCTTTCAATCGACTCCGAATACAGCTTGCCGAGCGCCGCAATAGTGTGGATCATCAGTGCCAGCACACCGGCAAATGGGCCAAGCCCCACCCAGACCACCGCGATCACGGCCCAGATCAACGGCTCAATCGAACGGGCAACGTTCATCAGAAAACGTACAATAAAGTAGATCACCCGGGTAACGGGATTGTCGTACATCAGGTTGCGAGCCGCGAGGAAACTCAGTGGCAGCGCAAAGACGATGCCGAGGCTGGTTGCCATCAGCGCCTGGAAGATCGTAATTGTCAGGCGTTCAACGGCCAGGCGGAAGTTCTCCGACAGATGCGGCGCGCTGATGCTTGCCACCTGCCGAATCTCGATCTGATGGTCCTGAACGCCTACCGCAACAGACGGCGTAAAATACTGCGGTGCCGTGAATAAAAACTCGAACTCCCCGTTTTCATCTGGCTGAACCGTCAGGCGTTCGCCGCTGTCAAGGGGCCGGAACTTCTCACCAAGCGGGTCTACCCACCATAGCTGCAGCGTTTCTCCCGGGGTCCATCCGCCGCCCCTGATGGCGATGTCCGTCCCCGGGACCACACCGGCATCCTCACCCACCCGGTATTCCGAGAAATCACCGCAGGTCGGCGTAATGCTGATCCATTCGCCCTGGTCCGCAGGCTCCAGGACATCGGGGATGCTGCCTTCTTCACACGGGTTGAACCAATCGGCACGCGCAACATCGTATTCAATGTCGCGTTCTACAGCAGCGCCCCACGGCCACAGGATACGGGTAAAAATCCGCCCGGTATCTGAGAACTCGGTAAAAAACTTATGCAGGTTGACTTCGGTGGCCTGCCACCCCACAAGGTACACAAACGCCAGTACGAGGGCCATGCCAACCACTGGCGCAAAGGTGGCATTAGAGGACACTCGATAAGCCGAGGCAATCAGCCACAGGTACAACAACCCAAGGAAAACACCCAGAACAAGCTGCATACCTGTGAACGGTTCAAATTCCTTGGTAACGCCAACCCACCACAGCAGCACACCCAGCACCACCATGAGGATCAGATACAGGACACCACGAAAACGCTTCCCTGCATAAAAATGCCCCATCCCCGGCAGTACCAGTGAAATCAAGGCTGCCACAATGGGGTTGCCCTGACCTTCCGGTTCCGGCGGTGGCGGAGACTGTGAAGCTTCTGGTTGTTTGAGTTCGTCTGGAATAATTGACATTGTCAGGCCCTCCCCCGTTAACCGGTCAGCTTGCCAGCGTTGGACCGCATGGCTTCCTGCCCGTAGATATCCTTGAACTGCTCATCGGTCAGCGCACGAATATCCTCTTGCTCACCCCGGTAAACCAGCTCCCCGTCACGCAGACCGATCACGACCGTGCTGTACTGTTGGACGAGGTCCAGGTAATGCAGGCTGCACATCACCGTAATACCGTCCTCCTGGTTGAGCTTTTCCAGGTACCCCAGGATGGTATGCGCAAGAACCGGGTCAAGGCTGGCGACAGGCTCATCAGCAAGGATCATGTGGGGGTCCTGCATCAATGCACGGGCGATACCCACACGCTGCTGCTGCCCGCCAGAGAGTGCATCAGCACGGTTGTTGATCTTCTCAGATAAGCCAACACGGTCGAGCGCCCTCATAGCACGCTGGCGATCCTCTTTTGAAAAATGATTAATCAATGAGGCCATAGGCATGGTGTAGCCAAGCCGCCCACTCAGCACGTTAACGAATACCGTTGAGCGTTTGACGAGATTAAACTGCTGAAAAATCATCCCAAACCGACGCCGCATACGGCGCAGGTCCTCACCTTTCAGGGCGGTGATATCCACACCATCCCAGTAAATGTGGCCTTCGGTCGGCTCGATCAAACGGTTAATGCAGCGCAGTAAGGTTGACTTGCCGGAGCCACTCAACCCAATAACGCCCATGAACACACCGTCAGGGACTTCGAAGCTGACGTTCTTCAGGGCTACTGTGCCATCGTCATATACTTTTGTCAGGTTTTCAACCTTGAGCATAATCTCATCCTACTTGCGGTTTGGCTGTGTTATATCAAGAAAGAGGGCGTTGGATTCAACGCCCTCTTTCCCTGTTACATACTACGGTTGTCGCTTATTCCTGCACGAAGCTTTCAACATCTACGCCAGAGCTGTCAAGTACCTGGCGGAACGCATCGTAGAAGCCATCGTCAACCTCTTCCAGGCCGTCCCAGCCGTAGAGATCCTGGAGCAGTGCCAGGTTTTCTTCTTCCTGGGTCATCTCGACCATGGCGGCAGCCACGGCATCACGGATTTCAGCCGGAACCGACGTAGCGAAGCTCAGGCCATCGTTCGGGATGGGCGGGCTTTCGAGGATAATAACAACCACTTCATTGACGTCGGGTGATTCTTCTTCGATAGTACCACGGGCATCCACGTAGACGGCACCGGCATCGCAGTCACCGTCATAGACGGCGCGTACAACACCCGGGTGACCACCGGCGTCCACAATCTCAGCCAGGTCCGTATCCGGGTTGATGCCCTCAGCCTGCATCGTCAGGCTCGGCACGATCCAGCCGGAAGTTGAAAACGGGTCAGGGCGGCAGAACGTAGTGCCAGCCAGGTCAGCAACGCTGGTGATGCCGCTGTCAGCGCGTACGATCACCTCACCACCGTAGGTGGCAGCACCAAAACGAACAGAAACCAGCTCGATTTCAGCACAGTCACGCGCGGAGGCGACGATGTAGCTGAAGGTGTTCAGGGCACCCGCGTGTGCTTCACCAGCGCACATCGCTTCGATGGAACCCACATAGCTGGTCGGGACCTCAGCCTGGATCACCAGGCCGGTTTTTTCGGACAAAACGTCCGCGATAGCGGAAGCATCTGCCAGCACCTCATTCGCGTCCGAACTCGGAACGAATGAGAAGATGAACGGATTCTCCTCGGTGCCCAGTTCCGGCTCAGCCGGAGTACAGGCAGACAGGACCACAGCCATCAGCATGACCACGGCCAGCACGATTACCGTGCGAAAGTGAGTCTTTGACATTATCCTTCTCCTCGATTCTGTTTAGACCCAGATGGAAGGGAAAATCTCCCTCCCAAATCATATTCGATGTTCACATAACCGGCAAACGCCGGATGGAACCAAATTTGGTTCGGCGACCTTGCAGAATCAGCGGGCACCAGGAATTCCCAGCACCCGCTGAAACGTGGTCTAGCCGAAGCGACCGGAGACGTAATCTTCGGTCTCCTGGTTGATCGGATTGGTGAATATCTGCTCAGTTGGACCGTACTCCACCAAGACGCCGATGCGAGCCTCCGGGTTTTCCCGGTCCACAGAAAGGAACGCCGTCTTATCAGAGACACGGGCAGCCTGCTGCATGTTGTGTGTCACGATGATGATGGTGTACCGCTCCTTCAAGTCGTGCATCAGCTCCTCGATCTTGAGCGTTGCAATGGGATCCAGCGCAGAAGCTGGCTCGTCCATCAGGATGACATCCGGCTCAGTTGCCAGCGCACGCGCAATACACAGGCGCTGCTGCTGCCCACCGGAAAGGGCCATGCCACTATCCGTCAGCTTATCCTTGACCTCATCCCAAAGGGCCGCCTGGTGCAGGCAGTGTTCGACCAAATCATCCATGTCGCCACGATACCCATTGATGCGCGGGCCAAAGGCAACGTTATCGTAAATACTCTTGGGAAACGGGTTGGGCTTCTGAAAAACCATGCCAATACGGCGGCGGACATCGACGGGGTCTACGTCGTCATCGTAAATGTCTTTGCCATTGTACTCCACGGTCCCCTCGACACGGGCCGTTGGTATCAAATCGTTCATCCGGTTGACACAGCGCAACAGTGTAGACTTGCCGCAGCCCGAAGGGCCGATTAACGCCGTGATCTCGTTGCGGGTGTACTCCATATCCATTTCCCGCACAGCCAGCTTATCACCATAATATACTGACAGATTCTTCACCGAGACTGCGATACCTTCTTGTACGGACTGACCGTTCGCTTCTGACATGTTTTAAAGCCCTCCCTAGGTTACATTGTTTCCGGGATCGGCTGCACAGGTTACACAGCCCCTACATCCCGATCATCCTGCCTGATCCACAAGCATTCCCGGCGTATTGCAGAAGCCAGGGCCGACCGGATGAAAGGCAGATCGCCGACAGACCAATAAGAACAAGCAAAGTAACAGGTTGCTATGATGACTTTCACCTGTATTGTGCATCATGGTACCTCGCGTTTTTTAAGACTACGTTAATGAGTAGATCGCAAACAGGCGGTGGGATTGGGCAAATCCCACCGCCTGCCTCTATCACGAAAAAGAGGATAGTGTGTTTTTACTTATTCCGGCAATGAAGCGATATCAACCCCGGCGCTTTCAAACAGGTCCCGAAGTTCGGCAAAATCGTCCACCGTGGCATCGACCAGATCATCTCCCCCCAGCCGATCGGCGATATCGGACTGCCGTGAATCAACCGCATCGAGGAATGCGGCCCGCTGAAGATCGTTCAGATCGGCGCTGAGTAACAATGCCGTATTTGGCACCACGGGCAGGGTTTGAAGCACCTGAAGGAAACGGTAGCCAGGCAAATCTTCGAGGCCTACTTCGGCACCAGCGGTGGTCGCCCCAAGCCCGCAGTCACGCGCCAACACCGACTGGATCACCGCTTCATCGGTGCCGGTATCGATCACCTCCTGGAACGTAATCGAGGGGTCCACCCCCTGCGAAAGCAGCACCAGGCGCGGCACAATCCAGCCCTCTATCGAATCAGCGGAAGGCCGGCAGAATGCCCCTTGGTAAAAGCGCGGTGCAAACACATCTCGCGCCACGAACTGCCCCTGTACCCCGGTTTCTCCATCGGCTTCAAGCAGATAGTATGGTTCCCCGCAGCCGTTGGCAATCGCGGACAGCGTCGAGAACGCATCCAGCGCCACCACTGACGCCTGCCCCAGGCACAGTGCCTCGCGTGCTTCGTCATAACTGCCGATTACCCTCACATCAACAACCAGCCCGGTTGTATCAGTAAACCGCGCCGATAGAGCATCATCTGTATCGGGCTGCGCACCCGGTACAGACAGCAGCACCAGCAGCGGGTTCCCTTCAGTGCCGGGTACAGGCAGTGTAGGGAGTGGTGGCAATGCCGTTGCTGTCGGTGCAAGGGTTGCTGTCGGGCCAACTGCCACGGGTGTTTCTTCCTCCCCACCGCACGCGGTAAGGGCAAACAGGGCAGTCAGCAGAGCAATCAGGATGACAGGATACCGTCTCATCGCGGTGGGTGCCTCTCAATCTCAGGATGTGAGTTCATCTTACTAAAGACCCCAGCACCGGGCAAATCACTGTGCCGCGGGGGCAATCTCGATCCACTGTGCATCGACGCGGTTATTGGCATTGCTGATGCCAACATCCTCATGAATGAGACCTGCCCAGAACTGCTGCGGATTCCGCCCTTCGATGATCTCGGTCAGGCGGATGCCCCCTGTCACCACGGCACGCTGACCGGGCATCAGGTAGTACTGGGTCTGGCCGTTGATCTCAATCGGGGTCAGTTCATCCCGCGAGGCGATGGCCCAGCGCCACGGATAGTCGTTGAGGCAAGTCTCACAATGGATGCCCAACCGCCATGCGCCGGATTCTTCGTAGAACCCGGCAGAGGAGAACAGATCAGTCTGCTCATAAATGTAACCCGGTTCCGGCCCAGTGGTTCGGATGGGGGCAGCGCCATAGTTCCAGATCGTCACCTCAAAGTAGAGGATGTCGCCTTCCACCACAGTCTCACTTGAGAATCGCAGAGTATCGCCGGTTGGCTGTGCGACGATCTCCGCCAGCGGCACACCGCCATCCCGGATCGTAAGGGTGCTTCCCTGCACAACCTGCTGCCCTTCTTCGTCCATCGATTCCACGATCACGGTGTACTCACCATCCGGAGGCGGCTCGCGGCCCAGTTCCACACCACCATCCCACTCGAATATATGGCGGCCTTCCTCACCGGGGTTGCGCTCCTGCTGGAACTCGGTCAGATAGTAGCGCTCACCTTCACCGTCCGCCAGATAGGCCACCAGTTCGGCATCCTTAGGGATGTACATATTGATGTACACGCGGTCGGTCAGGCCATCCTGGTTAGGCGTAAAAACCGGCGGGGATATGCTGAAATCCCACAGATCAGGCAGCAAAGCATCCGCATCCGCCACGATCAGATCACCGTGAATCCTGTCAGCCCGCTCCGTCAGCACGTCATACGCTTCGACGGTCCATGTATAGTCCCCATCAGTCAGCAGACGCGACAGAACCTCCCCCTCGATCTCCTCACCGGGCAGTTCGTACCCATCCACGGTGCCGCCAAACAGCACTTCATACTCACCTCGAACCCGTGTTTCCTCCCTGCGGAAGTAGTAATCATCACCGTTCTCATCGGTAAAGTAGATCGAAACGATGGCCTCACGCCGCAGGCGGTAGCTGATCGTGGTAATGTCTCCGTCGCCATCGGCGTTAGGGGTGATGCGCGCCGCACCGAAAGCTGTATCGACCAGCACCGGGCCGCGCGGACGGCTGACCATATAGCCGATCAGCAGCGCTGCTGCGAGAATCGCAGCCCCGAAGATGATCGTTAAGCGAGCAGATAGCCGCATGGTTCTCTCCTGATCTGGTTAGGTCTTGATTATCCTAAGCCAATAAACAGGGCGGAGTTTAGCAAAGCCGGGCTGGCCCGGCAATGACACCGCATCAATCGTATCATCGCTATTGGGTAAAAGTAAGGTACAATTAGCCGCTACGACAAAAGCTAAACGACCATCAGACAGGTTTTACTGAAGGGATACCATGAGCCTGAGCTACGATGATGCCATGCGCATTATGGATTCGTTTAATGACCCATACATCCAGACGCTGCGCCGCAACCAGACCACAAGCCCATCATGGGGTATTGAGACCACCCAATCACTACTCCACCAGCTCGGCGATCCACATCTCGCCTACCCCGTGATCCATGTCGCCGGGACAAAAGGCAAAGGCTCAACATGCGCATACATCGCACAGGGGTTGATGGAAGCCGGTCTGAAGACGGGGCTGTTCATCTCGCCACACCTGGAGGACTTCAGCGAACGCATTCAGATCAACCGAGCGCCTATCCCCCCCGAGGCATTTGCCCGTGCAGTCGATGGCGCACATGAACTGGCAAAGGAAATCGAAGGGCTGAATCATTTCGAGTTCCTGACAGCGGTGGCCTTCCTGCATTTTGCACTTGAAGCCGTGGACGTGGCCGTCATTGAGGTTGGGCTTGGTGGTCGGCTGGATTCTACCAACGTCGTGCAGCCCCTCGTGACTGCCATTACCAACATCAGCATTGATCACCAGCGCATCCTCGGCAGCAGCATTGAGGAGATCACGCGTGACAAGGCTGGTATCATCAAGCCCGGTGTGCCCGTGATAGTCGCCCCGCAGCACCCTGCGGCAATCGACATCCTGGAAGCCATCGCCGCGACGCAGGGCAGCCCACTGATACAGATCGGTGCAGCTATTGAAATCGAGACTCTGAACAGCCGCTGGGATGGCAATCAGTTTGCGATCAACAATGGCACAGGCCGCAGCACCTATCAGACTCGCATGCTGGGCCAGTTCCAGGTCGAGAATGCAGCGGTTGCCGTGATGGCCCTGCGCGAAGCCGCGAAACACGGCATACCAGTGGATGAGTCAGCCATCCGGCGTGGCATCGAACGGGCACACTGGGCCGGGCGGATGGAACTCATAAGCGACGCGCCGCTGCTGCTGATCGATGGGGCACATAACACCCATTCGATCCTGCGTTTAATGGAATCGGTCCGCGCACTGCTTGATGAACGGCACGATGCCGGCCAACTGATCGTGGTGTTTGGCTGTATGCAGGATAAAGACCATGTCGGTATGCTGGGGCATATTCTGTCCACGGCTGATACCCTCTACCTGACTCCGCTGGATGGGCACCACCGCAGCACCCCGATTGAAGCCCTGTTGACCGCCATCGATACCGCACAACATGGTCTCAATGGCACGGGCACGGCGACAGTAGAGACATTTAACGGCCTGGACACGGCACTTGATGCGGCGCTGAGATCAGCGTCCCCGCAGGATATGATCTGTGTTACAGGATCGCTGGTCATGGCAGGGCGCACGCGCTCACGGCTGTATCAGCACAAGTAGAGCATGAGTTTTCCGTATATGAACCGGGAAGAACGTCACTTGATGTCAAACTTCGATACCGAATTCCTGTCAATGCTGGGTGCGTTGGCAGATTTTGACGAGCCGCCGCCGGTCAAGCTGGCAGATGATGGCACATTCACAGCACCGCTGATACCGCTGCGCGATCTCGTGATTTACCCACAAATGGTTACGCCATTGATTATTGGCAGGCCGAAATCCATCGCAGCGCTGACGGCTGCCCGTGATAATAATGAGCCGATCATCTGTGTCACCCAACTGGACCCCGATCTTGATACACCGGACCCCAAAGACCTGTATCGGGTCGGCGTGGAGGTTCATATTGGCCGCCTGATGCAGATGCCCGATGGCAACACCAGCGCGCTGATACAGGGGCAATCGCGCGTGGAGATCATTGACTTCCTCCAGACCGAACCTTACATCCGGGCGCGGGCACGGCACTTCAATGAGATAGTTGAGGAATCCTCCGAGATCGAAGCAAGGATTCGTGCCACCCTGACCCTGTTTGAGACATGCGTAGGCCTCAACCGAAACCTGCCTGAAGAAGCTTTCTACTACGCGATGAACATCAATGAGCCTGGCAGGCTGGCCGATCTCGTCGCAACCACGCTGAGCCTGGCCCCGAATGAACGCCAGGCCTTGCTCGAAACCATTGAACCGGCCAAACGCCTTGACCAGATCAGCATTCTCCTGGGTAAAGAGATCGAGGTGTTGGAGATCGAGGACCGGATTCATCTGCGTGTACAGGAGGAAGTCGATAAAACTCAGCGCGAGCTGCTGCTGCGTGAACAAATGCGTGCCATCCAGACGGAACTGGGCGAGGGCGACATCTTCCAGCAGGAGGTCAATACCCTGCAGGAAGCGCTGCTCAACAAGGAGATGCCCGCTGCTACCAAGCAGCGCGCACTGAAGGAAGCCGCCCGGCTCGCAGAAATGCCCTCCCTCTCCCCCGAGATTGGCGTCATCCGCACCTACCTTGACTGGCTGGTGGACCTCCCGTGGGATGAGACAACCGAGGACAACCTGGATGTGCCCCATGTGGCCCAGGTGCTGGACGAGGATCATTACGGGCTGCAAAAGGCCAAGGATCGTGTCCTGGAGCAGATCGCGGTACGTAAGCTGGCAGGCGACTCGATGAAGACCCCGATCCTGTGCTTTGTCGGCCCGCCCGGCACGGGCAAAACCTCGTTGGGCCGCTCGATTGCGCGGGCACTGGAGCGCGAATTTGTGCGGATTTCACTGGGTGGCACCCGTGATGAAGCTGAAATTCGCGGGCACCGCCGCACCTATATCGGCGCGATGCCGGGCCGCATCATCCGTGGCATGCGTACCGCGGGCACCATGAACCCGGTCTTTATGCTGGATGAGATCGACAAGTTGGGTAATGACTTCCGGGGTGATCCGGCATCGGCACTGCTTGAGGTGCTGGACCCCGAACAGAACAACGCCTTCTCCGATCACTACCTGGAGGTGGATTACGACCTCAGCCAGGTGATGTTCATCACAACGGCCAACGATACGCACACTCTGCCTGAAGCCCTGCTCGACCGCATGGAACTGATCGAGTTTCCGGGCTACATCGAGGAGGAAAAGCTCGCCATTGCCAAACGCTTTCTGATCCCGCGCGAACTGGTCGCCACCGGCATCGCTGAACATAACGTCCGCTTTGATGACAGTGCCGTGCTGACCATCATCCGCGAATACACCTATGAGGCAGGTGTGCGTAACCTGGAACGTGAGTTGGCGACGATCTGCCGCAAAGTCGCGCGCAGCATCGCTGAAGATAAGAAACACCCGCAGCGCATCACCGAAGCGACCGTTCACCGGATGTTGGGGCCGCAGCGCATGCCCAAACCGCTGATCAATGAGGAGGACGAGGTCGGTATCGTCTCCGGGCTGGCATGGACAGAAGCAGGCGGCGATATCTCGCTGGTGGAAATTGCACTGCTGCCCGGTAAAGGCGGCCTGACCTTAACGGGGCAGCTTGGCGATGTTATGCAGGAGAGCGCCCAGACGGCCTTCACTTATCTGCGCTCGGTAGCCGACCAATGGGACCTCGATGCGGAACGTTTTGAGGACATCGACGTTCATATTCATCTGCCGGAAGGCTCCGTGCCAAAGGATGGCCCCTCAGCAGGCGTGACCCTGGCAACTGCGTTGATATCGGCATTCACCAACCGCCCCGCCCGCCATGACGTGCGCGGGGCCGCGCCCGGCATCGAGGTCGGCGCGGCGATCGTCGCCGTCGATCGGCAAGAGCGGGGCCGCGGTGCCAAGACGACCCTCGCCGAGCTGCGCGACGAGCTCGGCGTCGACGTCCGGGCGATCGTGTCGATCCGCGAGCTCGTCGGCTTCCTTCACAACCGCGAGATCGACGGCGAGCGCGTGCTCGACGACGCCGGCCGGGCCGCGATCGAGGCCTACCTCGAGGCCCACGGCGGCGAGGGCTGATTCACCCGTCCACCACGACCGTCGCGCGGGTCTGGACCCGACACCGCAAACCCGGACATTTCCGGCAAAGCGAAGAACTAAACCGGCCCCAGCGCGCGGTTTCGAGCGGTTTTGCGGGCTTTTATTCGTGAGCGCGGCTGCTAGTCTGCGGCCATGCGTAGGGGAATTCTCTTCAGTTTCATGGCCGTCTGCGCGCTCGCGGTGACCGGCTGCAGCGACGACACGCAAGAGTCCAGCTCGAACGCCGGCAGCGAGAGCGAGAGCGAGACCGTCGGCGACGAGCAGGCCGAGGCCGAGGGCTCCGAAGCCGAGGCCGGCGACGGCGACGGCGATCCGGCGGGCGACGGCGACGGTGAGCCCGGCGACGGCGACGGCGAGCCCGGCGACGGCGACGGCGAACCTGGTGACGGTGACGGCGAACCCGGTGACGGCGACGGCGACGGCGACGGTGACGGCGACGGCGACCTGATGCTGACCGGCCTGGTCCCGATCGGCGTCTACGAGACCGGCGTGTTCGACGAGGGCGCGGCCGAGATCACCGCGTTCGATCCGGCCAGCCAGCGCCTGTTCGTGGTCAACGGCTTCGACACCACGATCGACGTGCTCGATCTCAGCGACCCGACGGCGCCGACCTACCTCGACAGCTTCGACATCACCCCCTACGGCGCCGGGGCCAACTCCGTCGCGGTCTACGACGGGGTCGTCGCCGTCGCCGTCGAGGCCGTCGATCCGCAGGCCCCGGGCGCGGCCCTGCTGTTCAACGCCGCCGACCTCGCCTACATCAACGACGTGCAGGTCGGCGTGATGCCGGACATGCTCCGGTTCACGCCCGACGGCGCCAAGCTCCTGCTCGCCTGCGAGGGCGAGCCGGACGACGACTACCTCGTCGACCCCGAGGGGACCGTTGCGATCGTCGACGTGTCCGGCGATCTCGCGGCGCTGACCGACGGCGACGTGCAGCTCGCCGGGTTCGGCGCGTTCACCCTCGCCAACCTCGATCCGCAGGTCCGGGTGTTCGGGCCCGGCTCGACCGTCGCGCAGGATCTCGAGCCCGAGTACATCGCCGTGTCCGACGACTCGAGCACGGCCTGGGTGACCCTGCAGGAGAACAACGCGCTCGCCGTCGTCGACCTCGAGACCGCCACGGTCACGCAGATCGTCGCGCTCGGCTACAAGAACCACTCGCTGCCGGGCAACGGCCTCGACCCCAGCGATCAGGACGACGCGATCGCGATCGCCACCTGGCCGGTGTTCGGCATGTACATGCCCGACGCGATCGTCCGGTTCACCGTCGACGGCCAGAGCTACCTGCTGAGCGCCAACGAGGGCGACGCGCGGGGCTACGACGCGATCGACGAGGAGGTCCGGGTCAAGGACCTGACCCTCGATCCGCTCGCGTTCCCCAACGCCGCGCAGCTCGTGCAGGACGAGCAGCTCGGCCGGCTGACGGTCACCACGGTCAACGGCGACCTCGGCAACGACGGCGACTACGACCAGCTCTACGCGTTCGGGACCCGCTCGGTCTCGGTCTGGTCGACCGCCGGCGCGCTGGTCTGGGACAGCGGCGACGAGCTCGAGCAGACCGTCGCGGCCGCGCTCCCGGACTCCTTCAACAGCAACAACGACGACAACGACTCGCTCGAGAGCCGGAGCGACAACAAGGGCCCGGAGCCCGAGGGCGCGACGGTCGCGACGCTGTGGGGCAAGCCCTACGCCTTCGTCGGGCTCGAGCGCGTCGGCGGCGTCGTCGTCTACGATCTGTCGGTCCCGCAGGCCCCGAGCCTCGTGGTCTACGACAACTCGACGCGCGACTGGGACGGCGTCCCGGAGGACGGGACCGCCGGCGACCTCGGGCCCGAGGGCCTCGAGGTCATCAGCGCCGGCGACAGCCCGAGCGGCGAGCCGCTGCTGATCGTCGCCAACGAGGTCAGCGGGACCGTGCGCGTCTACCAGATCACCGCCGAGTAGCTCGGCGCGGCGACGGCTCGCCGCGCTTGTCGAGCCGAGCCGTCGCCGCGTAAGGTCTTGCGATGCTCGACCTGCTCCGCGCCATGGTCCGCGCCGCCTCGCCGATCGCGGCGCTGCTCGTCGTCGGGCTCGGCTGCAACGAGGGGCGCGAGCCGGCCCCGCGGGCCGCCCCCGAGCCCGCCGTCGCGCCGGCGCCCGAGCCTGCGAACGCGCCGGCGCCCGAGCCCGAGCGCTACGACCCG
>CAYMGV010000030.1:20532-26767 GCA_964390105.1 uncultured Anaerolineae bacterium | reverse complement strand
GACGCTGTTGGTGGTTGCCAGCCTGACCTGGTCCGGGATGACCAGCACCATGCGCAGGGCCTCGCGGTCCTCGCGTGGCAGCTCGGCATCGGCCACCGTCACCTCGTAGCGGAAGCCACCGTCCGGGTTCCGTTCGATCAGCGCCTCGACGGCGGGCTTGACGAAGTTGTTGAAGTACCCCATCGCCAGCCCCATGGCGCTTTGCACCGCGATCAGCGGGCGTCCGTAGAAATCCTGCACCGGGTTCTCAAACTGATGCCAGTCGGCCAGCCGCTCCAGCGTGGCCCGGATGACGGGGCGCAGTGTCGCCCGCGATTGCTCGTAGTTCTCGTTGTCAAGGTTGATCGGGAAGTAGCGGAAGGCCCGCACATCAAACGCCACGATGGGGCTGTCGGCTTCACGCACGGAGATGGTGGCGCGTCCCAGCGCGTGGGCAATCGCCATCTCGTAAAAAGCGTTGGGGTTTTCCGTGGTGAGGTCGGCTACCACGATGTCGGCGCGGTCAATGGCGGCGAGGATATCGCCCATGATGTTACCGCCGAGATGCTCAAACGGCGTCTCGACCACGGTGTGCGGGTAGCCCTCGGCTTCAAGCTCGCTGAAGATCGGCTCCAGCACCTCGCGTTTGAGGCGGCGCAGGCGAGCCTGATCACCGTCACCGGCGTCCTTCATCGGCCCGATGACGAAACAGGTCCGCTGCCCCGGCGCGTTGATGATATCCGGCATGGTCGGTTCCCCTTGTCGATGGTGGTGACGATCCCCCGGATCATCGTAGCATGATCCGGGGGCAGGGGGAAATAGTGGGGTGGGCTACTGCATCCGGCTGAGCAGCCCCCGTGCGCGGGCGTAGGTCATGATCAGTGATATGGGGTCCGCACCGCGCTCCCCGGCCTCCTCGATGGCGTCGGCTGCGGGGGCTGGAGTCGGGGGTGGAGTGATGGGAATCTGCTATACTGAAGACATCTGATTGAGGGGAGGCCCTATGAATACCATCCAGGCCATTGAATTGATCGCAACTAACCCAGAGGTACGAAACGGTCGCCCGCATCTGATCGGTACGACGCTGACCGTAGCCGATGTGGCGATTGTCAAGGTCTACCACCGCAAAACCGCCGACGAGATCGCGGCATGGTTTGGGTTATCGCTGCCGCAGGTCTATGCAGCGCTGGCCTATTACTACTCACACCGAGATGAGATGGACGATGCGATCAAAGCGGAGATCAAACGCGCGGAAGAGTTAGCGGAGAAACGACCCGGTGGCAAAGATTCGCTTCTTCCTGGATGAGAATATACCGGTTGCTGTTGCTGATGGCTTACATCGTCGCGGCGTTGAAGCCATTACTGTCCGCGACCTGAATCTACTGGGCGACAGTGATGCAAACCATCTCAACCGATCAACCGAAATGGGCTATGTATTCTGTACCCATGATTCCGATTTGATAGAATTGGTTCTGGGTGGACAGGCTCATGCCGGGATTGTATTTGGGCAGCAGCACAAACATGGAATTGGCACATGGGTCAACTTTCTCGAACTGATATATGAGGTCTATAACCCGGAAGAAATGCAGAACCGTATTGAGTATGTCCGTTAAAGAGGCACATGCCGTGTGGACAAATGACGTATAGCCTACGCGGGGCGGCGTCGGCTGCGGGGGCTGGTGGGGGAGGAGTGAGTGAGATTGCCCCCATCCGGTAGCTGCGCTGCTCTTTGTGGATTCAAGGTGATTCAACGTCGAGTTGAGTACTTTTTGGGCAGGGGGTTCAGTGGCGGGGCAACAAAAAGGCCCCCGTCACTCGACCGGGGGCCTGTGCTATTCACAATCCAACCAGCGCCACGCTACCCCACCGCGCCGGTCTTCTCCATCATCAGCTTATCGACCACCGCCGCCGTACTCAGTACGCCGGGCAGGCCCGCGCCGGGGTGGGTGCCCGCGCCGACGATATACAGGTTATCGAACTCCTCGGAGCGGTTATGCGGGCGGAACCATGCCGACTGTGCCAGGGTCGGCTGCACGCTGAAGGCCGCGCCGAGGTGGCTGTTGAGCGTGTGCTTGAAGTGCCGTGGGTCGATATGGGTTTCCGCCACGATGCTGTCATTGAGGCCGGGCATGTAGTTGTCCTCAAGGAAGCCGATGATGCGCTCACGGTAGACCGGGGCGAAGGTCTCCCAGTCCACATCAGCGCCGAGGTGCGGCACCGGCGACAGCACATAGAACGATTCACCGCCCTCCGGCGCGAGGCTGGGGTCGGTGATGGTGGGCATGTGCAGGTACAGGGAGAAGTCATCGGCCACGATCTTCTTGTTGAAGATGTCGTTCAGCAGCTCCTTGTAACGCGGGCCGAGGATGATGTTGTGATGCGCGAGGCCGTGGTCACGATACTGGCGGTTCGTGCCGAAGTACAGCACGTACAGCGACATACTGTACTTGTACGCCTTGTAACGCCAGTCGCCGTTGGCGCGGCGGTAGCGCCTGTCGATCATGTGCATGTACGTGGTGGCGACGTCGGCGTTGCTGACCACGTCATCGGCCTCGTAGAACTCGCCGTCGGCGGCCCGCACGCCGATCACGCTGCGGCCACTGCTGCCCACCACGATCTCATCGACCTCGACGTTGTAATGGATCGTGCCGCCGATGTCCTCGAACAGCTTCACCATGGCCCTGATCAGCGCCCCGGTGCCGCCCATCGCGAACCACACGCCCCACTTGAGTTCGAGGTAGTGGATCATGGCGTAGATCGACGAGGCATCGAAGGGGTTACCGCCGATCAGCAGCGGGTGAAAGCTGAACACCTGCCGCAGGAATTCGTTCTTGATGAACTTGCCGACGTAAGGGTAGACGTTGAGATAGCTTTGCAGCTTGACCAGGTCGGGCGCAACCTTGAGCATGTCGCCCATCGTGAGGAAGGGCACATCGGCCAACTGCACGAAGCCCTTCTCAAAGATCGGCTGGGTCGCTTCGAGGAACCTGTGATAGCCCGCCACATCCTCCGGGCTGATCTGCTCGATCTGCCGGACGATGTCCTCTTTATCCTGCGTGAAGTCGTACTTCAGGCCGTCAGCGTTGTAGATGCGGTAGTACGGGTCGGTCTCGACAAACGCGATGTAGTCCTCGCGCTTTTTACCCGCGACCTCCCACAGTTCATCGAACATATACGGGGCGGTGATGATGGTCGGGCCGCCGTCGAAGGTATAGCCGTCGATCTCGTAGACGTAGGCGCGGCCACCGGGCTTATCGCGCTTTTCAAGGACCGTCACATCGTGCCCACGGGCAGCCAGCCGGATGGCGGCTGCCAGCCCGCCAAACCCGCTGCCAATCACTATTATCTTACGTTCTTGTGTCATGGTTGTTCGTAACCTCTACATTTGTTGTGCAATTCATAGACAGAGTGTAGCGACAGGGTCACTGCTTTTCATCTGATGGGTGTAGGACTTAAGCAGATGACACCCCCCCAATCCGAGCTTGCGAGGCGTTGCTATTGAAAACACAAGAAGTCCTGAAACAAAACACCGAGGGCAGGCCCCTCGAAAGAAACCTGCCCCAGGCCAGGCAAGGCTTCACGCACCGATTGCCTGATGGGTTGCGAGTGATATGGGGTGTTGTCACAGCTCAACTGGCTCACTCTGCAGATACCTTCAGTATAAGCCCACATCATGGATAATCTCAACCCCAGCCTGGATTCAACGGGCACCCGGCAGGCGGATTCCGGATTTCGCTGTGGTGAGGTGACCTGTTTTGACGTACACTAAGAGCCTGTAGAGGTTCGTTCGCATAACGCTATTGGTTATTCAGGTCGAGACAGCGATGGCCGTTACAACTTCTGATTCCAACCCGGTACGTGATAATGACGTGGCACCCGCCGTGCCAAACGCGTTTGACTTTGACATCTACCTCGTGCTGATCGTTTCCGCGCTGCTGGCCTTTGGCCTGCTGATGGTGTACAGCACCACCTTCGATTACAGCTACCTTGAATACGGGTCGCCGGTGCGTATTCTGCTGCGGCAGGTGCGCTCGCTGGCGGTGGGGCTGGTTGCCCTGTTGGTGCTGTGGCGTTTCGATTACCGCCTGCTGGGCCGCCGTGCGGTCGCCATCGGCATCATGATGATCACGATCCTGGCACTGGGCGTTCTGCTGCTGATGGAAAACAACGACTTGTTCGGCGCGCAGCGTGCGCTGTTCAACGGGTCCGTGCAGCCGGGCGAGGCTGCCAAGCTGGCCGTGATCATCTATTTCGCGTCGTGGCTGGCCTCGCGACGGGATCAACTACACCGTATCGGTTACGGGCTGGTGCCGTTTATTATTCTCGTTGGGGCCGTGGGCGGCTTGATCGTCCTCCAGCCGGACCTCAGTTCTGCGGCCATCATCGTCGTCACGGCGGGGGTGATGTTCTTTGTCGCGGGGGCCAATCTGATCCAGGTGGGCATAGCGCTGGTGGGGGGTGGGGTGGTCAGTTGGTTGGTGACGACCCAGTTTCAGCACGCGCGTGACCGCCTCGCCGATCATCTCGCAGCGATGCAGGACCTCACCCAGGCAAGCTGGCATGTTCAGCAAGCCATCATCGCATTTACCGCGCCCAGCGCTCGCCCGGACAGCCCGTTCACGCCCAACTGGTTCGGCATCGGGCTGGGGCAGTCCCGGCAGAAGTTCGGTTTCCTGCCTGCGCCACATACGGACAGCATCTTTGCCATTATCGGGGAGGAACTGGGGTTGTTCGGCTGTGTGCTGGTCATGGTGATGCTCGCGACGTTTGTCTGGCGTGCTTTCCACATCGCCAATGAGGCCGGTGACCCGTTTGGTTCGATGCTGGCGGTGGGTGTTGGGACGTGGATCGGCATCGAGGCCATGCTCAACATCGCGGTGATGACCGCCGTGCTGCCCTTCACCGGTGTGACGCTGCCCTTCATCAGCTACGGCGGGTCGAGTTTGGTGGTTGTGATGAGTGCCGTCGGTATCCTGATGAGCATTTCACGCAAGCACCTGCCACGGCGACGACCACCGCGCCGCACGACCACGGACTTCAACCAGGGCACCACACGCAAATCGACCGGGCGCTTTGCCCGGGTCGGGTCACGAGGTCGGGTGGATTATTAACGAGACACAGGAAAAGGAGTCGAATGGTATGCTGCGCCGCCTAATTCGTGAGATGATCTTCCAGGTCGCCCGTAATGACCTTGCGCTGTTCCTTGAAGACCATGAGGCCGACCTGCTGGTTGTGTTTGCCGAGGAGATGCAGGCCCTTGATGACCGCCTGCCCGATGAGCAGATGTTCATCGACCTGAAGATGGTGCCGCTTGGTGAGGCGATCCTGCAATCGGCGGTGCGGGCCATCGTGCGCTTCCTGCGCGGGGATGTCCCCGATGGCGAACCGCCGACGCTGCCGGGGGAGTAGGATGATCAGGGCATCAGGCCGAGTATGAGCACTGGCACATCAATATTGGATACGCCCCGCTGTTCCAGGTCCCATACAAACTGTTCAAAGTAGCTGACGCCGCTGGACATCTGGTCTGCCATCTTCTTGAGTGGGACGATCTCTATGCCGTAGTCGATCACATTCAGGTTACGGAAGATGGTCATCTTGGCCGCAACGTTATAGACCATGAAGGCATACTTGCCAAACTGAACCTCAATTCCAAGACGGTTCTTGACGTAGTCCATCTCGCGGAATGCCCCACGAACCTCGCTCAATACGTCATCTTCTCCCACATAGTATTGGGTGGGATAATCACAATACTCGCGGTGGCTTGACCAGCCCAAACCTGAGAACTTCTGCGTAGATACTGCATTCAGGGCGGGTGGACTGAACAACTGCCGCCCCTTCATTCCTCGTTCGGCGCTGACTTTGGTCTGAAGCTGACTTGCATCCACTGTTTCTATCACCCGGTAGACCTCCGCCAGTTCCGCCGGTTTGTTTGCTTCGACTGTTTCACGTCCGCCATTAAATGAATAGATACCACGAACTTCCACAGCGGAATTCTCCTTCTTTTGGTAGACTAAATCCGTACAGAGAGAGAGGGAAAACCAATGACAGAGTCCAAACAGCTTGCTTTGTTCAATGGAGCGCAACGCGAACGAGATATCAGGATTTCCCAAGAGTACCAGCCTGAGGCAGATGTCACATTATATCACGGAGATCGACTTGACCTGCTTCATCAGATTGCCTCATCTGGCGACCAGGCTTCGCTGATTATCACTTCCCCTCCATACAACATCGGTAAGGAATACGAAGAACGCACCAG
>CAYMGV010000030.1:0-20432 GCA_964390105.1 uncultured Anaerolineae bacterium | reverse complement strand
GTGCCGCAGAAATACCCTGGCAAGCGTGCGTTTCGAGGCCCAAAGAAGGGCCAGTTATCTGGAAACCCGAAGGGCAAGAACCCCAGTGATGTATGGGATATGCCAAATGTGAAGAACAATCACGTTGAGAAAACCGATCATCCCTGTCAGTTCCCGGTGGCACTGGTTGAGCGATTTGTTCTTGCCACAACCGAACCCGGCGATCTGGTCGTGGATCCGTACATGGGGGTAGGAACGACTGCCGCCGCTGCGATCCTTCATGATCGGCGGGCGGCAGGCTCGGATACCCAACAATTTTATCTCGACATCGCCAGCATCCGGATGGGGGAGGCATGGGATGGATCGCTCAGAACACGCCCAATGAACAAGGTGGTCTATAAGCCCCCCGCTACCTCCGAGATCGCACAGCGCCCGGAAGAATGGGATCAGGACGAATAGAGTTAAAGAAGCGGGCGCACTCTGCCACGAAGTGCGCCCACGTTGATCACTGCCCGAACCGTAAACTGCTGAGTAAACCGTAGGGCAAACTGATCTATCTGACTCAGTATACGGGGCCGGGGTATGGGATTTCAATGGGCTGAACAGCCCATTTTTTACTCGTTGGGCGTGGGGGGTGCCGTTTTGATGGATGCGAAGTACGCGATCTGCACGCCCCACAGCGCCAGCAGCAGCAGCCGCAGCGGCCAGGTATGGACCACCACCACTGCCGAGAACAGGATCATGACACCGGCAATCCCCGTGAAAAAGAGCTTCTGTTTCAGCGTCAGGCCAGCGCCGTTGAGCAGGCTGTGGAAGTGCCGGTTGACAAACGGGCTGGCGAGCAGCCAGCGGTAGAGTTTATCCGAGGAGCGCACGAAGGCCGCCGCTGCCAGCAGCATAAACGGCGTTGTTGGCAGGATGGGCAGCACAATGCCGATCATCCCCAGGGCGAAGAACAGCAGGCCTGCCGCAATCAGCAGAACGCGGACAAGGAGCGGCAGCGGGTTGATCTCGGCGGCGGTGTGCGGCCTTGCAGCTTCTGTCATGATACACAGCTTCCTTTGGGTGCTTCTGTAAACTCCCCAACAGTATACCACAATCTATATAAATCTCAGTAAAATTCCATATATTTAGCAGAATGTCATGGAGATCGTGTGATCAAGGGTGAGGGAGGGGCACCCGGAATCAATACGAGGGCGCTGATGCTGCGCCCTCGTATTGAGAGAAAGAGCGAGTCGATAGATGGGATTACCCGCAGCCGCAGCTTCCCGGTTCACAGCTTGCGCCCTCGGCCCCGGCATCATCGCCCGCGCGGAAGGAACTGCCGCAGCCGCAGCTTGAGACGGCATTGGGGTTATCGACCTTGAAGCCGCCGCCCATCATCGAATCGATGAAATCCACCGTTGCGCCCTCGATGTAAGGCAGGCTGACCGGGTCCACATAAAGCGTCACCCCATCGACCGCGATGGCCGCATCGTCTGCCATGGGGGTGTTTTCAAAGGCCATGCCGTACTGCATACCGGAGCATCCGCCCCCGGCAACAAATACACGAAGGCCGTACTCGGTTCCCAGGTCGCGCTCGTCACGCAGTTTGCGGATCATCTCGATGGCGCGGGGAGTGACGATTAATGCAGATTGTTTGACTTCTGCCATGGGGTTATTTCCTCTTTGCTGTTGGTATCTTGCCCTTTGTACCAACTATTGTAAACAGCGCACTCGTTATGCGATACGCGCATAAGGCACGATCTCAGATGACATATGTCATATTTAAAACAGGGCTTACGCAGTCAGCTTGACGGCTGCCCCGTTACAGAACCGTAACACACCGTGACCAAACCGGAACGCACCCGTTGCAGAGGCGCAACACCCAGGAGGTAGGGTAGGGGTAATGATCGCAGACATGAATGGAGGGCGATCCAACATGCTGAGTTCAACCCAACACAAACAGCCTGTTACACGGATAGATCACCGCCGCCCGGTGGTGCGCCTGAACCTGGCCCCCGTGCCGCGCCTGACCCAGCCTCTCGGCAGGCCAGCGCAGCCAACCGGTGCGGCTGATATACCCTGTGAGAAAAGGCAGGATGACGAACTCCGCTACCCGCTGGCGGGTATCCGACTGCTTTAACCTTCTCCTCCAATGATTGAGCCGGGGTACTCTACCCCGGCTCAAGCTTTTTGAGCTATCCTCCCAGCGCCGATATGATCAGTTGAATACCCAGCAGTACCAGCGCCACCTGGATCACCACCGCGAACCGTTTGGCGTTAAACAGCCGATCGGTCCATACGCCCAGCGCGATACCGAGCGCCGTGACCGGGATGCTGACCCAGAAGTAGGGCCAGATACCGGCATGGAAGTTGGCGGCCAGCACATGCGCGATGATCACCATGAGGCTCTTGATGAAGTTGACGCCCTGTAAAGTCCCCTTGAAGGCTTCCGGTTCCCAGCGGCGGGCGTTGCCGTACATCACCAGCGGTGGGCCGCCCGTGTTGTAGGCCCCCGTCAGCACGCCCGATATCAACCCCGCCCCCCACGCCCAGCCGTTTCCGTCCAGTTTGGGCAGTTTGGGGGTGATCAATGAGTACAGGCCATACAGCGCGAGGATCACCCCCAGCCCGGCCACAATGACCGGCTCCGGTACGGCGTCCAGCAGCCAGACACCCACCGGCACGCCGATCAGTGTGGCGACGACGAGAACGCCAATTTCCCTGAATTGCATCGACTGGCGATAGTACAGTGCCAGTGCCAATTGCAGCAGCACCGCTTGCAGTGCGATAACCGGCACCGCCGTCTCTATCCCCAGTGCAATGGTCAGCAGCGGCATGGCGATCAGACCCATGCCGAACCCGATGGCGCTGTGCACAAACGATGCGCCCAGGATAATGACAATGAACAGCAGCAGTGTTGAATCCATAACATATAGCATACCGTGTCCGGGGAAGGCAGGGCGAGAAGGGGCCGGGTGCAGACGCAGGCCAGCAGTCAAGGTCGTCTGATGATCCTGTCATCGAGGCAGGCAGATTGTCATGGCAGGTTCATAAGTAAAATATTAAGGATAATGTGTCATGCTGCATGCTTTTGGAATTATGCTAGTATAATAACTGAAGGGTATGGGAGCAGATACAAGCGCAGCATTGGAACTCGCGATACAGGGCAGCAGGTCAAGGATCAACAATGGCTGAAAACGAGCTTGAGGTTCTCCGTGAGCAGCTTCGGCAAACGCAGCAGCGGCTTGACCATGTGGTGAGTATGCTGCACCTGGGTGAATGGCAGTACAACCTTTCCACCCAAACCCTGTGGCTCTCCGAAGACTGTAAGGCACTCCTTGGTTACGATGAGGGGGATTTCCCCGAAACGCCTCAGCAGCTGCTGCATCCCGATGATCAGGCCTATGTGCTGGCGGGGTATCGCGCTTACCTGGCCCAGCCGGATACGCCCTTTATGCTGGAGTACCGCGCCAGGCATCGTGATGGAGGCTACCGCTGGGTGCTTGATCACACGATCCTCACCACCAACAGCAGCGGGGATCAGATGCTGTTGGGCGAGATACAGAACATCACCGGGCGCGTTGCTGCCCGTGAGCGCTATAACACCATCATCAGGTCGTCACTGGATGCCTTCTGGCGGCTGGACCGTGGCGGCAATTTCCTTGAGGTCAACGATAAAGCCTGCGACCTGCTGGGCTACAGCCGCGAAGAACTGCTGGTGATGCTGCGTTTGCAGGATATTGAGTACGAGGTCAGCGACGCGGATACCCTGCTGCGGTTTCAACATCTGGTTGAGCAGGGCGCGGACCGCTACGAGGCCCGCTATCTCCGCAAGGATAACGCCGTGATTGACGTGGAGATCAGCGTGCGATTCCACGCGGAGGGCGAGGGCGAGTTCTACGTCTTTGCGCGGGATGTCGGCGAGGACCGGCTGCTCCGGCGGGAACTGCTTGCCAGTGAGCAGCGCTTCCGGCGGGCGCTGGAGGAAGCGCCGTACCCGGTCATGATCCGCGCCAATTCGGGCCGTATCCTGATGATGAACCGCAAATGGCGCGAGATCACGGGGTATACACGGCAGGACATTCTGACGGTCGATGACTGGTTTGAGCGTGCTTACCCAGGGCAGGACACGCGCGAGGTTGTGCTGAACCTGAACCAACGCATTACCCACGGCGAAAATGTGAGCCAAGAGAATCTGATGGTGCGGTGCAAGGATGGCAGCCAGCGCAGTTGGTCATTCAAGGCCATTTCCCTGTACGATATCTACAACGACCGTAAGCTGATCGTCACGATGGCGGTGGACATGACCGATATCCTGTCCATGCAGCGCGAGATAGAGAGCAGCGAAACGCATTATCGCAGCCTGTTAGGCACCCTCGCGGCGGGGGTCGTGGTCCACGGCCCGGATGGCCGCATCCTGCTGAGTAACACGGCTGCCAGGGAGATGCTGGGCATGGTGCCGAGCGACATACTCGGCACGGCTGCCGATGACCCGGTGTGGCACTTCCTGCGGGAAGACGGCTCAATAATGCCCGTCGAGGAGTACCCGGTCAACCGGGTGCTGACCACCCGCCAGCCGATCGTCAATTACCTTGTTGGTGTCAAACGCTCTGACCTTGAACGTCCGTTGTGGGCACTGGTGAATGGCAGGCCGGAGTTTGACAGCAGCGGGGATATCCGGCAGGTGGTCGTGACCTTTGTGGATATCAGCCGCCGGGTCGAGGCGCAGCAGGCGCTGAACAAGCTGACGGAGGAACTGCGCCGCTCCAATACCGACCTGGAGCAGTTTGCCTATATCGCCTCGCACGATCTGCAGGAGCCGCTGCGCATGGTGACGAGCTATCTTCAGTTTATCGAGACGCGCTACATGGACAAGCTCGATGACGAGGGCCGCGAGTTCATCGGGTTTGCCGTCGATGGGGCACGGCGGATGCAGATGCTCATCCGCGACCTGCTGACGTATTCACGGGTGGGTGTGCCCAACGAAAGCCTTGAACCGGTATCGGTGCAGGCTGCCCTTGATTGGGTACTGAACGAAATGTCGGGTACCATTGAGGAGCGCGGTGCCCACATCCGCATGAGCGGGGAGATGCCCCGGGTCAGTGTCGATGAGAACCAGCTTGTCCAGGTGTTTCAGAACCTGCTGGGGAACGCGCTCAAGTTCTCGAAAGATGACCCGGTGGTTGAAATCGCGGTGCAGCGTGACGGGGATATGTGGCAGTTCAGCGTCCGGGATAACGGGATCGGTATTCCGGAGAAGTACCAGCAGAAGATATTCGTGATCTTTCGGCGGCTTCACTCGCGCGAGGAGTACCCCGGTACGGGGATAGGGCTGGCTGTTTGTAAACGTATTGTCGAAGGGTATGGTGGGCGGATATGGCTTGAGTCCGCCGCTGATGAAGGGGCGACATTTTACTTCACATTACCTGTTATGAAAGAGACCTAATCACGATGCAGCCCATTGACATTTTACTGGTTGAAGACAACCCGGGGGATGTGCGCCTGATCCAGGCCGTGCTGCGGGATCAGAACATCCCGAACCGGATGATGGTTGCCTCGGACGGCGCAGTGGCGCTGGATCGGCTTGCCGACCTGGCGGATATCCTTGAGCTGCCGGACATCATTATCCTCGACCTGAACCTGCCGCGCATGAACGGGCATGAAGTGCTGGCTGTATTAAAGAACGATGCGGGCCTGAAGCATATCCCGGTCATCATCCTGACCACGTCCCGCGCCAGCGAGGATATCAACGCCGCGTACCAGCAGCACGCCAACTGCTACATCACCAAACCCGACGACATCACGGCGTTCATCGAGATCGTCAGGACGATTGAAGCGTTCTGGTTTAAGGCCGCTACCCTGCCTACGAACAGACGGGGGATGTGACGATGGCCCGGCACGTCAAGCTGCTCTTCCTGGAGGATAACCCCAGCGACGTTCGGCTCGTGAAGGAGCATCTCAAGCGCATCTGGCAGCTTGAGGTAGACCTGGTACACGTCGACCGGCTGGCACTGGCGGAGAAGGCGCTGGATGCGTGCGCGTTTGATGTCGCACTGTTTGACCTCAACTTGCCCGATGGTGCTGCCAGTGAGACCCTGCATTTGATCCGGGAGGCAGGCTGCGCTGTGCCCATCGTGGTGCTGACCGGCTTCGATGATGATCAGCTTGGCCTGCAGGCGATGCAGGCTGGTGCCCAGGATTATCTCACCAAGGAGGACATCGGCCCACGCCAGTTGTACCGCGCCATCACCTACGCCATCGAGCGCAAAGCTGCCACCGACGCCATGCGGATGCAGAGTGCGGCGCTGAATGCCTCTGCCAACGTCGTGATCATCACCGATGCCGAAGGCGTGATCCAGTGGGTTAACCCTGCCTTTGAGGAAGCCACCGGCTACAGTTTGGAGGAGTCCATCGGCAGGGACTCCAGCCTGATCAAATCCAGCAATCATCCGCCGGAGTTTTACGCTTCGATGTGGACGGTCATCCGTGCCGGTGACGTGTGGGCCGGGGATGTGGTCAACCGCCGCAAAGATGGCTCGACGTACACCGCCGATGTCACCATCACGCCCCTGGGTGATGATCACGACCGCATCACCGGGTACATCTCGATCCAGCAGGATGTGACTGAACTGCGCGAGGCGCAGGCTCAACTTGAAGACCGTACTACCCAGCTCAATGAGCGTATCAAGGAGCTGCACTGCCTGCATGATGTAACGCGCATTCTTGACGAGGAAAACCTGTCCTTTGCCGATAAGATGATCGGCATCGTGGCCCGCCTGCCGGATGGCTGGCTGGACCCCGTGCACGCGGTTGCCCGCATCCGTGTCTATGATCAAGAGTACCTGAGTGCCCGTTTTGCTGAGAGCAAGCGGGCGCTGTCTGCCCCCATTACGGTCGAAGGGCAGACCATCGGTGAGGTGATGGTGGCCTATGATGGCTCTTCCGAGGTGCGCGGTGGGGCCACGTTCCTGTCGGAGGAGCGCTCCCTGATCCAGAGCATCGCGGCGCAGATTGCCCGCGCGTATGAGAAGGAAGCGGCCTCCCGCCGCGAGCATATTAACCATGACCGTCTCGTCTCGGTCCTGGCGCTCAGTGAGACCACGGGTGATTCGGCACAGCAGTATATTGATATCGCGGTGGATGATATGGTGCGCCTGACCAGCAGCGAGTACGGGTATATCCGGCTGTTGGGTGAGGAGGCGGGCCGCGTCCGGCTGGATGCGTGGTCGCGTGCTGTGGACCAGGCCGCCATCAAGAAGCTGGGTGACAGGCGATACATGATTGATCCGTCCATGCCGTGCGGGATCGCGGTGGATACCCGGCAGCCTGTGATCGAAAACGACGGCCTGCATCACGCGACGCTCAACGGCTTGCTGGAGGGTCAGCCGGGGGCACACCGGTACATGGTCGTGCCGATCATGGAGGGGGATCAGGCGGCGCTGCTGGTGGGGATGCTCAACAAGCCCACCCCGTACACATCGGATGATATCGACCAGGTGCGGATGTTTGCCATCAGCCTGTCGAACCTGGTACGCTCACGCAGTGCCGAACTTGAGGTGCGGCGGCGCATCCGTCAGCTTGAACTGGTCAATAACGTGGCAAGCCGCATCGCCTTGCAGTTGAACCTGGGTGAAGTCACCCAGCGGGCCGCCGTGCTGATCCAGGAGGCCTTCAATTATGAGCATGTTGGCGTGTTTATCCTGGAAGGTGATACCGTATGGATGCGGGCTTCGGCAGGCCAGTACTCGGATCGCTTCCCCCCGGATCACCATCTGCGCGTTGGCGTTGGCATGGTCGGCGGAGCCGCGCAGGCTGGTAAGGTCCAGATCTCAAACGATGTCCGGCGCAGTGTGCATTACCACAACCCGTTTGATGAGGACCTGATCGGCTCCGAGATCGCCATCCCGATCACGGCACGCAGCACCGTGATCGGCGTGCTGGATGTGCAGAGCAGCCGCCGTAACGCCTTTGATGAGACCGATCATATCGTGCTGTGTACGCTGGCTGACCAGCTTGCCACGGCCATCATCAACGCACGGCTGTACGAAGCAGTGACCCATTACAACGAAACGCTCCAACTCCAGGTGGAGAGCGCCGTCTACGAACTTCAACGAGCGGTGGAGCAGGGGGCCGCTATCCTGGACAACAGCCCGATTGGCATCCTGCTGCTGGACCGGGGCGGCGTGATCGAAGTGGCAAACCCGGCATCGCAGGCCCAGTTTGGTATGCCCTATGAGCCGTATGGCCGCAAGCTGGCGGACATGCTGATCCTTGAGCCGCCGCTGGTGTTTGACGAGATTTTCCAATCCTTGCTGGACAGCCACGAGGCCGTCACCTTCGAGGCACAGCTCAGGCAGAAGAAGGATGAATCGCCGCTTGAGGTTGAGGTCGCGCTGGCGCAGGTGGTCGGCTCCGAGAATGCGGGCGTAGTGTGTACCGTGCGGGATATCAGCGCATTCAAGGAGATCGAGCGCATGAAGGACCGCTTTGTCTCCAACGTCTCGCATGAGCTGCGTACACCGATCACGGGGTTGAAGCTCAACCACCGCCTGCTGGAGCGTGACCCGGGCCGGTCGGAGGTGTACCTCAAGCGGCTGGGCCGCGAGATCGACCGGCTCAACGTGCTGATCGAGGACCTGCTGCGCCTCTCCCGGCTGGACCAGGGGCGCGTTGAACTGGATCGCGCAGCCTGTAACCTGAACGACCTGATCAATCATCATGTGGCGGACCGCCTGCCGATTGCCAGCACACGCGGCATCGCCATAGACCTTGAACTTGGCAGCGGGCTGCCGCTTGCGTGGGCTGATCCCGGCCTCACGGAGCAGGTACTCAGCGTGCTGCTGACCAACGCCCTGAATTACAACAGTGAAGGTAATACCATTGTGATCTCAAGTGGTCTCCGTAAAGAGGGGGATGGCAGGGCGAATGTGTACTTCTGCGTGAATGATGACGGTCCCGGTATTTCTGCCGAAGACCTGCCACATCTCAGCGACCGGTTTTATCGCGGTGAGGCATCACGTAACACGAGCGCACCGGGCACCGGGCTGGGGCTGGCGATTGCGCGTGAGATTGTGCAGCAGCACCAGGGCCGTCTTGAGATTGAGAGCAGCGGCGTTCCCGGTGAAGGGGCCGCGTTCCGGGTGCTGCTGCCCGTGATAGCCGGGGAAAACCAGCATGAATGAAACCGGGTTTGTGATCTGCTTCGCCGATGATGATGAGGTGCTGCGCGATACGATGGTGGATATCCTGGCGTTGGAGGGTTATAGCGTGCTGGCGGCCAACGATGGGATTGAAGCGCTGGCGCAGATGCGCGAACAAACACCCCACCTGATCCTCGCTGATTTGACCATGCCTCGCATGAATGGAATGGCGTTGTTCCACGAGGTGCGTGCTGTCGAGGAATGGCGGGATATCCCCTATATCATCCTCACCGCACGGCTGCAGGTTGAGGCCGCCCAGGTGCTCGAAAGCGGCGTCGATGCCTATATGACCAAGCCCTTCGACCTTGATGATATCCTGGCGCTGGTCCAGCGGTACCTGGGGGAAGAATAGCGGTTAGCGGTTAGCATCTCACGTCTTTATCCCCTATGGATACACCTTTTCCGGCTCATGCCGGTCGGACGGACGCTGAATCAGTTCGATGCAGACCCCCAGCAGCGCCTCGGTATCGAGGTAGGCGTAGTGCCCATCGCCATGCAGCCCGAACCCGGCACCTTCCATCAACACCGTGAACCCGGCGGCGCGGGCTTCGGCCAGCGCTGCCGCCATGTCCGCCACCAGCACACCGAGGTGCTGCACCCCGTAGCCATGATCGCGCACATAATCGGCATAGATGGACGGCCCCTCACCGACTTCGATCAACTCCAGCCGCGACGGCCCGGCATAGGAGAGCGCAATCCGCACCACGGAATCGACCGGCTGACCGCCGTAGTTGAGCGTATGCAGCAGCGGGCGGGCATAGGTGTAAAAGTGCCACGGCCCGATGCCGAAGCGCGTCCAGTACGCTTCGGCTGCTTCTTCAAGATTGGGAACAATGATGGCCGTCTGCGCGATGCCGTTCGAGAGGAACGGTAACGGGTTGTGAGTCATGATTGGTTCTCCTTTTATCCTGGCCTTTAGCTGTCAGCCTTCAGCGTCCCTACCACTCCGCGCCCTGCGCCTCGAAATCCGCAATCGCGGCCTCGCTGAGTTTGTGATCGCCCAGCGCAGTCAGCACAGCGAAGGTCAGGGTCAGGTCATGAGCGCCTGCCAAAACCGTTTGTACGGCCTCCACGGGCGTTTTCAGGCTGGCCCCGAGGATGCGCGTCCCAGTACCCTCGACGGCGGCGCGGCACTCCCTGACGACCCGCAGGCCGTCGCCGGTCTGGTGCGTCAGGCGGTTGACATACGGTGCCACAAAGGCCGCGCCCGCCTGCCCGGCGAGATAGGCCTGTGCCGCACTGCTGACCGCCGTAATACATACCGGGACGCCATCAGCGGCCAGCCTTGCGGCCAGCGAGAAGTTCCCGGTGCGGGCCGGGATTTTGATCACGACGCGGGCCGGGGCTATCGACGCGGCCTCCTGCGCCTGTGTGGCCCGTTCTTTCAGCGTGGCCGCCGTAAGCTGACAGAACACCACGCCATCCGTCAGGGCGAGCAGCTTGCGGACTCGTGCGCGGGTGGGTTCGCCTTCCTGTGCGATCAGGGTCGGGTTGGTGGTGATGCCGGCCACGTAAGCGATCTCACGGGCGGCGCGGGCATGGTCAAGGTTGGCGGAGTCGAGGTAGATGGGCATTGAAAGTCCTTGTTAGAGGTCAGGGGCAGCGACAGCGGCTGACACGCGCTGATGCCAACCGCCGTTTCCCTGTTCGATGTCGGTTCATCAACATCACTGCGGATTAGCCCGGCAGCCCCAAATCCTTGAGGATGCCATCCATATACTCAACGATGTGGTCGGCAGTGGGCAGGTCGAGGGCATGGTCGGCGATGGCTTTCGCGTCGGCGTCGGCGAGCTGACGGATCAGCCACTTGGCCTCAGGGATGCCCTGGGCGGCCATGCTGAACTCATCGAGGCCCATACCCAGCAGGATCGGGATGGCGGGCTTCATACCGGCCAGTTCACCACACATGCCGACCCACTTACCCTTACTGTGGGCGGCTTCGATGGTGTGGCGGATCAGGCGCAGCACGGCAGGGTGCAGCGGCTCGTAGAGGTAGGCGATCTGTTGGTTGGTGCGGTCCACTGCCAGCGTGTACTGGGTCAGGTCATTGGTGCCGATGCTGAAGAAATCGACGTAGTCAGCCAGTTTGTCAGCCATCATCACAGCACCCGGTGTTTCAACCATGATGCCAACCGGCACATCGGGGTTATACGGGGTGCCACCGGCGTCCATCTCATCCTTGACTTCCTGCAGGACGGCGTTGGCGCGTACCAGCTCATCGACGCCGCTGATCATGGGATACATGATCATGACGCTGTGGTCGATGGCGGCACGCAGGATAGCGCGCAGTTGGGGCTTGAAGATGGCCGGCTGATCCATGCAGATGCGGATAGCACGCCAGCCGAGGAAGGGGTTCATCTCATCGGGGAAGGGCAGGTAGCTGGGCGGTTTGTCGCCGCCGATATCCAGCGTCCGTACCACGATGGGACGCGCGCCCATGGCCTGGAAGATCGATTTATAGGTGCGGTACTGCTTTTCCTCGCTGGGCGGGGTGGTTTCGTTAAGATACAGGAACTCGGTACGCAGCAGGCCGACGCCTTCCGCGCCCAGTTCAACGGCATCACGGGCGGTGCGGGCATCACCAATGTTGGCGGCGACTTCGACGCGCCGACCGTCGGCGTTGTAGGTCTCATCAAGTGCCACGGCGCGCAGTTCGGCCTGCCACTGATCAAGCGCGGTCTTGCGGTCGGCATAGGCTTTCTGCGTCTTCTTGGCGGGGTTCAGCACGATCTCGCCGCTGGCCCCGTTGAGCGCCAGCAGGGTGCCGCTGGTGATCTGGGCGAGCAGCTGATCACCGATCCCAACCACCGCCGGCAGGCCCAGCGTGCGGGCCAGGATGGCGGTGTGCGAAGTCAGGCCGCCGACGGCGGTGAGCAGGGCGAGGGTCAGGTTCTCGTCAAGGTTGGCGGTATCGGAGGGGGTGAGGTCGTGTGCCACAACGATGCTGGCCTGCTGCATGGCATCGAGCGACCGGTCCTCAACACCAAGCAGGATGCGCAGGATACGGCGGCCCACGTCGCGGATATCAAGGGCGCGGGCGGCGAAGTATTCATCCTCCATCGCCTCGAACTGCACCGCGATCTCCTCGGCAGCATCGGAGACACCGCGCTCGACGTTGACGCCGCCCTGGATGCGCACCTCGACGGTCTCACGCAGGGTGGGGTCCATCAGGATCATGCTGTGGGCCTCGAAGATGGCAGCGGTTTCCTTGTCGGCGCGGCCCAGCATCTTCTGGTGCAGCGCTTCGAGTTCCGTTTCGGCCTGTTGGGTGGCCGCATCGAAGTAGGCCATTTCGTCATCCACCGGGCCGGGTTTGCGGTCGGGGACGATCAGTTGAACAGGCTCGTACACAAAGGCGGGGCCGACAGCGATTCCCTCTGCTGCCCCGATTCCGTTAAAGGTTATTTCCGTCATGTGTGGCTACTCCATCGATTCATGTGTGTTCAGGACGGGTTGCCCGGCTGAGGGCGGTAGATCAGGTGATCGCCATCTGCCCTGATCGGGGCGTCCCGGTAGACCTCGCGCAGCGTGGCGACCATCTCATGATGAATCAGCCCGTTGCTGTAGACGAGTTGGTTGTCATGATGCAGGATTGACGGGCCACGATATCCATTATAGTCTGATACCGTGCCGCCAGCCTCACGGACCAGCAGCATCCCCGCTGCACCATCCCAGATAGCCTCGCCGCGTTCATAGTGCCCATCCGCACGGCCACAGGCCACGTACGCGCAATCGAGGGCGGCGGACCCGCTGCGCCGGACGCCACGCGCCCGCAGCAGAAAGGCCGTCATCGCCTCGATGTTGTTGTCAGAGCCGGGGTCCTGCCGGTAATACGGGAAGCCGGTCGAGAGCAGGGCCTGTTGCAGCCCCGGTGTGGTCGAGACGTGGATGGCCTCCCCGTTGAGGAAGGCACCGCCGCCGCGTGTGGCACTGAACATCTCATCACGCAGGGGGTCATAGGTCACACCGATGACAGGCTCACGCTCGGCAATCAGCGCCAGGGTGACGCTGAAGGCCGGGTAGCCGTGGGCGAAGTTGGTGGTGCCGTCGATGGGGTCAATGGCCCAGGCCAGCGGCGCACCGGGGTTATGGTCGGTGCCTTCCTCGCCCATGATGCCATGCTCCGGGAACTGCTGACGCAGCCCATCTGTGACCAGTGCCTCGACTGCAACATCTGTTTCGGTGACGAGGTCCACGCGCCCTTTGTAGGTGATATGGCGCGGGCGGGTGCAGGCGGCTTGCAGCAGGTCCCCGGCACGACGTGCGATCTGCCGGGCGGCCTCACAGGCCAGCGTTAATTGGTCGGTGGTGAGATCCGTCATTTGGGTGTGAGCCTTCGGTTCGTCGTGGTAAACTACCATCGATTGACCTTATTTCAGCAGCAGGACAACGGGTTCAAAAGGACAAGACTATGCCGTGGGAAGAAATCGCTAAAATCGCCGTCGCGTTCCTGGTCGGCATCTACTGGATTTATACTGCGACTTATGGATGGGAGCGCTATGAGGCGCTCAAGCCACGGTGGGTTACGAAGAAATGGCAGGCCTGGGCCATCGGCATCCTGGGCATGGCAGTCGGTATAAACTGGACTCTGATCGAGCTGGGAATCCCGGTTCCGTGGCTTTCCTGAGCGGGCGTGTCGAGCAGGGAGCGGACAGAGCCGCAGACTGCCTGTTCTATCCGCATCCTGTCACTGCACGCTGCTTATGCTATTCCCCGAAGTTTCCCTCGATCAGAGCGACAAGGGAGGCCACTGCGTCATCGGCGTCGGGGCCTTCTGCCGTGATCTTGATCTCAGCCCCCTGGCTGGCGGCGAGCGTCAGCACCTTGAGGATGCTCTTGGCATCGACGGGGCCTTTACCAGCGGTCAGGTTACTGACCTGGATATCAGCCTCGAAGCCCTGGGCGGCCTTGACAAACAGGGATGCCGGGCGGGCGTGCAGCCCGGTTTCGTGGTTTACCTTGAGTGTTGCTTGAGCCATGATTTCTCCTGTGATAAAAAAACAGCCGGATGATACGGGTCAGCGACCGGCAGGGGTCAGGTCACCCTGGTGAGCGATCACGGCAATACGGGCGGCATACTCCAGCACACCCGCGCGTTGAATCGCATCAGCCATTGACGCACCCCAGATCAGCGCGCCGCGCCCCGGCACCATCAGCACATGATGGCCCAGCAGGGGCAGCACGGCGTCATAGGTCAGGCCCGGCTCGGCGATGGCAACGCCACCTAAGCGCGTCGTAATCCCTTCGATCCACGTGTCATCCAGTTGCAAACGCGCCCCGCTGGCTACCATGGTATAGGCAGGCTGGCAGAACAGCGCCCCGCCCGCCTCACTGTTGGCGTAGACGGCGCGGTGCCACTGCGCGAGGGGGGGCAGCATTTCGATTTCCTTCTCAGTGTCAAGGGAAACAGGGATGATGTCGGCCTCAGCCAGCGCGCCGATATCGGCGCGGCGCACGGTGATCGCCATGCGTGAATGAGACAGGCGCATACTGACTTCACCGAAGAGCGGCACGAGGCCGCGCGCGGCAGCCAGTTCCCCGGCCTCGCAGATTGCCTTACGCTGATGGCGTGTGATCAGCACCTTGCCGAGGCGTTTATCAATATAGTCCTCATCGCCAGCCTGCACGGTGTTGACCATGTTCACGATCTGGTGTGTCATGCGCTTGTAAGCGTTAAACATCCCTGTTTCCCGTCATCTTCAGCGGATTAGTCGCCGTAGATCAGATGGTCCTGCATGCGGCGCAGGTGCTGGATCGTCTGGCCTTCGACCAGTTCGACATCGGCGTAGGTCAGGGCCTCGCCCATCGTTACATCGTTCTTCAGCGTCGCACCGACAGCGAGGCCAAGCGGCAGCAGGTTCTGCTCACGGGCCACGCTGGTCTTCTCGATCATGCCGTAGACGGTGAAACCGCCCAGCGCGTCGATCTGCTCACCGGCCTTGAGGTCCTTCTTGGCGGTGGCGACGGTCTCGCAGACGGGCGGGATGTCGGTGGCACAGGTCGTCTGGCCGTACATGACGGCGCGGGCGATGGAGATCGGGGTTTCGAGGCTGGTCAGGTGATAGGGGCGATACAGGGCCCAGTAGGGGCCGTCACCCATGCTGAGGTAGGTCAGGTCACGGGCGATCTTGGGATGATCGGTGGTGAAAACCACGAACACGCCGGGCGCGATGCCCAGGCCGTAATCGACGACCTTCAGGTCGTCGCTCGCGAAGATACCGCCGCTGGATTTCGGTTGGTAAATATCAGCGATGGTCTTGGGGGTGGCGGTGGGGCCGTGCATGCCGCGCACATCGGGCACGAAGCCGATGGCATTACCAAGAGAGGTCATCTCGACCATGGTCTTGGTGCCATCTTCAAAACCAGCGAGCATCTTGGGGTTCATCTGCTGGCGTTCGGCCTTCTCACGGGCGGAGTCAGGGTTGGAGGCCCGGTTAAGCGGATTGTTCTTACCCTTACCGGCAGCCACCACCTCGAAGCCGAGACTGGTCGCGAAGTCGTACAGTTCCATGGTTGTGCCGGGTTCGTCACCGGCGGTCAGGGTATAGACGATACCGGCAGCGTTCGCCATCTTGCGCAGCATATAGCCGACGGTGGCATCGGTTTCAACGTTCATCTGCAGGACGTGACGCCGGTTCATGATGGCGTCGAGCGCGACCTTGGCACCCACTTCAGGGATGCCGGTGGCTTCAACAGCGATGTCCAGCCCTTCGACGACGGCGATCAGGTCGGCGTTGGTGGTGGCAACCACCTTGCCATCTTCCAGTGCCTGTGCGGCGGCACCGATGTCTTCGGTTTCAACGATGGTCTTCTTATCGTTGCCAGCGCCAGCCAGCGCGGCTTTGGCGCGACCAGGCACCACATCGGCTACAGCAACGGCGTCCATGCCGTTCATCAGGCCCATCTGTGCGACAAGACCCTCGCCCATCTGTCCAGCACCAACTAACCCAACACGCACAGGGTTCCCCGCGCGCTCGCGTTCTTTCAAATCGTGCATCAACATAATAGGATTGTCCTTTCGTGGCAGTATATTGAATGAACACCGGGTATCCGGGCAGCAGTCTCGGAGGGCATGTGGGGGGAAGGGCGGAGACTGTAAAATGCCAGGGATACAGATTGGTTAAACAACTCAATTTGTGTACGTTGGAAGTTTAAATTAGCCGTTAGTCGGTGGCAAATACCTTCACAATCGTGCCGACTTTAATAGCAGGAAGCGGCACGGCTTCGACACACACATCACCGGGCATTTCAGGCTCGCTGCTCCCATTGGCTTTCAGTACAACATGGCCCAGGTTCGCGATGTTCTCGTTCGCAACATCACCAACGGCGGTGACGGTCATCACGGTGCCGCCAATATCGAAGCGGTCACCCGGCTCGACAGGCGAGGCCAGTTCCGTGTGTTTGTGGATGATGGCAAATTCCTCAAGCTCTTCGGGTGCGCCATCACCAAAGAAGACAAGGATGCCCTCAGCAATGAACTCGCTGAGCAGGGGGCCAATGCGCAGAACTTCCATTTCGTACTTCTGTGTCGCCATAGCGAAACTCCATCGGGTTGAATGTGGTGAACTCCGGGCCACCAGCCCAGGGTGGGGGCTGCCGTTGGCGAAGTTCTCATTGAATCAGCAGTTGGTGGTCATCACCGTATATCAAAGAAGGGGACTCCACCCACGCAGTGGGGAGTCCCCTTCATGTGGAGGGCAGAAAAATCTATTCGACGACTTCGATGTGATCCGGGGTAACGCCGGACACGAAGATTTCCTTTTTGATGAACCGCATCAGTGGGCCAGATGGTTTGGTGCTGTGAATGTCAATGGTGGGGACGCCCTTCATCGGGTAGACACCGATACGAGCAGTACCACCGCAGTCGATCACGGCACAGGCCAGCTCATCGAAATCACGCTTGGAGGAGAACCCGTCAAAGGCTTCCCCGCCGCTGAGTTCGGCGATGCGTTCTGCTACAGGGTGGATGCCCCCGCCGGTGACGCAGTAAATGTACGGCTTTTCATCGGACGGCTCAATTTCCAGTGGGCCGCCCCAGCCACGTTTACCGGGGTTGATACGAACCTTTTTGTAGTCGCCCATGTTTGTCGCGCCTTTCTTAAAATAGTGTGCGCTGCTGCTGCCGTGAGATAGTCGCCTCGCGGGGAGGAGGGGCCGCCTCAGCTGCACGATGTAGATCAGGAGGGGAGTTGCCTCCCCTCCTAGATGATACTGTTTCGGCTCAGGTCAATTCAAGGTGATGAAGTCGTGATTAGGCGTAGGGCCAGAACAGGCTGAATGCCCAGCCGATGAGCACGGCGATGGGGCCGGTCACCATGCGGGAGAACAGCACAGCGGGCACGCCAACTTCCACCGTCTCAGGTTCAGCCTCACCGAGGGCAAGGCCGACAGGGATGAAGTCGCAGCCCACCTGCGGGTTGATGGCCCACAGTGCGGGCAGTGCCAGCACCGGGCTGATGTTGCCTTCGCCGATCTGGGTACCGACCAGCACACCAATCACCTGGGCGATGACAGCGCCCGGCCCCAGCAGCGGGGAGAGCACCGGCAGGCCGATGATGACGGACAGGATCAGCAGACCAACGACGTTACTGGCGAGTGCGGACAGGCCCTGGGCCATCCAGTTACCAATACCGGAACCCAGGATGAGACCGACGATAAGCGCAACGAAAGCGATGAAGGGCAGCACGTTGACGATAACCATATCGACGGCGTCACGACCGGCCTGGTACAGGGCGCCTACGACGCCACCAACTGCACGGCCGACGTTAGCAAGAAACTTGTTTATGCCTTGCATTTTTGTTTATCCTCCTATTATTCGCTGTGCTCAACACTGTCCCACATCTGGGAGGTGATGAATTCAGTGACGATACCACGGATGAAGATCACGATCAGGCCCGTGGTCAGGTACGCGAGGGCCAGAGACGTGGTTGAAATACCCAGGGTCTCGAAGCCAGCCGCAATACCGGCCCAGACAAACAGTTCACCGGGGTTCACATGAGGGAAAATACCCAGCGGCGGATGTACGAAGGACACCGCAGCATCATAGAATGCGGGTTTGTACTTCTCCGGCAGGAACTTGCCCATGGTGTAAGCCATCGGGTTTGTCAGGAAGAAAACAGCAAGGATTGGAAGGAGCAGGTAGCGAACGGGGTAGTAAATGATACCGTCGCGGCCAGCCCATTCACCAACCTGCTCAATACGCTCAGGGCCGATCAGGGCGATGAGGGCATTGAAGCCAGTCAGCAGGACGATGAGCAGCGGGACGATACCTGTTACAACTGCGGTAAACCAGCCGGCACCTTCCTGGAAAAGGCCGATGAAGCCTTCAGCAAGTGCAACTACGAAATCCATAATATTGCCTAGCCTCCTCTATCGGGATTAAGTGGAGTTTGAACGGTGCGTGAACTCAAGATTTGACCTTTCGCCGATTTTGCCACCCGGTCCCCGGATGCCGGGGCCGCGAAGGCTTGATAACACTTTAAGAACGGACGCTTCATGCGCCGGACTTAACAATAGGTTGGGTCGAACTGAGTACCAGTAAGGTGTGTGAGCTGGGGTTACCTGTGTTTTTGAGGTTCCAATACCGTGAGCCACGTATGTGAAAGCGGCATCTGATAGTTACAACACAGTTACGTACTTACAGGTTACACCGAATTCATCGACAGCAAAACAACTTGCACAAATGTGATAGTTCTATTGACCCTCAGCCCCCGGCTTCGGTACGGCCTCGCCGGATTGGGCCTTGTCTCTGCGCTGGAGAGCCTGGGTGATCGGGTTGTTGCGCGTGCGTCCGTGCTTGGCTTCCATGCGCTCAGCAATCGTCAGACCGTCGTCAACGAGGTATTCACGGGCCTCACGGAAGGCGGCCCAGTGGCGCTTCTTGATGCCAAGCTGCGGGGCCTCGTCTTCCAGCACTGTGATCGGCTGCCCGACCAGCGCCGGGACGGGCTTTAGATTGGCGAACACCGTAATGCCGGAAAGCTGCTCGGCATGGAGGATGTTGTTTTTTTCGTCTACCACCAGTACCCCATAGGCTTTTGTGGAGTAGATGTTACCGGTCACACCCACGGCGACGCGGTCGCCCATGCGCTTCAGCTCGTTGTACCGCGCGAAGTATCGCCTGTACTGGAAGTAGGACAGGGCCAACTGCCCGATCCAGAGGAAAAACGCGATGATAAGCAGGGTGACCATGTTCTCGAAAACGAACACAAAAACCTCCGGTAAAGGTGTTTACCAATGAATGTGTGCTTCAGTGACTTCTACTTGTATAACCCGTAGTGTTAAATATGGTTATGGTTCTTTCGTCTCTATTGGCCGGGCTTGTGTGTGTTGTGTAACCACTGCTTCTGTTAAGGATATATAATCACAATAAACCATTTTGAAATTTCTTGCACCCTTTTTGTTGAGATTCGGGTATAAATTTCACAGATGTGCGGCTTGTCATGCAGGGGGCGGGGTATCCGGGGCGATTGATAAACGGCGCTTTGTGATCGAGGGCCACCCGCAGATGGCCCTCGATGGGGTGTTAAGAGAAGGTTAGAAGGTCATGACGGAGGGCTGTTCAAGCGCGGTCTTAATGGCTTGCAGCAGTTGCCCGGCCACCGCGCCATCAGTGACACGATGATCGACGGCCAGCGTCACCTGCATCAGCGGCTTGATGACGGGGGCGTCGTTTTCACCCGGCACGAAGGTGCGTACCGTCTGGCCCACCGAGAGGATGCCGACCTGCGGCGGGTTGATGATCGACGTGAAACTGTCCACACCGAACATCCCCATGTTGGAGATGCTGAACGAGCCATCGATCAGATCGGCGGGGCGCAGCTTGCCATTGCGGGCGCGGCTGGCCTTATCGGCGACTTCCTGCCCCACTTCGATCAGCCCCTTGTGATCAACATGCTCGATCACGGGGACAATCAGGCCGTCATCCAGTGCGACGGCCATGCCGATGTTGACAGCGGGCAGGATGATGATCTGGTCGTTGATGAAATGCGCGTTGACCGGCGGAACCTGGCGCAGCGCCCACGCCACGGCCTTGAAGATGACAGCCGTCATCGAGACCTTGACCTGCCCTTCGGCGAGGCGTGCGTTGGCGACCTGGCGCAGGGCGATGGATTCGGTCATATCGATCGTGGCGTTAAACGTAACATGCGGTGCGGCCTGCCAGCTTTGGCTGAGGCGGGTGGCGATGGTCTTGCGCATCCCTTCCAGCGGGATGATCTGGGCCTCACCCGGGGGGGCGGCGTAGGATGATGTGACGGCGGCTGCCGG
>CAYMGV010000029.1:0-26876 GCA_964390105.1 uncultured Anaerolineae bacterium | reverse complement strand
TCCGGCGGAATGCGTATTCAAATAGGGAATCTTTTTGCTAAACCGAACCGTATTGCATCTAGGGTTGCGAGTGGATTAGCGCAAATGGTCTAATGCTGCGATAATAAGAGACCATTTGTGAAACCCTGAGCAGACTAATACACAACTCGCCCAACGGCGAGAGAGAAAACAATGGCATCTTCACTCCAGACTCTTGTCAAAATACTGAAACTGGAACAGCAAAAGGAATACCAGAATACGGCGGTCATAGGGGGCTTTGCCCGCTTTGCCTATCACTGGGCACGCGAAGCACACGGACAGGCTCAAACCGACAATCACCACGCGCTGATCGACACCATTGCTGACCGTCTGCGCGACTATGACACCATGCCTGTCGATCAACGCCCGGCAGCCGTCGACGCGATCATCACGATGGCGACAGGTGATACCCCCCTGGATGCCCCATCTTCACAGCGGCAGGCACCGGCGAAGCAGCAGCAACCAGCCCGCCAACCGATTGATCCCGACGAGGATTTCGATACCGGGGAATCCAGCGACGTGGGGTATGACAACGGCGAGTTTGAAGGCGCATCCCCAGCACGAAAGACTCCCCGGGATGCATTAGTCGATGTCCGTGAACGGCGCGGTTATGCACACCGCCCCCCGGCTTTAGGCAGCCCTGGAATCCTGCAAAAACTGAATGACCCCATCAGCAGCGCGAAAGGCATCGGCGATAAGCGGGCTGAACTGATGTCCCGCCTTGATGTAACCACCATCGGCGATCTGATTACGTTATTCCCCCGGCGCTACGATGACTACAGCCGGATGAAGCTGATCAAGGACCTGACCGTTGGGGAGGAGATCAGCGTGATGGGCGTGGTTGAGCGCATCAGCATCCAACGCATGTCAAAGGGGCGTACCCGCGTTGAGTGCTACCTGAATGATGGGTCCGCCTCATTGCGGTTGAACTGGTTTAACCAGCCGTGGATTGAAAAGCAGCTTGAAAAGAATGAGCCATACGTCGCCAGCGGGAAGATCGAGCAGTACCTCGGCAGGCTGGTAATGAACGCCCCCGAGATCGAAGCGCTTGAGCGCGAGTCTCTCCATGCCGGGCGTGTGGTGCCTGTCTACCCGCTGACCAAAGGCCTCTCAGGCCGTGTCATGCGCCGTTTGATGAAAGACTTTATCGATGAGTGGGCACCGCGTCTGCCCGACCCACTGCCGATTGAAGTGCGTGAACACGCCGACCTGATGGATTATGATGACGCCATTGGTCAGGCGCACTTCCCCGATAGCTGGGAAGACAAAGATGCCGCACTACACCGGCTGGCCTTTGACGATCTGTTCACGCTGCACATGGCGATGCTGCAGCGGCGTTACCAGTGGCAGGCTCGCAATGGACTACCGCTGCCCACCTCCCCCGATTGGCGGGCAGCCTTCCTTGAAACGCTGCCCTTCACCCTGACCGGGGCACAGGCCAACGCGGTGGAGGACATCCTCGGTGATATGAGTACCGAAGCACCGATGAACCGTCTCCTGCAGGGTGATGTAGGGAGCGGCAAAACCGTGATCGCCACGATGGCGATTGCGGCAGCCATCGCTAATGGAGCACAGGCCGCATTAATGGCCCCAACCAGCATCCTTGCGGAACAACACTTTCAGAAGATTTCGACGGTACTGGAAAACAGTCCGCTTGCTGAGTCGGTCTCCGTGGCGCTGCTGACCGGCAGCATCTCAGCCGGGGATAGGGCTGCCGTTTACGAAGGCCTTGAGAATGGCCGTATCAATGTCGTCGTTGGCACCCACGCTGTTATCCAGGATGGCGTGACCTTCCATAACCTGGCGTTGGGTATTGTCGATGAACAGCACCGGTTTGGTGTGGAGCAGCGTGGTGCGCTGCGAGCCAAAGCAAATGGGCGCAGCCCGCATCTGCTGGTGATGACCGCCACACCCATCCCACGGACACTGATGCTGACCTTGCACGCCGATCTCGACCTGACCATCATTGATGAGCTGCCTCCGGGCCGCCAGCCAATCGATACGCGTGTGCTCCAGCCCAAGGAACGTGAACGGGCCTACTCGTTTGTACGAGGCCAGATTGAAGCGGGTCGGCAGGCGTACATCATCTGCCCGCTGGTTGAGGATAGCGACAGTATTGATGCGCGTTCCGCTGTAGCCGAATACGAACGACTGCAAAACACCGTTTTCCCCGATCTTATGGTAGGGCTGCTGCATGGGCGCATGACACCTTCCGAAAAGGACGCTGTTATGGAGTCCTTCTATAATGGAGCCATTCACATCCTTGTCAGCACCACCGTGATCGAGGTTGGTATCGATGTGCCGAATGCCTCTGTTATCATGGTTGAGAATGCCAATCGCTTCGGGTTAGCCCAGCTTCACCAACTGCGCGGGCGTGTTGGTCGCGGGGAACACACCAGTTACTGCCTGCTGGTATCCGATAAACCCTTCTTTGACCAGGAAGACCGGCTGGCCCTGCTCGAAGAAAACAAGGATGGATTCAGCCTTGCCGAGCATGATTGGCGGCTGCGCGGCCCTGGTGACCTGATGGGAACACAGCAAAGCGGCGTGTCTCAACTTCAGTTCATCCAAATGATGAACCCGCACCTGCTTGAGCTGATTCAGCATGAGGCGGCGTGGCTGTATGAGCAGGACCCCGCGCTGGAGAACCCTGAACACGGCCAGTTAAAAGAGCGTGTACAGGCCATCCTGGGTACTGGTGGGGACATTAGTTAGATAGTACTTTACGCACAATTTTACGATCTGTTATAGAATGACAGTATCCTGGGAGTAACCCTATGCATCGAGCCGTTTTCCCGGCAACGTTTGACCCCATCCATAATGGGCACATTGACATCGCACAGCGAGCGGCCCTGATTTTCGATGAGGTCGTGGTGGGAGTGTACGATCATCGTCATACTGTCGGCCAGAAAAAAACGTTATTCACCATTGAGGAACGGCTTGAGATGGTACACAACAGCGTACTGGGCACCACACCGAGGGTCAAGGTCCAGCCGTACAGCGGCCTGACCGTGGACTTCGCCAATTCAGTAGATGCGACAGTCATCGTCCGGGGATTACGCGTGTTTTCAGACTTTGAGTTAGAATTCCGGATGGCTTTAGCTAATCGACGGCTGGCCCCGGATTTGGATGTGGTATGCCTCATCGCGAGTGAGCAGCATATGCACTTAGCCAGCAGCACCATCCGCGAGATCGCCTCATTAGGTGGCGACGTAAAAAGCATGGTGCCCGCCGAAGTGAAGAAGCGGCTCGAAGAGAAATTCAGGCACAATCCGAATACGCTGGTCGATGTCGTATCGCTGAAAGACTAACAGGGGCGGACCGGCGCACACATCAAAACCAACATTGGAGGCATCTCGTGGATATTCAGCATCTTGTTGACAGGTTAGAAGAATTGATAAACGGGGGGAAGCACCTGCCCCTTTCCAGCCAGACGATGATCGATGAACAACGTTCATTAGAGATCATTGACCAGATGCGCATCTCCATCCCGGAGGAAATCGAGAAGGCCCGTAGAGTCCTGCGTGAGCGTGATCGTATCATCGCGCAGGCCAACGAGGAAGCCGCTCGTATCCGCGAACTGGCCCGGGAGAAGTCTGAAACGCTGATTCAGCGCGACAGCATTACACAGGCCGCGCAGGCCCGTGCCAACAGCATCATTGAGCAGAGCCGCCAGGAAGCAGACGGCATCCGTGGCGATGCTGACAATTACGTGATGGACGTCCTCTCTGACCTGGAAGACGCGCTGATGCGTACCCTGACTGTTGTGCGTAACGGTATCACACATATGCAGGCCAACAGTAAGCAACGCCAGCCATCGCGTAAGCCAGACCCGAATGACCTGCAAACGCCCTCCACGCTGGAAGTCTCCGAGGAACCACGCCGCATTGAGCGTATTTCCTCACGTCGAGACTAGTTCAACCCAATTGGGTGACGCCCATAACACCACAGCAAACCTACTATGTCTCCAGTAGGTTTGTTTTGGTTATGGGGCTTGAGTGGATTGAAGAAAGCCCGCGATAGCGGATTCATAGGTGGCTTCGTCTACGAACCGATAGGCACCATGCCCTGCCCCTTCGATGACAACGAGAGACGCATTTTCTCCCGCCGCATCGAGTAGCTGCTGCCCATGAATCACCTCATGGCTTCCATAGATTAGCAGGACAGGCGCTTCGATCTGATCAATGGCCTGTATGGGTGAGCCATCATCAAATGGCACCCCATACAGCCGCAGAAATACGAGGACCATCCCACGAAAAGCCCGGCCTATCAAGGATGGGGCAAGCTCCTCGTCACGCACATCTGCACGGATATCTGAGTACCCACCGATACTGATTACACCGCTCAGGGTTCCCGGCACTGTACGAGCCGCCGCCAGCAGCGACGCCGTCCCACCCTCTGAAAATCCCATGACAGCGATCTGCTCGACATCATCACGAGTCGCAAGATACGAGATTGCGCCGGACGCATCCAGCGACTCGAAATAGCCCGTACTTGCCATGCGATCCGGCTCGGCACAAACGCGATGTTCGTAGATCAGCACGCTGTACCCTGCCTCGGCGATGGTTAGCGCATCGGGCAGGGCAAATACGGTGTTGGCACTATGGCCGGGCAACACGATCACGACGTATTCGGGGTTCGTGGCCCCCCGAATGTACCACCCTCGCAGCGGGTAGCCCGCCTCGGACTGAAACGTTACAAACTCCGATGAATACCCTGCACCCTCAAGGTTCGCAAAGGTTCCAGTACAGGGGGTGTATAGTGTCGCATGAACGTAGCCCCACGCCATCAGCACGAACAGCAAAAGCCCGGCAAACACCAGGCTAACCACAAACAGGCGCAACAGCCGGGCAAAGCGGGTAAGTAACGCCTCCCTACCCTGCCCGGCTCCAGCGCTGCGTTTATTTACTGAATTTCGTTTCGAGAATCTCATCCAGCGACGGGCTTCCGATGGGTTGCAGTTCATAGCGCACGCGCTGCATCGGATGATTCACCGTGATGACGCGAGTCAGGTCGATGGGTGTGGCGGCGATCACGGCATCCACTTCAGCCTTGTTGATGGTTTCCGCCAACTCCGCACGCTGAGTCTCGCTGTAGCCCATGGCGGGCAGCACCGCCCCGGTCGTGGGGTATTTGGCATAGGTCTCGGCAATGGAGCCAACGGCCCACGGGCGCGGATCGACGATCTCGGCGGCACCGAACCGCTGGGCCGCCACCACCCCGGCTCCGTAGGCCATCTCACCGTGAGTCAGCGTCGGGCCATCTTCCACCACAAGCACGCGCTTACCACGAATAGCATCAGGGTCATCAACAAAGATGGGGGAAGCCGCCTCGACGATCACCGCCTGCGGGTTGATTTCAGTGACAGAATCACGTACCTTCAGCACATTGGCGTAGTCCGCTGTATCGACCTTGTTCATAACCACCACATCAGCCATACGTACATTGGCCTCGCCGGGGTGATACGCACGTTCATGCCCGGCGCGGTGAGGGTCTGCCACAACAATGTGCAAATCCGCCTGGTAGAATGGCAGGTCGTTGTTGCCACCATCCCATATGATAATGTCCGCCTCATCCTCCGCCTGACGCAGGATGGCCTCATAATCGACACCGGCATAGATGACGATACCCCGGTCGATGTGTGGCTCGTATTCCTCACGCTCCTCGATGGTACAGTCATGCTTGTCGAGGTCGGCGTAATCAGCAAAGCGCTGAACCGCCTGTTTGGCAAGGTCCCCGTACGGCATCGGGTGGCGGATAGCCGCGACACGGTACCCCATACGTTTCAGCTTATCGGCCACATAGCGCGTCGTCTGGCTTTTGCCGCTGCCAGTACGTACCGCACAAATGGAAACGACCGGCTTTGTACTCTTGATAGATGTCGAGCCAAAGCCCATCAGACGGTAATCTGCACCTGCGGCCAGCACCATTGAACCACGGCTCATTACATACGAATGTGGCACGTCGCTGTAGGCAAAGATCACCTGCTCAATGCCATGCGCCTTGATCAAGGGCTTGAGTTCGGATTCTTCGTGGATCGGGATACCGTCCGGGTACAGTGAACCGGATAACACCGACGGATACCGACGCCCATCGATGCCGGGTATTTGCGTAGCCGTAAACGCGACAACCTCATAGGCTTCATTGTCCCTGAAAAAGACGTTGAAGTTATGGAAGTCGCGCCCTGCGGCCCCCATAATGAGAACTTTCGTGCGGCTCATCAACTTGACTCCTTTTAAACAAAACGAACGTAAGGGCAGAAGAAAAAGGCCGGGCTAAGCCCGACCCCAAAAGCCGTTATTCAGGTTCCTCAATACGATTACGCCGAGGATTAGCGATGGCGGCCAGCAAAATACTGATGACATAAAGTACCATCAACGGGGCAGCCACGATGCCCATGTTGATTGGGTCCGGTGTAGGGGTGACAACCGCCGCCAGGATCGCTATGCCAATGATGGCAATCCGCCAGTTCTTCACCAGCATTTCGGGCGTCACTACCTTGAAGCGGGCCAGCACAAACATGATCAGCGGCATCTCAAAGCTGACGCCCACCCACAGCAGTACGTTAGTTACAAAATCGACGTAATCATCCAGCGTGGGAGTTGCGTTGAGGCCCAGTAGTTCGATCAGGAACGGCACCGCAACCGGCAGCATCACAACGTAAGCGAAGGTTACACCACTAAGAAACAGGATCAACGCAAACGGAAAAAGAAAGTAGAACAGGCGGCGTTCTGCTGATTTCAGCCCCTCGGCCACGAATATCCAGATTTGCGCGATCACATAAGGCGATGCCAGTATAAGGCCGAGGATCAGGGAGATACGGAATAATACCCCAAAACCCTCCGTCACACGGATGAGTTGCAGGTTATCCAGACCACCAACGGGCTCGGCCAGGACGATCAGTACCTGGTCGATCAGCACCCCTGAGGCAAACGCTGCAAGCGCTATCGCCGCGACGCTGTGGATCAGCCGGTTTCGGAGTTCAATGACGTGCGGCATAATCGATGCTGGGTTCTCGAAGATCACACCAAAATCACTGGGTTGGTCGTCATCATCGCGGCTGGAAGGACGATTGAGCAGCAGCGCTATGAAGGCTGCGGCCAGGCTCACTGCGAACAATGAGATCACAATGCCCTGCTCGACAGCCACCGGGATCACAGGAATCCACCGAAGGAAATCAGGCATCGCTGGCGTCTCCTGAAGCGGCATGATGTTCAGTATCCGGGGTGTCCTCGGTGAGTTCCTCGGATTGTTCCGCCTGGCTATCCGTGGGTGTTGGTGATGGCTTCGAGCTAAAGGTCGTACCTGAAACCGCGTTTTCAATACCCCATGGATCGGTTACACCGGGCAGCTTCGACTGTGGTGACCCTGCTGGTGGCTGGGGAGGTGTGACCGGTACATCAGTAACACGGGCTTCACGGTCGATCTCGGAGACGACTTCGCGTAGCTCAGTTTGTGCTTCTTCAAGTTCCGCCATGCGAATCAAGGTCGTTGGCAGATCGCGGACGGCCTTGGTCACATCAGTGAAATCATTCCACCAACTTGATTTAACCAGGTTGCGGAGCGTACGCCCCGCCGTTAATGCTACCTCTTGTGAGCGCTCCGGGCCGATCAATACAAAGCCCACCAAGGCAATAATGACCAACTCAGGCAGCCCCAGACCGCACAGAGTATCCACTCTGGCACACCTCTCAGTTTGTTGATGTATCCGGGAACAGGTCGATGGGGGGAACAGCAACCTGGAGGTGCTGCTCCGCGAGAGAACCCAGCACTCCGTTCACGAAGCGCGGGGCGCTGTCACTGCCAAACGTTTTTGCCAGCTCGACAGCCTCATTGATGGCGACTTTAAGCGGCGACTGCTGATCGTACAGCAATTCATAGATTGCCATACGCAGCACGTTCCGATCAACTATCGCCATCTGATCGACCGGCCAATCGGGGGCATACTGGTGGATCAGGTCATCCAGACGCCCGCGCTGTTGCAGCACCCCGGCAACCATATCCTGTACGAATTCAGGCGATCCCTGCCCCAGTTCCACCCCAGCGAAGTGGGCCTCAAGCGTCGGGGCAATCTCATGCCCGGCACAATCGATCTCATATAACACCTGCAGCGTCATACTGCGTGCTTTGCGCCTGTCTCGTACCGTCTTCATAATACCAGTTTGCCTTGTTTCTCAGGATAGGATAACCGGGCTAGGCATCCGCAGGCAGATAGTCCACGTCTTCAATATGAACTGACACTCGCGTCACGCTCATACCAACCAGGTCCTCTACGGAACGGATGATGGATTTCTGTACCGCTTTCCCCACCTCGCGCATCTGCGTACCAGGCCCAACTACGAGGTACACATCAACCTCAACATACTCATCTTCTGCAATGTCAAGTACCACACCATTCGCAGCAGGATGACTGCGCAGCAGGCGAACTACATCTACGGGGATAATCCCCATACGCACAACGCCGCGCACGTCAAGTGCGGCCTGCTTGATAATCGCCAGCAGTACGCTGGGCGCTATCGTTACGGTATCCTGTGTTTCCGGTTTCATTTGCGTCTCTCCTGACAGGGTCTACCCCATCACCATACCACCGTCTACTGAAAGAACCTGCCCCGTGATATACGACGCATGGTTTGAAGCCAGAAAGGCAACCACATGGGCCACTTCCTCGGCTGTCCCCCATCGACCGAGCGGGATTTGCGCCAGAGATGCCTCTCTGAGGTTCTCCGGGATGTCTTCTGTGAGGTCGGTCGGGACAAAGCCCGGGGCAACCGCATTTACCGTGATGCCGCGTGGGCCGACCTCGCGGGCCAGTGACTTGGTAAAGCCAATCAACCCGGCCTTACTCGCGCTGTAGTTAGTCTGCCCCGGGTTCCCGGCGATACCAGCTACCGAACTGATGTTAATAATGCGACCGCTGCGCTTGCGCATCATAGCCCGTACCGCAGCCTTTGAGCAATTAAAGGCACTTTTCAGGTTGACACGGATCACGGAATCCCAGTCGTCTTCGCTCATCATCATGATCACGGTATCTTTGGTGATGCCAGCGTTGTTCACCAGGATGTCAATCTTGCCCTGGGCATTCACCACGCCTTTGATCAGCGCATCGGCCTGCCCCAGGTCACTGACATCCGCCTGAAGGGCCTCAGCGCTGCCGCCCGACGCCTGGATACCTGCTACAGCTTCTTCAGCAGCATCGGCGCTGCGGTTGTAGTTGATCACCACATGAGCACCAGCAGCAGCAAGTTCCTGGGCTATCGCCCGCCCAATGCCTCGTGATGCACCGGTCACAACGGCTACTTTCTCGGTCAAGTCAGTCATTATGATTACTCCTTGCTGTGCTAATGATAAATTGTAACATTGCCGGGCTTTTCCATCCACTACCCAAGGATGCGGCTTGCCACCGATTAAAGCTGGAGGACATACGTTTCGAGACCCTCAACCGAGTCAATGACCGTACCAGATGCCCCCCGATCAATACGACGCAACAGCCCCGTCAGTACCTTGCCGCTGCCCAATTCCACAAAGTGCTCGATACCTATGGCACGCATCCGCTGGACACTCTCTGTCCAACGAACACGTGAGGTCAACTGTGCTTTGAGTTCAGCCCGTGCAGCTTCCATACCAGGCAGCACATCCGCGCTTACATTCCCGATCACCGCCAGTACCGGCGGATGCATGGGCGTCACGTTGACAGCCCCTGCAAAGTCATCAGCAATCGGAGCCATTAGCGGGGAATGCGCCGCAATGCTGACATCCAGCCGAACCACACGTTTAGCCCCAGCTTCCTTTGCCAGTTCCATGGCGCGGTTCAGCGCCGCTTCTGCCCCCGCTATCACGACCTGCCCGGGGCAATTATCATTTGCCACAACGACTACTCCGCCCGTCTCCGTGGTGGCTTCTGTGCATACGCCTTCCACCGTCTCGATATCTGGCCCCAGGAGCGCAGCCATACCGCCAGGTTCAAGCTGATCGGCATCGCGCATCAGTTCACCACGGCGCTGCACCAGGTTCAACCCATCGGAGAAGCTCATTGAACCGGCAGCGGTAAGCGCGGTAAGTTGACCAAGACTGTGCCCGGCCACCGCACCCGGTTGAACCTCCTCGGCCAGTGTATTATACAGGGCGCGCAGCGTCGCAATGCCGGCCACATACAAAGCCGGCTGCGACCGGCTGGTTTCGTTCAACACGTCGGCAGGCCCATTGAAGCACAGGTCAGAAAGAGCGTAACCCAGTATCTCATCAGCCTCTTCAAAGGTCTGCCGAACAACCGGGTTGTTTTCAGCGAGGTTCTTACCCATCCCCACCATCTGCGACCCCTGCCCCGGAAAAATGAGCGCGGTGTGTGCGAAAGTCATGTCTGTATCCTTTTAAACGACAAAGCCGTGTTCCCTTGTATTGGAACACGACTTGTGCGGTCTGGATACGGCAAGAGCGGCTTTAGTCTTCAATCTCTACGATCTCACGGCCACGGTACGTGCCACAGCTGCGGCATACACGGTGCGGCAGTTTGAGCTCCCCGCAGGTATCGCACGGAACAAGCTTCGTGAGCTGGAGTTGATCATGTGCACGCCGCCGGTCCCGCCGCCCTTTCGAGATTTTTCTCTTAGGCAAAGGACCCATGACAGCTATACTCCCATTTAAGAATCAGGAAACGAACCCAGCTTGCGCCGAGCGTAGGATGCATTATACTGCATTCCTCGCCGGGATGCCAAGAACACACCCCGGTGAAATTGGCGCCTCTTTGGAGGTAGGGTAGACTCAGCGCATGAACTCATTGAGACTGATTATTCTGCTGGTGCTAAGTATACTATTCCTGGGAGCCTGTTCCGCTGATGCGGCATCAGCTACCCCCACCCCGTTCCCATTTACCACTGCCACTCCGCGCCCAACAAGCACAGTACCTGCGCCAACAATACCTGCCGTCCCAACTGAAACCGACGTCCTTCCGCCAACAGAAACGAGTGAAGTACTGCCCCTCACCGATTCGAGCAGTACATCTGCGCCGGATCAGCCGGTCACGCCTCCCCCCATGCTGGTACCCGTTGATACCCCCTCAGGCGATCTGGTGCTGGTCGAACGACGTTGTCCACACCGCCTGACGGGGGATATGCTGCGCCTGTACACCGGCGAACCGGGTATTCAAGCCGCATTTGGATGCCCAATCAGCCCGAATGAAGATACCCCTATACAACAGTGGTATGCCCAGACTCGGTATCAACCCTTTGAGCGAGGAGCCGTGCTGTGGATGTCGGAACGTGCATGGGAGGACACCGCACTTCTGATCGTGCTGCGCGACAACAGCATTTACACCCGTCATGCCGATGAATTTACGGGTACTGCCATCTCAACCGGTACGCCCGGCACACTGACCGCTGAAGCCACCATCGTACCCGGCCCCAACAGTGTTCCCACCGCACCCGCAGGCCTTCTCGAACCCGATGGCGCTATCGGTTGGCTGTGGCGCAACGAGAGCGGGCTTTTTCAACAGATTGGGTACGCCACTCAACCCGCCATCGAGATGGACTCCGAGGTTCTGATCCTTGAATTTGGGGATATCATTGCGCTGCCCGCAGAAGGCATCGCCATCGCGCTGCGGCGCGGCAACCCCGGTGCGTGGAGCAGGTATAGTTTGCCGTAGAGTTTTCTTGCAGGGTGCTGCGCCGCCCACACCCCGGCAGGCATAAGAATAGGCCGCCTGCGCCCGGGGCACTGGAACAAAGATGAGCCGATATAGAAAAACAGCGAGGCCATCCCAGCCGGATGGCCTCTTTTCATGATTCAAGCTGGTTACGTTTAGCCGCGTTCGTTGGGAGGCAGTGAGGACTGATCCCCTGGGGGCGTAGTGTCCGTGCCGCCGCGTTCGTTCGGCGGCAAGATGGGCCGGTAGCTGCCCTCAATAACAGGGCCACTCGGCTTCTGCGTACTCTGTGCCACGTTCTGCGCAGCACTTTGCACCGATGCTGCCGCATCTGCCATGAATTTTTTGATGCCCGTCCACACGGTGCCCGTCACAAACTGATCAGCCTTGTCCAGCAGCGATTGCATGACCTCAAGCAGGTCATCATCTCCATCCCAGTAAGCGCGCAGTTTGTCCTCACCCGCACTACCCATGACCTTCATCACATGGTTGAGGGCCATCATGCCGATGATAGCGTCATCGATCAACCCAGCCGGGCCAAGCACGGCCTCGGGCATCAGGTCAACGGGGAAGATAATGTATGCCGAAGCTGCTGCGATCTCGGTCTTAAGCTGTGCAGATACCGCGGGGTCGGCCATCAGGCGTACCAGCAGAGCCATGATATCCGGGACCAGCAGCACGTACCGGGTGATGTCCTTGCCTGCACCCGCACCTTCGGCCCATGTCACGATCTTTCCGCGAATCCGCTGGTAGAAGTCCTCGGCCTGCTGGATGTTCATCTCGGTACGAACTTCCGGCATCACCGGCTGTGGGGTGACCTCAGGCGGCTTAACAATATCGAGATAGTCATAATTAAGGCCTTTTATAGGTTCAGAACCCCAGTTCGGGTTAGGCTGCACTGTACCTGGATCGCTCATAACGTCACATCCTCTCTTGCAATCTAGTCATCATCCTATACGAATCCACACGCAGCAGGTTGCAAAATCACGTTACTCAGCCACTATGACGGACTCCAGCGTGACCGCATCAGGCCGGTCACCGGATGTCAGCAATCGCGTTCCGCTGGCCGGATCATAATAACCCAGCACCAGTTCATACTCACCTTCGGCCAGGTCAGCCGGGAGGCTTAGTATGATTTGATCCGACCACTGATCGCCATCTCGCCAAAGTGTTGTGGGGAGCACACCGCCCAACGGCGGGCCGTCCGCCTGTGTGACCAGATCACCGTTTGCATCCAGGAGATGCAGGAAGTAATTTGCATTGAATGGGGTGGGTTTCACCACATCAAACGTGAGGCTGACGGTGATCTCATTGCCGGGTGCTGACTCAGGCGGCCTGATCTCGTATGATGTCAGCAGAAACGCCTCGCCAAAGGTCACGTCAGCGGTGTTGCCGTATGGTGCAGGCGGATACGGCCAGCGTTCAACAATACGTTGAAGCCCCGGTAACCCAAGCGTATCGCCCAGTACGTTCCCATCAGCATCTACAAGGGTCAAGGCTTCACCGGTCTCGGCGTTGTAGACCCCGGTTGTCAGATATGTAGCTCGCGGAGTTGAATAGCCACGCGGCACCTCGACCATCACCTGCTCCGTGAATACCGCCCCTGCGGGCCACCGGCTGGTTGGCGTGGCCGGATAAGATATCTCACCGATCACGACATCACCCGCCACGACCTGCTCCCCATTCAGCGTCCACATATGCAGAAACAACGAGAAATCCTCCTCCATAGGCCGCAATGCTTCCCACTGATACGTCACGAGCATGCCGATATCAGGGTACGTCTGTGGTGTATCAACGCGCACGCCGATCAGCCGCAGGTCATCGCCAAACGTCGCATCGACCGGGGCAAACCCCTCGTTGAGTTCAACTGGGTCCTGGAAGCGCGGTAGTGGCAGCGTATTGGCTGCCAGCAGCAGGGCCATCAAAATCCCGGATGATGCCGCAAATGCCCCTGCCTGCCCCCGCCATGCCCGGCGGCTGAACACCACATCCAACGCCACGCCAGCCAGCAGCGCCGTCACGGGGACCATGGGCAGGCGCACCCGTGAGTTAACCCAGATCAACGCCGTGCCTACGCCATAAATTACCGCAAACAGCACGGGCGGGGTCAGGCTCCATTGACGATTGATCAGAATGAGAAACGCCCCCATCAGCCCCAGCAGCACCAATCGACCGTACAACAGCGGGGAGATGTACAGAAACGGTGCATAGGCCAACCCATTGTCCGCATAACTAAAGTTGTTGGGCAGTTCTACACTGCTGACAACGAGGCCCAGCTTACGCAGTTGAAGCTGAACAAAGCGCCACGGTTCGGCTCGCGCATCGCGCAGTACCGCCTCGGTGTACTCACTGCCGAGACCATGCTGATACTCTGCGGCCTGCGTGATCAGGTTTGAGCCACCCGCATCGCGGTTGTTGCCGAGATACAACGTGTATGACCCCGCCGTCGAGGACAATGTAAACTGCCCGGTTTGAGTGGTATTCCACCAACTGATCGGCGCGACGACCGCCGCCGCAACGGCCAGCAGCGAGATGGTGTAGAGAATCCGCCTGCCGATGCTGCGCGGTGCCAGCCATATCCCGATCAAGAAACCGGGCAGCATCGCCAACAGCGTCATCCTCAGCAGAACTGCCGCCCCCAGCACAAACCCGGCCAGCACAGCCCACCCCATATTGGCCCGCTTCGCCATGATGACCGCTGCCGATACCCCCAGCGCCGCAAACAGCGTCGCCACCGGGGCAATCAACAGGGTGGAGTCGTAAAAGGCCGTCACTGGATACAACGCATACAGCGTCGCTGCGATGAGGCCTGCCCGTGTGCTGAGCGCCGACCGCCCCGCCGCAAACAGCATCAGCGTGCTGAGTGCCCCCAGCACCGCATTGATCGCCCGGACAGCCGCCACGTTTCCGCCCGTCAGGTTCAGCCACCCCGCGATCCACAGCATGTTTCCCGGCTGGAAGTAAAATGGGCCATCGACCCAATCCCCCTCATAGATCCGCAAGCCCTGCTCAATATATACCGTCTGATCATTGCCGGAGATAAACAGATCCGTGAAGCCAGGGTCCCCTGCCCCACGGCCTGCAAACACCGCCACACGGAAGGCCAGCGCCAGTAGAACGATGGCAACCAATCGCAGGGCCAGTGAATTATTCAGCCGAGAAAGTGTCATCGCTACAACTCCCTGAACGGAAACAGGCGACCCGGAACCCGGATCGCCCGCATCATTGATCTGGTAAGCGGCTATTGCCCCGTTGCGTTAGTCATCAGAAAGGTTCATCAACTCCCGCCATGCAGCATGTCCGGTATCCTGCACACCGTCTTCGGTAACACCGTAGTACACGCGCACGTTCCCATTCTCGCGTTGTGCAAGGTCATACCGACGCTTACCACCACGGTTGTAGCTTGTGATGACCGCGATGTCACCATGCCAATCGAGTGACTTCGGAACAAAGTGGTTTGATTCAACCTGCGTGATGGCATAATGCCACAGCTTCCGTGCTGACTGGCGCGTCACGTTGCGGACGATATTGCCATTACGGAGGTCACGCAGAATGTGATATGTCACCTTGTTGCGCGTCTCAGTCGCCACAACCTCAACGCCAGAGTTCGGCGCAGCAATGGCGGATGGGTCTTCGATCTCAACCGGTGGAGCCGTCGTCTCCTGTCTGTCTGATTGGGCCTCCTTGACTGCATCGTTAGACGCCTGAGTCGTATCAGATGCGGCAGATGACGATTCAACTCCCCCCTTCTTCTGTGACCAAAGCACCATCTGTACGATCTCATCACGCACAGCCATGCTGGTATCCGTATCGTCTCGCACGTAGATTTTGTTCTCATCGACGGCATACGGCGCTTCTGAGCCACGCGGCACCTGGGCGCGGATAACAGGCACGCCTTCGGTTTGGATGACATCAACTGACACAGCCAGCGGGGGTGTAATGCGGCGCTCGATCTCAGCCTCTAACTGCGAGACCGCCGTGTTGATGCTCTTGACACCAACCGGCTTGACCTTGGGATCAGCCAACACACCGACATATGCCGCGCCACCATTGGTATTAGCAAAAGCGCAGATATCGCAGATGATATTATACAGGTGGCCGCCCTTCTGGGTCATGCTCTCGTGAAAGGCCTGGATAATCGAAGCGCCTTCCTGGCGAGCCGCCAGCACATGATCATACGGCGTGGCACGCCCACGATAGGGACGGGTGCGGGTCAGGTCATTGGAGGTCATCACCTCGTAGAACTGTTCCCAGTTAGGCTTCTTCAGCAGGATTTCTGTCACACGGTCCCCAATACCGAGGCGCTTGGTATTGGTGGGATCAGCCTCAACGCGGTGCGCATCTGACCCCTGGATACAACGCATCTGGCGCGGATACTCCGCCTTGGACCCATCAAAGAACCGTTGTGTGGTTCGGCGTCCGCGCCGGTCAAGATCGGTGACTTCAAGGACATGCAAATTGGGGTCCTGCGTATATGCAATGCGAGTCTGCCCACCCAGTGGGAACCCCATCATCGCAACGCCATTGTTGGAATTGGCATGTGCAGCGATTACAACGCCGCCAGCCTCATTAATCTTCCGATAGGCTTCGAGGACGTCGGCAGTTGCACCGACGTTGGTTTCTCCCACATCCAGCAAATTAGCGGGCACCTTGAGATCAAGCAGCAGATGCTCCAAATAACGTACATGCGTATCGGGTGGGAAAATCCCCAGAATGTGAAATCCAAATGTCGCAGTAAACTCAAAGCCCGGCAATATCATAAGCTTCTCAAAAAGCCTGCGATATTCTCCGAGGCGGTAAGCCTCATCATGATCAATACGCCCCGAGTCTTCCAGCCAGCGCAGACGGTCAACCTCATCAAGCATTTCGCGATATCCGCGCACGGTATTATGGTCAGTGAAGGCAATAATGTGTAATCCGCGGCGCTCCGCCTGCTGTAATATGGATAGGTAATCTATATCTGGCTGCAAATAATCATTCGATCCGGGCGTATGCAGGTGTAAATCCATCCGGTACCAGTTCACACCGTTTAGCCTCCTTTCAGAGGGTCAATAGGGTTATCCTCCTCATAGCACAAAACCAACCAAACGACCTCACCGCTTAATGGGAGAGGGGTGGCTGGCGTTTACGGCATGCTTCAGGATAACAATTCGTTCAAAATGTTCACAAGTTCACCGGGATCAAATGGCTTCAGCAGGAAACGGTTTGCACCCACTGACAGCGCCTCTTTCTCCCGGTTCAGCCCGGAGGACATCAACACCGGTGTTTTGGAAAACTGGGCATCATTGCGCAGGTCTTTAATAAAATCGGTGCCCTCGTAGTCGGCTAAATGATAGTCGACAATGAAAATATCCGGGCTGGTTTCATGGGCCATCGACATCGCTTTGGTTCCATCGGCGGCCAATACAACCTCAAATCCATCTAGCTCAAGCAGGGTACTTAACAGACCGGTTGTCGTGCGGTCATCGTCCACGATCATAACTTTAGGCACTTGCTGTCTCTTTCTCTTGTGCAGAATGATTCTTGTGACTGCCATCACGCGATTGATCAGGTATATCGAGGCCAAGCGCTTCCTTGATCACCTGATCGACACGATCTACAAATATAAAGTTTAGCGTATTTTGTACATCTTCGGGAATCTCGTCAATGTCCTTTTCATTACGGGCAGGCAAAATGACGGTGGTGATACCAAATCGATGCGCCGCCAGCACCTTCTCTTTGATGCCGCCCACCGGAAGCACCTGCCCCCGCAGCGTAATCTCGCCAGTCATCGCGATATCGCTTCGCAAAGCATGCCCCGTGATGAGTGAGGCCAGCGCCGTTGCCATAGTGATCCCCGCTGACGGCCCATCCTTGGGCACTGAACCAGCAGGCACATGCAGATGCACATCCTGCTTCTCGAACCAGTCCGGGGCAATTCCGTAGTCTTTCGCGCGGGACCGTATGTAGCTCAACGCAGCACGTGCGCTCTCCTGCATGACCTCGCCAAGCTGGCCGGTCAGGGTAAAGCCCTTTCCCCCCGGCATCTGTGCGGCTTCGATGAAGACCACGTCACCGCCGACCGGAGTCCAGACCAACCCGGTCGCCACACCGGGCAGAACCGTACGCTCCTCGACCTCTGTCATATAGAAGTAACGCGGTTTGCCGAGCATCTCACGCACCTGTTCGGGTTCAATTTCAATGGCTTCCAGGTCTCCGGCGGCTATACGCGTCACGACCTTGCGACATACGCTGCCGATCTCACGCTCAAGATTACGCACCCCGACCTCACGGGTGTAATCACGGATCAGGGTTTGCAGCGCACTCCCGGTAAATGTGATCTCGGTGGCACGCAGCCCGTTCTCCCGTATCTGGCGTGGCACTAGATACTGCCGGGCAATTTCGGTCTTTTCACGCTCGGTATAGCCGGAAAGCTGAAGGATTTCCATGCGATCACGCAGTGGGCCGGGGATAGGTTCGAGCATGTTAGCCGTGGTAATAAACATCACCTGGGAGAGATCAAACGGTACATCGAGATAGTGGTCACGGAACTCAATGTTCTGTTCCGGGTCCAACACTTCCAGCAGTGCTGATGACGGATCACCTCGGAAGTCAGCGCCCAGCTTATCGATCTCATCCAGCATGATCACCGGGTTACGGCTGTCAGCACGGCGCAGCGATTGGATGACGCGGCCCGGCATGGCTCCGATGTAGGTGCGCCGATGACCGCGTATCTCGGCCTCATCCCGCACACCTCCGAGACTCATACGGATAAATTTGCGGCCCATCGCCCGCGCAATGGACAGCCCCAGCGATGTTTTGCCGACACCCGGCGGCCCCACAAAACACAGGATGACACCTTCCCGTTCACGACGGATCGAATCGGTCGAAGCCTCCGCCTGGAGTTCCTCGGCGCGTTCCATACGCAGTTTGCGCACGGCCAGGAATTCCAGGATGCGCTCTTTGATGTCCTTCAGCCCGTAGTGGTCCTCATCCAGCACGTCGCGGGCGTTGTCGATCTCGAGGTTATCCTCAGTGCTTTTGCTCCATGGCAGTGAGGTCAGCCAGTCAAGATAGGTGCGGATTACACCATACTCAGCAGCAGCCGTGGGCAGCTTGGAGAGCCGATCGAGTTCACGCAGGGCTTCCTTCTCAGCTTCGAGCGGCATCTCAGCCTTTGCTATCTTGTCACGGAATTCCTGCGCCTCAAGCTGGGTCTCATCCCCTTCCCCCAGTTCGCGCTCAATGGCCTTGAGTTGTTCGCGCAGGTAGTAATCTCGCTGAACCTTGTCGATCTCAGATTGGGCGTCAGCTTGTATCTTACGCCCCAGCTCAAGCACTTCCAGTTCCTTGTTCAGGTGGCTGGTCAGCTTATGAAGCTTGGCAACCGTGCTGTCAATTTCAAGGACTTGCTGCGCATCTTCCAGCTCGATCCGGATGTAGGTTGCGACTGAATAGGTAAGCTGGAGCGGGTCCTCAATGGAAAGTGCAGCGGATAGCAGCTCGTCGGGGATGCTGGGTACCATTTCGCCAAACTGACGGAACTGCTCACCGATGTTGCGCATCAGGGCCTCAACCTCAAGATTGTCCTCTACCGTCTCAGGATAGGCGGACACTTTGGCTTTCAGGTACGGTTCGGTGTCCGTGAACTCGTCAACCTTAATGCGCTTTAGCCCCTGCACCAACAACCGGATCGTCCCATCCGGCGCACGGAACAGACGGTGAATCATGGCAATGGTGCCCACCTGATTGATCTCATCCGGCCCAGGGGTCTCGTTTTCAGGGTCAAAGCCAGCCATCAGGCCGACCATCCGGTTACCATTGACGACCTCATCCACCAGCCGGATTGAACGGGCCTGCCCCACTAACAGGGGGACGGCGGTCAGTGGGTATACAACCAATCCGCGCAGAGGCAGGATCGGCAGTTCTTCAGGGATGACGAGTTCGTCCTCACCTTCAAGGATGTCTTCCCGGACGATCTCAGCAATCGGGTCTGATGGTTTGGCTGTTTCCGGGGGGTTCTTCTGTTCTAAATCAGACACAGCAACCTCCGCCTATCGATTTACCTGTCAACATGAATCATGCGGGTACTGCTATCGCCTACTCGGGGGATTACAATAAACAAGAAACCATCTTCGTAACGGGCACGAATGTTGTTCTCATCAATAATCCAGGGCAGCGTTAATACTGTACGGAACTCGCCAAAACGCACTTCAAACTGATGATAGGCCAGCTTCTCGTCCGCCTCGGCAAACAACGGTGTGGGGCGCTGACCGCTGACCATCAAACGCTGCCCCGACACCGCGACATGGAACTCGCCGTTCCGCATCCCGCTGATCTCCATCAGCACATATATCTGGTTCTCTCCTTCGAGGATATCAGTGGGGGGCTGCCAGGCGGGTGAATGCTGCACAACCACAAACTGACTGCGTGATAAAACCACGTGATACGACAAGTCAGGTTGGTCTTTTCTTGCGGTCATACGCCATACTTCCTATCCGCCCTGGCTTTAATAGGCATCCGATGTTACGCCGAGGTACTGTTCAGCCTGTGCGCAAAGTGAAGACCCACCAGCCGACCACCAGTCACTCAACGTTGGGCTGCTGGCCCACCCGGCAGAGGCTTCACGATAAATACCCCCACCCCAGCGATAATAGCGCTGGGTTTCGTTCGGCCAGTTGGTGTATGCCCGGTTAATGACACTGTGCCCACCGTTGTATCCCGCAAGGGCCAGCCCCGCATGACCGCCTGAAATCTCAAGCCCCTGCACCAGGTAGGCCGCTCCACGCATGGCATTCGTATCAGGGTCGGTCATCTCCTCCCCCTCATCGAAGTGAAACGGCATCACCTGGAACAGGCCCTGCGCACCCGCACTTGATCCTGCCAGTGGATACCCACAGGATTCGATCTGCATGACAGTTGCCAGCAGGTTAGGGTCAAGGCTGTATTCATCACCCCACCGCAGCAGGTCATCACGCCAGTACTGGATCGAGGGGCTGAACACCGGCGATAAAGTCAGTTCAGGTTGAGACCGTGGGCTGAAGGCGTTGAACAGTGCATAGCCCGGTGAAACCTCGTCTGCCTCCACCTCGATCACGTCGCTGTTTTCTTCGTCCAGCGCAAGCATGATCACACCCCCGGAGCCATCGCCGGGCCCTGCAAGGTAAGAGACAAGGCTAAAGCCAAAGATGCCCAGCGCAAAAATGAATAACACCTGTAGACCTATAGTACGCCAGCGTCCGGCTGGCTTACCCCCTGGGGTCTTTATGTTAGTTTTGTCTGCCTTAGTCTGCGCCACAGTTACCTCGATACCCATAAGACCAACACAGTAATTGCACCTCGATGCAGTTTAAAGTTACCATGCTTGTCTTGACGTAACTATAAAAACCATACAAGAAACAGCTAAACATGCCTTACATCATAGAAACCGATGACACCTTTATCAGTGTGACGCTGAACTCACCTCTAACCCCGGCTGATATCTCCGGCCTGCAACAAGCATTCAAGGGGCATTTCGAGGCATCAGAACCCGTTAAGGCCATCCTGGACATCGTTCAATGTGATATCTCTGACCTGATGTCCGTGGCACTTAACCATCTTGATGAAATCCTGCCCCCCAACTTCAGCTACCACTTGCAGTATTCCCGGCTGGCAGTCATCACCCGTAACGAAGCTCTGAAAACAATGATGGCCTTGCTGCCCACTGCCCCGGAAAACTTCGAGAGCGTGCAGGTCTTCAAGACTCGTAAACAGGCAGTCGACTGGCTTACCAGCCAGTAACCACCCACTCTATCCCAGCTCGATCTCCATAAAATCCTCACACAGGAAGACGGGGCCATTGAATGTTGACTGAGCCTCAGGGACAAGATGGCTGGGATCCGTATTCCATACATTATAATGAATCAGGCCAAGTTTTTTTGCACCGGCTTCTTTGGCAATGGCTCCTGCCTGCCCCGCGCTGGAGTGACCAAGTGGCTCATCTCCGGTTGCTTCGTGGAGCAGCAGGTCGGCATCCTTGCCCAACCGTACAACCTCAGGGCATGGGATCGTGTCGCATGAATAGGCAAACACGAAACCCGTCTTTTTGACCTGCACCCGTATCCCCATGGTAGGGACGTAATGCCTCACCGGGTATGAGGTGATCAGGAAATCATTGTTATCCAGCACCAGTACACCTTCCTGCTCTGGCAGGTGGTGAAAGGCGACGGGAAAGAACCCAGTCCAGTCCTCCCAGTGGAAGGCCAGCATCAGGTCTTCGACACGCTGCAAGCAATGATGCAGACCGTAGACACGCAGTGGTGCCTTGCGCCCAACCAACCATGATGACATCAACAGGCTTGGCACCCCGGAAACATGATCCGGGTGAAAGTGGGTGAGTATGATATCCGTCAGTGCGTTCGGCCCAATGCCGATCTTTTTCAGATTAACCAACGGCCTCCCGACCGCATCGATCAGCACCACACTGTGATCTCCCATCAGCACCATGTGCGTGTTCTCATGATTCTCGTCTGGCACAGCAGACGCAGACCCCAGAATGACGAGCTTAGCCATAATTCGTCCTTTTCTTACGGTCAGCCAGCACCAACCAGCAGCACGACGGACGGGGTTACAAAGACCTCAATGATGGCGGCAATCACCAGCATGGGCAGGATCAGGCACAGCCACAAACGGGTAATGTCGGAAAGAGCCATCAGCCACCCTTCCCCCAGCGTCTTACCTGGCGGTGGTGCGATCACACTGGCACCTAACCTCAGTGCAGCCGCACCAGCGATGATCGCTGCGATCATCTCGATGACCCCATGAGGCAGCAGGGCCGCCCAGAGTACTGACGACGATAACCCGGCATTTGTCATCTGCGGCAGTATATACCCAATCAACCCTGTAGGAAGCATCAAAATCAGCATGGATGCGATGCCGAATGTAAACATACCCAGTACAGTCGCCAATAGCAGCGTCCGGACGTTCTGGAACAGAACCTTCAGCACACCGGGAATCCCGACAAAGCCGATCTGTGTCAGGATATTGGAAAACTCTTCATACCAATTATCCTCTACAAACAGGTTTTCTGGAAACGAGTATTTGAACGCGTAGTCCTGACCTATCATGTATGCGGCCACGACAACACCCAGCGCGATAAGGATCGGGTAGCGAAGCCCCCACAGCGGTCGGATGACCTCATCACGATACCACTGCCAAACGGAGCGCTGGCCGTTTTCGTGGCGGGCCAGTGTCATGTGAAACCAGTCCTGGATCGTCTTGTACAGGTTGAGGTCGTCTATCTCACGGCCCAGCAGTTGTTCACGATTAAATATCTGAACCCCCATGCGGATCAGCACAAGATTGATCAACAGCAAGGCAAGAAGGATGTACCACAGGGTATTGTAGCGTGCCCAGAACATAATGATGGCTTCGAGCTGGATCAGGAATGCCACCGGGATGATGATGAAGCTCGCCAGCAGGTTGGCCGCACGGACGCTGGTGGCCTGGCTCGACACCACGACCGCCCCCGAAACCATCACCAGCGCCTGCATCACGGTCAGCAGTAAGACCTGCACCAACAGGAGCAGCGGCGGCCTGTAGCCGACATTGAAGTACACGCCGACCAGGTACACAGTGATACCAAGCACACTGCCGATAACCGGGGGCAGCGTCGAACTGAGGGTTTTGCCAATGTAAAGCTGGAGATTAGTCAGTGGCGTTGAGAGCAGTGGCTCAAGGCTGAATCGCTCCTTTTCACCAACAAATGACTCCAGCGCAATGATCAGCGAAAACGAGATGGGAAAGAAGCCAACCACCATCATCAGGAATGGGATCAGGCGTTCGCCGACAATATCAGCGCCATATTGGGCAACCCAACCGATCATCCTCCCCGCGCCCCAATTGGCAATCGTGGGGAAGATCACAGTCAGCACAATGATGGGTGCCAGGATGCGCCAATCGCGCAGCATATCGACCACCTCACGGCGGGTCACAATCATCGACCGCCGGACATTCCAGCGGAAACGGCTCCACATACCATCAGGGGCCATCACAGCTTGTTCATTCGTGGTTATTGTCGTCATAATATGACCTCAACCCCTTGAGCGGCTTCGACCGTCTCATCGCTTGCAACCACCCGCAGGTACACCTGCTCAAGGCTTTGTGGGACTTCACTCAGTGTCACCACTGAAGCCCCCTGCTCTGACAACATCTTGACCAACACGGGATTCATTTTTGCCGGATCGGATGTGCGATACCGCACCCAATTGTGGTCGCTGCTGATTACCTCAACCATATCAGACATATCCTCAACCACACCATTGATCGTATCGGCAAACCGGATTTCCAGCAGCGGTGGGCCCAGCAGGCTGGCCTTCAGTTCGAGATTGCTGCCCTTGGCGACAATCTCGCCGCGTCGTATGATGGCAATGCGGTCGGAAAGTTCCTCGGCTTCGGGCAGGTTATGGGTGGTCAGGATGATAGTGCGCCCATCACCACGCAGGTCAGCGATAGCATCACGGACCAACCTGGCGCTGTGCGGATCCATCGCTGAGGTTGGCTCATCAAGCAGCAGCACAGGTGGGTTGTGGATCAGGGCGCGAACCAGTGCCAGCTTTTGCCGCATGCCCTTGGAATACCCTCCAATGCGACGATCAAACGCATCAAGCAGCCCAAAGCGTTCTGCCAATTCGGTGGCACGGCTATCCGCGTGGGTTGTATCAAGACCGTACAGGCTGGCATAAAACGCGATGTATTCGCGACCATTCATCCGCAGATACAGCCCGTGATGTTCGGTGAGTACGCCCAGATGGGCCCGAATCAATTCAGACTGAGTCACCACATCGTACCCCGCCACCTTTGCGGTTCCGCTGGTAGGCGACAGGATCGAAGTGAGCATTCGGACGGTCGTGGTTTTACCCGCCCCATTTGGCCCCAGCAATGCGAGTACCTCGCCGGGCTGAACAGCCAGAGTCACGTCTTTTACAGCGATAAAATCATCGAAGTGTTTTGTTAATCCAACAGTTTCTATCATGGATGGGGCTATCCCTTTAGTGTCCGGCTCAGCAGCTTTCATTATGTGCGTGTCCAGAAAGTACCGCCAGTCAGGTAAAACATCAATGGGGATTCTTGCCTATTCGAAAGGCCACAGTGAGAATCAGTGCCAAAACCGTAACAAGTTGTAAGGGGGTGACCAACCCACCAACGCGATACACATCAAGGCGGAAAACCTCGACCACCAACCATGTCCCCATCAGCAGCACGAAAACCCAATCGTATGACAACCGATTCAGAAGAAACAGGATCAGCAGCAGTAACGCGGCCAGGGAAACGTACACTGGCAGTGGATGATAATTCGCGATGCGCCCGGTCAGCGTATCCAATGATGCTGAGGGCATCCCGTGAAACGATTGGGTCGCAGGCCCCATCAGGTCACCATTGAGAGCGCTGCCCCATGGCAGCAGGATCGCAAACAGCAGCAAACCGGGCAGCAACAACTCAAACCAGTGGCTCAGCTCCCCATCAAAACGACGTGCATTCCACCACAACGCAACCCCTGCCCCAATCAATGCGCCAGATGTTTCTAATCCACCAGTCCAGATCGCGAGCGGCCCGGCCTGCATATCAAGGGGATGCTGAAAGAACCAGCTCTTATCGTAGAATGAGTTGATGGAAGGTGGCAGAAAGAAGATGTAGGTCAGACGTGCCCCGATCAGCCCCAGTGTTGCGGCCAGCAGCACGGTATCGACGGCCAATCCGGCATCATACCCGGCACGATCCATTCGATAAGCTGACCAGGCACCCGCACCAAGGAGGGAAACAAGCAGGAGCAACCCATATACCGATACGGCAATAGGGCCAACGTGAAAGGCAATCATACGAATTTATTCACCATACCCACTATCGGGTTGTTCGGCGAGCTTGGCTTGACGAGCAGCTTCAATTACTCGTTGAATCACCGTGATCTGGGTGCCGACAGCGAGGACCCACAAACCAATCAGCACCTGGCCAACGAGGAGCGCCACGACAAGCACCACTACCCGCTCAACCCGCGTGAACAGGCCGACCTTATTTTCGAGGCCCAACCCCTCCGAACGGGCACGCACGTAGCTCACCATGATCGAACCGATGATTGTAACACCGACCAACACCAGTGGCGTGATCCTCCCGCTCGTTCCATAGAAGTACAGCAACCCAAGAAACAGCAGGCCTTCACTGTAACGATCCAGCGTCGAATCCAGCAGCGCACCGAACCGTGACACCGTGCCGGTCAGACGCGCGACAGCGCCGTCAAACGCATCGAAGATGCTGCCTGCCAGCAGCACACCTCCTGCCGCTGTAAATCGCCCTTGCGCCGCCAGGAACGCCCCCCCCGTGGCGATCAGCAGCCCGAACACCGTGATCAGGTTGGGGGTCAGGCCCAGCTTCACCAATACCCCGGCGATGGCGTTGACTGGCCCGGTAGTTACAGTTCGCAGCCATGCTGTGATAGTCCGCGGGAATTGCGGTGATGCAGGTGTTTCGGTATCAGCCATATGATGTGATCCTGTTCGTGAGTATCAGCTTGATCATAGCGGGCGATCACGGCCCGTCAACCCCAATTAATTTGATTTTGATTCAGCCCTTGTCAGCCGAAAAAGGTCACGGTATACTTATCCCTCGTTGATGAGTTACCCGACATCGTCATCAACCCTATTCGGGGCGTGGCGCAGCTTGGTAGCGCGCACCGTTCGGGTCGGTGAGGTCGTAGGTTCAAATCCTATCGCCCCGACTATAAAAACCCCTTCAGGTGAAGGGGTTTTTATTTTCCTGTGGTGTCTATCAAGCTGATATGATGCGCAGCGTGAAGGGTCCATCTATCGACATGTTTGAATGGAGCCTATGCTGCGATCGCAAGCACGGTTGTCGTCCATGCCAATCATGTTGAAAAGCGCCGAAGCCGCTGGGGGATGAGTCTTCGACCATTCTTCAGAAACTGGCATAATCGCACCAAAGTAGCTAAAAGGCGCGGCAGGCCGGGCAGCGCCTTTAGCCACAGAAGTCTACAGCCGCCCCTCGCGCTCAGCCTGCTTGGCATCATTCCAGAGCGTGTCGATTTCTCCAGGAGTCATCTCGTCGAGCAACCGCCCCTGCCCCCTGGCCGCACGCTCGACATACCCGAACCGGCTATGAAACCGGCTTTATCCGAACACACGAGCTTCGACGAGACAGGAACGTGCTGCGCGGCCGCCTGGCCGTTGACGTCGGCCCACTCCAGTACGTT
>CAYMGV010000028.1:0-28042 GCA_964390105.1 uncultured Anaerolineae bacterium | reverse complement strand
GATCGTGGGGTACGCAGCCTGTGCCAGCGAACAGGACGTGTCCGCCGCCGTCGCCGCCGCGCGTGCGGGGTTTGAGGCGTGGTCGGCGCTGGCCCCCACTGACCGCGAAGCGGCGCTGCTGCGCATCGCAGACCTGATCGACCAGCATGCTGAGATGCTGCGTGATGTGCTGATCGATGAGAGTGGATCGACCCTGACCAAAGCCAATTATGAGATCATCTACTCCGCGCGGCTGTTCCGTGCGGCGGCGGGTGAGGTGCGCCGCCTGTACGGCGATACCTTCCCCAATGACCGGCCACATCGTGTCTCGCTGGTGCTGCGCGAAGCGCTGGGCGTGGTGGCAGTGATCTCGCCGTTCAATGCGCCGTTGGTACTGCTGGCAAAAATGGTGTGCTTCCCGCTGGCGGCGGGCAATGCCGTCGTCGCCAAGCCGTCAGAGGAAACGCCGCTGGTTGCGGTTGAACTGGCGCGGCTGATCGACCGCGCCGGGCTGCCTGCCGGGACGTTCAACGTGGTCACCGGGTACGGTGCCGAGGCAGGCAAGCCGCTGGTTGAACATGGCGATGTGGATGGCATTGCGTTTACTGGCTCAACAGAGACCGGGGTGCGCATCGGGCAGAAGGCCATCGAAACGATGAAGTCCCTTCAGCTTGAACTGGGCGGTAAGAACCCGCTGCTGGTGCTGGATGATATGGACCCGGCCCGGGCAGCGGCGCTGGCAGCAGTAGGGGCCTTCTACCATGGCGGGCAGATTTGTATGTCAAGCTCACGGATCATCGTTGAGGAGCCGATCTTTGACGCCTTTGTTGAGGCACTGGTCAGCCGGGCGCGGGCAATCCACCTGGGTGATCTGCGTGATGAGCGGACGGCGTACGGCCCGCTGATCAACGAGGCTGCTGTACAAAAAGTCGAACGGCACATCCAGTCGGCGGTGGAGGCCGGGGCCACGCTGCTGACCGGCGGCACCCTGCATGACCGCCTGCGTTTTGAGCCAACCGTGATCACGGCGCTGCCACAGGATAACGCTGCATGGACGGAGGAGACCTTCGGGCCGGTGGCCTGTGTGGTACCTGCGCGCGATTTTGAGGAGGCGATTGCCATCGCCAACGATACGGACTTCGGCTTGAGCGCCGGGGTGCTGACCAACGATATGGTGCGCGGCATGACGGCGGCCCGCCGCCTGCAGGCAGGGTCAGTGCACATTGGGCTGCACTCGTTCCAGTCTGACACCATGGCACCGATTGGCGGCTATGGCATGTCCGGTATTGGCCGCAGCGGTGGCAAATACAGCATTGAACACTTCACCCGCCTCAAATGGATCAGCATGGAACTGGGCGATACACCCCTGCCATTTTAGGGTATTTGGCCGGGCTTGCCGGCCCTTAATGGCTTCCGGGCAATTGAACAGAGGGCCTTGATTGCCAGGTTCTGTTGACATCGTATCCCATCCCTTGCACCCACTGGCCCCGGTTGAGGCGGTTCGTATTATCGGCTAGTGCTCACGCAGCAGGCGTCCAAACCCATGCAGTTTGTCGTGGATGTCATTCTCACGCAGGGCCATCCACCATGTCGCCGCGTTGATGGCGATCACCGGCTTGCCGAGCCAGCGCTCGGCCTCATCAGCCAGCCGCACCATACTGAGATTGGTGCCAGCCTGTACCAGCGCATCGACATCAGCACCGTTGACCTCGATCAACGCCTCGCGCAGCTGATCCTCGGTGACGTGGGCGATATCAACCGCGGTCTTGCAGCGCAGCCCCTTGATAGCCACCACCTCGAATCCGATCTCGCCGAAGAACTTAATCACATTCTCGTCACCAACGGGCTGATAAGGTGTGACGACACCGATACGCTTTGCACCAAACAGGTTGAGTGCACGCTCACAGGCTTCGGCCCCGGTCGCCACATCCAGCCCGCTCCAGTCTTTAATCTGCTGGATGAAGCGATGGTTGCCCTCGACACCACCCCAGAAGGTCTCGGCACTCATCCCCATCACCATATAACCGGGCGCGCAGGTCATCACGCGGTCAACCGCGTGTTGGAGTTCCTCGCGGATCTGGTCAAGCAGGCGCAGCATCCCTTCGTCGCTGTCCATGTTCATATCACGGATGTGGATACGTGAGAAATGGGCGGTCACTCCCGGCACGGACATCGCGTAGAAATCAGGTTCAACGATGGTATTGGTGCTGGGGGCCAGCACGCCGAATTTGTGTCGCCATCCTAAGGCATCGGTCATTGCAATTCTCCTGGGCTGGGCGGTGCGGGCGGCATCCGGTTACAGTCCGAGCGCGTCACGCACCATCTGGCTGTTCAATTGGGCGTCCACACCCTCGAATACATGCGTGATCACGCCGTCGGCATCAAGGATGAAGCACGACCGCAGCACACCGGTATAGGACCGTTCCCGGTCATCGGGGAGCTGGATCGCATGGGTACCCCACACACCGTACAGCTCGCAGACCGCGTGCCCGTGATCGGCGACCAGCGGGTAGGGCAGGTCGTACTTCTGCTGGAAGGCGTTCTGATCATCGACGGTGTCGGGGCTGATGCCGACAACCTGCACCCCGGCGGCGCGATAGGCGGCGCTGTCATCCCGGAAGGCGCAGGCCTGCGCGGTGCAGCCGGGTGTATCGGCCTTGGGGTAGAAGAACAGCACTGCTGGCTGGCCGTGGAGGTCTTCCAGTGCAAACGGCTCGCCGTCTGATGTGCGTGCCTTAAAGGAGGGTGCCGGTTGGCCGGGCTGAGGCAGATCGGGCATCGAGAATCTCCCTGTGCTTGACAAATGGGTTGAAATCACCTAACTTGTTATAACAACATGATATTATACCAAGCTGGAAACCCTGTCAATTCATGACCCTGCCTGACTCTCCCATCCACAGCACATTCATCGATACCCCTGAGGGCGTGGTCCATGCCCGGCTGGCCGGGGACGGACCGGCCCTGCTGATGCTGCACCATACGGCCAGCGCGGGAGCGATGTTCGAGGCATTGATCGCAGTGCTGGCTTGTGATTTCCAGTGCATCGCACCGGATACGCCGGGCTATGGATGTTCACCACCGCTGGGCAGGCCGGTCAGCGTGCCGGGCTACGCGGATGCGATGCTGGGGGTGCTGGACGTACTGGGGGTCGAACGTACCGTGATCGTCGGGCATCACACCGGCGCAGCCATCGGCGGTTACCTCGCAGCGACACACCCACAACGCATCGACCGGCTGATCCTGATCGGGCCGCCGGTGCTGACCGACGAGCAGAAATCGGACCTCCTGGCCCGGCTGCCACCGTGGGAAGTCCGGGCGGATGGGGCACACCTGCTGGAAACCTGGCAGCGCATCCAGCGGCGCATGCCGCCCGGTGCACCGCTGGCATTGATCCAGCGTGAGGTATGGCTGACGCTGGGGGCTGCCGAACAGGCTCATCATACCTACCGGGCCGTTTTTGAGCATGATGTTCGGCGCGACCTGACCACGATTACCTGCCCTGCCCTGCTGATGGCAGGGGAACATGACAGCCTTGCCGCCTGTATCGAACCAGCGCAGGCGTTAATGCCCTCCGCACAGACACGCATCTTCGCGGGGGCAGGCACCTATCTCTGCGACACGCACACACACATCGTCGCAGACGCGATCCGGGCGTTTGTGCCCTGATCGGAGGGGGTGGCGGAGCGATCCGCCAGAGTACACGAGGAGGAGACTCATGGTGACGGGGATATTTGCCCTGTATGCAGTGCTGCATATCGTGCTGCTGATCGGGGGGATCAGGCAGTACCTTGCCAGCCGGGAAGGTTGGATCGTGGTGATCCTGCTTCCGATCCTGTTTCTGCCGTATGAAAACATCATCATTGCACTGGGTTCGGCCATCGGGGAGGGGCCAGCGCTGCAAGCCCTGAACATGCCGCGCTTCCTCGCCCATGCCCTGCTCACACCGCTGTGGATCATTGCCGCGGCGGCCCTTGCCCGTCGATCTGGTGTGCGACTGATGGCCGGGAAGGTCGGGGTCGGGGCGATGTGTACGCTGGCCGTCGTCCTGATCGGCTTCAGCCTGTGGAATGACATCAGCGTGATGCATCTCGTACCCGAAGCCTGGGCGGGGACGCTGCGCTATGTTAACGAAGGGCACCGCCTGCCGGGGCCACCGGTAGCTGCGATTGGCACCATCATCGTCGTGATCGTACTCGGTGCGGCGGTTGCGATCCGGGGAAGGTGGCCGTGGATGCTGCTCGGTGCGGTTACGATGTTTCTCGCGGCAGGGGCGCAGGCCAGCCCGCTGGGGCTTGCCGCCGGGGCCGGTGGCGAGATCATCCTTGCGACTGCCCTGCTTGCCACTTCTGCAAACGTGCTAAACCGCCAACCTGCCCCGGCTGTTGAACAGGCCGCGGCCAGCGCCCGTTAGGAGCCACCCATGTCTACCTACACCTTTACGATGCCGGTTCTGCTGGCGCTGCATGACTATGTCCCCGTGATCTTCTCGGCGGTGGGGCTGTGCCTGCTGGCGATGATGGGCCGCCAAATTCACCGTGCGGCGGGCTGGATGATGACCATCGGGTTTGTCCTGATCGTGGCCGGGGGCGTCCTCAAAGCAACGTACAAGCTCGATGCGGCGACACTGGGCATCGCGCCGCGCTGGTGGGACCGGGGGATGTTCGCATGGATGGGGGCCGGGTTCACGCTGATCGCCATCGGCATGTGGAATGCAGTTCGCGTCCGGGCCGGTAAGCTCACACTCAGCCCGATCTGGGCACTGCCTGCCCTCGTGATCGCCCTGCACTACGGGGCCGCGCTGTATCTCGGCCTGAGCAACCCCGGTACGCGCACATGGAGCTTCCTGCTGCTGGGGCTGACGACCATTGGCAATTTCGTGCTCGGTGGGCTGGCCGTGAGTATGTCCTTCCGTGAAGGGCTGAAGCTGGCCGGGGCGCTGTTCATCGTCAACCTTGTCATGATCCTGATGTTGCAAGGCATGGCCCGGCTGGACCAGGACAGCCTGATGCTACAGGGAACGCAGCAAGTGCTGAATATGTTCTCGCAGGGGGCGTTTGCCTTTGCCGCGTGGAAGCTGCATGACCAGACGGTGACCGCCTCCGAGGGCGCAGCTTCGGCAGCGGAGCCGCAGGCCATGACCGCCCGGTAAGGATTACCTGTGACTGACGACCTGACACAGAACTACGAAGGCGTTTTCGATGGGCGGCTGGGCTTCGGGAAACGGCCTGCGGTGCTGGTCATCGATTTCATTGGGGCCTACACCACGCCGGGGTCGGCGTTCTATGCCCCGCCGGTGGTGGAGGCCATCGCGGAAACGGTGGCGGTGCTCGATGCGGCACGCAGGGCCGGGGTGCCCGTGATCTACACCCGTGTGATCTACGGGCCGGGCGGCCTTGACGGCGGCATCTTCGTACAGAAGGTGCCTGCCCTGCGGACGCTGGTCGAGGGCGAACCGCTGGCGGCTATCGTCGCCGAGCTGACGCCTGCCCCGGACGATGTGGTGATCAACAAGCAGTATGCCAGCGCGTTCTTTGGCACGGCGCTGGCCCCGATGCTGACCGCGCTGGGCGTCGATACGGTGATCCTGGCAGGCTGCTCAACGAGCGGCTGCATTCGCGCATCGGCAGTGGATGGCATGCAGCATGGCTTCCGGGTGATCGTGCCGCGTGAGTGTGTGGGGGATCGGCATGCCGCCCCGCATGACGCCAACCTGTTCGATATCAACAGCAAGTACGGTGATGTGACCAGCAAGGCCGATGTGCTGGCCTATCTTGATTCCCTGCCCACTTCGAAGGATAGCAAATGAATGCTCTACATGGACTGCGCCTGATCGATCTCACCCATATGCTCAGTGGACCGTACGCCGGTATGATGCTGGCCGATCTTGGCATGGATACGATCAAGGTTGAGCCGCCGGAACGCGGCGAAGGCACGCGGCGACTACTGGAAAACGACCCCAGCAACAGCCTGCATGGCATGGGGGCGTACTTCCTCACACTGAACCGCAACAAGCGCAGCATGACACTCAACCTGAAATCGGAGCGCGGGCTGGCGCTCTTCTATGACCTCGTGCGGCAGTCCGACGTGGTATTGAACAACTTCAGCGCCGGGGTGGTGAAGCGGCTGGGTATCGACTATGAGACGCTGGCCGCCATCAACCCGCGCATCATCACCTGCACCGTCACAGGGTTCGGTGAGACCGGGCCGCAGCGTGACTGGGTGGCCTTCGATATGGTGGCACAGGCCATGGGTGGCGGCATGTCGATCACGGGGCAGACGGGCAGCCCACCGACCCGCGCCGGAATCCCCATCGGCGATATCGGCGGCGGCATGATGGCGGTGATCGGTGTGCTCTCCGCGCTGATGGCCCGTGAGACGACCGGGCGCGGTCAGCACGTCGATATCTCGATGCTGGATACCCAGATCAGCCTGTTGAATTACATGGCAACCATGCATTTTCTCTCCGGGCAGAACCCGGTTGCGATGGGAAATGGGCACTTTGTTCATGTCCCATATGACACCTTCCCGACAGCGGACGGGTGGATCATCATCGCCGTGATCAAGGATGAATTCTGGGATGGCGTGATCGCGGTCACTGGCCTCAGCGAACTGGATACCCCTGAAAACAAGGGCCAGCCGGGGCGCTGGAAGAACCGCGAGCTGATCAACCGGCGGCTGTGCGAGGTGCTGGCAGCCGAAAAAAGTGCCGCATGGCTGGAGAAACTGCGAGCGGCCCGCGTGCCGTGTGCGCCGGTCAACAACTTTGAGCAGGCATTGAACAGCCCGCAGGTCATGGCGCGGAATATGGTGGTTGAGGTCGCGCATTCACAGGGGGGCACCGTGCGGATGCCAGGCAACCCGATCAAGCTGTCGGAAACGTACGATGACACCTACAGTTCGCCGCCTGTCCTCGGCGAGCATACCGGCGAGGTGCTGTGCGGGCTGCTTGGTCTAAGCGCGGATGACGTGGCTCAACTGCGCTCAGACGGGGTGATCTGAATGACAGGGCTGAAACACGTCAACGCGGCGGGTACTCGCGTCTATATGGGTGTGCTGACGGGCGGTGTCGATATCCATGAAACGCTGGCCGGGCTGGCCGCCCGGCACCATATCCAGGCCGCAACATTTGACTTGCTGGGCGGGCTGCACAGCGTCTCCCTGCGCGGCATCGATTTTGCGACAGGGCAGCGCGGTGACGCCCTGACGATTGAGGGCACGCTGGAGGTCACAGCGGGACATGGCACAATCAGCCTGCTGGATGGGCAGCCGTATGTGCATCTGCACACGGTCATTGCCTACCGTGACTCACAGCACCCGGGGCAGGTGCAGGTCGTGGCGGGGCATGTCAGCGCCTCGGCGGCGTTTGCCATCGAGGTGACGATCACAGCCTATGATGGATCGCCCGTCGAGCGGGGGCTGCACCCGGCCACGGGCTTGATGCTGTGGCAAACCGGTGGCTGAAGGTGCTTGACAGGAACCGTCATTACCCATATTATTGTTATAACATCATAACAAGTAGGTGAACAACATCGTGCCAACTACTACCATAGACCGAAACTCCCCCATCCCCCTGTACTACCAGCTCAAGCAGATTGTGCTGGAGCACATCAAGCAGCGCACCTGGAAGCCGGGGGACATGATCCCCAGTGAGCAGGAACTCCAGGACGTTCACAACGTCAGCCGGACAACGGTGCGGCAGACGCTGGCGGACCTCGTCAACGAGGGCCATCTCGTACGGCAGCAGGGACGCGGCACCTTTGTCGCGGAACCCTCGGCCAAGCTCTCGCATAACCCGGCGGAACGGCAGGGCATCACCGAGTACATGCTCCAGCAGGGCATTACACCCGGCTGGCAGGTCCTCAGTAGTGAATGGTGCGCTGCCCCCCTGGACGTGGCCGAACAGTTGAACATCGCCGAGGGTGACCGTGTGATGTGCGTGCGCCGTCTGCGTCTTGCCGACGACGAACCAATTGGGTACCACATCGCCTATCTCCCCGAGCATATCGCAGCACGCATCGATGAGGACAGCCTGACACGCGGTGAGTCGCTGGCTTATATCGCTCACATCCCGCAGATGAGAAGCAGCCGTGCCAGCCGCACGATTGAGGCTGTCTATGCCGACTCAACAACCGGCGCACTGCTGAGCATCGACCGGGATGTGCCCATCCTCCAGATCACGCGCGTGATCACCAACGCAGATGAACACATCGAATACCTGCGGGCACAGTACCGGGGCGACCGCTTCAAGTATCAGATTGCGACCTGAACACACCGGAAAGAGACACCATGACCAACTATAACTACGGCCCCCCACTACCACGATCCTACCAGGTGTTCATGGGGCGCTGGGAGGGGCTGTGCAAGACCTTCACCCCGCGCGGGGACTTCCTTGAGGCGTCTGCGGTACACATGCATGTGTACTGGATTGATGACACCACATGGCATCTGCATGAGGACTTTGAAAAGCTGTACGGCGTTGGGCCGGCAGTCTTTCACAGTGATATTTCCGTTGACGGCAAGTACTGCTACGGCGAGAACGACATGATCAAGCTGTGGGGCACCGAACTGACGCCGTACAACTACGTGTTCACCATCGAGAGCGGCGTCTCAGGGACGACAGTCTACAACAACCACTACTTCCTCGACCCCAATAACCGGCGCATCATCACGCATAAACTACGTGACGGAGCCGATGACATCTTCCAGGTTCAGGATTTTGTGAGGGTCGGCTGATGATCGTTCAGGCTGCATCGCAAGGGCACCCCCACTTCATCATTCAGCAGGCCGACCACGCGCGGACCTCGGGTCAACTGGCGGCGGCGTTCGGTAATGGGACGTTTGCGCCGCTGGCCCCGGCGGAGCCGGTGGTGTATGTCAGCGGGCACCACGACGAGGGCTGGGTGGGCGTCGATGGGAATGCCCGGTTTGACCCGGCCACGCGGCTGCCCTATCACTTGACTGCCACCCCCATGGACCAGTTGATCGAAACGGGGTCAGCGTCGCCGGATTTCAACGAGGCGCACCACCCGTACTCAGGCCTGCTGTCCTCGCTGCATACCTACGGCCTGTACCACGGTCGGTACGGGTTATCCGATATGGTGTTTATCGACCGTGTGGACCCGGCATACAAGGATCAGGCAGAAGCCATGCTGGCCCATGAACTGGCCCGGCAGGAGCGCCTCAAAGCGGACCTTCGTGCGGAGAGCGATCTCGCGCCGCTGGCCGAGGAAAACGTGATCTTCCACAACTACAAACTGCTGCAATTCTTCGATACGCTGGCGCTGTACTTCCATCTCAAACATGCCGGGCATCGCGAGGAAGCAACGTTTATCAACGTGCCGCGCGGCATCGATGATGATGTCTCGCTGACGATTTCACCCCACGATGACGGCAGCTACCGGCTGACCCCGTGGCCGTTTGCGGGCAGTGACCTGACGGTGTCGGTCGAGGGGCGTATGATGGCCCCCTACCCGGCTGACAGCACCCCCGATGACGTGGCCGCAGACCTGCGAAACCTGACGGCGACCACCCAGCGGTATCACATGGTGGCAGGCTGATGAGCGCCCGCCCCACTTTTTCGGCTGGCATTGGACGCTGGATCGGGACGGCTGAGGTGTACGACGGTGCCGGGCACTTCCTCGGCAACGCCACCGACCGCCGGCATGTGCAGCGCGATGAGGGCAACGGTCGCATCCGCATTGACCTGTCGTTCATAGGGCCGTTCAAATTTGCCGGGCACTACGTGATCGAACCCGGTGACGGCTACCGCCTGTATCGCGGCCCGGCCAACACCGGCTACGCGGAAACGCTGGCTGAGAACCTTGTCGATGCAGAAGCCTACTGGCCGATCACGGGGCTGTCTCAGAGCTTCTTCCTGATGATCCTGCCCGGCGGTGATCGACAGGTATCGCTGGCGCTGATGTCACGCGGGGCACACCTGCTCTATGCCGTGGTGGGGGAGTACCGGCGCGTGCCGAATGACGGCGATACCGCTATCCCTGACCTTGTCAATGGGACATCGTTTGACCTGCATGATGACCCGGCAGCCGGGCGCGGCGATATCCTGCTGCATCGTCCGGGGACGTGGTCGGGCAATCTGACGATACTGGATGACGACCTCAACCCGGACAGCACGAGCGCATACACCGAGGCGGTCGGGGCCACGTCGGACGGCCTGCAAACGCACGTCAGCGGCACGGGGTTTGACCCGGCACCGCAGACCATCGACCTGCATACCAACGGCTGGCAGGCATGGAGCGGTCCCGGCCCGGTGACGGGATCGTACAGCATGAGCGGGGGGCGGGCACTAAGCGGCACGTTTCACCACCTCGACCAGCAGGTGCATGTATGGCGGCGTGAGGTCGTTGCCCATGACGGATCGCACAAGGCGGTACTGCACACATGGTACCGGGGGCGGCAGCGGGTCGGGGTGGCCTTTGGCGTCCTGGCTTTCAGTGGTGATCGCTGATGGGTGATCGATTTGACGGGGAGTGGCTGGTTAGCGAGTACGTGTATAACGTCGCTGGTGGCTTCGCGGGGATTATCCACCAGCGGCGGGTACTTCACCGGTTGGACGATGACCGCCTCCGCGTGACGCAGCACTGCCAGCCGGGGCCGGAACTGGCCGGGCACCCGATGGCCGGGTTTGCGGGCCGCTGGGTGTTTGATCTGCGGGTCGAGGGGCGCAACCGGCTCTATGATGGCCCCGATGTAACCGGCGGTGGCGTGCAGTGGATGGACGGCGTGATGACCGGTGAGGGCGTGTGGCCGCGGTTTGGCTATGCCTTCACGTCCTACGGGGTGCTGCCCAGCCCGGAGAGACAGATCACCGGCGGCGTGTTCCGTGTGACGAACAGGGTCATCGCCGTGATTGTAGGGGTGGCCGTCCCGGCAGCATCCACCACGGACTACCCGACCTTCGCCGCCCGCAGCATGCCATCAAAGGGGCGCTGGGCCGGGTTGGTCCGCACGCTGGATATCCCCAGCGGCGAGGTGGCGGAGGCCCGCATGGCACGCACCTTATCAGGGGCAGGGTGGTGCGATCAGACCGGGGATCGCGAGACGGCAACCCGGCCCGATGAGCGCGGCAATCGCCTGCTGACCGGTGGGGAACAACCGGGGCTGATCGCACAGTACGGCAACATGACCGACCTGCACCGGGTCACGGGGCCGGGCACGGTGGAAAACCACTGGATGATCTACGACGCCGCCCCTGATGTGCTGGTATCCCTGTCACTGCTGAAAACGCACGGGCAGCTCTCGACGGTTCAATCCGCCGTGCTGCATGCCGAGGAGGAGTAAGCGCATGGGCCAACCGACGATCAAATCCCTGCTGGAGATGGTGGATGAACAGCCAGACGTGAACAACACCTCGCATTTTGAGACGTTGTGGGGCATTACCCAGCGGCTCAAGGCACGGCTGGACAGCCGGTTCGAATTGAGTGCGGACCCATCCACGAGGATTTACAACCCTACAGCGCCCCCGATGACGCCGCCCGGGGCTACCTGGGCACCTTCACCGGCCCTGGGATCGACTGGATGGTGCATTCGTGGATCGGGAACCCCGAAGCCACTTTCTGCAACATACATCTCACCGTGTGGCTGCGGCCACATGTCGATGTGCCGCGGCACTGGGCACGATGCCGGATGTCTTCTTCTATATCGATTACATCCCCCGGCGTGACCTATGGACCGATGTCGCCTATCTCGACCGCTACTACGAGCCGGTCAATGCGCGTGCGATTGCACTGGCGGCGGATGATCGCCTGTCACCGTTTATCAGCAAGAACCTATACATGCGCCAGGCCCAGTCACACACCAGCGCATGTTACATGGCGAAGCCAACGACCGGCACCTTTGACCTGATCGAGGAGGTGGCGGATGAGATGCTGACACGGTGGTTCGGCTGGCTGGATGCCGCGAACCCCGTGGCGGCGGCGGAGCGACCGGCACTGGCAGAACGCGATCTGTTCATCCGGCGAACCATCGCTGAACGTGACCCGGCCAACGCCATTGGCGACCGGTTGTTTGGCCCGGCTTTTTCTAGCCGCCTGGTACGTGCCCTGTGGGGTGGCGACAGGCACCTACCCCGTCCGATTGAGCATTAATCACACCACATAAAGAGGAGAGAGACATGCTTAAGAACTTCTGGTACGGCATTGAATTCAGTCATAACATCACGTCTGAACCGGTGCGAGTAACTGCGTTGGGGCAGGAACTGGTGCTGTATCGCAAACCTGACGGTACGGTCATCTGCCTGAGCGATCTGTGTGTGCACCGCGGAGGAGCGCTGTCCGATGGCTGGATGAAAGACGGCTGCATCGTGTGCCCGTATCACGGTTGGGAATACAACGAGGCTGGTGAGTGCGTGCGCATCCCGGCCAACAAGGAAGGCACCGCGATCCCGAAAAAGGCCCGTGTCGATGCCTACCCCGTCGAGGAGCATTACGGGTTTACATGGGTGTTTCTTGGTGACCTGCCGGAGGACGAGCGCCCACCGATCCCACCGCTGCCGGAATACGGACAGGAAGGCAGCCGGGCGATCTACGGGGTATATGAGTGGCCGGTGCACTACACGCGTGCTGTCGAGAACGGCATGGATTTTGCCCATGCCCCATTCGTTCATGCCGGTTCCTTCGGTAACCCGGATGAGCCTGAGATTCAGCGCTATGAGGTTGAAACGACGGAATGGTCCGGCACATCGACCATCTACCTCAATCCGCCCCCCGCTAAAGGGTTCTGGAGCCGCCTGTACCGCAAGGAGGAAGACCGTCCGCCGGTCAAGACGGGGTCGGCGTTCTATATGCCGAGCTGTACGCGCCTTGAGGTCAACCTGACGATTGGCAAGTTTGTGCTGTTTATCTCACACGTCCCCGTGCATGAGGAGCTGACCCTCAGCAAGTGGGTCATGGTGCGCGAATTCTTCACCGGCCAGTGGGCCGATGGTGACTCGGTGAAGCGGGTGGAGAAGATTTTTAACCAGGACCGCAGCGTCGTGATGGCCCAGCGCCCGGAACTGCTGCCCTACGACCTCGCCGCCGAGCTGCACATTGCCGCTGACAAAATCCAGATCGCATACCGTCAGACGCGCAACCGCTGCATCGACACGGGTTGGGGCATTGACCGTCACAAGATCACCTCGGAGTATGCCAACGTCAAGGCGGTGGTAGTGCCCTCCCCGGCTCGACGCGAAAACCCGGAGCTGGCAAAGGCATGGGTGATGAAGGAAGTCCCGACGCGGCCAGCCAAGGTGAACGGCACTAACGGGAGCGACAGCGAATGAAGACCGAGGCGCAGACCCTGGGCCACAACACCCTCGCACTGATCACGGAACGCTTTGATCTGAGCGAGGTTACGGACGAGGACGGCGGCCCCCTCATCTCGCTGATGGCCTCGATGGGACAGGACCCGGTCCCGGTCGGATCATGCCGGGTATGGGAGGGCGATGCCGTCCGCAAGATGGTGTACATCGGCATGACGGTGCCACCGATCAACCTCGATTCACATATGATCTTCGCCTTCACCGGGCCGGAAAGCGCAGTGCCTCACTTCACGCTGGACGCCGTCTATACCCAGCCACCGGGCACCCCGGCAGGCTATTACGCCTTCCACCTTGACCTGATCCCGCGGGCGGACCCCGGTGCCAACCTGGCGTATATCGACGCGGCACTGACGCCGCTGACGGATGCCGTCCACGCCTCGCGGGCGGTGGTGGGGTTCAGCCCGGCCCACCTCTCACCCCGCCAGTATGCACTGATGTCCCCGTGGATGCTGGCGTACCGCACCGATGCCAACTCCTTTGCAGAAGTGACGGGGTACGTGGGGCAGTACTTTGAGCACTGGGCGGGCATGGTTGAGAACGGGCTGCCAGAGGGGAGTGCCCCGGCAGCCACGCCGAACGCGCTGGCCGAACGGGATCGCCACAACCGTGCTGCGATCTTCAGCCCTGGTGTAGACCCGGTGTGGAACAACGTGGCGCGGCTGGTCGGTGAGGAAACCAGCGAACGCCTGCAAACGATCCTGAAGACCCAATAGGAGGGCAGCATGACCACAACCCAGGCCAACGGAACACCCAGCACATGGCAGGACCGCATCACCGGTGAGTGGTACGGGATGCCCTCGATCTTTGATGGGGACGGCACCCACCTCGGTTATAACAAAGTCAGCCGGGCCAGCGTGTTCGAAGGGAACCGCACCACTTACTGGATGGACACCCAACTTGAAGCGACGGGCTGGCAGCGTGCTGACCTCGAATTTACCAACTTCGAGTTTGGCGTGATCGACAGTGACCGCGACCGGATTTACCTCGGCCCGGATTTCATCGGGGCGGGGCACCCGTACGGGGCGCTGGTCGATGCCAATTACTACTCACCCGCGTGGCGCAGCGACCTGCGCACCATGGTGCACATCCTGCCGGACGGGGAGACACAGGTGTACTCGTCACTGCTGTTTCGCGGACCAACGGTCTACAGCGTATTCAACGGCCTGTATCTGCGTGCTACCGACTACGACTCCAACACGGAAACACAGGCCCGCATCGCTGCGCACATCGAGGATGAACGCAGCGCCGGGCAGAGACAGCACATGCTGCCCCCCAAGCACCGTGGGATGTGGTCGGGCGAGATGGCAGTCTACGATACCGGGCAGGAACAGATCGGGGTGAATCGCGTCATGATTGCCTATGAGCCGCTGACGCTGCTGCGTGCCCGCATGACGCTGACCATTGAGGGCGTGATCAATAAACAGGTCACCTTTGAGCGGGAGCGCATCGGGACACTGCACACCTTCGACGGTCCGGACCTGTACGGAAACGGCATGGGCTTCGGGCGGGCGCTGTGGACCCGCCAGCACTTCTTTGGTGAGGCGTTCAAGATCAGCGGGCGTGAGTTCCTGATCGACGAGGACCATACCCTGAGCACGGTATGGCAGTTCTACCAATCGGATGTCGCCGCCTATACCACGTTCGGCGTGCTGACATGGCAGCCCGAAGGCGAGGCGATCCGCGCACGCTACGCAGGCCGCACGACCGGTTAACAGCAACTTGCAACTGAGGGGGAACAAATGACCAGCATTGTAATCACCGGGGGGACCCGTGGCATTGGCTGCGGCATGGCGGAGGCGGCACTGGCACGTGGCTGCCACGTCACCATTTGCGGGCGGTCGGATGCATCGACCGTGACCGCCGTGCAGAACCTGTCAGCGGCCTATGATGCCGACCGGGTACACGGCATCGCGTGTGATGTTGCCAACTATGAACAGGTCGAGCGCCTGTGGGCCTCGGCTGTGGAACGCTTTGGCCGCGTTGATCACTGGGTCAATAACGCGGGCCTCAGCCACCCGATCCCGCACCTCTGGGAGCAGCAGCCGCAGCGCATCCGCGCACAGGTGGATACCAACCTGACAGGCATGTTCTTTGGCTGCCGGGTTGCCATCGCCGGGATGATGAAACAAGACGGCGGCGGGACCGTGTACACCATGGAGGGCTTCGGCAGTGATGGCCGCACAGTCGAAAACCTGACGGTGTACGGCAGCACCAAGTACGGGCTGCGCTATGCCACGAAGACGATGTCACAGGAAGTGGAAGGGACACCCGTGCGCGTCGTGGCCCTTAGCCCCGGCATGGTAGTGACGGATATGCTGATGGACGGCTATGAACCCGGCAGCGAACGCGAGGCCCGGGCACATCGCATTTTCAATATCCTTGCGGATACCGTGGAAACCGTCAGCCCGTGGCTGGTGGATCGTATCCTGGACAACCCATCAAACGGGGATCGTATCGCGTGGCTGACTGGACCCAAGATCGCGTTCCGCTTTGCGACATCGTTTCTGAACCGCCGTGACCTGTTCAGCGGGCCTGGATCGGGGTCAGCAGAAGGGGTGACCGGCCATGGCAGTTGACCCCGGTACGTTTAAGAACGTTCTGTCCCTATGGCCCAGCGGCGTCACTGTGATCACGGTGCCCGCTGAAGGTGGCTTGGTCGGTATCACGGCCAGTTCGTTCAACTCGGTGAGTGTCGATCCGCCGCTGATCTCGGTGTGCGTGGCGCAGAAACTCTACACGCACAATGCGATTCACGAAGCGGGGCGGTTCGCGGTCAACATCCTGAACCGCGAGCAGGTCGAGCTTGGTAAGCGTTTTGCCGGGATGATCCCCGGGCTGGAGGATCGCTTCGAGGGGCTGGGGACGACCACCGCTGTGACCGGTGCGCCGCTGCTGGCCGATGTGGTGGGCTGGCTCGACTGTACGCTTGCCCATGCTTTCGAGGCCGGGGATCATACGATTTTCGTCGGGCATGTCGAGGCGGCAGGGATGCCGGGCGTGCTCCCGCCGCTGCTGTACCACAACCGGTCATGGGGCAAGCTGGCTGAAGACCTGCCGGACCGCATCGAGCTGATCGAGGTGGGGCTGCGGGACGGGCTGCAAAACGAGGCCGTGACCGTCTCCACCGAGGATAAGGTGCGCCTCGTTGAGAAGCTGATCTCAGCCGGGGTGCGTCACATCCAGGTGGCCTCGTTTGTGCATCCAAAGCGGGTACCTCAGATGGCCGATGCTGAGGCGGTGATCGAGCAACTGCCGGAGCACTCCGGCGTGGATTACACCGGGCTGGCACTCAACCTGAAGGGGGTGGAACGGGCGCACGCGGCAGGGCTGACTCATGTTGACGCGGGCATCTCGGCCAGCGATGAACTGAGCCAGCGCAACACCGGCATGACACTCGTCGAAGCACGGGCGGCCTTCGCGGAGATGGTCCGCTTTGCGCAGGATAACGGGATGAAAGTACGCGGCGGTGTACAGTGCGCGTTTGGGTTCCAGCAGCCTGATGATGTCCCCATGGGAACCGTCTTGCATCTGGTTGAAGAACACCTGTCGCTTGGCATTGACTCGCTGTCCATCGCCGATTCGAGCGGGCTGGCTGACCCGGTTGCCATTCACCGCCTGCTTCAGCAGGTCGTGCCCATGGCCGGGGATACGCCGATTGTGCTGCATCTGCATGATACGCGCGGGATGGGGCTTGCCAATGTCCTCGCCGCCCTGAAGACCGGCATCAGCCGTTTTGATGCCTCGTTTGGGGGGCTGGGCGGCTGCCCGTTTATCCCCGGGGCGCTGGGCAACATCGCCACGGAGGACACCGCCTATATGGCGGCACAGATGGGGATCGAGACGGGGGTCGACATCGCGGCACTCTCAGCGATTGCGCGTGAGGTTGCCGGGCTGGTGGGCCATGATCTGCCAGGCCGCATCCACACGCTGCACGGGGAGTCACAGCCAGCATGAGCGGCCAGACGATTGCCGAGAAAATCCTCTCGCGTGCGGTTGGGGGCCGCGTGCAGGCCGGCCAGATCGCTATCACCAGCGTAGACGGGGCGATGGCGACCGACACAACCGCCCCGTTTGCGATCCGTGCGTTTCAGCAGATGGGTGGCACGCGCCTGTGGGATGCGGATCGGTTCAAGCTGGTGATCGATCACGCGGCCCCGGCACCGAATGAGCGCATCGCCAACCTGCACCGGATGATGCGTGAGTTCGCTGCCGAGACCGGCTGCCAGCTTTACGACGTGGGCGAGGGCATCTGCCACCAGGTCATGGTGGAGAACGCGCACGTCCGGCCCGGCGATGTGTTCTTCGGGGCGGATTCCCATACCCCGACCTACGGGGCGCTCAATGCGTTTGCCGCCGGGATGGGGTCAACGGATATCGCAGGAATCATGCTGACCGGGCAGACGTGGATCAAGGTGCCCCATACCATCCGGATCACCCTGAACGGTCGATTGCAGCCGGGTGTGAGTGCCAAGGATGTGATCCTGTTTCTCGTCGGGCAGATCGGCCTTGATGGCGGGACCTATCACTGCATCGAGATCGACGGACCAGCCATTGAGCCGTTGAGCCTTGCCAGCCGTATGACGCTGGCGAACATGACCTCGGAGATGGGGGTGAAGGCAGGGATCGTTCACCCGGTGGGGCTGGCGCTGCCGTATGACTTCGAGCCGGTGGTGGCAGACCGCGATGCGAACTACCTGTCAAGCCACCGCTACAACGTGAGCGGCCTTGAGCCGCAAATCGCTGTGCCGCATGCCCCGGACAACGTGCAGCCGGTCACGGCGCTGCGCGGCGTAAAAATCCAGCAGGCGTTTATCGGGTCATGCACCAACGCGCGGCTGGAGGACCTACAGGAAGCGGCAGCGGTGCTGCGGGGCCGGTACATTGCGCACGGGGTGCGGTTGATTATCACACCCGCCAGCAAACGGGTGATGCAGGCTGCGGTTCAGGACGGAACGGCGGCCATCCTGATGGAGGCCGGGGCCAGCTTCACAACCCCGGGGTGCGGTGCCTGCGTCGGAACCCACATGGGGATTCCCGGTAATGACGAGGTCGTGATCTCCAGTACCAACCGCAACTTCCGAGGGCGCATGGGCAACCCGAACGCCTCTGTGTACCTCGCATCCCCGGCAGTCGTGGCCGCATCGGCGCTGGCCGGGGAGATCATCTCCCCGGTGGATGTATCCCCTGCACCTGTGGCGGGGAAGGCGGCATCATGAACCTCAACGGGCGGGCGCACGTCTACGGCGATCACATCGATACCGACCGGATCATCCCCGGTAAATACACCAAAACGCTGGAACATGCCGACCTCGCGCGGCATGTGCTGGAAGACCTCGACCCGGGCTTTGCCGGGCGGGTGCAGCATGGCGATATCCTCGTTGCAGGGGAGAACTTCGGTTGTGGGTCCTCGCGTGAGCAGGCACCCGTGGCACTCAAGACGGCGGGCATTGTGGCCGTGGTTGCCCAGTCCTTTGCACGCATCTTTTACCGCAACGCGATCAACATCGGGCTGCCGGTGATCGAGATCGAGCCGCACGCCATTGAACCCGGGGCTGTGCTGGAGGTGGACCTCGTAGCGGGCCGCGTGGTCGATGCAGCAGCAGGGCGAACCTACGAGGCTGAACCCCTGCCCCCTGTGATGCTGGACATCCTGCAGGCGGGCGGGCTGGTACCCTACTTACAGGCACGCGGGACATTCCAGATGGAGGAAACCGCCGAATGAGTGCGAATACGGCGTTTGCGGGGCTGCGCGTGCTGGAGTTTACCCATGCGGTGATGGGCCCGGCCTGCGGGCTGGCACTGGCCGATCTTGGTGCCGAGGTGATCCGGGTAGAGCCTGCCCCGCACGGCGACCCAACGCGGCGGCTGTCCGGGTTTGGCTCTGGCTATTACACGTTCTTCAACCGCAATAAGAAAAGCCTGGCCGTTAACCTGAAGGATGGCGCGGGCTATGACGCGGTGTGCAGGCTGATCAAGACGGCGGATGTGCTGATCGAAAATTTCGGCCCGGGTACGATGGACCGCCTCGGACTGGGGTATGACCGGGTGCAGTCGATTCAGCCTGCCATCGTGTACTGCTCATTGAAGGGCTTTCTGACCGGGCCGTATGAAAACCGCATGGCCCTCGATGAAGTGGTGCAGATGATGTCCGGGCTTGCCTACATGACAGGCCCACCGGGCCAGCCGCTGCGCGCGGGGGCATCGATCATTGACATTATGGGTGGCACGTTCGGAGCACTCGTGATCCTGGCGGCCCTGCGTGAGCGTGACCAGACCGGGCGCGGCCAACTGGTGCGGAACGGGCTGTTCGAGACTGCCGCGTTTGTGATGGGGCAGCACATGGCGCATCATGCCACGGTGGAGCAGCCGCTCCCGCCCATGCCAGCCCGGATCAGCGCGTGGGCCGTGTACCAGCCTTTCGATACCGCCAATGGCCGCAAGGTGTTCATCGGCGTGACCAGCGATAAGCACTGGCGGCAGTTCTGCGATGCATTCAACCGCCCCGACCTGCGCGACGATCAACGGCTCACCACCAACAACGACCGCATCGCCGCGCGTGACTGGCTGCTGCCGGACCTTGCCGCGATGGTTGTCGGCCTATCCGAGCAGGAAGTGATCGATCGCTGTAACCGGGCGGGGATTCCCTTTGCGCCGATTGCACAGCCGGAGGACCTGTTCGACGACCCGCACCTGTCCGAGGGTGGCCTGCTGGATATCCGCCTGCCCGACGGGCGACAGACGGCGCTGCCACGTCTGCCGGTTGAAATGGACGGCCAGCGCCCTGATCTGCGGGCGCAGCCCCCGGTTATCGGTGAACATACGGTTGACCTGCTGCGCGAGGTGGGGCTGCCCTCTGATCAGATTGATTCCCTTCAAAAAGCCGGTGTGATTACCGGCCCACAGGAGTAACGACTCATGAGCAACCCCACGAAATACGACCTGCTGATTAAGAATGTGCGGCTGGTCCGGCCCGGTGCGGATGATGTGCCAATGATGGATATTGCGATCTCGGAGGGCCGTATTACCACCGTTGCCCCCGCGATAGACGCGGCTTCGGCAGCGGGGGTGTTTGACGGAAAGGGCCTGCTGGCCTTCCCCGGCCTTGTCGATGCCCACATGCACATCGGCATTTACCAGCCGCTTGAACAGGACGCGGTAACCGAAAGCAAGGCCGCCGCGATGGGCGGCGTCACGACCAGCCTGAACTACATCCGCACCGGGCAGTATTACCTCAACATGGGTGGCTCACACACCGAGTTCTTCCCGGAGGTGCTGCGCCGTTCGCAGGGCAACTTCTGGGTGGACTACGCCTACCACGTCGCACCGATCACGGGGCGGCACATCGATGAGATGGGCTATATGCTGACGGAGCATGGCGTGTCGTCGTTCAAAATATTCATGTTCTACGGGGGATACGGGCTGCATGGCCGGTCCGATTCCCAGGATGAATTCCTGATGCTGGAGGAAGGTGACAGCTACGACTTCGCGCATTTTGAGTTTATCATGCGGTCGGCGCGGCAGTTGATGGATGCCCACCCGGATCAGGCCGATGCTATCAGCATCAGCCTGCACTGCGAGGTGGCCGACATCCTCAACGCATACACGCGCATCGTACAGAAGGAAGGCAAGCTGACCGGCCTGCGGGCGTATTCCGAGGCCCGTCCGCCACATTCCGAGGGGCTGGCAATCTGGATCGCATCCTACCTTGCCTATGAAACCGACTGCCCCAACATCAACCTGCTGCACCTGAGTTCCCGCAAGGCGGTGGAAGCCGCGTGGATGATGCAGGAACTGTTCCCGCATATCAATTTCCGCCGTGAAGTGACGGTCGGGCACCTGCTGCTCGATGTGGACACGCCAACCAAAGCCTATGCCAAAGTCAACCCGCCGATCCGCCCGCGCGAAGACGTGGAATACCTGTGGGATGCGGTGCTCAATCGCCGCATTGACTGGGTGGTGAGTGATCATGCGTGCTGTTCGGCGGAGCTCAAAACGACTGAGCCGGATAACCTTGAAAACATCTGGGTCGCGAAATCGGGTTTTGGCGGCACCGAGTACCTGCTCTCAGGGCTGCACAGCGAAGGGACGCGGCGCGGCATGAGCCTGAACCACATCGCCGAACTGGTAAGCTGGAACCCCGCGCGGCGCTTCGGGCTGACGCGCAAGGGGGATATTGCCCCCGGTTTCGATGCCGATATCGTGCTGTTTGACCCCGACGCCAGCTTCACGGTTCAGGCCGCCGAATCGGAGAGCCAGCAGGGGTACACGCCGTTTGAGGGCCAGCAGCTGACCGGGCAGGTCATGCACACCTTCCTGCGCGGGGGGCTGGTCTATGACCGTGGCAGCGTGGTTGGACCCGCACGCGGCCAGTACATCGCCCGCCCGCAGCAGTAATACTACAGAGGAAACACTATGGTTGAGACAGACACCCCTGAGACCCTGACCGCTGACCTGTTTCTCGACACGATGACACCCGCTGAACGCGAGCGGGCACGCCGGGTCGAACAGGTGTTACCCGCGCTGCGTGAGGCCGCCACCGAGGCGGACCGTGCCGGGGCGTTTCACCGCGCGCACGTCAAAACGCTCAGTGAGGCCGGCCTGCTGGGGCTGATCGTGCCGAAGGCCTATGGCGGGCTGGGCGGCACCCTGCGCGATCTCGCTGCCGCGACCTTTGCCATGGGGACCGCCTGTGGCTCAACATCGCTGGCCTATTTTTTTCACTGTTCGAGTGCGTCGCGCGGGCTGCTGGGGCTGGAAGCCATCGAGGCCGGGTTGTTTGATGACGACGAAATCCCGTTGATACGGGCCTTCGCGGAGAAAGTGCTGACCCGCATGGGGCGTGAGGGCCTGTGGCTCGCAAACTTCGCCAGTGAATCGGTCAAATCATCGACCAGTGCCGTGACCATTGCCACCGAAGCCACCCCGGTCGATGGCGGGTGGCGGCTCAACGGCGTGAAGTCGTTTGGCTGCGCGACCGGTGTGGCCGATATGTACCTTGTCACGGCCAAACTGGCCGGGACAGATTCCGCTGACGGGCTGGCGCTGTTCTTCGTGCCCGGTGATGCCGAGGGCGTCTCCGAGCGGACGAAGTGGGACTCACTTGGCATGCGGGCCACGGCGACCCACGGGATCATCCTTGAGGATGTCTTCGTCCCTGCCGATGAGGCGCTGGCGGTGCCCGGTGCGTTTGTACGCATGATGCAGGTCAGCCGGGGCAGCTTCGTGGGCAATCAGTTGGCCTCGATTGCCGTGTACCTCGGCGTGGGGCAGGGTGTCTATGACTATGCCATGCAGTACCTCGCAGGGCTGAACTTCCGTGACAGCGGCGAGCCGATCGTGCCAAACAGCCCGTTTCACCAGGTGCTGATCGGGGAGATGCGCAGCGACCTTGACACCGCGATCCTGTGGCTGCGCCGCCAGCTTGAACTCGAGACCAGTGAGCCGCCGATCCTGCCGAAGCACGAAGTGGTGCGGAACTGGCGGCTGTGCAAGGGCAATGTCTCAGAGGCGGCGTTCCGCGTGGCCGTAAACGCCCTCAAGGCGTGTGGTACCAGCAACACGGGCAACAGCGGCGTCATCGCCCGTGGGATGCGCGACCTGAGCATGGGGTTGGTACAGGCCTTTCCCGCTGAACGCGGGCGCATCGAGGCGGCGAAGATGGTCGTCAGCGAGGCACAGTCGCTGTTCAGCGTTTAGCGGGGGGTGCGGAAATGACCGTCTTTTCACCGGGTACAGTTGGGGATACGCTGCTGCGCATGCGCGGCGTATGGCACGATTACGTCTCGATCTATACTCTTGCGGGGACTCCCCTCGCCGTGGATGAACACAGCGGTACACCTGGCCCGGCCCCGTTTGACAACCTTGTATACGTTGATTTTGACGGTGAGCACTATCATCAGACCAACGTCACCTTCCGGGGCAGGCCGCTGCACGTCCGCACCTTTTCAGGCAAGCTGATCGACGGTGTGCTGCACTTCGACCGGCTTGGCCCACGGGACCCCGGCCATATTGGGGTATCGGGTGGGCCGGGCGTGCTGTTCTTTATCGCCTCGATGGTGGACGAGTCCATGCATCGATACAGCGAACCGGACTGCATCCGCCTGCTGGGGCAGGCTGAACGGACCCGCACCACGGTCCTGTATCGGCACGGGAAGGCCGTGCGCACCCTAACCGCCAACGGATATCGCATCGCGCCGACGGCGGACCGCCGCGTGGCGGATGATCCCCGTGGCCCCGATGGCCCTGTGCATGACCGGTCTGAGGATACCACCGTTTTTCGCAAGTAGGAGCTGCTATGGATAGCCTGACTCAGACGATCCCCGATGTGCAGGAACTCATCAACGGGATATGGTCAACACCCGGTGCAACCCTGCCCGGTGCCATCCGTGATCCCAATACCGGGGCAGACCTGTCACCGATCTATGCCAGCACCCCGGCGCAGGTCGAGGCCGCGCTGACCGCTGCATGGGCGGCGCACCAGTCGGCCAACTGGCCCGATCTGCCCGCCGGGGATCGCGTTGAATGGCTGGAACGGATCGCAGCCCGAGCCGAGGATCACCTTGAGGAGATCGCGCGGCTGGATGCGCTGACGACCGGTGCCGTGATCACGCTAACACGGCAGGTTGCCATGATCGTAAAGCTGGCTTTTCATGCTGCTGCCGGTCAGCTTCGCTCAGGCTGGCTGGATGGCACCATACCGGGGCTGCACGGTGATGTCGAGGTGCTGCGCCGACCGTGGGGACCGGCGGCGTTAATCGTGCCGTGGAATGCCCCATCAGGGCTGGCGGCACACAAGATCGCCAATGCGCTGGCCGCGGGGGCCCCCGCGATCCTCAAACCCTCGGAGGTTGCACCGCATTCCTCGTATGTGATCGCGCGGATCATCCATGAGGCCGGGCTACCTGCGGGGATGTTCAACATCGTGTATGGCGGGGCCGAGGTCGGCGCGGCACTCGTCAGTGATCGCCGCGTGAAGGCCGTCTCATTTACCGGTGGATTGAGCGGTGGGCGCGCGGTCGCTGCCGCGTGCGCGGTCGATTTCAAGCCCGCGCAGCTTGAACTGGGCGGTAATAACGCGCTGGTGGTGCTGGACGATGCCGACCTCGATCAGGTGGCAAGCGGGATCGCTGCCGGGATGATCACACTCAACGGGCAGTGGTGCCGCGCTATAGGCCGCGTGCTGGTTCATGAGTCTCAGGCGGATGAGTTGCTTGAACGGGCGCTGGGCAAGCTGGCTGCGGTACGGATCGGGCATTCACTCGATGAGAAGTCAGAGATGGGGCCGTTGGTACATCGCGCTCATTTTGACCATGTCAGCGCGGCCATCCGATCCCTTGAATCCGCCGGGGGGCACATCCACCAATCCACACCACTGCCGGACTTGCCCGGCACGTTTCTTGCCCCGACGCTGATCACGGGCTGTGACCCCGCCGACACGCTGGAGGAAATCTTCGGGCCAGTGGCAGCGGTGCATACCTTCAGCAGCGAGGCTGAAGCGATTGAACTGGCAAACCAGGCACCCTACGGCCTTGGTGGCTATGTCTTTGGGCGCGATGAAGCGCGCGCGCTGCGCGTGGCACGGCAGATGCAAACCGGCGGCGTGAAGGTCAACGGAGTCAGCCTGATGAGCCTCAACCCGATGGCACCGCGCCCCGCGTGGGGCCTGAGTGGCATCGGGGAGGAGGGCACCGCCGAGACCTTCCGGTTCTTCTGCGGGACGCGAGTCGTGGGGGTGGCGGGGTGAACATCACACAAGGCCCGGACTTTGATGGTCCGGGCCTTGTGATGCGGCCCGCTGTTACTCGGTTACAATGGCATCGACGAGGTGCCACGGGCGGCCATCAACGACATCCGTCCGGTGCGAGACAAACCGGTTTTCGGCGCGGCGAGGGTGAATGGCTGTTTGCGTGATACCCGGCGCGGCATCGGCCATGGTCACAATCGGGTAACTGATGTTGCCATCAAAGGGGCGTTCCTTCCACGGGGTCATCAGCGTGAAGTCGTCGTGCAGGGTCATCACGGCGCTGGTACCCACCGGGGTCGGACGGCTGGCAACCAGCAGACACACGCGGTTTTCCGCTGAGCGTTCCTTCAGGCCGGTTTCCATTTCCCATTTCTCGATGAGGTGCATCGGGGCTGCGACGACCTCGGCGTTTTGCAAGGCCGCCAGCCGGAACGTCTCGGGGTAGATGGTGTCATCGCCGACCACGATGGCGAACCGCCCCCACGGCATCTGGTGCACCGCCACCTCACTGCCCGGTACTGTCACCCAGCCGTGGCGTTTGACGGCATGAAGCTGGCGCTGCTGCATCAGGATCCCCTCCGCCCCAATCAGCACGCCGGTGTGTGCATATCCGCCATTGACGGGTTCAACGATGCTGGTCGCGACGACCGCGTCGGTGCCGCTGGATGTGAGTGCTGCCCGCAGCGTTTCGACGGCCTTTTCAGATACTGCTGCCGCCTCCGCCGGGTCCGCAACAGCGGCGTCCTCGGTGAAGAACAGCTCTGGCAGCGCGATCAGCACGACATCGTTTGCAGCCGCCTTCGCGACCATGTCGGCGGCCTCCTCAAGCGCCTCCGGGCCGGACTTCGCCAACTGGATCACGGCCCCCTGGATCTGCTCCGAACCCTTCTGATACGACCGTTTACCGGGCTGTGCTGCCAACCCGCGATACAGGTCCGGGCGGCGTGCCGCAAACACATCGGTGCCATCGGGCCGCCGCTTGTCACGGGCGCGGGCGATGGTAATATCGGCAAATACCACATGGTTCCCGGTCAGCGGCGCTTTCGCCAGCACCGTGCCATCCGGGGCAACGATCTGGCTCTCACCCGCCCCATGCAGGAATTCAACCGGGATGCTGGTCTGCTGGCTGACGGGTTCAAGCAAAAACTCCGGGATCAGCGGATCGACCTTGTTGGCCCCCACGATAAACACGCGGTTCTCAGCGGCACGCACCGGCACATGCAGGCTGGCCTCATCACGCGCAAAGGAGTTGAGACTGTTGCACAGGATGTCAGCGCCGCGCAGGGCAAGGCCGCGCGGCGTCTCGTTGATCACACCGTCCATGCAGGCATACAAAGCGACCCGCCCAAAGGGCAGCTCGATGATCTCGCACGCAGCAGTGGCTCGTTCGAGGAAGTCATTCTCATGCCCCATCAACACCTGTTTGTCAGACTGGGCCAGCAGGGTTCCTTCGGGGCTGTAGAGCAGGCTCGTCCCGGTTGTGGTGCCCCCTTCGCGCTGCACCGTGACGTTGATCACGATGTAGCAGTGGTGTTCGTGGGCCTTCTCAGCGATGGCACCGAGGAACTCCCCCTCAAGGGGCACGGCGACGCGATAGCAGTGATCCTTGTTGTCATACCACGAGGCGTGGTTGGCAAACTCCGGCAGCACCATCAGGCCTGGTTTGCCCTGTGCCGCCTCATCGATCATGCGAAGGCAGGTTTGCAGGTTGGCATCGACATCCATCCCTGCGCCGAACTGCACTGCCGCAACACGTACTGTATGCTCGGTTGCACTCATGTGTGGTCTCCTCTGCGAGTAGATTACCTAAACTTGTTACGATGTTATGTCATTATAGCATAAATCACAGCCAGGATTGCGGGTAGGCGGGGGGGGCAGCAAAAGCACAAAGCCCCCCCAACCACGAATGCACCCCCGCAAATTGCCCTGATTTACCCTCCCTGCCAGCCCCGGGTATAATGGGTTACGGGCTGTGGACCTCTCCACAGCCCGGTTGTGGGTTTCAGGCTCCCCCACATGCCCGTTTGATGCCACGCAGGAGAACATCACATGCCTCCCGATACTGTGATCATCGGCACTCAGTTTGGCGACGAAGGCAAGGGCCGCGTCGTCGATATGCTGGCCTATGCCGAAGACTCGATGGTGGTCCGCTACTCCGGCGGACCCAACGCAGGCCACACCGTCGTGGTCGGTGATCAGACGTTTAAGTTCCACAACATCCCCAGCGGGGCCGCATCTGGCCGCCACTCCCTGATCGGGGGCGGCTGTATCGTGGACCCTGAAAAGATGGCGGAAGAACTGGCCGCCCTCGCCGAGGCGAACATCACACCTTCGGTGAGTCTCAGCAGCCGGGCGCACGTTATCATGCCCTACCATCGATTGCAGGATCGTGTCGAGGAAGCATGGCGGCGCGGTGACAGCGAGGACGCCGTGATCGGCACCACCGGGCGCGGCATTGGCCCCTGTTATGCCGATAAAGCCGCCCGCACCGGCTTCCGCATCGGTGATCTGCTGCTCAGCCGTGACCCCGCCCCGCTGATCCAGCGCATGGTCGCGTTCAAGCGCCGCCTGTTTGAGCAGGCCTACGGCGTCGCCGTGGAGGCTGACGACCCCGCGCTGAATGCGGAGACCATCCTAAGCCAGATCGACCGCTGGCGCGAGTTGTTTGCCCCCATTCTCGTCGATGACGTGACCGCCATTCACGACGCCCGCGAAGCAGGCAAGCGTCTGATCTTCGAGGGTGCGCAGGGCTTCGGGCTGGATATTGAATACGGGCGCTACCCCTATGTCAGCAGTTCGGTCAACTCCGTCGGCGGCGCGGTGACCAACGGTGCGCGCCATCCACTGCGCATCGGTGTGAACAAGTCCTACGCCAGCGCGGTGGGGGCCGGGGCCTTCCCCTCGGAGCTGTTCGACGAGGTGGCCGACCGCATCGTTGAGCGCGGCCATGAATACGGCACCACCACCGGACGCCGCCGCCGTGTCGGCTGGCTGGACCT
>CAYMGV010000027.1:0-28250 GCA_964390105.1 uncultured Anaerolineae bacterium | reverse complement strand
AGATACACTGCGGCGGGCACACCTTGGCGCAGATGCCACAGCTTGTACACCAGTCCTTGTTTGGTTCCTGGGGGTGATCCGCGTCATTGGTCACCAGGAACGGCACATAGCGGAAGCGCTCCGGCACAGCCATTTTTTCTTCCGGGTACTGGATCGTCACCAGCCCCACGGTGTTGGGACTCTGGCGTGCCTCGAACCCCTCATCGGTGGTGTAGCGGCGGACGCCCCATTTGAAGTCGTCAAGGTACGTATCGACCATGTGGCGCAGTGTCACACCCAGGCCCCTGATGATTCCCATTCCGTACATGAAGGCTCCTTTTCAGCGGGGGCATGTGCCCCCGGTCGGTCGTCAGTGTCTGTCTTTAGCGGTCCACTTCGCCCAGCACGATATCAATCGCGCCGAGGATGGCGACGATGTCCGCGATCTTGTTGCCGCGACACATCGGTTCAAGTGCCGTCAGGTTGATGAAGCTTGGGGCGCGTACATGATAGCGGTAGGCATTGGCCCCGCCATCGGAGACAACGTAGTAGCCCAGTTCACCCTTTGGGTTCTCGACCGCGCCGTAGTGTTCGCCCTTCGGCACACGGATGTTGTAAGGCCGCTTGCCCGCCCAGTACTCGCCGCCCTCTGATTCTTCCAGCCTGGGGATCAGCTGCTCCAGGATGCGGATGCTCTCGCGCAGTTCGTCCATGCGGATCAGGTAGCGGTCGTACAGGTCACCGTTAAGGCGTACGGGGATTTCAAAATCGAGTTCAGGATAGATGCTGTAAGGGTTCGCGCGGCGCAGGTCCCACGGCACACCAGCCGCACGTAACTGCGGGCCGGTGGTGCCATGTGCAATCAACTGGTCAGCGTCCATCTGCCCGACACCGATGCAGCGCGCCAACAGGATTTCGTTGTTGGAGAGGTAGCGCTCCACCTCGTCGGCCACGCGCGGCAGGCGCTCGTAGATGAGGTCCTTGAGGAACTTCATTGTATCGATGTGGCGGCCACGGTCGCCGGGGCGCACCGCAGGTCCACCGACATACGGCGGCAGGTCATAGGCCACGCCGCCGAAGCGCATGTAGTTGCACATCATGCGTGAGCCGGAAGCAGCCTCGAACAGGTCCAGCACGAGGTCGCGCTCGGTGATCATGTAAACCGACGGCGTCAGGAAGGCACCGAGGTCATTCAGGAAGAACCCGAACAGCCACATATGGCTGATGACGCGGGTCAGTTCCACCATCAGCACGCGGATGACCTCCGCGCGGTAGGGGACTATCTCGCCCAGCATCTTCTCAACCGTGATCGCATAGCCCAGGTTGTTGGACATGCTGCTGATGTAATCCAGCCGGTCGGTATAGGGCATGTTGCCCAGCCACGTGTTGCGCTCCCCGATCTTTTCGTGGTTGCGGTGCAGGTAGCCCATCACCGGTTCCAGCCCGGTTACAGTCTCACCGTCAATGGTGACGGCCATACGGAACACGCCGTGGGTGCTGGGATGCTGCGGCCCCATGTTCACCACGATCTGGTCGGTTTTGAGCTGCATGATATCCACGCCTGCCGGGGAGTCCGGCGTATCAAGCGCGGCATAAATCGAGGCGTCGCCTTCAGCATGCAGCCCGTCGAGGGTGAAGCCTGCCGGGTACTTGACGTTCATGCCATAGGGTACACGGCCTTCAGAGCGGCTGGCCTGTCCATCAGGCCAGCGGCTCTTGAATGGTTTGTGTTCATCTTCGTAATAGGCTTCCTGCCAGTCCTTGCGCAGTGGGTGCCCCTCGAAGCCTTCCCACATCAGGATACGCTTGAGGTTGGGATGCCCGCTGAAGTGGATGCCCATCAGGTCGTAGGCCTCACGTTCCTGGAAGTCCGCCGAGGGCCATACGCCGATCAGTGAGGGCAGCGCGGCCACGTCACGGGGGGTCTGCGCCTTGAAGTTGAGCGGCGCACCGCCAATGCGGGTGTTGTAAGCGTGGTACACCATCTCGAAGTGACCGTCTTCGTTGTAATCGACGGCAGTGGCGCTGGAGAGCAGGTCGTAACCCATCTTGTCCCGCAGAAAGCGAGCGACCTCGATCAGGTTATCGCGATCAATAATAACCCCTTCGTACCCGTCGCGTTCGTCGGCACTGACGGCCTCGGGGAACTTCTCTGCCAGGGTCTCATACGGGGCGCTGGTTTTTACTTCAGGGTTTTCCGCCATAGAGCAAGTCTCTTCTTTCGTCTGCAGTCGCAAAGGGCGAGCGGGGTTACGCGGGCAGTTAGTCCGCGGCCTGTACGTCTTCCACCGGCGCAGCCACCGGTTCGGGCTTCGCCTCCTGGCGGATCAGAGCCGCCTGGCGCGGGTCAATCAGGTCCGGGCCAAGAACAGGGACCGGCACAGATTCCTGGTGGCCGCTGCGATACCACGGCACCGTCGTGATACTCTGCTGTTCGATCTTCTTATGGATCATCATGAAGCCATAGATCAGGGCCTGTGGTGTTGGCGGGCAGCCGGGCACGTACACATCAACAGGGATGAATTTATCAATTCCATCGACCACGTTGTACCCTTCCTTGAACGGGCCACCGCCGGAAGCACACGCCCCCATCGACAGTACGTAGCGAGGTTCCGGCATCTGGTTATACAGCCGGATGATCTGCGGGACCATCTTCTTGGTTACCGTACCGGAGACGATCATCAGGTCCGCCTGGCGCGGGCTGGGGCGTACCACTTCCATCCCAAAGCGCGCCTGGTCATAACGTGACCCTGCTGCCGCGATCATCTCGATGGCGCAGCAGGCCAGCCCAAACATCAGCGGCCACACCGAGCGGGATCGCGTCCAGTTGTAGATGCGGTCCAGCGTCGTGATCGCAATATTTGAGCGAAGCTCCTCCGGGACAGGATAATCCGGGTTGTTCAGGTCATGGTACTCAGTCATGGCAGCGGTGGCCTTCCTTATGCGTGTTTCGGTCGCAGCAGCCGGGGAATTGTGCCCCGGCTGGGGATGAGTAAAACCTGTTTCAGGTCAGAACGTATCAAATGAAGGTCGTTAATGTGTATGGTTTTTTGATAGTACCAGTCAGATTGCTGGCTCCCGTAATGGTACACTGCGAGGCCCTTAAAATCAAGCGCGGCAGGTCGTGATCGAGCGGGCCGATTCAACCCTGCCTTGCACGATATTCATCATCCTGGCGTGAACATATCCGAACCCTGCTGTACGCTATTGGCTCACGCGGGCCTTTGACGTACAATACAATTGATGTACAGCAGTACCCATAAAACCCATGTACTTGATCCTATCGACGAGGAAGCTGTATTTATGGCCCGCATACTAGTCATTGATGATGATGCCAGCCTGTTACAGATGATGAGCATCATGCTCAAGCGCGCAGGTCATGAAGCCATCCTGGCGAACAGCGGCAAGGAAGGCATTCAGATCGCCCGCAGTGACCGCCCCGATGTGGCCATTGTAGATGTCATGATGCCCGATCTCAGCGGCTTCGAGGTCTGCCGCATCCTGCGCGAGGACCCGCAGACTGTCAATATTCCGCTGCTGATCCTGACGGCTCTCGCCCAGCCTGAGCAGCGTGCCCGTGCCGAAGATGCCGGGGCCGATCAGTTTGTGACGAAGCCCGTCACGCGCGATGACCTTGTCAACGCTGTGACTCATCTGCTGGAGACCGGTGCCCAGAATATGCCCGCGCCGGATTATTACACCGATGAGACGCAGCCCAGTGAGGCCTATGATGAGCCGGATGAAGCCCTTAAAGACTTCAAGCTGCCACCGTCCGGGCACCTTGCGGATGCCGGGCCTCAACCGGCTGCCGAGGACCCGATAGCGGCGGCCTTTAACCAATCAAATCCCCCGCCCCCGCCCCCTGTCCCGGTTCCACAGCAACCGGCCAGGCCTGCCGCATCGGGCGCATCAGCCGGTGAACTGCCGCTGATCGCTGTAATGGGGTTAGCGCGGTCGGTGGGTACAACGACGGTAGCCGTCAATCTCAGCCTCGGCGTGATGCAGTTCGGGCGGTCCGTCATTCTTGATTTCAACCCGCAGGGTGGGCAGGTTGCCCTGCAGCTCCGCATGATCCCGCCGCGCTCCACATGGGTCGACCTGGTGGGCCTGCAGCCGGGCATGGACAAGCGCCAGATCGGCGGGGCACTGCTGCTCGGCCACCAGTCCGGGGTCGCAGTGCTTGCCAGCCCCATGAATCCCACCTCTGAGCATCTTGCCGGGGACGGCATGACGTATATCCTCCAGGTACTCACCGAGGGCTTTAAGCGGATAGTCGTTGATCTGCCGTCCACCCTCAACGCAATGAGCCTCGCCACGCTGCGCCGTGCCCGTCATATTGTGCTGGTTCTCAATGACGACCCCGCGACGCTGCTCACTGTGCCGAGTACGCTGGCGACCATCCAGGAGCTTGGGCTGTCGGGTAACGTTCATATTGTGCTGAACCGGGTTCGTGGTCAGACACTCCAGCATGAGGAAGTGGTGCGCCGCATCAACCGCCCGCTGTCCGCCGATGTCCCCCATGATCCGGCCCAACCGCTGGCACTCACCCAGGGTATCCCGCTGGTCATGGCTCAGCCGAATTCCCTGTTTGCCCAAACGATCCTACACTTAGCGCGACAGCTCTAGACAACAAGGGGAGATGACACGACCAATGATGAATACAATTCTGGTCGTTGAAGACGAAGAAATTACCTCAGACCTGCTCCGCCGCTACTTTAACATGGTTGGCTATGATGTGGTCAACGCCCTGACGGGCAAGGATGCCATTCAGAAGGCGGTTGACAGCAAGCCCACCGTGATTATCCTCGACATTATGCTGCCTGATATGGATGGTTACGAGATTTGCAAGCGGCTGCGCTCCGATGAGCGCACTGACCAGATTCCGATCATCTTCCTCACCCAGAAGGATGACCGCCGTGACCGCCTCGATGGCCTGGGACTGGGTGCTGATGATTACATCACCAAGCCGTTTGATATCGAGGAACTACGCCTGCGCGTTCATAATATCATCTCGCGGTTGTCGGGCACCTCACTGGTCGATGCCCGTACCAGCCTGCCCAACATGGCCCTGATCAAGGACCGCCTGCCCCGCCTGCTTGAGGATGAGAACTCCGTGTTTGTCAATGTGCAGGTGCTTCACATTCAGGCCTTCACCGATAAATACGGCCCCGTTTCACAGAACCAGGTGATCCGCAGTGTGGCGAAGACCATCGGCGACGTGCTGCACACCATCGACCCGCGCAACTCCTTCGTTGGGCACCCGCGCGATGATCACTTCCTGCTGGCCTTCAGTAAGGAACACCTCGAACGGGTCGAGACCGAACTGGCCGAGCGCTTCAGCAAGAATGTCAGGAACTTCTATGATTACACTGATGCTGAGGCTGGGCACATGATCCACGGTGATAAAACTGTTCCTTTCCTGGACCTCAAGCTGTTCAAGGTCAAACCCGAAGCCCTGCACGCGCTGATCAAAGAGGCCGAGGAACGCGCCCGGCAGCAATCCAAAGCCTGAGTGAGATTCAAAAAGCGCTCCCATAAAGGGAGCGTTTTTTAATCCCCCAGCAGATCGTCCTCAATGTTCAGCAGATAGACGGTTGCGTCAGCGAGATACAAAAACAGAATCACCACGTCATTGAGTGGGTGGTACTGGTTGACAGCAGCCTGTACTGACTGCCCAATCGATGCTGCGTGTTCCAGCAGATCATGCGACTCCATCACAGAAACGGGGAGATACCTGATCTCCCCGGCCATATGTTCATAGGAGGGACGCTGCACCAGCAGCACACCCTTCTCGCCAGTCTCCCGGTACTGCTGAGGTCCCAGTTTGGCAAATCCCAGTCGATTATCGTGGATGAACTGGTTCTCCGCTGCGATCTTCTGCTCATCCACAGTACTTATTCCTCCAATGCCCGGTCCTCAGCACTGCCACCATCCGCCAGCCGCCTCAGCAGCCGTTCCCTGCGATGCTGCAGTGCCGCCTCCGCCTGTGTACGTGCCCAGCCGGGCCGCCACGATGCGGCCAGCCGCAGCCCGGCCTCGGTCCAGTGCAAAGCTTCATCCAGGTCACAGCGGTGCCACTCGTAGTACTTCGCCAGTTCCTCGTGTCCCTGCACATCGAGCCGCAGGTCCGCGATGTCTTCCCACAGCGGGCGGGCTTCGTCCCGGCGGTCCGTCCGTTTGAGCAGCAGCGCCCAGCCTGTCAATGCCTGCTGACGCCATTCGGCGATTTCGGCCTGTTCTGCAGCCAGCCGGTATGCGATCTCGGCCTGTTCATTGAGGCCGCGCGCCACGTACCACCGTGCCAGGCTGAAGCGATCCTCAAACGGATGGGCCGGGTTATCCGGTGTCGCAAAGGCATCGGCCAGGTGGACCCCCAGCGTCACCATCGATAGCAGATCGATCTCATTGTGATACAGCACACGCTGCATACTGCTCGCGTCACGCGTGCGCAGGTATTGATTGTACAGGGCCGGGATCAGGTGGCCGGGCACATCGTCATCGGTGCGATGCACGCCCAGCACCGCCGGTTCCAGTGCGGACAGCCGCCGGGAGGGCAGCCGCATCGACCACAGCCTGCGCGCTGGCATCAGCAAATCGAGATTGGGCAGTGCGTCGAGGAGGGGTGGGCGGCGGTTCATCACCCAGCGGGAGGCCAGCAGCGGTACATCGAAACCGCGCCCGTTGAACGTGACCAGTGCCGTACCGGGAGCGAGCCGATCTTCCAGCAGTGCCAGCATGGCAGGCTCTTCACCCGGCTCCCGCAGGAAGTACTGCTCCACGGTTAGCCCTTCATCGTCAAAATACGCGATGCCAACCTCAAATGCCAGCGTCCCGGTGCCGCCCAGCCCGGTCGTTTCGGTATCGAGGAACACCATATCCACCGGGTTCACGGCCTCAAGTTCGGGGTCCGCCCCGAGGTGGGACAGCACCTCAGCGGCGAGATCGTGCCAGCGGCCCAGCATGGTATCCCCATGCCGGGTGTCCAGTGGGTAGACATGCCGCACACGGAAGCACGCGCCGCATGTGGTTTCGGTGACCTCTCCATCCACAAGGTCGGCGATGTCCCGCCCGGTCACAATGCGCGGTTTGGGCTGCATGTCACGCGCGGTAGTCAGGCCCAGCCGCACCAGCCGCCGATGCAGTTCATCCCCCCTGGCAGGGTCGTTTTTCGCGGTATTCCTGTTTCGCCGATCACGTTTCGCTGCCAGTGTTTCTCGCCCCGTATTCAGACTAAAAAAGTCAGCATGAAAAAAGTCACAGGGAGATAATGACATTTTATACTGTCAGGTCATTCCCCGATGAATTAGTATATCCCTAGATACATGAAAGCGCTGGTTGCTGTCTCCTCCTTTTGCGAATGCTCCCGTTGAGTATACCCCCTCATACTCAGCGGGAGTTATCGCCATTTAAAGGGGTTAGGCAGCCGCCGCACCCAGTGGTTATAATCAGGTCGAGGCATCATTGAGCCTCGGCTTTTTCATTCCCTGCAATCATCCTGATACCGGAGGGCACGATGCTCGCTCAGATACAACCGTTCCTGCCTTTGGCCCCCTTTAACTGGACGTCCATCCTGCATTACCTGCTGTTGCTCGGCGCGATTGGTTTGCTCTTTGCATCTGGAGATGCGCCGATGCCGTTTATCATCACGATGTTGGTTCTTGCCCTGCTGATCGCGGCTTCGCTGTACGTTAATTTCCTGCCGTTTGGGGATCGCATCTTCGTCTTTCTGATCCGCATTGGTGTGTTTGCCGTGCCGCTGGTTCTGGCCGGGATGGGGCCCAATGAAACCAGCCGGCAGGCATCGATCTTCCTCACCCTGCTGGCCGCCCCGCTGCTGGTGATCACGCTGTTTGGCTGCTACCTGCCCGCCTTTGCCGACCCACGCATCGTGTACTGGTGTGGCCTCGGCTAATCGTCACCGCAGCCGGGAATCAAAACGACCCCTGGTAAGAGGTCGTTTGTTCTGTTCAGGATTAGGCACGCCCCTCGATAATGCGGAAATACAGCCCTTGCGTGAGGGGCTTTGCAGACAGGCCCTAACAAAAAGGCCCGGCGATTTTTCGCCGGGCCTGTGTGATACCCCCCCGTTATTAAGGGGTATCGTCCGTATTCGTGTCCGGGATAGCCGTCGGAACGGCGCTGGGGGCCACGGTCGTACCGCCACCCGTTGGCCCGGCCAGTTCCTCAAGGTCAAACAGGAACGGGCTGTCGCTCGGAACGATGATCAACTGGACCTGGTCACCCAGTTCGTTGATGTACTCGTACTGGATCAGGTTCGGATTCTGCGCCAGGATTTGACTGATCAACTCCAGCGCTTCGGCTTCGGCCTCAGCACGTACGATGATAGACAGTGCCTCACCCTCTGATTCAATCACGTTGGAATCAGCGATACCACTAGCCTGGGTACGGCGTTGTTCAGCTTCCTGTTCGGCCTGCTGAACAAGGAATACAGCACGCTGGGCTTCCTGCTCCGCGATCTGCTTCTGCTCAATGGCGTTGGCAAACTCCGACGAGAACTCGATGTTTCTTACCAGGAACTCGACCAGCGTAAAGCCTTCGCGCTCCAATGCAGTTTGCAGCCCCTCACTGATGGCAATCTCCAGTTCCTGGCGCCCGCCGCTGTAGATGTTCTCGGCGCTGAAGTTGGAGATGGCGTTGCGCACCTGTGAGCGCGTCTGCGGCACGACCAGCCCATCAGCATAGGTGCCGCGCCAGTTACGATGTACATCGTTGACCTGCAGCGCGTCAAGTGCATAGACCACGGTGACATCCACCCGTACAACCTGACCGTCGCTGGAGATGGCGTTCACGGCGCCGCGTCCGCTGTTCTCGCTGCCATCACCGGACATCGTTACCGACTGGCGGCTGACATCGTAAATGGTAACCTGGTCAACAAACGGGATCACCCATTGCAGGCCCGGTGAGAGCGGGGTGAGCAGGTCGATTTCACCCCCGCCGACCTGCCGGAAGACCACGCCGCGCTCGAAGGGTTCCACCAGGACCAGCCCGGCGTTGAGCGGCAGCCCGATGACAACCAGTACTGCACCTGCTGCTGCGATCAGCGCGCCCGGGCGCGCCTTCTGCCCGCGCGATGTGTTGAAGATCGCGAGGCCGATCCCGGCGAAAATCGCAAAAACCGCAAGGGTGACAAGTATGTTCAATACTGCTTTAATAGCCATATGTTGCTTTTCTCCATCGGCTCAATAAACATGATTAGCACATTTCTACCCAGAGTATAACGAACTTCATAACCTTGTGCCCCCGAATGACAGGGGTGTTTTAACAAAAGATGGAAGCCCGTGATTCCCTGTCTATTCTTACGTACAATGCCTGATTTAGTTGCCGGGGGGCCGCGTTAAGCCGCCGCTTGCCCGGCCCGGCTTGCCCCTGCCCCGGCGCAGCGGGTATCATCCGCCTATGGTAGCTGAACTGGGCCGCATTGGGCCGATCACCATCCGAACCTATACCCTGCTCCTCGATGCCGCCGTCATCGCCGCACTGATCATGCTGGCTGTGGCAGGCAATCGACGCGGCAGGCGCGCCATTGACTGGCTCGATGCCGGGCTGGCGGCACTGGTTGGCGGACTGCTGGGCGCGCGGGCCGCCCATGTGCTGATCTACTGGCCGTACTTCTCCGGTCATCTCGATGAGACTTACCGGGTATGGCTGGGCGGCCTGAACTGGCATGGCGCTGTTCTTGGCGGGCTGCTGGCGCTGTGGCTCTATACGCGCCTGCGGCCAGTGCCGTTTCGCGCATTGGGTGATGCGCTGGCCCCGCTGCTGGTAGTTGGCATGCTCGCAGCCTCGCTGGGTTGCTACGCCTCTGGCTGTGGCTATGGGGTCGAGGTGCCGTCACTGGCCGGGTACCCGCCCCTTATCGCAGCGGAACAGGCCGACCTGTACGGCGTGGTTGCGCCGAGGCTCAACAGCCCCGGCTTTTCAACGGCGGCGGGTGTCGTGATTCTCACCGCCGTGTTTGGCCTGCGTGCCCTGATCAGAAAAGAAGGTGCCCTGGTCTGGATCGCGCTCGCGCTGATCGGGCTGGCCCAGTTTGGTATCGGCTTCACGCGCGGCGATGAAGTGCCCCCGCTCGGCACGCTGCGCCTTGACCAGATGTTTGACCTGCTCATGCTGGGGCTTGGCCTCATTGGGGCTGTGGTCGCCCTGCTGCCGGGCCGCTCCCAGCATGGCGAAGACCCTCGTTTAACCATCCCTGAAAGGCGAACCGGGTAACCGCCCTATGAAAATCAAAATCGGCATGGCCCAGATGGACCCCAAGCTGGGGGATGTGGAGGCCAACCTTCACAAGCATCTTGAGATCATCGAGCAGGCACGCGAAGAAGCAGTTGACCTGCTGATCTTCCCCGAACTTTCGCTGACCGGGTATAACCTGCTTGATCTGACCTTCATTGCCGCCCGCCGTCCGGAGGCGGATGATCCCACTTTCGGCCCGCTGCTCGACGCCAGCCGCGATCTTGATCTCGTGGTTGGTTTCGTCGATAAGGACTCGCGCCACCGCTATTACATCGCGCAGGCGTACCTCAGCGGTGGCGAGGTGCTGCATGTGCATCGCAAGGTGTACCTGCCCACCTATGCCCTGTTCGATGAGCGCCGCCACTTTGCCGAAGGCGAGGTGATCCGCGCCTTTGATACGCGCTTTGGCCGGGTCGGCATGCTGATCTGCGAGGACCTGTGGCACGCCAGCCCGCCCTATCTTTTGTGGATGGACGGTGCCGACCTGCTGATCATGTCGTCCGCGCACCCGGGGCGCGGCATCAACAGCGAGAAACGCCCCTCCAGTGTGCGCTGGATCGAGACCGTCTCACAGGCCTACGCCGCCCTGTTTACCACTTTTGTGGTGCATGTTATCCGCGTGGGGCACGAAGATGGTTTTAACTTCTGGGGCGGCTCGATGATGGTCGATCCTGGCGGCGTGGTCATGGATCAGGCTCCCTACCTTGAGGAAACCCTGCATACCGTCGAGGTGGACCTCAACCAGCTTCAGCGCACGCGCGCGCGCCTGCCACTGCTGCGTGACGAACGCCCCGACCTGACCCTGCGCACGCTTGAGCGCATCATGAAGGATAAATACGATGCCGAATAAGCCTGACCTCATGCCGCAGTTGGACATCAACGCGGAATTGACCCGTGACGTGCTGCTTTCCTTCATCAAGGATCAAACGACCAGCGCCGGGTTCAACCGCGTGGTGGTCGGCCTGTCTGGCGGCATCGATTCCGCGCTGGTGGCTTACCTCGCCGCCGCGTCGCTGGGCACGGAGAACGTGCTCGGCGTGCGGATGCCGTACCAGTCCTCCTCGCAGGGAAGCCTTGACCATGCCCAACTGGTCATCGACGCGCTGGGCATTGAGGCGCTCACCATCGAGATCACGGCAATGGTCGAGCCGCTGTTCAGCCGCTTCACGGATATGTCAAACCTGCGGCGTGGTAACATCATGGCGCGCCAGCGCATGGTGATCCTGTTCGATCAGTCGGCGGCCTTCGGCGGGCTGGTGCTGGGCACCGGCAACAAAACCGAGATGCTGCTGGGCTACAGCACCCTCTACGGGGACAGCGCCGCCGCGCTGCACCCCATCGCCGACCTCTACAAGTGCCAGGTGCGCCAGCTTTCACATGTTATGGGCGTGCCGGATGTCATCGTCGATAAGCCACCCTCAGCCGACCTGTGGCCCGGCCAGACCGACGAACAGGAACTCGGTTACACCTATGATGAGGCCGATCAGGTGCTTTATTTGCTGGTCGATGAGCGCTACTCTCCTGGGGAGGTGATCGCGGAGGGGTTCGAGGAATCCTTTGTCTGCAAGATTTATGACACCGTGCGCAGGATGCATTACAAACGCACCATGCCGATCATCCCCAAGCTGTCGCAGCGCACCATCGGCTTTGACTTCCTGTATCTGCGGGACTGGGGCAGCCAGCATTAAACGGGTTGCAAATCACCGGGTTGCATATTATAGTCAGCCCATTGAACGAAACCTGTAGAATCTGGTTAGCACGACATATTACCTTGAACACGTCAGACGAACCTCCATCTAGTTATTTCCTCTCTCAAACCGGGCCGGTGTGCCGCGCCACACACACCCCCGGTCTGTTTTGTTTTCCTGTGATCCATATCCATGTTGATACCTGCGTGAGGAGCAGATAGCCTTGTCTGTGAATGCTGTGATCCTGGCGGCAGGCCAGGGAACCCGGATGAAATCGACCCTGCCGAAGGTGCTGCATCCCATCGGTGGAAAGCCGTTGGTGATGCATGCCATCGATACGGCAGCAGGAGCCTGTGAGAATACCCCGGTGCTGGTAGTCGGTCATGGGGCCGACGCCGTGCGTGAAGCCGTGGGCGATCAGGCTCGCTACGTGGTACAGGAGCAGCAGCTCGGCACCGGCCACGCCGTGATGCAGGCCCGTGATCTACTGAAAGAGCGGGGCGGCTACGTGGTCGTCACCTATGGTGATATGCCGCTCCTGCGCCCGGAGACACTTATCACGCTGATTACCATGCAGCGTGGGAACGACGGCCCGATCACGATGCTGACCCACATCACCGATACGCCGCGCGGCTTTGGCCGCATCGTGCGCGATACGGTCGGCAACGTGATCGCCATCGTCGAACAGCATGAGGCCAGCCCGGAACAGCTTGCTATCCGCGAGGTCAACGTCGGTGTGTACTGTTATGATGCCGACTTCCTATGGCGCAGCCTCGATCAGATCACGGTCAGCCCCAAAGGTGAGTATTACCTCACCGACCTGGTAGAGATCGCTGTCAGTGCCGGTCGCGGCGTCAATGCACTGGTTGTTGAGGACGCCGACGAGGTAATCGGTATTAACAATCGCGTTCACCTCGCCGATGCCGAGGCCGCGCTGCGCCGCCGCATCAACAATGACCTGATGATGAGCGGTGTCACCATGCTCGACCCTGCTGCCACCTACATCGAGGCTGGCGTTACCGTTGGGCAGGATACCGTTATCTATCCCAATACGATCCTGCGTGGAAGTACCACCATCGGCGCAGGATGCGAGATCGGCCCCAATACCATTATCGTTGATTCAAGCGTGGGTGATGCCTGCCGCGTGATAAATTCGACGGTAGAACAGGCCACCATGGAAGCTCATTGCGATATCGGCCCCTACGGCCACCTGCGCAAGGGGGCCTATCTCGAAGAAGGGGTCCACATGGGTAACTTCGGCGAAGTCAAGAACAGCCGCCTGCATCGTGGAGTCAAGATGGGGCATTTCAGTTACATCGGCGATGGTGACATTGGCGAGGAGACCAACATCGGGGCAGGGACCATTACCTGCAATTATGATGGAGTGAACAAACACAAAACCGTCACCGGGAAGGGCGTGTTCATTGGCAGCGACACGATGTTAGTCGCACCGGTGACGCTCGGTGAGGGGGCAAAAACCGGGGCCGGGTCTGTGGTGACAACGGACGTTGCCCCCGGCGAAGTGGTGGTCGGGGTGCCCGCCCGGCCCATCCGCAAACAAGCTGAGGAGTAAATCAGTAACCTCGTGAACCTCACAACGGGTACCGTTTCAGTGCTGATCCTGCTGATGCTGATCAGCGGCTTTCTTTCCGCTGCGGATGCGTCACTGAGAAACGCCAGCCGCCAGGTTCTGCGAGACCTGGCCGATGATAAAAACAAACGCGCGCGGCGCACGCTCGACCTTGCCGAGGAATCCACACAGCTGATCAACACCTTCGCCATCGCCAATCTGATGGCAAATGTGCTGGTGGCCGCGGTGGTGACGACCATGTTTGTCGAGCCGCTCAGCCTGCTGATTGTTGATGTTATTGGCCTTTCTGTGCAGGCCGCTCTTACTATCAGCCTGTTCCTTGTGATGGGCATAACCATGCTGGTGATCACGATTTTTTCCGAGGTGATCCCGGTCACGCTGGTGCAGCACAATACTGAAAGCTGGGCCATGCAGGTGACCCCTGTCGTCCGCCTGCTGATGCAGGGGCTTGCCCCACTGGCCGCGGTGCTGACGGCTATCCGCAGGGTGCTGGTGACCTGGCTCGGTGAGCCGACCGGGATGCAGGTCACCGAGGAAGCCATCATGACGCTGGTGGATGCAGGGGAGGAAGAAGGGTCTATCGAGCAGGAAGAAAAGCGTATGATCTATTCGATCTTCCAGCTTGATGAAACCCTCGTCCGCGAGATCATGGTGCCGCGCATCGACGTGATTGCGGTCGACGTCAATACCCCGCTGCTGGAAGCCCTTGACGTGATCCAGAAGGCTGGGTATTCACGGATACCGGTCTTTGAGGAATCGCTCGATTCCGTGCGCGGCCTGCTGTATGCCAAGGACCTGCTCAGCGTGTTGCAGCGTGGCGAGAACGATACCACGCTGGCGGGGCTGCTGCGCCAGGCGTTGTTCGTACCGGAAACCAAGAAGGTGATGGATCTGCTGCGCGAGCTGCAAACCGCCAAGGTGCAGATGGCTATTGTCATCGATGAGTATGGGGGTACGGCGGGCCTTGCCACCATGGAAGACGTGGTCGAGGAGATCGTCGGCGAGATATTCGATGAGTATGATGAGGATGAGGAGGTGCTGCATCACAGGGTCAATGAGACTGAGCACCTTGTTGATGCGCGCATACACCTTGATGATTTTAACGAACTGCTGGACGTGCAGATGCCCGATGAACTGGGCGACACGTTAGGCGGGTTCATCTATGGGCAGTTGGGCAAGGTGCCGGAACCCGGTGAGAACTTCGAAGCAGAAAACCTGTACTTCGAGGTGATCAGTGTCATTGATCGGCGTATCCGCAAGGTTCGTGTGATTGTCCTGCCTGGTGCCGAGGAAGAAGTGGAGGAAGGCCGTGGCCGAACCAATGGGAATGGCAATACCGCAGGCCGATAAGGATCGGCTGGTTGAGGCCGCTCGTGTGATAACCAAAAACGCGTACATTCCATACAGCAATTATGCCGTTGGTGCGGCGCTGCTGCTGGCCGATGGCAGCATTGTGACCGGCGTTAACATCGAGAATGCCACCTACCCCGCCACCATCTGCGCGGAACGGGTGGCGATCGCCAAGGCGGTTTCGGAAGGTCGCAGGGATTTCAGGGCCATCGCCGTCGTGACTGATAACGGCGGTTCACCCTGCGGCATCTGCCGCCAGGTGATGAATGAGTTTGCCCCGCATATGCTGGTCATCATCGCCGATCATGACCGCATCCACGAGGAACTCACCGTCGATCAGCTTTTGCCGCTGGGCTTTGGTCCCGCGCATCTCGGCGTTGACCCGCACACCAGCCGGGAGTAACCGGTAGTGTATTCTGCGCCCCCTGGTATCCTGTTCGGACTTGGCAAGATACGGTATCGAAAGCCAGGCGGGGGTGCTGTATTGCAATGGGTTATTTTATTTGATGCCGACTAAAGGCCACGTCTACCGCACCGAAGGCATCATCCTGCGGCGCCATAATCTCGGCGAAGCGGACCGCATCCTGACGCTGTTCACACGGGATTACGGCAAGCTCAGGGTCGTGGCAAAAGGCGCGCGCCGCCCCACCTCTCGTAAGGCTGGCTCAGTGGAGTTGTTTACACGGGTCGATATCGTCGTCTCGAAGGGACGCACGCTCGACGTGGTCTCACAGGTCGATATCGTTGAGGTCTATCTGCCGCTGCGTACCAACCTTATCATGACAACCTATGCCTCGCATTTCGTGGAACTCCTTGATGCATTCAGCGAAGAAGGCGACGAAAGCCGCGAGCTGTATCATCTCGCGGTGGAAGGCTTAGGCTGGCTGTCCACCGCCCCTGACCCGGCATTGACGGCCCGCTATTTTGAACTGCACCTGCTGGATGTTACCGGGTTCCGCCCTGAACTGATGCACTGTGTCATCAGCGGCACACCCATCGAGCCGGAGAACCAGTTTTTCAGCGTGGTAGGGGGCGGTGTTGTCTCACCGGAGGCGGCGCAGTATCGCAGCGGGTTATATCCCCTTTCGCTGAATGCCCTCAAGGTGCTGCGGCATTTCCAGCGCACGCCCTATCATGGCACCCGGAATCTGAAGATCAGCCCCGGTGTTCACCGTGAGGTCGAGCGTGTACTCCATGCCACGATCTCGTATTATCTTGAGCGTCGGCTCAAGTCCACGTCGTTTCTCAAGCGATTGCAGCGCGAGGAACGCTTCAACGCGGAACGCAATCCCGATGATCAGGAATAAAACAGCCTGGAATACCCCAGGCCGTTGTTTTGCATAGATCATTTCCGAGGCCAGAACCACCCTCCCCCGCATAGGCTGTTCCTTATTCCACCTCAGCCGCGCTGAGGGCCTGATACGCCTCATCGATACGGCGCAGGGTGACATCTCTGCCGAGGATCGCCATCGTCTCAAAGAGCGGTGGGGCGACGCGCTGGCCGCTGGTGGCGGTGCGCAGTGTGCCGAACAACTGCCCGGCTTTGATGCCCATTTCGACGGCCAGTGCGCGCAGGGCGTCTTCCTGCGTGGCAGGCTCGAAGTCCGGCAGATTCCGCAGCGTGTCGGTGGCCGCTTGCAGTGCCTTGAGCGTGCCCGCCTTGTCCATCTTCTTCTGGATCAGGTCCACCGGGTCGAGCGTGATCTCATCTCTGAAAATGAACCCCGCCATCTCGATGGCGTCGCTCAGCACCTTGATACGCTCCTGGATGATCGGCGTCAGGGCGGCCAGTTTCTCGTCATCGACACGGTAGCCCGCCTCCTCAAATACCGGTTTGAGCCGCGCAGCCAGGTCATCAGCGGCCATCTCGCGGATGTAGTGCCCGTTCAGCCATTCAAGCTTGTCATAAGGCAGCTTCCCCGCTGACGGGTTAATATCGGGCAGTTCAAAGCGGGCCATCGCTTCTTCGGGCGTGAAGATTTCGGTATCATCGCCAAACGCCCAGCCCACGTTGGTCAGGAAGTTGACGACCGCCTCCGGCAAATACCCGTTCTTGATGAACTCCCGCACCTGCACGAGGATTTTCGTCCCGCCCTCCTCGAAGGCCTGATCACGTTTGCTCAGTTTACCCTGTCCGCTGGGGCTGAGGATCACCGGCAGATGCGCGATCTTCGGCATGTCCCAGCCGAATGCCTTATACAGCCGGGCATGCAGCGGTGCTGTGGCAATCCACTCGTCGGCGCGCATGATGTGGCTGATCTTCATGAAGTGATCATCGACCACGTTGGCGAGGTGATAGGTCGGCAAACCATCTGATTTTAACAGGACGAGGTCTTGCAAATCCGCGTTCTGGAAGGTGATGTCCCCACGGATGAGATCGTTGACGGTGGTTTCGCCCTCAGTCGGCATCTTGAAACGCACGACATGCTCGCCCACATCCGGTCCGAGGTCGAGGTCACGGCAGTGGCGATCATAGCCCGGTTTGAGCTTCATTTTCTGCTGCTTGATGCGCAGGTCTTTCAACCGCTCGGAACTGCAATTGCAGCGGTAGGCGTAGCCATGATCGATCAGCCAGCCCGCCCACTCACGGTACATCTCACTGCGCTCTGACTGGCGGTACGGGCCGAACTCGCCGCCCACGTCCGGGCCTTCGTCCCATTCCAGCCCCATCCAGCGCAGGCTGTTCTTGATGTCCTGTTCGGAGTCGGCCACGTAACGATTCTGGTCGGTGTCTTCAATGCGCAGGATAAACACGCCATCATGTCTGCGCGCAAACAGCCAGTTGAACAGCGCCGTCCGCGCCCCGCCGATGTGCAGGTAGCCAGTGGGGCTGGGCGCAAAACGAACGCGCACCGGGCGCTCGGTCGTGTCAGTCAAAGGGGATTCCTCCTCATATGCAAATAACCAGGGACACACCCATCCAATGGTGTGCCCCTGAGTCTAACCCAATTCGTGATAAATGCAGAGTCGTATCGCACCCGCCTGCGATCAGTAGATGGTTGCCTGGCTGATCACAGGCGGTGTGATAAATCAAACCAGGTCGCGCGGATTGGAGCGCAGCAGGACGCTTTGTGCCAGCCCGATACCCATCAGCAGTGTCACCAGTGAACTGCCCCCGGAACTGATGAAGGGCAGCGTCAGGCCGGTCACTGGCATCACGCGGATATTCATCCCGACGGAAACAAGCGTCTGAAAGAAGATGATCGTCGCGATACCGTAACAGATCAAACTCCCGGCGATGTCGGAGGATAATCGAGCGGCTCTGAGCAGCCTCAGTATCACGATCCCGATCAGGGTAAGGACCATCACCGAACCGACAAATCCGAACTCTTCCGCGATCACGGCAAAGATGAAGTCGGTATGGCGCACGCGCAGGAAGCGAAGCTGACTCTGCGGCCCCTGCATGTAGCCCTTGCCCAGCAGGCCGCCGTTACCCACCGTGATCAGTGCCTGGTCAATGTTCGAGAAACCCTCACCCGTAAAGGGTGGCCGCGCAAACTCCGTGATGCGGTCGCGCTGGTAGGCTTCCATCTGGCTCCACAGGATCGGCATGACGACCAGCGCGGTCACCCCAAACGCCGCGATATGTTTCCACTCCATGCCTGCGGCCCACACCATCACCGCCCACGTCACCATAATGAGGATCGTAATGCCGAGGTCGGGTTGAATGAAAATGAAGAATACCGGCAGCGCCACGAAACCCAGTGAGATGAAGATCGTCTGAATCCTGCTGATGCGTTCCGAGGCCAGTGCTAGCTGCTGGGCCAGCACGATCACCAGCAGGATTTTCGCCAGCTCTGAGGGTTGGAACCCGGCCACACCGAAGTTTACCCATGATTGTGCCCCAGCTTCACCCTCAACCCCGAGTAACCCCACGATACCGAGAATGAACACGATCAAACCGTAAATCCACAGGTATAGACTGGTCAGGATTCGGTAATCGAAGACGGCCACTGCGACCATGACAAACATGCCGATCACGGCGAAGATGACCTGGGATTGCACGCGGTCGGCGAGGCTGTCGACATCACGTGTGGCGCTGGCGATCATCATCACGCCGAAGATGATCAACAGCACAATGACCAGTGTCAGCACATAGTCAAAATTACGAAAGGCACGGGGATTCACCAGCACAAGGGCACCTGCCAGGAAAAATTAAATGACAAAAATCGTCAATCCGCAGTATATCGAGCCGGATCAGCCTTTACCAGCAGCCAGGGCGGCAAAGCCCAACCCCAGCCCGGCAGAAGATGACATTGTCGGAAAACCACCGGCAATCCACCGGCGTCGCACTTCATCGAGCGGCATCAGTCCTGCTTCATGGGTTTGCAGTTCGCCCGCGTCTGGCACTGATAGTTGAACCGCCCCGCGTGCGAGGAAGAACGTGCCCGTCCCACAGCCACGGTTGGGGTCCACCATTGTTTCACCGACCTGCCGCCAATCTGTGCTGGTCAGCCCGGTCTCCTCCAGCAGTTCGCGCCGGGCCGCTTCGAGCGGGGTTTCACCATCATCAATGATGCCGGAGGGGATTTCGATTGTGGTTTGTTTCAGCGCATGCCGATACTGCCGCACCACCGACACTTGCTCATCTGGCGTTACCGCGAAGATCACGACGAAATCGGGCAGATCGACCCGGTAGAAATCGGGGATGACGGTTACCCCATCATGCAGGCGCACCGTCTCGACCGACACGCTGACCCACGGGGCCGCGTCGAGCAGGTTGTGGCGGGCCAGCACCTCCCAGCGGGGATCGTCAGTCATTGATTTGGCCCGGCCCGATGATGGTGCCCGGTTCGATCAGCATCGGCCCGGCGAGGTCCACCGTACCGACGAGGTCATAGGCCATGGCCCCGGTGATGCGCACCGGCACCATCTCGCCAATGGGCAGCTCGCCCTCAACCAGCACCAGCCCGTCGATCTCGGGGGCATCGCGGAACGACCGTCCGATGCTGATCCCATCCTCGTAGCCATCGACGAGGATATCGAGTGTGCGCCCCACGTAGGACTGGTTAACCTGGTGCGAGATATCCTGCTGCACTTCCATCAGGCGGTGCTTGCGAGCCTGCTTGATCTCATCATCGACCTGCCCCGGTATCTGCGCACTCGGCGTGCCGATCTCGTAGCTGTAGGTGAAGGCTCCCACGCGGTCAAAGCGCAGGTCTTTGATGAAGGTGATCAGCGTCTCGAACTCCTCGTCGGTCTCGCCGGGATAGCCCACGATAAACGTCGTACGGATGGCGAGATCGTCAATGCGATCCCGCATCTTTCTCACGGTCTTGTAAACCCATTCAACATTGGCCGGGCGTTTCATTCGTTTGAGTACCTCACGGTGACCGTGCTGGAGCGGCATATCGAGATAGGGCAGGATTCTGTCATGCGTCGCGATGGTATCGATCAACTCATCGGTCACATAGCCGGGGTAGGCGTACATAATGCGGATCCACGGCACATCGGGCGTCACCCTGACCATCTCGTTCAGCAGCCATGACAGGCCGTTCTTCCTGCCGATGTCGTGGCCGTAATCGGTGGAATCCTGCGAGATGATCAGGATTTCCCGTATCCCCATATCATTGAGCCGTGCCGCTTCCTCAAGGATGCTTTTTGGGTCGCGGCTGACGTGCGTGCCCTTGATAGCCGGGATCGCGCAAAAGGCACACGGGCGGCGGCAGCCGTCGGCGATCTTGAGGTAGGCACTGGCACCCTGTATCGAGGCGCGCAGCACGCCGCGTTCATCGCTGCCGACGGTCAGCGCCTCATCGGGCAGGTGGTAGATCGGTTCGGGGTGCTTCTGTCCCCGCAGCTTTTGGATGACATCGACGATGTCCATCCAGCGCCGCGTGCCGATCACGCCGTCAAGACCCGGTACTTCCTGTGCCAGCACGGACCCGTAGCGTTGTGAGAGGCAGCCCGCCGCGATCAGAATCTGATCGCCGGATTTCATCTCAGCCAGGTCACGCAGCGTCCCGATGCTTTCTTCCTTGGCGGCATCGATAAAGCCGCAGGTATTGACGATCAGCACGGTAGCTTCGCCGGGGTCAGTGGTGCCCCGGTAGCCATCGCGGTTAAGAAGCTGTGCCATGCTCTCCGAATCAACGGTGTTCTTGGCGCAGCCGAGACTGAGCAGGTAATAGGATTTCCGGGTATCCAAGGCGGTCCCCTTTAAAGAATCAGGCGTGCGTTACGGCGCTGGGCTGGCGGTGGGTGTTGGTACTGGCGTCCGGGTCAGGGTTGGGGTCAGGGTTGGGGTTGGTGTGATCTGACCGGTGGGGGTGAAGGTGCGGTTGACCACCTCGGCACGTTCGCCCAGCGTGCCGATAGCGAGGCCATTGTAAGTTACGTTAAAGGCCGCACCGTTACCCGCCTCGACCTGGACTTCCTGCCCTTCGTATTGCAGCACGGTGCCGGGTTCCACCTGCCCCTGAAACTGTACGGAGCCATCCACGGTGACGCGCACCCATGACCGCTGCGTAATGTCAATCGAGAGGATCACGCGGTCGAACACCTGCTGCACGCTGTCAGCGCCCAGCGTTGAGGTGGGCATAAAGGTCACGGTTGCTTCCCCGACCTGCACCGTGGCCTCGAAGTCCAACAGGAACTGCGATTCCTCCGGCGTGGGGACTACATCCTCAATCGAGACACGGCTGATCAGGTTGGTGAACAGCAGCAGGATCGCGGCACCAGCGAGCAGCACCAGTGCGGAAAACACATTCGATTGCAGTATGCGCTGCGCGCCCTTCTTTTCCTTTGGGCGGGTCTCCTGTGCGGGCTGCTGCTGCGCCTGTGGGGCAGCACGCCCGTAGGTTTGTGGGAGGCTGGGCCCGGTCCAATGATCAGGCGTCACGTAAGAGGGCGCACCCTGCGGCCCGGTGATAGGCACAGGCGATGGGCTGCGTTCGATGATGGGTGGCGCATCCGTGAAGTCACCTTGCCTGTCGCTTGATGACGGGGGCGGCTGGCTGGGCTGTGTGTAGGTAGCGGGGGGAATTGGGTTGGCCGGGCGTGATGGCGGTGGCGCAGGCGGACGCGGCTGGGCGGTGGTTGTTGTCACCGCACCGGGAGCGTTGCCCGTGGCCTCACTGAACTGCGCAATTACGGCGTTAACATCCAGCCGCAGGAACTGCGCATAGTTACGCAGGAATCCCTTGGCGTGGGCGGCGGATGGCAGCGGTGAGAGATCGCCCTGTTCCAGTGCCTCCAGGAATTTGCTCCGTATTTTCGTCTGCGCCTCGACCTCCGGCAGCGTATAGCCGTAGGATTCACGGGTTTGACGCAGCGTATCCCCTATTGCGCGCAGATCGCTCAAACTGACACCTCAATAACCAAAAGCCACCGGGTTCGGCCTGCCCTTACGGGCATTGTCCGGTGGCTGGCCCATTGCCCTGTAAATGGCACGGTCAATTCAGGCCCGGTCAGGCGTGCCCTGCCGATGGCAGGACGTTATTCCTTGTCCTCAACGGCCTCATCGACGGTCTCAGCAGCCTCACCTTCAACTGTCTCGACAACGGATTCGACCTCGGCAATGACGTCCTCAGCCTCATCGAAAACGCCTTCGGCCATCTCGTCGAGGCCTTCTTCCCTCTCGTCCATTTCTTCTTCAACGGCATACGGGTCTTCGCCTTCGCGGTGAACGATCACCACGACATTGGAACTGAGGTTAGCATCCAGGCGCACCGGCACCTCGAAACGACCCAGTTCACGCAGCGGGCGGTCACCCACGCGGCGGTGGTCGATCTCGTAACCCAGTTCTTCCTGGATCGATTCCGCGATCTGCTGGGTTGTCACCGAGCCGTACAGCTTGCCGGTCTCACTGGCACGCACCGGGTAAATCAACTCAAGCCCGGCGATCTGCTCAGCTATGACCTCGTATTGCTGCTTGCGTTCAGCGCGGCGCACTTCGGCCTGCCGACGCAGCGTTTCCATCTGGCTCATGGTGCCCTTGGAGGCACGCACCGCCATCCCCTGCGGGATCAGATAATTCCGTGCAAAGCCGGGGGCCACATCGACCACATCACCAGCCACGCCGGTCTTATAGATATCTTCCAGCAGGATAACCTGTGTCGTACGTCTTGATCTTCTCATCGTTTTTTCACACTCCGGCGGCAATCATACCGTATTCATAGCGCCACTTCAAGAGGCACAGCAAGAGCGGGACCGCCATAGGGACCCCGCTCCGATAGTACGACCTTGGGGGCAAATAGATTACATCGGTTCAGGGAGGGTGTCACGTTGGGTCAACACCAGCTCTCCATCGGACAAGTCTACCTCAATTATATGCCCTGTCTCAAATTCCCCGCTCAGAATCCCATCGGAAAGCGCATCTTCGATGCGATTCTGAATGACACGGCGCAGCGGACGCGCGCCATACTCAGGGTCATAGCCCTCATCAGCGATATATTCCTTGGCTGCCTGCGTCAGTTCGAGGCGGACGTTATGCTCCTCCAGCCGCTCCTGAACGCGCGCGATCAGGATATCGACGATCTCCGTGATCTCGCTCTTGGTCAGCGCACGGAACACGATAGTTGCATCGATACGGTTCAGGAATTCCGGGCGGAAAGCACGGCGCAGGCCATCCATCAGCTTTTTACGCATTTCCTTGTAGTCCTCCTTGGCGGAGGATTCCTCGTCACGCGGGATGTTGAAGCCGAGGTTGCCCTGATGCTTGATCAGGTCAGCGCCGATGTTGCTGGTCATCACAATGATGGCGTTGCGGAAGTCCACCATACGGCCACGGGCGTCGGAGAGATGCCCTTCCTCCATGATCTGGAGCAGCATGTTGAATGCCTCAGGATGAGCCTTCTCGATCTCGTCGAACACGATGATCGAATACGGACGGCGGCGTACAGCCTCGGTCAACTGCCCGGCTTCTTCGTAGCCGACATAGCCCGGAGGGGCACCCACCAGCCGCGCCACGGTGTGACGCTCCATGAACTCGCTCATATCCAGTTGGATCAGCGCATCTTCACTACCAAACAGGAACTGCGCCAGCGTCTTGGTCAGTTCGGTCTTGCCGACCCCGGTCGGGCCGAGGAAGATAAATGAGCCAATCGGGCGGCGGGGATCCTTCAGGCCAGCACGGGCACGGCGAACGGCCTTGCTGATCGCCTTGATGGCCTCGTCCTGCCCGATGATACGTTCATGCAGGACGTTTTCCATCTCCAGCAGGCGGGCGCTTTCCTCCCCTGCGATGCGGGTGGTGGGGATACCCGTCCACATGGCGACCACTTCAGCGATATCTTCCGGGGTCACCTGCGCGGAACCTTCTTCGTTCCATCCCTGGCGGATACTCTCGATGAACGTTTCAAGCTCCTCGATGCGCGCCTTGATTTCATCCGGGGATTCGTCTTCCTCAAGCTCCTCGAACTCGATGCGGTCCTTGAGGGTGGTGATTTCTTCCTCTGCCTTACGCACCTTGATCGCCTCTGGCGATTTGTACATGCGCACCCGTGCCGAGGCCTCGTCGATCAGGTCGATGGCCTTATCCGGCAGGAAGCGATCCGGGACGTAGCGGGCGGAGAGATGCGCCGCGGCCTCGATGGATTCATCGGTGATGCGCAGCGCGTGATGTTCCTCGTAAGGTTGGCGGATTCCCATCAGGATTTCGATGGTTTCCTCAATAGTCGGTTCATCGACTATGATCGGCTGGAAGCGGCGTTCCAGCGCCGAGTCGCTCTCGATATGGCGGCGGTACTCATCCAGCGTTGTCGCGCCGATGGTCTGTAATTCGCCACGGGCAAGGGCGGGTTTCAGGATGTTCGCCGCATCGACGGAACTGCCCGCCGACCCCGCACCTACCAGCATGTGGACTTCGTCGATGAACAGCACGCTGTCGGACTGCATCAGCTCGTCAATGACGCGCTTGAGCCGCTCCTCGAACTGGCCGCGATACATCGTACCCGCCACCAGTGAACCGACATCAAGCTGAAGCAGGCGCTTGCCAACCAGCGGGCCGGGCACTTCCCCGGCGATGATGCGCTGGGCCAGCCCTTCAACGATGGCCGTCTTACCCACGCCCGGCTCGCCGATCAGCGCCGGGTTGTTCTTGGTCCGGCGGCTGAGGACCTGGATAACGCGTTCGATCTCCATCTCACGGCCAATGACCGGGTCGAGCTTGCCTTCTTCGGCCTTGGCGGTCAGGTCGGTGGCGAGCTGATCCACCAGCGGCGTCTTCTGGCCGCTGCTGCTGCTGCCTGGCCGTTCCCGGCGGCGCGGCGCATCAGTGGTGCCGGGCCGTGAGCTTTTCTCGCTGCTCGAGGACGACGCAGGGTTATCCTGCAGGACGCGGCGGGTCTGCTTGCGGATCTGATCCGGCGTGATGTTCAGCGCCTTCAGGATGTCAATCGCAATCCCTTCGTTGTGGCGGACCAATGCCAGCAGAAGGTGCTCCGTACCGATATAGTGATGCCCCATCCGGCGGGCCTCATCGACCGCCAGTTCAAGGACTTTCTTGGTCCCCTGTGAGAGGTCCAGCTTCTGGAAGGGGATATGCTGGCCGGGTTCGGCCTTGCTTTCGACAAGGGCCTCAACCTCTTTGTAGTCCAGCTTCAATTCACTCAGCACACGCCCCGCGACACCACCTTCTTCTTTCATCAGGCCAAGCAGGAGGTGTTCGGTGCCGATGGCGTTGTGCTGGAGTCTCTGGGCTTCTTCCCGTGCGAGGCTTAAAACCTTCTGTGCCCGCTGGGTGAAGCGTTGCATATTGTCGGGCATCGCAGCCGCCCTCCATCCTCTTTCATTGAGACGAAACCGAAATTGACAGTAAAAAGGTAACCAATACAACTTAAAATATGTACGGGTGATCCTACCGTAACCGCTTTGAATATGCTAATGAGATCATGCCGCCAGCGCGACTGTGCAGATAGTCCTTCAATGGTAACATCATGTTGTGCCTGCCACCCCGTCCGAATGGGCGGGATTTGTTCACAAGCGTCCCCATGCTTGCCCCCTCACCCCTTCCCGCCTACTCTAAGAGCAGATCACCCCTTCAATTAAAGGCGTAAACACTATGCGCAACGATGACCTGTCCATTCTGAACGAGTTCCAGCTCGACCGTATCGAACAGGACCTCGACTATCACACCACACGGCACATCCCGGTGGATCGTTACACACGCTTTACGTGGTCCGTCAGTCGTCACCATATGTTCAACCGCTGCCAGCGTGAGTACTATCTCAATTACTACGGTTCGCGCAGCGTACGCGGCGCTGCCTCGCGCGTGGTCAGTGCGGTGTGGTGGCTCAAGCAGATCACGTCACTGCCTGCGTGGATCGGCACCGTAATTCACCATGTGGCGGCTGATGCACTCAACGCGCACCTCGACGGCAGTGCCCGCTCCCTTGATGACCTCAAGACGCAGGCCGATTCCTATTACTGGGATGGCGTCGCGGCTTCAGCCCGTGGCAGCAAACACGATAAACGGTGGATGATCCTCCCTCACCAGGTCTACCGTGACGATCTGGCCAAAGCCGATATAGAAGAAGGCGCTGCGCGTGTATCCGAACTGGTCGAGACGATGGTCGCCAGTGATGCCTACAACTGGCTGCTGAGTATCCCTCCTGGGCAGATCGTCGAGCTGGATGTGCCGTTTCAATCCTTTGATTACACGCCCGTGGGGGCCAGCAGACCAATCCCGGTGTTTGCCATCCCGGATGTGCTGGTGCAGCAGGATGACCTCATTACCATTATCGATTGGAAGACGGGCAGTGTCAGCGGGGAGGAATACAGCCTGCAGGCGGGGGTGTATCGTCTTTATGCCGCCACCGAGTATGACGAACCCGGAGACCATATCATCGTGAGGCTGGCTGATCTGGGTGGGGATGGTGCGCTGGTCGAGCCTGCCGGTGGCGTCCCAACCCTTGACGAGGCCAACGCCTTCATTTCAGGCAGCATCAGCGCCATGATAGAACAAATGAACGATTTTGAGTATAATACAGTCTCAGTTCATAACGCCCCGATGACCGGCGACCTGGCACTGTGCGCCCGCTGCCGGTTCCGGATGGTCTGTAAACGATAGCAAACAGGGCGGCAAATGATATGCAGCATACCTATGAAGGCGAAGCCAATCCGCGTTCGATGTTTGTTGAGGGGCCGTTTGGTTCCGGCAAGACATCCTTTGCTATCGAGACACTGATCACGTGGCTCAGTACCGGTATCCCGGCGGAAGACATCCTGGTAATGATGCCGCAGCGCACGCTGGCAAAACGCTTCTATGAGGCCCTCAACCGCCCCGATCTCGGCGCACTGGGCACCGTCTCGATTGTGACGCTGGGGGGGCTGGCGCAGGATGTGGTGCAGTTGTACTGGCCGCTGGTCGCAAAGGTCGAGGGCTTCACCGACCCTGACCGTGAGCCGCGCTACCTGACCATTGAGACGGCACAGTACGCCATGTCGGGCTTTGTGGAGCAGGCGTGGCAGAACGGCGAGTTCGATGCCGTCAACGTTTCTCCCCAGCAGATCGCACGGCAGGTGATCGACAATCTCGGCAAGGCCGCCATCCGCCGCATCCCATACCAGGAAATCCCGGCGCTGCTGGCGGCGGCATGGCCTGGGGATCGATCAAAGAAGCGAGTGCTGGCCTATCAGGCTGCCGGGCGCGTGGCCCAGGCGTACCGTGAGTACTGCAAGGAGCGCCGCCTGCTCGATTACGCCTACCAGATCGAATTGTTCAATCGCCTGCTCGATAACCAGGAGTTTCGCACTGATTTTTTCAAGACCCGCACGCATCTCATCGCCGAACACATGGAGGAAGAATCCCCGCTCGGCCATGACCTGATCCGGGCGTGGCTGCCCCACCTCGATGGGGCGCTGCTCACTTATGAGATGGATGGCGGCTACCGCGTCTTCCTCGGTGCCGATGCGGACGGCGGTTATACGCTCAAAGATGACTGCGAGGGCGTGCTGACCCTGCCCGGTTCACAGGTCATGACGCCGCCCATGCGCGCACTTGAGAAGCAGGTCGCGGTCAGTTTCCGCCGTGAGACCATCGGCCCGCCGCCCGCTGATATGATGAACCCCGGCTTTTCTTTCGAGTTTCATTCCTATTACCCGCAGATGGTTGACTGGGTAGTCAGGCGCATCCATCACCTTGTGCGCGATGAGGGTGTTCCGCCGCGTGAAATCGTGATTCTTGCACCCTATCTCAGTGATGCGCTGCGTTTTCAGCTATCGCGCAAGCTGGCCGCCCATGACATCCAGGCCGTCTCACATCGCCCTTCCCGTGCGCTGCGTGATGAACCTGCCGCTCGCGCCATGCTGACGCTCACCGCACTGGTTTACAGTGACTGGGGTTACCGTCCGCCACGTGCTGACGTGGCCGACGCGCTGTACCAGGTCATCGACGCGCTGGACCCCGTCCGGGCGCGCCTGCTGGCCGAGATCGTGTATCGCCCCGG
>CAYMGV010000026.1:0-29494 GCA_964390105.1 uncultured Anaerolineae bacterium | reverse complement strand
CATGACGGCACCGGCCACGGGCAGCGAGATGGCCCTGACGATCAGGGCGATCACGGGCAGACCGATCAGGGCCACCATGACGGCGGCCAGTATCGAGATAGTGAGGCGATACGGCAGACCTTCGGAGGTGGGACGACGTGGGATCACTGTGCAGCCTCAGCCGGACCAAAGCCCCAGCGCTCAAGGATGGCCTGACCCTCCCGCCCGCGTACAAACGCGATGAAGTCTGCCGCCAGATCGGGGCATGGGGCATCAGTAAGGGCCGTGACAGGGTAGGTCGCAGTGACGTTGTGTTCTGCCGGGATTTCGATCTGAGTCACGCTGTCCGCGATGTCGGGCGTAACGTCCGAGGTATAGACGATCCCGGCGTCGGCTTCGCCAAGCGCGACCTTGGATGCAACCAGCCGCACATTGGCTTCCCCGGAGACGAGGTTGGCATAGACAGCATCAGGGAATGCCGGGCCATAGGCGGGGTCGGCGGCAAGGCGCGCGAGGGAATCATCGGTGTACTCACGGACCGGGACGCCGGGCACGGCCAGCACCAGCACCACGCCGGGATCAGCCAGATCGAGGGGAGAATCAATCCCGGCAGGGTTATCGACGGGGGTAATAATGGTCAGGCGGTTGGAGGCGAAGGTTTCGGGCGTACCTGCCACCAGCCCAGCCTCGATGACGTTCTGCATCTGCGCCGGGTTAGCCGATGCAAACACGTCGGCGGGGGCACCCTCGATGATCTGCATGGCAAGCTGCGACGACCCGGCATAGTTCAGGACGACTGTCACGCCGGGGTGTGCGGCCTCGAAGGCCTCCGCGATCTCGTTGAAGGCATCGGTGAGGGAGGAGGCGGCAAACACCGTGACCTCCTGCTGCTGCGGGACGGTGCAGGCGGAGAGGGACAGGGTCAGCAGCAGGGCGGTAAGCAGGCCGTCGGGTCGGGTCATGGGATTGGGTGCTCCTCAGTAAAAAGGGGGGGGCGGCGAGAGTCACCGCACCCCCTTTAATCATAGTGATTTGCGGGTTTACCTGACGATGTTGACCAGCTTGCCGGGCACGACAATCACCTTGCGGGGTTCCGCGCCGCCCAGCATGTCCTGCACGCGCTCACTGGCAAGGGCTGCGGCCTTCGCGTCGGCTTCACTGACATCGGCGGGCAGGTCGATACGGTCACGCAGTTTGCCGTTGACCTGCACGATCAGGGTGATGGTGTCCTCGGCGGCGACCTCCTCATCCGCGACCGGCCAATCCTGCGTGTGAACGCTGTACGGCCTGCCGATGTGTGCCCACAGTTCCTCCGCAATGTGCGGGGTGAAGGGGGCCATCATCAGCAGCAGCGTCTCGACGGCCTCGTTCCATGCGTTAGTGCCATAAGCCGCCGTGTCACGGGCCTTCTGCATAGTGTTTTTCAGTTCCATCAGCGCGGCCAGCGCGGTGTTAAAGGAGAACGCCTCGGTATCCGCTGTGACCTTCATGATGGTCTGGTGCATCTTACGGCGCAGCGCGACCGGGTCGCCGTCAGCGGAGGTGTCACGCGGAGGCTCGGTGATCAGTGTCCACACATCATACAGGAAGCGCACCATGCCCTGGATGCCCTGGCTGTCCCACGGGCCGCCCTGGTCCCATTTGAAGGCGAACATCAGGTAGCCGCGCACCACGTCCGCGCCGAACTGCTCAACCAGCACATCGGGGGCAATGACGTTGCCGCGTGATTTACTCATCTTCTCGCGGTCCTCGCCCTGGATGATGCCCTGGTTGTACAGGGCCAGCATCGGCTCATCGAACAGCTTGCCCGGCTGAACCTCGCGGTCAACTGGCTGGATGTGGTCAAAGTGCCCGCTGTCCCGCATAGCCTTGGTGAAGAAGCGCGTGTACAGCAGGTGCATGGTCGCATGTTCGACGCCGCCGGTGTACTGATCGACGGGCAGCCAGTACGCGCCTTCTGCCGGGTCAAAGGGGGCCTGATCATAGTCCGGGCTGAGGTAGCGGTACTGGTACCACGACGAGCACATGAAGGTATCCATCGTGTCGGTCTCGCGCTCGGCGTGTTCGTTTCCGCACTTCGGGCAGGTCACATTCTGATAATCAGGGTGGAACTTCAGCGGTGATTCCCCTGTCGGCATGAACTCGACATCATCGGGCAGGATCACGGGCAGGTCTTCCTCCGGTACGGGGACAATGCCGCAGTCGGGGCAGATGATCATCGGGATCGGCGCACCCCAGTAGCGCTGACGGCTGATCAGCCAGTCACGCAGGCGGTAGTTGACGGCCTCCTCGCCCTTGCCTTTTTCCCCCAGCCAGTCCAGCACAGCGGCGATAGCCGGGTTTTTGCGGCCCTTCTCACCGTTGGAGGGGGTACCGCTCAGTGCGCCGGAGTTGACCATCACGCCCGCGCCGGGCACGGCTTCGGGCATGGTGTCACCGTCCAAATCCTCGCCTTCTGGCTGGATGACGACGCGCACCGGCAGATCGAACTTACGGGCGAAGGCAAAGTCTCGCTCATCATGGGCGGGCACTGCCATGATCGCGCCCGAACCGTAGCCCACCAGGACGTAGTCCGCGATCCAGATCGGGATGCGCTCGTCGTTGACGGGGTTGATGGCATAGGCACCGCTGAACACGCCGGTTTTCTCGCGCTCGGTTGATTCACGCTCGATGTCGGTAGCGCGTGCGGCCTGTTCGATGTAGGCGTTGACGGCCTCGCGCTGCTCATCGCTGGACAGTTCCTCCACCAGTGGATGCTCAGGGGCCATGACCATAAAGGTCGCACCCCACAGTGTATCGGGCCGGGTGGTGAACACCGGCAGCTCGTGTCCGCCGACCTCAGTGGTGAAGATCACTTCCGCGCCCTCACTGCGCCCGATCCAGTTGGTCTGCATGGTCTTGATGCGCTCCGGCCAGTCGATGCCCGCGAACTCCAGCAGTTCATCGGCGTAATCCGTGATCTTGAAGAACCACTGGTTCAGGTCCTTCTTGATCACCGGTGTCTTGCAGCGCTCACAGTGGCGGTCATCGCCCCACACCTGCTCACGGGCCAGCGTGGTGTTGCAGTTGGGGCAGAAATCGACCGGGGAAAGCTTCTTATAGGCCAGCCCCATGTGATACATCACCAGGAAGAACCACTGAGTCCAGTGGTAGTATTCCACGTCGGCGCTGACGGCCTCACGCTCCCAGTCGATCATGGTGCCCATGCTGTGCAGTTGGCCGCGCATGCGTTCGATGTTGGCGTAGGTCCACTCCTTGGGATGGATACCGCGCTCGATGGCGGCGTTCTCGGCGGGCAGGCCAAAGGCATCGAAGCCCATTGGGAACATGACGTTATAGCCGCGCATCCTCAGCCAGCGGGCGCGCGCATCGGAGGGCACCATGGCGTACCAGTGCCCGATATGCAGGTCGCCCGACGGGTAGGGCAGCATGGTCATGGCGTAGAATTTGGGTTTGCCTGTATCGACGGTGGCGCGATACAGGCCTTCGTCCGCCCATTTCTTCTGCCACTTCTTCTCAATTACCTGTGGGTTATAGTCAGTCATGCGGTTTCTTCTTCTCCGTTTGATGCGTAACAGCCAGTATTTAGCCCGGACATTTGAATCAAAAAGCCCTTCGCCGCCCATAACAGGGACGAAGGGACTCCGTGGTACCACCCTGATTGGCAGCACTTCCCGGAGGGATAGGCCACCCACTCAATGCACATAACGGATGCAGCCGTCGCCCGCTAACGCTGTGAAGGCGGTCACGGAGGAAACTCATGGGCGAGTTGGGCCACTGGTACTCACCGGGTACGTCTTACCGGGTTTCCACTGTCCCCGGCTCACTGTGGTGATGGCTTATTACTCCCACTCAATGTCTGTCCTGTTGGGTTGTTGATACAGCGAATTGTATCGAGGGGCGGGGATGCTGTCAACGCGCTTTGGTGGGGTGGTGGGGCAATCGCTTCAAAACGCCCCCCACAGCTTACTCGACCGGCTGGCGCAGGTCTCCTGCGCGAAGGGAGGGGAACATCCGACGAGGTCGGAGGTCGCTTTCGATAAGACTGATCGCGTGGACTTTGCATCGGTCGACACGTAAGGCGCTCGCGCCGTCGACAGAATCAGTGCCTATTCATTTGATGCGCCTGCGCTGGGTGGGGCGGTGGTGTCACGTACGATGAGATGTGTATCGAGATAATGCGGGCCGCTGCCCAGGTCGCGGCTTTGTATCTGATCGAGCAGGGCGCGAGCTGCCAGCCGACCATAGTCGGTGACGGGCTGAGCCATCGTGGTCAGCCCCAGATAGGGCGACATATCGTGGTTGTCAAAGCCCATGACGGAAATATCCCCCGGTACGTCACGCCCGGTATCGCGAATGGCTTTGATCGCACCGATTGCCATTTCATCCGAAAGCGCAAAGACGGCGGTAGGGGGATCGGGCAGGCGCAGCAGCGTTTCCATGGCTTCCTGGCCGCCCTGCAGGGACCAGTTGCCCGCAACGATGTATTCAGGCCGCACCGGGATATTCCGCTCAATCAGGGCGCGGCGATAGCCGTTCTCCCGTTTGATAGGAATACTGAAACTAAGCGGGCTGTCGAGCAGACCGCCGATCATGGCGATACGGCGGTGCCCTATCTCAAACAGGTACTGGGTGGCTTCAAAGGCAGCCAGGCTGTTATCAGTACCGATGGAGTAGAACTCACGGGTGATGATATCAACCATCACCACCGGAAGCTTACTGACCTCCATCACAAGGCGGGTAGGCGGGTCGGGTTCCATCGCGGAGAGAATCAGGCCATCGACACGGCTGCCCCCCGTGAGCTTCTTGATCACACGGACGTGTTCAGTGGGGTTGGTGACGCTGCACAGCAGCATGTCGTACCCCTCGGCGACCAGCCCGGCATCGATGTTGGCAACCAGCTTGCTGAAGTACCACTGATCCGCCGCAGGGACCACCACACCAACGGTCATGGTACGGCCACCGGCCAGCCGCGACGCATGAGGGTCAATGCTGTAGTTCAGGTGATCGGCGACCTTTATTACATGCTCCCGGGTTGAAGGGGATACGTTTGGTGCCCCGCGTAAGGCCCGGCTGACGGTTGCGATTGAGACACCCGCCGCACGTGCTACGTCTTCAATGGTTGGCATGATCCTGTGCTAATCCGCTGCTCAGATGTTGAATGTGAAAAATACCCACTCACTTTGTGAAAAAAGCAGAATTGATGCTTGCATAATCACGGATGTGCAAGTATTATAGGCATGTAAGCGTTTTCATTTTTACCGTAGAATCCGCAAAAATACGATTTTTGTTGGCCGAACACACTCACGGTTAAAGTGTAAACGTCACTCACAGTGCAGTATTGGGGCACACACACCATCCACTACTACTGCACAATCCCATATTGATGCTATCTTCGCCGGGAATCGTTCCGGTGAAGTTAACATGATTTGTGTATCCTTTCCATTTGAGGAGAAGAGTATGCTGAACAAAAAGTTCCTGGTAAGCATCGGTCTAATTCTTGCCCTGATGCTTGTACTGGCCGCTTGCACCCCCGCGGCTGAAGAGCCGGTAGCCGAAGAACCGGCTGCTGAAGGCGAGCTGGCTGGTACAACCGTGACCGTCTTTGGCGCAATGGTTGACGAAGACGCCCGCCGTTTTGACCTCGCAATTGCTCCGTTCGAAGAAGAAACCGGTGTCGACGTGGTCTACGAAGGTTCAGGTGACTTCGAGTCCCTGATCACCGTCCGCGTTGAAGGTGGCGATCCGCCTGACCTGGGTTCCTTCCCGCAGCCCGGCCTGGTTGCCGACTTTGTGGCACAGGATGCCGTGGTTGACCTGAGTACCTTCCTGGATGACGAGTATCTGCAGGGTCAGTACATCCAGTCCTGGATTGACCTCGGTACATTCGACGGTACGCTGGCTGGTGTGTTCCACCGCGCCAACGTCAAGAGCCTTGTCTGGTACCCGGTTGAGGACTTCGAAGCCGCTGGCTACGAAGTCCCGGCCACCTGGCAGGAAATGATTGCCCTGAGCGACCAGATGGTTGCTGATGGCTACACCCCGTGGTGCATCGGTATGGAAAGCTCCGGCGCGACCGGTTGGGTTGCTACCGACTGGATGGAAGACGCCATGCTGCGTCTGCACGAGCCGGAAGTTTACGACGCATGGGTCTCCCATGATCTGATGTTCAACTCACCGGAAGTTATCGAAGCGGGTGAACTCGTTGGCGAAATCTTCTTCAACGAAGACTACGTCCTCGGTGGCACCGACGCTATCCTGACCGTTCCGTTCGGCGATGCCCCGGCTCCGCTGTTTGAAGACCCCGCTGGCTGCATGCTGCACCGCCAGGCGAGCTTCATCCCGGCCTTCTTCCCCGAGGGCGCGACCGTTGGGCCTGAAGGCGACGTGAACTTCTTCTACCTGCCGCCGGTTGAAGGCGAAGGCCTCGGCAACCCGGTCCTGGGTGCTGGCGACATGTACGTGATGTTCAACGACCGTCCGGAAGTCCGCGCGTTTGTTGAATTCCTGACCACTGGTGAAAGCACCAGGGCATGGGTCGAGCTGGGTGGTTTCCTCAGCCCGCACAAGGATGCTGCGCTTGACTGGTACACCAACGAGGCTGACCGTGGCTACGCTGAAATCCTGGCGAACGCGACTGCCTTCCGCTTCGACGGCTCCGACCTGATGCCGGGTGCCGTTGGTACAGGCACCTTCTGGACTGCTATGGTGGACTGGGTCAGCGGTGAAGACCTTGAAGCCGTGCTGCAGAACGTGGACGATAACTGGCCGAGTGAATAAGGTCCGCTATCGTGGGTAGGTCCTGCCTGACCCCGTAACACAGCATCGAATCAGCAGGGCAGTCTTTGGCTGCCCTGCTGTCTCATCCGGAACAGAACTAAGGAGGCTGCTATGCAGGAATCCAGCCCGAACCAGAGCATGACTCTGGCGATGATCTGGGAAAGAAATACCGTTCTGCGGGTTGTTGTCTCATTTATTGGCCTGATCTTGCTGTTTGCGATTTTCGTCGTCAGCGTGCGATTTATGAGCGACGAGGAAGCACCACGATGGGCTATTGCCCTGATTGGCATGAGTGTGGGTATCTTCGGTATCTGGGGTTTATTCTTCTTTACCGATAACCTCATCAGCCAGTTACCAGACCGTGCTGCGACCGTAATCCGCCCATTCGTTTTTGCCGGCCCGGCAATTTTAACCCTGATCGCCTTTCTTATTTATCCCACGTTCAACACCATCTACCTGAGTTTATTCAACCGCAATTCAGAAACGTTTATCGGTTTTGATAACTATGTCACGGCCTTCTCCGACCCGGATTTCCTGATCATTTTCCGCAATAACATCTTATGGCTGCTCTTTGCCACGTTCTTCTCGGTTGCTTTTGGCCTGCTGATCGCGGTGCTGGCCGACCGGGTGAAGATGGAAGCGGTGATCAAATCCCTGATCTTCATGCCCATGGCGATCTCGTTTGTCGGTGCAAGCGTCATCTGGCGTTTTGTGTACTACTTCCAGCCCGCCGGGCGGGAGCAGATCGGCCTGCTCAACGCGGTGTGGTCCGCACTGGGTAACGAGCCTGTGGCATGGTTCACGCGACGAAGTATTGATATACCGCTCATCACGGGATTCTTTGACCAGTTTGGGCTGAATGTCGGCTTCCCGCTGAACACCCTGCTGCTGATCGTGATCATGGTGTGGCTGCAAACCGGCTTCGCAATGGTTATCATTTCGGCGGCTATCAAAGGTGTACCGAATGAACTGCTGGAGGCGGCCCGCATTGACGGGGCCAACGAATTCCAGGCGTTCTTCAGGGTGACGCTGCCCTACATCCGTACCACCATCGTCACGGTTGCCACCACGATCCTGATCCTGGTGCTGAAAGTCTTCGACATCGTGTTCGTGATGACCAGCGGCCAGTTCGATACGCAGGTGGTTGCCAACGAGATGTATCAACAGATGTTCAAATGGCGAGACTTCGGCATGGGCAGCGCATTGGCCGTGATCCTGTTCGTTGCCGTCATCCCGATCATCATTAACAACATCCGTAGTTGGCAGGAAGAAAGGAGCATCCGATGACCGGTATGGAAAGCGCCAAAGATAAACCGACTGTGCGGAGTACATCCAGGATCAGTTTTCGTGAGTTCGTGTCAGGTGCGCCAATCCGCTTCGTGCTGCTGTTCCTCGTGTTGCTGTGGACGCTGCCCACCTTCGGCCTGCTGGTGAGTTCATTCCGCCTGCCGCAAGCCATCCAGACCAGCGGCTGGTGGACCGTGCTGGCGAACCCGTTTGAGTTCACCCAGTGGACCCTCAGCAACTACGACTACGTCATCAACGCCGACCGTATGGGGCCAGCTTTCATGAACAGCCTGTTGGTTACTGTCCCGGCAACGGTCATCCCGATCACGATGGCAGCCTTTGCGGCTTACGCCTTCGCGTGGATGAAGTTCCCCGGGCGTGACCTGCTGTTCGGTATCGTCGTCGGCCTGATGGTTGTGCCGCTGCAGATGGCCTTCATCCCGATGCTGCGCATCTATTCCAACCTGGGCCTGAACGGCAGCTTCCTCGGCATCTGGCTGGCCCATACCGGGTTCGGCTTGCCGCTGGCGGTGTTCCTCCTGCACAGTTACATCGCAGGGCTGCCAAAGGAAATCATGGAATCGGCGGCCATCGACGGGGCCTCGCCGTTCACCACCTTTACCCGGCTGGTGCTGCCGCTCTCCGTCCCTGCGATTGCGTCATTCACCATCTTCCAGTTCCTGTGGGTGTGGAATGACCTGCTGGTAGCGCTGGTTTTCCTGGGCACTGGCCCGGATGTTACCATCGTGACCTCACGCCTCGCCGAGATGGTCGGCTCACGTGGGCAGGACTGGTTCGTGCTGACTGCTGGCGCGTTCCTCAGTATGATCCTGCCGCTGACCGTGTTTTTCTCACTTCAGCGTTACTTCGTCCGTGGCCTGATGGCCGGTTCCGTCAAGGGGTAATCCACCCGGCTCATATCGATAAAAAACTCCCCAGACCGGACCGGCTGGGGAGTTTTTCTTTCTTTGGGGGTGCTGCCCCCCTGTATTAAAGCTTATCCACGCAAGGCCACGTCGAGGGCCTCCTCCACCGTGCGCACCTTGATAGCGTCGATGCTCTGCGGCAGGTCGTCGGCATCACGGCGGACACTGCGAGGGATCAGGGCACGCCGGAAACCCAGCTTGGCAGCCTCATTGAGCCGGGCCGGGAGCTGACTGACCGCGCGCAGTTCGCCACTAAGGCCGATCTCACCCACCATGACGAGGTCAGCGGGCAGCGGGCGGTCACGGGCGCTGGAGGCAATCGCCAGTGCGACAGCGAGGTCCGATGCAGGTTCATTAATACGCAAGCCGCCGATCACGTTGACGAAGATATCCTGCTCGGAGAGGCGGATGCCCGCTCGCCGGGTCAGTACGGCAGAGACCAGTAAAACGCGATTCATATCGACGCCGTTGGCAGTGCGGCGCGGGTTGGCAAAGCTGGTTAAGGTGGCTAGCGCCTGTACCTCGGCCAGCAGTGGGCGCGTGCCCTCCATCGTCACGACGATGGCACTGCCCGAGGCATTCACCACGCGCTCGGCAAGGAAAGCCTCGGAGGGGTTCAGTACCTCGATCATGCCACCACCTGCCATCTCAAACACGCCGACCTCGGAGGTGGCTCCGAAGCGATTCTTCACTGAGCGCAGCAGCCGGAACGCCTGGAAGGCGTCGCCTTCAAGATAGAGTACCGTATCGACGATGTGTTCCAGCACGCGCGGCCCCGCGATGCTGCCCTCCTTCGTCACATGGCCCACCAGGAACACCGCGATGCCGGTCTCCTTGGCAAGCCTCTGAAACGCCGAAGCCGTGTGTTTGACCTGTGATACGTTACCCGGCGCGGAATCGAGGGCATCAGTATGGGTGGTCTGGATCGAGTCGATGATGGCCGCCACCGGGTTGATCTGCTGGATGTGATGCAGGATCATCTCCAGGTTGGTCTCGGTGACGAGGTACAGCGCATCCGAGTTGATGCCGAGCCGCTCGGCCCGCATCTTGATCTGCCGCGTCGATTCCTCGCCGGAGACATACAGCACCGGCCCCAGCGTATCGGCCATGATGGCCGCGGTTTGCAGCAGCAGGGTCGATTTGCCGATACCCGGCTCACCACCGATCAGGATGATCGAGCCGGGCACGATGCCGCCGCCCAACACCCGGCTGAACTCCTGCATGGGCAGGTTAAGCCGCTCATACGGGTCGCCTGAAACCTGTGATAACGGGGTTGGTTCGCTGCGTGTCCCGGCCAGCAGCGTCGATGCCGCCCCCCCACGGCCCGGCGCTGGTACCTCAATCTCCTCGACGTAGCTGTTCCACTCGCCGCAGTTGGGGCAGCGCCCCATCGGGGCGGCTGCCACCCGTCCGCAGCCCTGGCACACGTAGCGAGTCCTTGTTTTTGCCATGTTTGGTGGTCCTTTTTCTTTTACGTGGGGGTGTCGCCCCCACACCCCCACCAGGAGTCTCAGCATCCTGAACCTGGGTAATTGGGTTGGTCCTGGGATTGAAGGTGATCTGACAGCGAATCGTGATTGCGTGGGCATTGTAGCACAGAACGGATGTTTTAACAGGCGGCACCCGCAGTATACAGGGTTCGGTGTACAGTTCCAGCCGGCGTTCCTCTCCCCTTCAAATCGACTGCTTCCCCGGAATCTCAAACAGGAAGCCCACACCATCCGACCCCGGTTCGGCCCAGATGCGGCCCCCGTGCAGCTTGACCACCTGCGCGGCAATCGCAAGGCCCAGGCCAGAACCACCCGTCTCACGGCTCCGGGCAGCGTCGGCACGCCAGAAGCGGTCAAAGGCGCGGTGGGCTTCCTCGTCGGTCATGCTGGAGCCGGAGTTCCACACCTCAAAGCGCACGGCATCACCGGCGCGGTTCGCGCTCATCCGCACCTGCTCACCGGAAGGTGCATAGCGCAGCGCGTTGGACAGCAGGTTCGCGAGGACCTGCCGCAGACGGTCGGCATCCCCATTGATGGCGGGCAGGTCACTGCTAATGTTGATCTCAAGATGCAGCCCCGAATCCTGGGCCAGCGGCGTGAAGGCATCGCCCACGCGCTGAACGAGGTCACCGGGTGCGATCTCGGCATGGGTGATTTGCAGGGTGCCGGATTCGGCCTGTGTGAGTGTGCGCAGGTCTTCGACCAGCCGGGCGAGGTGGATCGACTGGTCATAGGCCGCTGCGATGCGTTCCACGCTCAGTTCATGGACGCCGTCCATCATGGCCTGAAGCTGGGCACGCAGCACCCCGACCGGGGTGCGCAGTTCGTGGGCCACATCGGCAGTCATACGCTGACGCAGGTCCTCGGCTTCAGCCAATGCCGTTGACATATGATTGAAGGACGTCGAAAGTTCGCGGATTTCGGCAGCCTCCAGTTGTCCCTGATCAACTGTGACGCCAAGCTGCCCCCCAGCGACGTTATGCGCGGCATCGGCGAGACGGACAAGCGGCCGGGACACCCAGCGGGCGATACCGATGCCCGCGATCAACGCCAGCAGGATGGAACCCACTGCGCCCAGCAGCGCTATCTGCCGGATATCGCGCACAAACTCGCGCTGAGCAACGGTCAGTACGGCCTCACCCGGTAACACGACGATGATCCATCCTATAATCTCATTATCCCGGTACAGGGGGGCAGCAGAACGGCGCAGCCGCAGCACGGGCACAGTCTGGCCGACCTGTTGGGCATTACGCGCATAGACGATCTCGCCACTGGCAGAATAGATCACATATTGTACGCCACTGCCGCCTTCAACCATCTCCGCAGCGCGGCCTTCCCCCATGCCATCTCGCGAACCGCTGCCATCACGGGGGCCGCCTCCGGGGTTGGGGTTGGGGTTGGGGCCGGGCAGCACCGCCTCGACGCCACGCCATGTACCGTTCTCGCCGTAGTAAGTTTCAAGCCGTTGGGTAATTTCCGAGGTGTTCTCGAAGGTATCTGTGCGCGCAAGGTAACTACGGAAGCGGCTCTCGACACTGCCTGTCAGCAGCAGCGCCATGCCCAGTACGGCCAGCAGCGTGACGACAAGGAATGCCAGTGTCAACTGAACCCACAGCTTACGCATCGTCACGCCCCCCCCATCCGGTAGCCGACGCCATACACTGTCTCGATAATGGTGGGGCTGCGCGGGTCATCACCCAGCTTGGCCCGCAGGTTCTTCACATGCACATCAATGGTGCGCTCGTAAGCGGCAAAGGCTTCGCCGTGCAGATGATCGAGCAGTTCCATGCGGGTGAACACGCGCCCCGGGTTGGACATCAGCGTGGCAAGCAGGTCAAACTCGCTGCGGGTCACGTCAAGTTCCACGCTATTAAAGGTGACAAGATAGGACTCGCGATTCAGTTCGAGGCCGTGGGCGCGTAAAACCTGTGGCTCCGCCGGGGCGCTGTCACCGCCCACGCGGCGCAGCACCGCACGCACACGGGCGACCAACTCACGAGGATTGAAGGGCTTGGTCACGTAGTCATCGACGCCCATCTCCAGCGCCGATATCTTATCGATGTCTTCGTCACGCGCAGTGAGCATAATGATCGGTACATCGCTCTCCTTGCGAATCAGGCGCGTGGCCTCCCAGCCGTCCATCTCAGGCATCATGATATCCATCACAATCAGGTCAGGTTTCTGATCGCGGTTGATGAACAGCGCATCGCGCCCGTTGGCTGCTGTCAGCGCGACATATCCCGACTGTTCGAGGTAGTCACGGACGGTGATGAGCAGCGGCTGTTCGTCATCTACGACCAGTACAGTAATCATAAGCCTTGTTTCTTTCTGATTGTGTTAAGCTATTGTATCGAGTAGAATGCAGCCTCAGGCGTCAATGTATCGCTATTGTATAGCAGGATATCCATAATGGACCAGACCCCCCGCATCCTGATTGTGGATGACAATCCAGATGCCCAGGAACTGCTCACCCATGTGGTGGAAATGATGGGATACATCCCCGTGAACTGCTTCTCCGGGAAGGAAGCCCTTATCCGCGTGCAAGAGGACACACCAGCCCTGATGCTGCTGGACATCATGATGCCCGGCATGACGGGCATGGACGTACTGACCCAATTGCTGAAGGCTGATCAAACGCGGCGGCTTCCCGTCATCGTGATCACCGCCGTGGATATGCCTGATTCCATCCGCGAATTACCGAACATCGCCGCCGTCATCAGCAAGACGCATTTTGATGCCGGTTTTCTCAAGCTCACCATCGGGCAAATTCTCAATGCACCCAATCCCGGTACCCGCCTTGACGCATCTGGGGGGCACGGCTAGAATAGCCTCAGGCATGGATACCCGAGCCAACTGCCGCACTGTCACCCGGAGGAAACATCGTGAGCAAGCGCTGGCCTAATAAAACCGTCATTGGCCTCACCGGCAACATCGCAACCGGTAAGAGCGTTGTGCGCCGGATGCTGGAACACCTGGGAGCTTTCGGGATCGATGCTGATGGGCTCTCTCACCGGGCGACCGCACCGGGTGCCCCCGCGTACTTCCCAACCGTTGAGACTTTTGGGAAATACGTACTGGACCCTGATGGCCGCATCAACCGCAAGCGGTTGGGCCGCATCACCTTTGGTGACCCGGCAGCGATGGCGATGCTGGAGAAGATCGTCCATCCCATCGTGATCGAGGTGATCGGCATCCTGATCAAACGCGCGCCGCAGGACGTGGTCGTGGTCGAGGCCATTGCACTTATTGAATCGGGCCTTGCTGATGCGTGCGACTCGATCTGGGTAGTGGATACACCCGCCGAGGTACAGATCAAGCGCCTGGTAGAAACGCGCAGTCTCAGCGAAGAAGAAGCCAAACTGCGCATCAGCGCGCAGAACGCGCAATCCGGGAAGCTGGCCCGCGCCGATGTCATCATCCACAATGCCGATGGCTATGAAAAGACCCTGGCGCAGGTCCAGAAGGAACTTGGAAAGCTGACCGGTATCGCAGAAACGCCTGATGAAGATGAACCGGTGGTCAGCGTGGCAGCCACGACACCGGCCCCGGCCCCTGCCGAGGATAAACCTGCTGCCGTATTGGTTCCATCCGCAGCGCGTTCGGGGCCACTGACCGGCGACATCAAAGTGCGCCGTTCCGGCCCCAAAGACGCGCAGATGATCGCCGAATATCTCAACCAGCGTAACGGCACCAAGCTAAGCCGGACCGATATTCTCGCCAGCTTTGGTGACAAAGCCTACATGCTGGCCTATGTCGGTGATACGCTGGCCGGGGTCATTGGCTGGCAGGTGGAAAACCTGATCACCCGTGTGCCTCAGCTTGACTTCGTGGACGGCACGCCCATTGACCCGGTGATCAAGGCCGTGGTGCATGCCATTGAAACGGCATCGGGCGCACTGCAAAGTGAGGTCAACCTGATCTTCCTGCCGGAAGACGGCAGTGATGAGATCAGGAAGACGCTGATCAACGTGGGGTACGAACAGCAGGAGTCCTCGGACTTCCGCATCCCCGACTGGCGTGAAGCCGCCGAGGAATCGGCACCGACCGATACCTACATGATGGTGCGCCGTCTGCGCACTGATCGCATCCTGAAACCCATTTAAAACCTAGGACAGAATCACATGGCTGACTTTTTTGAGAACACCGTCGAGTCGCTGCGCAACAGCCCGGTTGGCCCGGTGGTTAAATGGAGTGAGGACCACCCACGCATAGCCGCGTGGATTGTGCTGGCGGCAGGCATGGTAATCCTGCTGGTGATCAGTGCCCGTGATGTTGGGCTGCTGGCGGGCCAGTGGGCGGCACTGATCGCGGCGACGGTGGCCGTAGCAGGCCTGTGCGTATGGATCATCAGTTGGGAAGATGAAGTCGAAGCGCAGGACGAAAACGAACCCGGCAAGGTGGAAAAGGCGGACAAGACCAAAACAGAAGACAAGGCTGAGTAGCCTGCCCCACCATCCGCACCTGAATCTCATATCAAGGCAGCCGCTGCATTTGTTGGCGCGGCTGTTTTTGTTTACCCCTGCTATGGATGACCCACCACCCCCTGAGCACATCGCCCGGCATCCCGCCGAGACGCTGGCAGGGGGCACTCTCTTTTTACAGGGCACTGCCCACATCCTGCCCCCGGATCGTCTCCTCAACTGAGTGAATGCCAGTCGAGCCATCGGGGCGGGCGTCTCGGGGTTCCTCGATCTGGGGGGTGCCATCGCCCTCGGCGCAGCGTACCTCAAAGGTGTGGTTACCTTCAGTGAAGGGCCAGTCATAGCGCCAGATGACCCACGTCGTCTCGGAAAGCGGGGCGCGGAGTTTGGCCTCGGTCCATTGGCCGCCATCGATGCGTACCTCCACCTTCGCGATGCCGCGTGCGCCCGCGTGGGCAATCCCACCGATGGGGATCACCATCTCGCCGCCAGTCTCGAAGGCGGCATCCACGGCCACGGTATCGATGACGGAAGTCGCGTTCATGATGGCTTCTTCAGACCAGTTGCGCTCAACCCAGTAGCCCTCGCGGTAGGTGTCTGTGACTTCAACGCTGGTGATCCACTTGGGCTGCTTCATACCGTAGCGGTCAGGGATGTAGATGCGCAGCGGGAAGCCGTGATCGACCGGGAGCGTCTGGCCGTCCCACGCGTAGCAGAACATAATGCGAGGGTCATTCCGAATCAGGTCAAGGTCCACGATCTCATGGAAGCCGTCGGCACTGGTGATGTCGAGATACCGGGCGCTGGATTGCAAACCGGCATCTTGCAGCACCTCACGTACGGGGACGCCGGTCCACAGCGTCGTGCCGATCAGACTCGTGGCGATGCGGCCTGAGATGCAGGAGAGCGTCACGTACTGGTCGATGGACTCGTAACGGTCCATGAAATCAGCCAGGGAGAGTATCAGCGGGTTAGTGACCAGCCCGCTGACTGGCAGCGCCCACAGATCGCCATCGATGACGGACGGTTCGGTCGAGATAAAAACCTTGTAATGGTCCTTGAGCGGCGTGTATTCAGGGCGGGTGCCGGGGACCGGGGAAACCGGGTCGTTGGAATTGGGAAAGCTGTCGTCGGAGACCTCATCGATTTCATGGGCCATCGAGTCATCGTCGGCAAAACGGCGCTCACGGTTCATCAGCGCCAGCCCAACACCACTGCCAACGACCGTGATGGCGGCGGATGCGCCCCCCATTTTAACCAGGAATTCACGGCGGGCGGTCTGTTCAACGGTCAGCTCATCCGAGGCCGGTTTGACCTTCGTCTCCGTGAAGGCCGGGGCAAGCAGGGTGTAGCCCCCGTGCAGGGCCAGCCCCCACAGCGCCCACATCCCCACCACATAGGCGATGATGAGCCACGGGGCAACGTTGGACTGCGTGATAGCGGCAACGGTGGCGGCGGTCGGCAGGCCCACCAGGAAGCCCGCGATCAGGCCGGTCAGCACATCGCTCGCCCAGTTACGCCATGCGAATATGACCGCGTAGATCGTCCCGGCAAGCGTGCCCGCAGCAAGCACCATACCGAACGCCATGATCTGCTCGGAGAGTTTGGCAGTATCAGCGACGTTCATCCCCAGCAGACGCAGCGTATCGATCATGGTATCGATACCAAAGGTGATGATCGGGCCGGGCAGCACACGAGATATCCAGTTGAAGACTTCAAACGGGATGGCAGGCAGCGGAGTCACTGCTGCGATCAACAGGAACAGACCCAGCAGGGGCAGCGTAGCCACAAGCCCCAGCAGCAAGCCGTGCAGAATTGGGCTGCGTTTCATGGTGTGTCTTTCTCCCGCCGCTCAGGCGGATTGGCTACTGCGAGAGAGACGGGGCAGCGCAGTTGTTAATGGGATGAGGCGGCCCTCTCTTTATCCTATTGATTAGGTCACTCCGCGCAATCTTACGCCGCTGTGCTTGCTGCCTTCAGATGACGGGCCGCCAGCGCATAGCCACCCCCCTCGGTATCGACAAAATGAACCTGCCGCCCGAAGTGATCGAAGATCAGGCAGGTAACCAGTACTGAATCGCTGGTGTGCAGGCCGTAATTAAGCCGCCCGGCGGCCTGCTGCTCATCGAGGTAGCGGGTCAGTTCCACACGCTGGCTGGCACGCCCGGAGATCGTCATGAGCAGCGAGTCGTCAAATTTCTCGTGGTCGGTGGCGGTCACAAACAGGTCTTTGTAACCAGCCCATCCGCGAATGTTGAAGCGCATCATCACCGCGCCCAGCAGGGAGTTGAGCGCGATACGAACGATGCGCAGCAAACTTGAGGTCTGATAGCGCACCCGCGCTTCAACGCTGAGTTCTTCCCGGCTGAAGGTCATGGTCATGTCCTGCTGCATGATCGGGTAGCGGGCGCGGGTATCGCCGTAAATACGTGAAAGCTGGCCGAGAATTTCCGTATAGGTCTGGCTGTCAGCGGCCCGGACGATCAGGCTGATGACCTCCTCATGAGACGCGGGGATGTTCTCCCAGCGGCATTCAAAACCCTCGAAGTTGGCAGCGGCGGGCACGTCTGCCGGGATGTGATACCGGTCAGTCGCTTTCAACTGGCTTTCGGCATAGGAGGCTCCGCCGCCTGAAAGGATCGCCTGCTGAAAATTCTCCGACACCCACAGGCGGGCCACGTTCAATTCATAGCCTGCATCCCGTACGTCCTGCACCGACATGAGGCCGATACGCAGGGTGAGGTCGAAGTACTCGGCGGCCATATCCTGTGCGCCGCGCAGTGCCCGCCTGGCACGGGTCACTGCCGAGGGTGGGATCAGGATGGTAGCGCCATCCCCACCAAAGACAAACGGCAGGTCGAGGTCGGGTACGGTGTTCAACACCGCCGTGATGGAGGCCGCCGCAATCGAATTGACCTGTTTGTAACGGCCCTTCTCAATGGCCTCGGTGGAGTTCACCACGTCAGCCAGGGCGATATACCAGTCACGTGGGGCAGGGTAGTAGTTACCGGGATGAGTGATCTCAGTGATCGAGTAAATGGGTGGGATGTCGCTGAAAAATACGTCCATGCTCTTGATTCTAACGGGCAACCGGGAACATTACCTTTTTGATCGCACTTTTTAGGTAATTCTTACTTTTGGGCGGAGTGCAGTGCCATCACAGGCCTATTTTTGCCTGGCTGATCCAAAACGATTTCGACAGGGCAATCGGCAAGACTACCCATTTAGCTACTTTCCATTGCTCAGAATGACGCTTACAATGGTGGTAGGTCACAGGGTCGGCAGGTTTGACCCTGTATTATTGAGGTGGTCTACTCACCTCTGAGCAATTGTATCACACAGTTGGAGGAAAAAGAATGTTACGCAAACGTGTTTTACCCTTGATCCTGATCTTATTGATCGCCGCAGGGGTGATGGCGGCCTGCACGCCCGCCGCACCCGAAACCCCCGCCGAGGAAGCACCGGCAGCCGAGGAAGAACCCGCCGAAGCCGAAGAACTGACCTTCGGTGTGATCCTGGTTGGTCCGCGCAATGACAGCGGCTGGAGCCAGGCTCACTACGAGGGCGGCCTCTACGTTGAGGAGAACCTCCCCGCTGCCAATATGATCGTCTTTGAAAGCCTTAACCCCGCCGATGCCCCCGAAGCGACTGTTGAGAGTGTCGCCGAAGACATGATCGCCCAGGGCGCTTCAGTCATCTTCACCACCTCGGACGAGTTCGAGGAAGATACGCTGAGTGTCGCAGAAGCTCACCCCGATGTTGTCTTCATCAACGTCTCCGGCGATGATGCATGGGTCGAAGGCAACGACTACGTCGCTCCTGAGAACCTGGGCAACGTCATGGGCCGCATGGAAAATATGAAGGCCATCGCTGGCTGTGCGGCTGCGATGACCACCGAGACGGGCAAGATCGCCTACCTTGGCCCGCTGATCAACTACGAGACCCGCCGCCTGACTGCATCCGCCTACGTGGGTGCCCGCTACTGCTACGAGAACTTCCGTGGCATGGACCCCGATGAGCTTGAATTCACCGTGACGTGGATCGGCTTCTGGTTCAACATCCCCGGTGTCACCCTTGACCCGACAGAAGTTGTGAACCAGTTCATCGACAGCGGCAACGACGTGATCATCAGCGGTATCGATACGCCTGAAGCCATCGTGGTCAGCAATCAGCGTGCCGAAGACGGCGAAGCCGTATGGGCCATCCCGTATGACTACGCCGGTGCCTGTGACAACGGCCCCGATATCTGCCTTGGTGTGCCGTACTTCAACTGGGGGCCGGATTACCTCGACCTGGTCAGCTCCGTTGCGGACGGCTCCTATGAACAGTCGTGGACATGGTCCGACGCCGACTGGACCGACCTCAACAACCTGGATACATCCGCCGTCGGTTGGCTGCCCGGTGATGCCCTGATCGGCAACGAGGAAGCCGCCAACGCCGTGGAGAGCTTTATCGCGGGGATGTCTGATGGCACCATCGTGCCGTGGGCTGGCCCGCTCAACCTGCAGGATGGCACCGAGTACGTGCCTGAAGGTGAGATTGCTACGGATCAGCAGATATGGTACCTGCCGCTGATGCTGGAAGGGATGACAGGCGCCAGCGAGTAAGCACCTGGTGGACCGCGAAACCAAAGAGGGCGGCGTCACTGCCGCTCTCTTTATTCATCACAGGGACTGACCACCCTGTCCCTGCCTCGCACATATGTTTCAGGACACCACGCCATAAGGATGAACCCATGCGCATTGAGCTGCGGGATATCCACAAACACTTTGGGGCCGTCCGTGCCAACGACGGCATCAGTCTGACCTTTGAACCGGGCCGCATCTACGGGCTGCTCGGTGAGAACGGCGCAGGCAAGAGTACGCTGATGAAAATCCTCAGCGGTTATCAACCACCCACCAGCGGACAAATCCTGCTGAACGACTCCCCGCTGAGCTTCGCGGACCCACTCGCGGCACTTTCCGCCGGGATCGGGATGCTGTACCAGGACCCGCTCGACTTCCTCCCCATGCAAACCGTTGAGAATCACCTGCTGGCCTATGATAACCGCCTGATCCTGGATCTCAAACGCGGCGAGGACGAACTCCGCAAGTACGCCGCACGCTTTGGGTTTGAGATCGAGCCGGGCACGTACGTTGATTCGCTGACGCTGGGCGAACGCCAGCAGATGGAACTGCTGCGCCTGCTGGCACTCGGTGCCGATCTGCTGATCCTTGATGAGCCGACGACCGGAATCAGCCAGGAACAGAAGGAAATCCTGTTTAACACAATGAGACGGTTGGTACAGGAGGAGGATAAGACCATCATCCTCGTCTCACACAAGCTGGAAGAAGTGCAGGAACTATGCAACGAGGCCACCGTGCTGCGCCATGGCAAGCTGGTCGGTACGCAGGGTATCCCCTGTGAGACCAGCGCCCTCGTCCGGCTGATGTTTGGTGAAGACCTGCCCAGTGCCAGCCACGAAAGCTATGCCAGGCTGCATGCCGCTCTCGCGATCCGGTCACTGGAGGTGAAAACCTACCGGCTCAGTATCAGCAACATTGACCTTGAAGTGGCCGAGGGCGAAGTGCTGGGGCTGGCGGGGCTGGAAGGCTCAGGCCAGCGGCTGCTGATGCGTGCCTGTGCCGGGCTGGAACCCGCCACAGCGGGGAGTGTGCAGTTGGCTGGCTCCCCGGTCACGGCCCTCAGATCGCCGCTGTGGTGGCTGCCAAAGGGGGCGCTGCCGCTGGGCCTCGTATGGGGGCTGCTCCCCCTGCTGGCGGGCGGCTACGAGTCCACGGTGGGGGCGTTCGGCCAATTTGGGCAGGGGGCCTTGCTGGCCCTGCTGATCTGGCTGGTGGGTACGATCCTCGTCTCAGTAACCGAGAAGGCCTCGTATCATGTATTCCAGTCGATGGGCGGTGCCTATGTCCCCGCCGGTCGTCTTGAGGAGGGACTGATCGCGGGGCTGACCCTCACGGAACATATGGTCCTTGCCACCCCGAATACCCCATTCAATATCAATTGGCTGACGGCTCGGACGACCATCGCCGAACGTATCACCCGCACCAACGTGATCGGCAGGCCGAACAGCCGCGCCGAGGAACTGTCCGGCGGCAACATGCAGCGCCTGCTGATCGGCCTGCTGGATGACGACCTCAAGGTGATCATACTCGAACACCCCACACGTGGCCTCGACGTGACCAGCGCCAACCACATCTGGGCACACTTCACGGAGCGCCGTCAGAAGGGGGCCGCCATCGTGTTTATGTCCGCTGACCTGGATGAACTGCGCGAGCGCAGCGACCAGATCGCAGTGTTCAGCGGTGGCAAGCTGATCAAAGTGGTCTCAGCCCGTGACGTGACTGTCGAGGAACTCGGCACCCTGATTGGAGGTCAGCAGATATGAACCGATCTACCCTGATTAAAACCGCCTGGCCCCTCGTGCCGATCCTCGGCGCGCTGGTGCTGGCTGCGCTTTTTGTACTGGTCGTTGGGGCCAGCCCACCCACAGCCTTCCGTGCGTTGCTGGATGGTTCCTTCGGCACAATTGAACAATCCTTCCGCACACTGGCGTTCTGGGTACCGCTGCTGCTGTGCGCCACCGGCCTGCTGGTCACCTTCACCGCCGGGCTGTGGAACATCGGCGTGGAAGGCCAGATGATCATGGGGGCCATCGGTGCGAGCTTCGTCGCGATCAAGGTGGCTGCTGTCTATCCGAATATTCCCGGTTTCGTGATCGTAGCGCTGGAACTGCTGGCCGCGATGGCTGCGGGTGCGCTGTGGGCAGCGCTGGCAGGTGTCCTCAAGACGCGAGGCGGCGTGCATGAAATCTTCGGCGGTGTGGCGCTGAACTTCCTCGCCGTGATCGCGACCAATTTCATGATCTCGGGGCCGTGGCAGCCACCCGAGGGTGGGTCATTCCGTGGCACACAGCCCTTCCCGGCACAGGCGCTGCTGCCCGTGGTTGGCGAGACGCAGTTCAGCTTGCTTGCTGCGTTGCTGGCGCTGGCAGCATTGGGTGGCGTAGCGTACATCCTCAGCCGCACAAGCTGGGGCCTCAAACTGAAAGCACTCGGTAAAAATCCCAATTCAGCTTTCCTGCTGGGTGTCCCCAGTGAACGGCACACCATCCTCGCCATGATACTATGCGGTGCGCTGGCGGGTATGGCTGGGTCGGTGCGTGTGCTGAGCTGGTTCGACAGCCTTCGTCAGAGCATTTCGGGCGGGATCGGCTTCCTCGCGATCCTGATTGCGCTGCTGGTCAGTCTGCGCCCGGCCTGGACGCTGGTGATCGCGCTGGTGTTCTCGGCGCTGCTGACGGGCGGCTCGTTCCTGCAACTGCGCACCCAGCTTCATTCCTCACTAAGTGGCATCATACAGGGGCTGGTCGTGCTAATGGTGCTGCTCTTCGGCGACTTTGAGCGATTGTTCCCTTCCGCCCTGCGGCCACCCGACTCATCACCGGCATCACATCAGGAGGCAGACGCATGAGCGAAATCGAGTTTGTGAGGATCCTGTCTACGATCATGGGGCAGAGCGCGCCGCTGATGCTGGCGGTGACGGGTGAGGTCATCACGGAGCGGGTCGGGGTGATCAACCTCTCGCTGGATGGCAGCATGATGATAGCCGCGATGACCGGTTTCGTGGTTGCTCTGCAAGCACAGAACCTGCTCGGCATTGAGGCTGATTTTATCCCGGTGATGGTGGGTCTTGCCGCCGCTGCGCTGGTCGGCATGCTGGCTGCCCTGCTCATCGCATGGGGCAGTATCCGGCTCAAGCAGGATCAGGTCGCCATCGGCTTCGTGCTAACCCTGCTGCTGGCCGATGTCGCCAACTTCCTGGGGCAGGATTTTACCCGGACGCCGGGACCGCGCATCGCTGCGATGCCCATCCCGGTTCTCAAGGACATCCCCTTGATCGGCCCACTGCTGTTTGACCATGATCTGTTCACCTATTTCGCCTTCATCATGGTGTTCGTTGTGTGGTTCTGGCTGTACCGCACCCAGCCAGGGCTGCGTATGCGCGGCGTCGGTGAGCGGCCTGAGTCGGCGTTTGCGCGTGGCGTGAAGGTCAATCGCATCCGTTACCTGTACACCGCTATCGGTGGGGCGCTGGTGGGGCTGGCCGGCGCGGCTTACTCGCTGAACATCAAGCTTGAGTGGAGCGATAACCTAACACTGGGGCTGGGTTGGATCGCGCTGGCGATTGTGATCTTCGGGGGGTGGCGGCCCACGCGGGCGGCGCTGGGCGTGATCCTGTACGGCATCACCAGGGCGCTCGCGCAAATACTGCAAACAGCTTTCCCGGAGGTCCCGGTGGTGCTGTTCAATTCATTGCAATGGCTGCTGATGCTCGGTGTGCTGCTGCTGGTTGGCAGCGAAGGGTTGGAGCGGCTGATCCTCTACGCGCCGACATCACTGCAACGGCCACTGGCAAAGATGTTTCGGGTGGCACCACCGCAGGCACTCGGTACGGCATTCATTGAAGAATAAGGTATCACGACAGGGTCCGGGTCAATTGGCCCGGACCTCTCATCCTCACGAGTTATCTCCCTCACCCGGCTAAAGGAGATGAAAACCGCGAGACTTGATCCGGTTGGCCTCTTTTCGATACCTTTAACTTGTACAACGTTTCACAAAGTTAAAGGTATGAAAGCTATTCATGACAGCCAAGCAGTTAGCCGCGTACTTTGATCAGATCGACATGATAATTACAGACTATATGGCCCGCTACGGGGTGCCGCTGCTGCGTATATCAATTGGCGTGGTGTTCCTGTGGTTTGGCGCACTGAAGCTAATCCCCGGCCTCAGCCCCGCCGAAGGCCTGATCCGGGAAACGATGTGGTTCCTGCCTATGGACCTGTTTCTCCCCATGCTTGCCCTGTGGGAAGTGGTGATCGGCGTCGGGTTTATCACGGGGGCGTTTATGCGGCTAACGATCCTGCTGATGATGCTCCAGATGGTGGGGGCTGTATCGCCTATCATCCTGAACCCCAATGCCGTCTTCCAGTCCTTCCCCCTGGTACTCACGCTGGAGGGGCAGTATATCATCAAAAATGCCGTGCTGATCAGCGGGGCAATCGTCATCGGCGCAACCGTGCGTGACCACGCCCTGCCGCGTACAGGCCGCAACAAACAAACAACAACAGGGGAGAATCACCATGCCTGATGCATTGATCTGGGGTGCCTCCGGCGGGATTGGAAGCGCACTTGTCAAGGCGCTCAAACGGCGAGGCTGGCGTGTACTGGCCGCCGCCCGGAGCATTTCAAACCTGCCAGCCGAGGCTGACGTTACGGTGCACTTTGATGCGGATCAGCCGGTTACCTTCAGGCAGGCCGGGCTGGAACTGGTACACGGAACAGAAGGGATTGACCTTGCCGTGTATGCGGCAGGCACTCTGCGGGCCGATCTGCTGCGTAAGCAGGATGCCGATGACTGGGCCATGACGGTCGCATCAAACCTGACCGGCGCTTATCTCGCGGCATCACATAGTGTTCATCTGCTGAACGAAGGCGGGCAGTTCGTGGTGATCGGGGCGTATGTCGATCATCTCGTACTGCCGAAGATGGGGGCCTATGCAGCAGCCAAAGCCGGGCTGGACCCCATGATCGCGATCCTCAGAAAAGAGCAGCGCAAGCACCGTTTCACCATCGTGCGTCCCGGCGCGGTCAACACACCGTTCTGGGACAATGCGCCGTTCAACATACCGGGAGATGCCAAATCGCCGGAGCAGGTGGCCGAGGCCATTATTGAACATCATCTTTCGGGCGGGGAGGGTGACCTGGACTTATAGGATTTCTGCTGCCGACAGCGTTATACTACCGTGTATGGTAACTACTCAGGCCACTTTTTGTGCCTAATTTGAGATATCGAACGATCTTCACGCCATATGTTTTGTACCTGAACACAATCCAAAATGTCAATCAAGATCGCAAATCTGAGTACAAAATCAGGCTGAGTAGTAACCGTGTATGAAAGAAAAACTGCGTCCGCTTTTGCATAATATAATCCAGCTCACCACCCTGACCGTGACGCGCTGGGCTGCCCACCGCACGATGTACTTCGGGGCAGCGCTGGCCTTCTATGCGCTGTTCTCACTGGCCCCGGCGCTGGCGATCATTGTCTCGCTAGCCGGGGCGGTATTTGGTTTTGAGAGCGCACAGGTCGAGATGGTATCCTTCCTTGCACCCCTCCTTGGCCCTGAAGCCGGGGACCTGCTCAGCGGGGCCATTGAACGCGCGGTCGCGCCGCATGGCAGCAGGCTGCAAACCGTCATCGGCAGCGTGATCCTGCTGTTCAGTGCCACCTCCATGTTCAGCGTGATGAAGGTCGGCGTTGATACGATCTGGGGATCGGAGTACGGCAGCCGCACCGGGCTGCGCTACTTCCTCACAACGCGGCTGCTGGGGCTGATCACGGTGGTCATTCTCGCACTGGTGATCATGCTGCTGCTGTTTACCAACGCCGCGCTGCTGCTGCTGAATCGTGGCCTGCTGACACTGTTTCCACACGCCGGGGACATCGTCAATGAGCTGCTGAATGTCGTGATTGCGGTTTACGTGCTGCGTGCGGGCGTCCTCGTCCTGCTGATCGCGCTGTTGTTCCGGCTGCTGCCGGATTACTCGATCCCGTGGCGGGCGGCGTGGATCGGTGCGGTGATCACGGTGCTGCTGTTCGTTATTGGGCAGACGGGCTTTACCCTCTACCTGCACAACACCACCCTCACTAATATCTACGGCGCGGCGGGGTCGCTGGTCGCAGTGCTGATGTGGGCCTTCTATACCGCCCAGGTGTTCTTCATCGGCGCGGAGTTCACCTACGTCCTTGCCGATCATCTTGCGGACGGGACCTTCAGTACCCAACAGCCGAACGAGTGGTCGTTTTAGGGACCCCTGTAGATTTCGCGCACGGGGTGAATCCGGGTAGACTAAGCCTATACCCCTGACTGTGTGAAAGGATGCAGGATGCCGACCGCGCAGGTGGATCGATTGTACCGGGAAGGCGTGGCCGCCTTCCGGGCTGGTGATAAGGAAACTGCCCGCCAGAAGCTGATGGCGGTGATCCAGCAGGAAGAAACGCATGAGCAGGCGTGGCTGTGGTTGAGTGCCGTCGTCGAGACAGACACAGACCGCATCACCTGCCTGCAAAATGCACTGACCATCAACCCTGCCAACGAGCAGGCCCGTAAAGGGCTGCGCAAGCTCGGCGTATCAGCACATGAGATGCCGCCGCTGCCGGAAGCTCCCCGGCCACCCGACCCTGAACCCATGCTGACCGATGAAATATGGGGGGCACAGCCTGCCGCGCCGGAGCCTGAGCCGCCGCCATCGAGTATGCGCATGGAACACGCCCAGCCACGCTTCCTCGAAGAATCAGAGCGGAAGAAGTGGGAGCGTGAGCGCCGCCAGCACATGTTCGATGAGGTGCAGGGTGGCTATGACAACGACGCGAAGTATGTCCTGCATGGGGATGTGGCAGAGCGCGACATCCTTGAGCTGCCTAACGCATGGGTGCAGCTTGCCATCTTCAACCCGCTGGGCGATTTTGCCGCCGAAGTCGAACGGCCTAACTTCGTTCACATCCTCGCCAATCTCGGCGTGGCATCCATCTTCCAGATCATCGCCGCGATCCTGGCCGTGGTACTCATCTTACAGACCAGCATCATACAGGCTCAGCAGTTCTACGTCGATCCGTCAGCCGCACCGGATTCAGCCTTGCTGACCGGCTCCGAAATTCTGTTTGGTGTCAACCCCGTTACACTGATCGCAACCACGCTGGTCGATGCGGCCAACGAGACCGGTACAACCGTCAATGACCTGACAGGCGAGCTGGGGAACCTGATAACCGGGCCGGGGCTGCTCATGTTTATTGTGATTACTACCATCGGCACGCTGCTTGGTGTGTTCCTCGGCCAGTTTTTCCGGGGCTGGGTTGCGAGCGGTGTATGCGGGTTCGTGGGCGGCAAGGGCGATGTGATCAATACGACCATGGCGCTCAGTACCGCGTTTGTTATAACGTCACTGGTCCGGCTAATCACAGTGCCCCTGATCCCGTTTCTGCCATTGGCGGCACTGGGGTTGATTGGGCTTGGGGTGGGCTTCTATACGTGGCTGCTGGAAGGCATGGCACTGGCCCGCGCTCAGAAGTTCGGGGTGCTGGCCGGGATGGGCATGATCATCATGACCAACGTCGCATCAGGGTTTATCAGCGGGATCGCGTCATTTTGCCTGATCTCAATCCTGCCGCTGCTGGCGGGGTAGGTATTCAATCGGGTGATTTTGACGTTATCATCAATGAACACGCTAACCGGCAACATATAAAGCCAACGCACAGGATCACCCATGACTGATCTCACCCTCGCTGACCGGCAGGCCCATTACCGCGAGATCGCGGCGCTGCTGGCTGATGAATACGGCTATCCCACATGGCGGCAGCATCACCCGCCTGTTGATGAGATGGTGCTGACCATCCTCTCTCAGAACACCTCCGATACCAACAGCTTCCGCGCGTTTGACCAGCTCAAGCAGCGCTATGACTCGTGGGAGGCTGTGCGCGACGCGCCCACCGGCGAATTGATCGAGACAATACGTACCGCCGGGCTGGCGAACCAGAAGGGGCCGCGTATCCAGTTGGCGCTGCGCACCCTGACCGAAACGCAGGGCGGTATCACACTCGATCATCTTGCGGACATGAGCGCCGATGAAGCCAAGCAGTGGCTGACCTCGATCAAGGGCATCGGGCATAAGACCGCCTCGATTGTCCTGCTGTTCTCACTCAATAAGCCCGCCTTCCCGGTCGATACGCATGTCCACCGCGTCACGACGCGGCTGGGGGTCGTCGATGAGGGGGTGAGCGCCGATAAAGCCCACCGGCTGCTGGAGCAGATCGTACCGGCGGATGATTTCTACGCCTTCCATTTACAGATCATCCAGCATGGGCGTGAGGTCTGTCATGCACGAAGCCCGAAGTGCAGCGTGTGCGTACTACAGGCTCAGTGCAGGTATTTTGACCAGCGCGATGAGACAGGTTAATCCACGGCAGGCAGTGCCACGCGGAAGACTGCGCCGTTTCCGGGCAGGTTCTCAACGGTAATACCCCCATCATGTGCATGAACCATGGCCCGGCAGATGGTCAGGCCCAGCCCCGCACGGCCAGGCGGGCCGCCCCGGGCCGGATCGACGCGGTAAAATCGCTCGAAGATGGACAGCAGCGATGCAGGCGGGATACCGGGGCCGGTGTCCCGGACTTCGAATAGGATCATTGAGCCATGCCGTCGAACGCTCAACGTGACCCGCATCTCACCGGGATCATGATCCAGCGCATTGCGGATCAGCCGGGCGAACACCCCTGTCATGTAATCCGGATCGACCGCAACAGGCAGCAGGTCGTCTCCACACTCGACGATCAGCCGTGCCCCCGCTGAACGCAGTTCCTCCGCCATGAACCTCTCGATATGATGCAGCAGGTCACACGGATGCAGCGCAATCGCGTTGAGGTCCAGGTCCCCGGCATCAAGCGAGGCCAGCAGCGAGAGGTCCTCGACCATGCGCCGCATCATCTTCACCTCGCTGTACAGCGTCTCGAAACGCTCCGGGGTAGGGTCCAGTGTCCCGCTGCGCAGCCCCTCAAGATGCCCGGAGATCACCGTCAGCGGTGAGCGCAGGTCGTGAGCCATGTCAGCGGTCATCTGCTGGCGCAGGTTGTCGGCTCGCTGGCTCTCCCGGCTGAACAGGTAGACCAGGTACGGCCATGCTGGCACGCTGGCAGCCATCGCCTGGCTGCGCCATTTCATGCGGTTAGCTCCTGCATTGTCGTGAAGCGGTACCCCATGCCGTAAACCGTCAGGATGAACTGCGGGCTGCGCGGTTCTGGCTCGATCTTGTTACGCAGGTTGTGGACATGCACGTTGATGGTGCCCTCCACACCGTCAAATGTATCTCCCTGCAAATGGTCGAGCAGTTCCGAGCGTGAAAAGACGCGGCCTGGCGCTTCCATGAACGCGCACAGCAGGTCAAACTCGGTGGCGGTCAGGTCGATCTCAATATCACCAACACACACGGTGCGGTGCCCTTTATCGATGGTCAGCACACCAACGCGCAGCACCTCGCTGATGTCGTACTGGTTCGCAGCCCGGCGCAGCACTGCCCGGACACGTGCCAGCAGTTCATTGACGCTGAATGGCTTGGTGATGTAATCATCTGCACCCAGTTCCAGCCCAACGATCTTGTCAGCCTCGGAGGGTTTGGCCGTCAGCAGGATGATCGGCACCAGCCGCTCACGTCGATACAGCTTCATGAATTCGAGGCCGTCCATTTCCGGCATCATGATATCCAGCACGATCAGGTCTGGGCGCTCATGGCGGGCGAGAAAGATCGCATCACGGCCATTGTGAGCGACCACCACGCGGTAGCCGTGCTTTTCGAGATACTCGCGCAGCAGTTGTGTGATGCTTACCTTGTCATCTACCAGCATAATTGTGTGCATACTACTTCCCCATCATCAAAACGAATAATTCAGACGCTGTATAAATCTTACGAAGAAAGGATTCAGAACTTATTCAGATGAGTCCTCTGAAAAAAACTCAGGCAGCCACAGCACGATCATGCGACCGAACGTCGAGCAAACGGAA
>CAYMGV010000025.1:0-30818 GCA_964390105.1 uncultured Anaerolineae bacterium | reverse complement strand
ACTCAGTAAGGCGTCACCCAGCCTTTGATTTGGGGAGAATGATAAACCCCTTTCCCAAGACGAACACTTTCCGCTTGATTCTTTACGATGAGGCCCACGGGGTGGGTTGTCAGGGATTCCCCGACAAGCCCTCTTGATCTGTCCAACTTTTCCTGCTGTATCTATCCAGCCTGCTGCTTTATGCTGAGATAGATGACACTCTACTTTTCCGCCGAAAGGCGGCAGTCAGGAGGAAAGCTGCATGGGTGAGCATCCCGAAAAACCAGGCGACCTGAACCGACGCAACTTCTTACAGGGGTTGTTCGGGGTAACGGGGGCGGCATCGGCGCTGGCGGCTTACGAGGCCTTTGTCAGTGATCCGGAGGCGGTCCTCGCCCATTCCGAGGAACAGGCCATCGTAATGCCCGATCTGGTGGTCAATGAAGGCGATCTGCGCCAGATGGATGTGCTGGAACGCATGCGGGTTGAACTGCGGCGGGCCTTACGGAAAGCCCCTGCCGACCGACGTTGGGTGATGGTGATCGACCTGCGCAAATGCGTTGGCTGCCATGCCTGCACAGTGGCCTGCATCGCCGAGAACAAGCTGCCGCCGGGCGTAGTCTACCGCCCGGTAATCCAGGAGGAGATCGGCACTTACCCCAACGTCAGTATGCGCTTTGTGCCACGCCCCTGTATGCAGTGCGAAAACCCGCCCTGCGTGCCAGTCTGCCCGGTTAACGCCACTTACACCAATGAAGAAGGCATCGTGGAGATGAACTATGAGCGCTGCATCGGCTGCCGCTACTGCATCACCGCCTGCCCCTACTCGGCCCGTGTGACCGATTTCGGCCTGACCTATACCCCCGACCCTGGTGCAGAAACCGATGGGATGCTGGTCGGGCAGGCAGCGGCGGATGACTACGAACGGGCCGCTAACTTCGAGTATGGCAAGCAGTATCCACGCAGGCCGGGACGGCGTTCCTCGCCGGTGGGCAACGCCCGCAAGTGCCACTTCTGCCAGCACCGTATCCGTGAAGGCGTGCTGCCCGCCTGTGTGACGACCTGCATCGGACGGGCTACGCTGTTCGGTGATGCCAATGACCCCGACAGCCTGGTGGCCTCCCTGATCAGCCGCCCGAACGTCATGCGGCTGCGCGAAGAACTGGGCACCAATCCGCGTGTTTACTACCTGGTATAGGAGGACTTTCGATGGCTCAAGCAGTTCCCCTCCCGAAAGGGGAGAATGAAACCCCGGAAGACCCACGCCCGCGCTTTACCTGGCGGCCCACCGATGCTTTCTGGGTCGGAGGCGCAGCCCTGCTGCTGATCGGCGCGTGGGGCCTGTGGCAGCGGCTGGCCGAAGGGCTGGCCCCCACCAACCTGACCAGTTATGTCCCCTGGGGCGTATGGGTCGGCTTCTATGATTACCTCGTCTGGGTCGAGGTGGGCAGCCTGATGCTGTTCACTGGCCTGGTCTATATCGCCGGGCGGAAATCGCTGGCCCGCCTCAAACCCATCGTTCTGCTGATCGGCTTTGCGGTGCTGAACATGGCCCTGCTGATCGTGCTGTTCGACCTGGGACACCCGGAACGCTTCTGGCATGTGATTATCTACCCCGATTTCGGCTCGATGATCACTTGGATGGTCTGGCTGCATTCGTCCTATGTGCTGGTCCTCAGTGCCGAGATTTTCCTGGTGTTGTTTGGTGGTGAACGGGGCGAGCGTCCGCTCTACCTGCTCTCGATGTTCAGCCTGCCGCTGGGCCTGGCTCTGATCCTGGTCAGCGGGTCGATCTTCGGCGTGGTGGCCGCACGGCCTCTATGGAATACAGCCAGCCTGCCGATCATGTTCCTGATCTCCTCGCTGGCAACCGGTTCCAGCCTGCTGCTGCTGGTGGTAGTGCTGTTCTGGCCGGATAAGGAGAGCGAGGAATACCGGGAAACGATGCGCTTTATGGCAAGGCTCACGGCGGGGCTGCTGCTGCTGGGCGTCTTCGTGGCCTCCGTGATCGGCGCGACAATGCTCTATAAGGGTGCGGCCCCGAGCCGTGTTGAGGCTATCACGCTGATTCTGACTGGCCCCTACTGGTGGAGTTTCTGGATCGTGCATATCCTGCTGGGCGTTCTGATCCCGCTGGTGGTGCTGCTGACCATGACGGAGAACCGTACAGCAGTCGGCATTGCAGCAACCCTCAGCACTATCACCTTTGTGGCCGTCACCCTCAACATCGTGATCCCGGTACTGGTCACCCCGGAACTGGCCGGGTTGGCCGAGGCCTTTATCCATCCCAAGCTAAGCCTCAACTATGCCCCCAACCTGATGGAATGGCTGTTCCTGGCTTTCGTGTTTGGCATGGGCAGCACGATTATCGGGCTGGGCCTGCGCTTCCTGCCGTTTGAAGAGAAAATGATGGAGATGCACCATGACTGACCAGAACCACGAGGGCAAAAAAACCGCCCTCTCCCGGCGTGAATTCATCCGGGGCGGTGCCGCCCTGGGTGTGACGGGCGCGTTCCTCGGTGCCAGCCCGGTGCTGGGGCAAATCCGGCAAATCCGGCAGTTGGCCCAGGACGGGCAGGTTTATTCGCTGACAGCCCCCGAAAGCCAGATTTACAGCGTCTGCCTGCAATGTAACACCGGCTGCGGGATCAAGGTCAAGCTGCTGGATGGGGTGGCCGTCAAGATCGACGGCAACCCTTACAGCCCCTTCACCATGTACCCGCATGTCGATTACAACACGCCAATTACGGACATGGCGACGGCGGAAGGCGCGATCTGCCCCAAAGGGCAGGCTGGCCTGCAATCGGTCTATGACCCCTACCGTATCGTGAGCGTATTGAAGCGCAAGCCCGGTACGCCGCGCGGCGGCGGTGAGTGGGTAACCATCCCCTTTGAGGACGCCATCCAGGAGATCGTCGAGGGCGGTGACCTGTTCGATGAGGGGGCAGTCCCCGGCCTGCGCGATTCCTACGCACTGACCGACCCGGCGGTCGCCAAACAGATGGCTGATGCCGTCAAGAAGATACTGGCCGAGAAGGACCCACAGGAAAAGCAGGCGCTCGTTACCCAGTTTCAGGTTGATTTCGCCGATCACCTCGATACGCTGATCGACCCCAACCACCCGGACCTCGGCCCGCGCAACAACCAGGTTGTCTTTAATTGGGGGCGTCTCAAGAATGGCCGCGGCCATATGTACAAACGCTGGATCAAACAGAGCTTTGGCTCCGTTAATGCACATGGCCATACCACCGTCTGCCAGGGCAGCCTGTACTTCACCGGGAAGGCGATGTCCGAGCAGCATTTAGAAGGCAAATGGACGGGCGGCTCCAAGTTCTACTGGCAGGCCGATCTCGCCAACGCCCGCTTTGCAATCATTGTCGGCTCCTCGATCTTCGAGGGGGGCTATGGCCCGCCAGCCCGCGCACCGCGGCTGACTCAGACCAGCGTCGATGAGGGGCTGCGCTACGTTGTTGTCGATCCGCGCCTCTCCAAGACTGCCGCCAAAGCCTGGAAGTGGCTCCCGGCCCAGCCGGGCAGCGAAGGCGCGATGGCGATGGCACTGATCGGCTGGATCATCGACAATGGACGCTACGATGCCCGCTTCCTCTCAGCGGCTAACAAGCCCGCTGCTGAGGCCGTTGGTGAACCCAGTTGGACGGAAGCCACCTGGCTGATCAAGATCGATGACGATGGGCAGCCCGGCAAGTTCCTGAGGGCCAGCGAGATCGGCCTGCAGGAACCGGAGGAACGGCCCCTCGCCTCTGACCCTGACAAGACCTACCTGTTCGACTACTTCGTCGCGCTGGTGGATGGGCAGCCGGTGGCAGTGGACCCCTACGGCGGCGAAGCCATCACCGGCGATCTGCTGGTCGATACGACTTTGCGCGGGGCAGGGAATCGCTTCCGCGTTAAATCCGGCTTGCAGGTCATCGCCGACTCCGCACATGAGCACACGCTGGAGGAATGGGCCACCATTTGTGATGTGGAGGCCGCCGACCTGGCGGAACTCGCCCGCGAGTTCACCAGCTACGGCAAGCAGGCGGTGGCCGATATCCATCGTGGGGTGTCGCAGCATACCAACGGCTTCTACAACGTCTATGCCTGGTACACCCTCAATGCCCTGATCGGCAACTTCGACTGGGCGGGTGGGATGGTCAAGGCGGCCACCTACAAGATCGATGGCTCAGCCCCCGGGCAGCCCTTCCGTGAGAGCAATGCGGATGCCAAGCAGGTTCCCTTTGGCATCAATATGATCCGGGGCGGCGTCAAATATGAACAAAGCACCCTGTTCCTGCGTGATGGCTACCCGGCCCGCCGCAACTGGTATCCGCTGGCAACTGACCTCTATCAGGAGATCGCGCCTTCCATTGGCGATGAATATCCCTACCCGGTCAAGGCCCTGTTCCTGTATATGGGGTCGCCAATCTATGCGCTGCCCGCGGGGCACACGCATATCGAGACGCTGTCTGACCCCCGCAAGCTGCCGCTGTTCATCGCCGTGGATGCCTTCATCGGTGAGACAAGCATGTACGCGGACTATATCTTCCCCGATACCATGTACCTGGAACGCTGGGAGTTCCAAGGCTCGCACCCCAACATCCCCTTCAAGATCGAGCAGGTCCGTAACCCGGTCATCGATCCGCTGGTGCCCGATGTGACTGTCTTCGGGCAGGCGATGCCGCTGGGCCTCGAAGCGATGCTGCTGGGCCTGGCTGAACGGCTGGAACTGCCCGGTTTCGGGCCAAATGGCTTTGGGGACGGCCAGCCTTATACCCACCAGGATGACCTGTATATCCGCATGGTGGCTAACCTGGCTGCCGGTGAGAAGGAAGACGGCTCCGATGCGGTGCCAGATGCCAGCCCGGAGGAGATCGCCATCTTCCTGGAAGCCCGCCAGCACTTGCGCCCTTCCGTCTTTGATGCGGATCGCTGGCAGGCCCTCGCTGGCCCGCTGTGGCCCAAGCTCGTCTATGTCATGAACCGGGGCGGGCGCTACCAGAACTACGCACAGGGCTACCGAGAAACGGCCAACGGCTTGCAGCTTGGCAACCGCTATGGCAAGCTGCTCAACCTCTACCAGGAAAAGACGGCCACCACGCATGATTCCATGACCGGCCACCTGCTGGCTGGCTATGCCCGCTACTACCCCGCGGGTGTCTCCCTGATGGGTGAGCGCCTGATTGAAGATGATCAGGCCCAGGGGTTCGACCTGCGGATGATCACCTACCGCGAAATCTCACAGACCAAGAGCCGGACTGCCTCCAACTACTGGCTGCTGGCAATCCTGCCGGAGAACTTCGTGCTGATGAACGCTGCAGATGCTGCCGAACGCGGCCTGCGTGATGGCGACCTGGTGCAGATTCTCTCACCCACCAACCCGGCGGGCACATGGGAACTCGGCAACGGGCGCAGCATCCCGATGGTTGGCAAGGTCAAGGCCACGCAGGGCATGCGCCCCGGTGTGATCGGCTTCTCGCTGGGCTTCGGCCACTGGGCCTACGGCGGCGCTGAGTTCGAGATCGACGGGATGCACTTCACTGGCGATGAACGGCGGGTACGCGGTATCCATGCCAACGCCGCCATGCGCACTGATCCGCATACGCCCAATACCACACTGGTGGACCCGGTAGGCGGTAGTGCCGTATTCTATGATACACAGGTAAAGCTCGTCCGAGTCTGATATCTCTGCTGGCGGGGCCGGAAAGCCGTTTCAGCCCCGCCAGCCAATCACAAGGAGCATCCTTGATGCTGCATCTTGCACCCCTGGAACTGCTGATCATCCTCGCCCTGCTGCTGCTGGTGTTTGGTGCGGGTCGTGTTGGCAGGCTGGCAGGTGAACTGGGTGAAGGTATCCGGTCAATGAGAGTCGCGCTGCGCGAGGACCCTGATACCGCAGAGAGTCGTTGAGACTCCACCCACGGAAAGGAACCCTAGATCATGCCGGGTAAGCCCTCACTGCAAGAGTTACTGAAACACAGCGCAGCCCTCCACGATCATCTCTGCCCCCGGCAGGTGCTTGGCGTGCGTATGGGCATGCTGGCGGGGCAACTGCTGGGTCTCGACCTGCCTCAGACGAACAAGCGCCTGCTGATCTTTGTTGAGACTGACGGCTGCTTTGCCGACGGGGTCGCGGCGGCCACCGGCTGCACACTCGGCCATCGCACCCTACGCCTGATCGACTATGGCAAGGTCGCGGCGGTCTTCGTCGATACGCGAACGGAAGCCGCTTTCCGCATCGCGCCAGGCCCGGCCATCCGCCAGATGGCGCGGGAGATCGTCCCTGAGGCCCGCAGCCGCTGGCATGCCCAGCTTGAGGCTTACCAGACCCTCTCTGATGCAGACCTGCTGATCACACAGCCGGTGGCGCTGACTCTTTCTATCACCGAGATCGTCAGCAAGCCAGGCATCCGCGTAAACTGCGCAGTCTGTGGTGAGGAAATCATCAACCAGCGTGAAATCCTGCGCGATGGCCTGACCCTGTGCCAGGGCTGCGCGGGACCGTCCTACTACCTGCCCGCCGGCGAAGCCGCTTCTATCGGAGAATGCGCTCATGTATGATGCCCATGGACGCCGCATCCACTATCTGCGCATCGCGCTGACTGACCGCTGCAACCTGCGCTGTCGCTACTGCATGCCGGAGCATATGCGCTTTCAGCCAAACCATGACCGCATGACCACTGCCGAACTGCTGCGGCTGGCGGCCTGCTTCGCCGACCTGGGCTTTGACAAGTTCCGGCTGACCGGTGGGGAACCAACCCTGCACCCCGATCTGATCACCATCATTGCGCATCTGAGCGCCCTGCCAAATCGCCCTGAGGTAGTGATGACTACCAACGGCCTGCTGCTCGAAAAACTGGCCGGGCCGCTGGCAAATGCCGGTTTACATCGCTGTAACATCAGCCTCGATGCGCTGGACGAGGACCGCTTTCGGACCATCGCACGGCGGGGTGAAAGCGCGCTGGTGCTGCGCGGCCTCCATGCTGCCGAGAAAGCCGGGCTGCTGCCGATCAAGATCAATACCGTAGTGCTGCGCGGCCTCAATGATGCTGATGACCTGGTCGGGCTGGCCGGGTTGACGACTCGCCATGACTGGCAGGTGCGTTTCATCGAGCTGATGCCCTTTGGCGAGATGGCGGACTTTGCCCAGGGTCACATCGTGCCAGAGAACGAGGTGCGCCGCCGTATTGAGGCCGTCTATGGGCCGCTGCAAACCCTCCATCAGGGGGTGCTGGATGGTGAGGCACGCCTGTATCGGATATCAGGTGCGCCGGGGTCCCTCGGCTTCATCAGCGCGATCACACAGCCCTTCTGTGCAGAGTGTTCGCGGGTACGTCTGACAGCTGATGGCAAACTGCGTCTCTGCCTGCTGGCCGACGGAGAAGCCGATCTGCTGACACCGCTGCGGGCCGGGGCCGGGCACGCGGATTTGTGCGACCTGATCACAAAGGCCGTCTATGCCAAGCCTATCGGTCACTGGCTGGATCACGACGTGATCCCGCTCAATCGCGTCATGTCACAGATCGGGGGATGACCGGTGAGTGACATCGTAATCGCTATTCTCGCCGGGGGGCAGTCGCGCCGTATGGGCCGCGATAAAAGCCGCCTGCTGCTGGATGACAGGCCGCTGATCACCCATGTGCGCGACCGGGCCGCTGCGCTGGGGCTGCCGCTGCTGCTGATCAGCAATACCCCCGCCGCCCACGCCTTCCTCGGTCTGCCCATCTATCCGGATCGACTGCCAGGCTGCGGCCCGCTGGGCGGCATCCATACGGCACTGCATGCGGTCAGGGGGGCGGACGTAATCTGCCTGGCCTGCGATATGCCTTTTATCGAACCGGGGCTACTGCGCCAACTGATCGCCGTTCGTAATCCAGCGGCCTGGGCAATCGTGCCGGTGATCGCCGGTCAACCTCAGCCGCTGTGTGCGCTCTATCGCCCGGCTTGCCTGCCCACACTCGAGGCGCATCTACAGGCGAGGCACTTCAAGCTCACCCGCTTTCTGGCTGAGGTCCCCGTGCAGTGGATCGATGAGGCTGCCGTTCGTCAGGCTGACCCCGCGCTGGGTTTGGCGGTCAACATCAACACCCCCGACGATCTGCGGCAGGCTGCAGCCCGCAGCACACAATGAGCGTAAACTCAAGTGAATTCCCTGCACATTGAGCCAAAACCGGGGAAAGTGTGATGTCCTCGCACTCCCCCTTCCGTGCCAACGCATCCGTGATAAGTTCACGGAGGTTGCCACGGCCTATGTGATTCTGTCTCCCCGCCTTTCTCTCCCTGATTTTTTGCAACAGAACCGCTGATTGTACCGAAAGTGGACAACTGGAAGTTGCAGCCCGTCACCGGTGTAATAATGAGCAGCCGAAGGGTCACGTATGGCAGCGGCATGGTGCTTGCTGTTTTCCTGTTTGTTCCTGCTTGTGATGTTTGTCATGGCGAAAGGTTGCAATGAACACAGGTCACTCAATATAGATAACCAGTATTATATATCTATGATTATATATAACAGGAGTGATACATATGGCTGTTCAACCGGGCTTACGTTCGACCATCCCGCAGGAATTGGTCGAACGATTTCCCTGGCGATTCATCGCCATCGCCTTCGGCATCTCCTGGACGTGCTGGTTCTTCGTCGCGCTGACCGGGCGCAATATTTTCACCGATCTGGAAGTCGGCATCGTGGCAGTGCTGGGCGGCTTTGGCCCGGCCATTGCGGGCATTATCATGGTCTACCGTACCAACGATCAGGCGTTCATTCGCGATTACTGGCAGCGTGTCTTCGATCTGAAACGTATCGGCGGAGTCTGGTTTCTGCCGATCCTGTTACTCTACCCGGCGACTGTTCTGCTGACCTTTCTACTGACCGGCATCCAACTGGATGTTTCGCCGTTAATGGAGATGCTGCGCAACCCCGGCGTGCTGGTGACTACCGTGATCTTCGTGTTCATCTTCGGGCCATTCTCGGAAGAACTGGGCTGGCGTGATTACGCGCTGGACTGGCTGCAGGCGCGATACAGTGCGTTCGTATCCAGCGTCATTCTTGGTGTGATCTGGTGGGCGTGGCATCTGCCGTTGATCGCCGTCGCCGGGTCATTCCTCAACGAAAACGGAACCGACCCCGTGTTCCTGATGGGCTACCTGTATGTCGTCATCATCTATTCGGTACTGTTCACCTGGGTGTACAATAACAATGCTCGCAGTGTGTTGGCGATCATCCTGCTGCACTTCTCGGTCAACCTGACCAGCCGCATCTTCGTGATGCCCGCCGAGATTTTTACCTACAACAGCTTTGTCCTGATCGCGGTGCTGGCGCTGGTGCTGTGGTTCTACGGTGGTAAGCACCTGGTACGTGAGGAAAAGGTGAAGTCATGACGACGAACTCAAGCACACAGCGGATAAACCTCATCCGCCGTTACCCTATCCCGGCGTTTTTCGTCATCGCTTATGCCTTCTCGTGGGCCATCGGCGGGCTGCTGATCGCCCGGCACCACGGGCTGATCAACGTGCCTCAGTGGCTGCATTACCTTAGCGCGTTCGGCCCGGCAATGGCGGCCCTGATCGTGACGGGCCTATCGGGAGGCCGCCCCGCCCTGCGTGACCTGTGGAGCCGGGTCGTGCGGACTCGTATAGAGGCGCGCTGGTGGCTGATCGGGGTGGGCATGCCGATCCTGCTGGGGATGATCGCAGTGGCCGTCTATTGGGTAGGTCAGGGCCACCTGCCCGGCCTGGGGCTGTTCGGCCAGGTTGATTACCTGGGGGATATCGGCGCATGGGCGGCGCTGGCACTGTGGATCGCCACCTATGGTTTCGGCGAAGAAATCGGCTGGCGCGGCTACGCCTTCCATCACCTGGATTCCGGGGGCGGTCGCTGGGTGCGGGCGGCGGGGATCATCGGTGTACTGTGGGGGCTGTGGCATCTGCCGGTTTTCTTCTACAAGGAGAACTTCATGGCGCTGGGCGTGGGCGGCTTCGTGGGCTTTTTGATCAGCGTCACGATGGGGTCGATCCTGCTCTCGTGGATTTACCGGGGGGGCAGCCACAGCATCCTGCTGGTGGCGATCTGGCACGGCCTGTTCGACTTCGTGAGTGCCTCACCGGTTGCCGAGGGGATCGGCAACGCGATCATCAGCGGCGTGGTGATCGTGTGGGTGATTGGGATCATTCGTGCGGCTGCGCGGCAGGCTGCTTCTCAGCAGGAAGAAGCTCTCCAAGCCGAGGAGTTTGGGGGCAGCGCCCCAACACTGCTATAGTGAGCAGAATGAACCGAGTGAAAAGGACGATGATGACACTGCCACACTGGAGTGAGAGAAAAGCCGATCTGCGGGCGCTGCTGGATGCTGGGCGATTCGGGGTAATCAGTGATTTTGACGGCACACTGAGCCGCATCGTGCCACAGCCGGAGGCCGCCATACTGGTCGAAGGGGCGTGTGCGGCATTGGAGGCCCTGCGCGATACACTGCCGCTGGTCGCGCTGGTCAGCGGGCGTGCGGTGACTGATTTACGGGCACGGGCCGGGGTCGAGGGGCTGGTATACGTCGGCAATCACGGCTTTGAGCGCTGGGAAGACGGCAACAACGTTCCGGTGCCAGCGGTGGCACAGTATCGTAAGGCTGTGAATGATGCCGTGACGGAACTGCGTGCGCTCGACCTGCCCGGCACGCTGATCGAGGATAAAGGTGCGACACTTTCCGCGCATTATCGCAACGCGGCCCCGGCGGATGCCGCGCGTCTGCGGGCCGGGGCGCAGGCCGCAGCCGACCGTCATGGGCTGCGATTGTACAGTGGCCGCATGGTCGATGAACTGCGTCCCCCGGTCACGGTTGATAAAGGCACATCGCTGCTGGGATTGATAGCAGATTACGAACTGGATGCGGTGTTGGTCCTTGGGGATGATACCACTGATGTAGACGCGATGCGGGCCGCCCGCGAATTCGGGGCAGCCGCGCACCGGTCAGGGGTTGCGGTTGGTGTGGTGACGCCGGAAAGTCCGCCGGAGGTGGCGGCTCACTCGGATGTGTCGGCCTCCGGCCCGGAGGATGTGTCGTCATTGCTGGCGTGGCTTGCCAGCACAGCCAGTGCGTCATCCACCTGATCGGCAAACCAGCGGCGCACGCCGGCACCTTTTACCATCTCACGGAGTTTTTCGGCCCGCTGATGGCGTTCCTCGTAGGGCATGATCAGGGCGCGATGCATGGCCTCAGCAGTGCCGTATACGTCAAACGGTGAGACGGCCAGCGCCTGATCGCCCAGTTCATAGAACGCCCCGGCGTGCTCAGAGAGAACCAGCACACCATCTTTCTGATTAACCAGCACGCCCTCCTTCGCGACGAGGTTCATGCCGTCAGCGATGGGGTTGACCAGCAGCACATCATACAATTGGAAGGCTGCGATGGCGCGCTCGTAGTTATTGCCCACCACTATACGAACCGGCTCCCAGAAAGCGTCACTGTATTCGGCATTGATCATACCTGCCTCGGCCATGATGTCCTTGAGATAGTCCTGGTACTCAGTTACTCCCATCCGAGAGGGGACCAGCAGCATCACCAGGCTGACCTTGCCATGATGTTCGGGGTATTCTTCCAGCATCGACCGGAAAGCCTGCATCCCGCGCAGGATGTTCTTGCTCAACTCGATGCGGTCCACCCGCAGGATCATCTTGCGGTCGCCGATCAGGTTGATAAGCTGGCTTTTAAGCAGGCGCGTCTCCGATTCATCGGCGAGGGCTTCCAGCTTTTCCACATCCACCGAGATAGGGTACGTGGATGCCTGCACCACGCGGCCATCATTATGCGTGATCGAGTCCCGGCTGCCGTAACTATGGACATCAGTCAGGTAAAAGCGGCAGGTCTGCACGAAGTTAAAGGCATCCTTGCGCGTCTGAAAGCCAACTCGGTCGGAATCAAGCAGGCTGGTCAGGATGGCATTGCGCATCTGGCCGGGCAGCATTCGCCACGCATCAGGGCCGGGCCACGGGATGTGAATAAAGGGCTGGATGGTGATTTCCATACCGACCCGCTGACGCAGGAAATGGGGCACAAGGTACAGGTGATAGTCCTGTGGCAGGACGATCACCTGCCGGTCGGTGCCCTCCACGATGGAGGCAATGGCATCAGCAAATTGGCGGTTGAGCACCACGTAGCCACTTTCCCATGCATCCCACATTGCGCGGTCGATCTGTGGTGAGCGCGGCAAGTCCCACAGCTGATGCTGGATAAACCACAGCATCGGGTTGGCGATCACGCTGTAGTACTGGCGATAGGCTTCGTGATCCGGCTGGGTCAACAGGAGCGAAATACCCTCGACGTCGGTAGGAGTGCCGTTCTGTGTGTTGGCCCATGCGCGGTCATCCTCGCTGAGTGCGGCTGCCACCCATACCACTTCGAGCCGTTCTGCCAGTGCGGCCAGCGCTGTTACCAATCCGCCGCTGCCACGCTGTATATCGAAGGTGCCGTTATCACGCTGGCTAAAGGTATACGGGCCCCGGTTCGAGACGATGACGATTAGCGGACTCTGAGCCGCTTCTTCTCCTGCTACATCCTTATCACTCATATTTCCAGGTTTCTCCCTGCTAGCCATCACGAAGGGATACGCCGAGCGGGCATCCCTTATCATTATAACAAACGGCCCGACGGTGGGAAGCTGGGCCGTTTGTTATAAAAACTGAGAGAGAAAAGCGGTTTGCAGGCACATTCTAGTGATAGAAAGACAGGTCTGGAACGACACGAACGAAGCGGTTGACCAGCACCTCATCGATGCTCAGGTTCCTGGTACGGGCGGCGATATCCCACTGCCCGGTCAGTTCCAGCGCCTCGATGTAGTGGCCCAGCAGTTCCTGCAAGGCGGCGATATCATCGCTGTCGATCTGCTCGATCAGCACGTGGGCACCCTCTGCCAAACGGCGCTTGAGTGCCGCGACGTCAAACCCCATCTGCGGGGTGAGCAACTGGTACACGACGCCGCCGGTCATACCCGCGAAGGCATACGGGCCGGGATCGCCCATAATGACAACACGCCCGGAAGTCATGTACTCACAGGCAAAGCCCTTGAGGTTGGAGTTTGTACCGAGTGAGCCAGCCTGATCCATCACCGGCTGCGTGATCTCCCCGCCAAAGATGACATCGGCACCGGAGAGCCGGATGCAGGCGCGTGAGTCGGCATTGCCCTGGACCACGAACAGGCCGCCCTGTGCGCCGTAAGCGAAGCTCTTGCCGACGCTGCCATCGACGCGCTTACCGTCGTGGTTGAGGCCCTTCATGATGGCGACGCGCCCGCCGCGTGAACTCTTGCCGACGCCGTCCTGCGCGCCCCCCTCGATGATGATATCAAGGTGATGGGTAGACCACGCCGCGAAGCCGTTCCCGGCGATCGACGACGGGCCAAAGCGCAGATGGATGGAATCGACTGCTTCGCTCAGGCCGGTGTCGCGCATCAGTGCCCCCGCGACGTGCGCACCCAGCGCACGGTCATAAGCCTGTACCTCGTCCTGGTAAGTGACCTCACGCTCGTCATATTCCAGCGCAGCCTTTTCGATCAACTCGCTCATGAAGCGGGTCAGGTTGTTGCGCGGGCGGGTGAGCAGCAGGCCGACGCCCGGCTCGGTTTCACCACGGGCAGCAAACGGTACGCGCACAAAGGCCGAGTTCAGGTTGACCTTGTCGAGCATCCGTACCTGCTCCAGCAGGTCTGCACGGCCAACGAGGTCCTGCAGGTGGGTGGCACCGAGCGCCGCTGTGATCTGGCGCATTTCGTTGGCGATCTCGGTAAACACACGTACGATACCGATCACGGACTCGTCATAGACACGCGGCACAAAGCGCTTCAGGCCGCGTTCCTTTGCTTCCTCAACGCTCTTGATGTGGGTGGTGATACCGACGTGGCAGTCACCCTTGTTGCACATGCGGCAGATGGTACAGCCGATGGACACCATCGCCATCGACGCGAAGCCGACACGGTTGGCACCCAGCAGAATCATCTTGACGGCGTCTGCGCCGGTCTTCATGCCGCCGTCGGCCCACAATTCGACCTTATGACGCAGGCCCGATTCAGCGAGGGCGCGGTGCGCCTGGATGACACCAACTTCAGCGGGCAGACCGACGTATTGCAGCGCATGAAGGCGGGCGGCCCCGGTCGCGCCGTCGTAGCCGGTCACGGTGATGATGTCGGCCCCGGCCTTTGCCACGCCAACGGCAATCACACCAATGCCGGGCACCACCGGGCACTTGACCGAGACCCTCGCCTCGGGGTTGACGGTCTTGAGTTCCTCGATCAACTGGGCAAGGTCTTCAATCGAGTACAGGTCATGGTTGTTGGAAGGCGACAGCAGCGGCACGCCGGGCGTGGTGTGGCGGGCTTGGGCAACCTGTGCCGTCACCTTGAAACCGGGCAGCATCCCCCCCTCACCGGGCTTGGCCCCCTGCCCGATCTTGATCTCGATCACGGCGGCGGAATTAAGGAATTCCGCGTTGACACCAAAGCGCCCCGATGCGACCTGCTGCCCACGGTTGCGTGGGTTGCGTCCCATCATATCAGGCAGTTCACCGCCTTCACCGTTGATGCAGATGATGTTGAGCGCGGCGGCGGCGTTGGCGTATGCCTTGTACGAAAGCTCACCTTGTGAGCCAAACGACATGGCGCTGATCAGCACTGGCATATCATAGCCATCGATGCTGATGTCTACGTCTTCGGGGCTGATGTCAGATTCGATTGACTTGAAATCAACCAGGTGACGCAGTGCTACGGGCTGTTTCTCGATCAGGTCATTGAAGGTATCCAGTACATCCTCGTAGGGGCCTTCGTTTTGGGCGACCTTCTCGACCTTGCGCCAGAAACGCGGGAAGAAGCGGTCCACCTTTGCCAGCCCAGGCGAGCGGGCCGCGCCGCGCAGTTCAGCGCCGCGTGTTTCAGCCTCACTGTTGAGCCATGCCCAGTTAAGGCCGACGTCCTCGTGACCGAAGTAGTTGGGTGTGCTGAGGATATCCGCCATCGATGGGGCCAGCCCAATCGAGGAGAAGACACGGCCATAGCCGCGCAGTTCATGGCAGCCCATGGTCGAGATGACCTTCTCCAGCCCGGCATGCAGCGCCTTGAGAAGCAGGGTCTGCGTTTCGACAAGGTCTTCCGCGGGCGTTTCGGAGCGGTTGGGATGGATACCAAGCGCCGCGTCAAAAACCAGGTAGGGGTTGATGGCATCGGCACCAAACCCGTACAGCAGCGCGACATCATGCAGGTTGCGGACGCTGCCGCTGCGCACGACGATCCCGGCGCGGCGGCGCAGGTTGATCGCAGCATCGGCTTCGCGCAGGGCGTTATCGACGGCGGCAACGGCCAGGTGTGGGTCGAGCCAGCCGAGGCCGTCGGTTACCGTCTCGAAATCATCAAGAACAAGACACTGGTTGCCAGAGTGGGCGGCCTCAACCGCGGCGGCCTGCAGGCGTTTCAACGCGCCGTGGGCATCCTCGCCGGGGTAGATGCCCAGCACCAGGGGACCGACGCGCCCGGTGAAGGCGGTGAGCAGGTCCTCAATGGTCAACGTACCGACCGATTCAGCAACCTCACGTGAGACCTCAACGCCGCCCAGGTCGGGATGACCGCCGGTAAGCACCGGCATCCCCAGCAGTACCAGCAGGTCTTCAGGGGCGGGTGGCGCACCCACCAGCGGGCGCGCACCGACGAGTGACTGCGTGGTGAAGGCCTCGCCCTCGCGGCCCCGGTCAATGGCGGGGGTGGTGACTACAGCGACGGTTTCCTTGAAGGCGTCGGCAAGGTTGACGCGGTTCTGGCTTATGACGGCGAGCGGGCCGTCATGGCCCATCGATCCGACAGGGTCCTTGCCCGACTTGGCGACGGCTTCAATATCACGGATGTGTTCACGGTTCCAGCCGAACGCAGCCTGCATCACCCGGTCGAGTGGGCGCGTACGTGCGGGGTTATCCCATGGGGCCGGTGCAACCTCAACGGTGGGCATGGAGCGGGCATCGATGCCAGCGGACGGAGCCACGGGGATTTGTTCAGGTGTCATCGCGACCATCTGGATAGGTGCGATATGCTGATGTCCACCGCCACCATGTTCCCAGCCGCCCCAGTAGCGCTGGGCAAGCTGAGGGGCCTCGCGCTGGAAGGTCTGGTTCATGACATGTTCGCGGATTTGCGTATGGGTGTACACGTCGATACCGATGCCACGGCGCACATGCAGAGCCATCTTCTCGCCGGGGGCCAGTGGACGCGGGTCATCGACCATGGTTTCAAGGGGCAGCGTGCCACGCTCTGAACTGAAGATGTATTCCTTTTCCGTTTCGACAAACCACAGCGGGCGCAGGCCCAGGGCATCGACACTGAAGACGGCGGTATCAGCGTAGCGGGCCACGATGGCCGCCGGCCCCTGGGCATAGGGGCCATAGGCCTGGCGCATGCGCTGGTACACGGTGCGGAAGGCAGGTGCCAGCAGGTTGACCTCATGTGCGACGGGTGGGAAGATCATCTCCATGGATTCGATCAGGTCGAGACCGTACTCAGCGCACAAGGTGTGCATGGCACGGTCAAGGTCCTGCGAGTCAGAGCTGGAGGGCGGAAGCACTGCGCCGATCTGTTTGGCTTCAGTGCGGAATTTGCTGATTGTGTTGATCTCGCCGTTGTGCCCGAGAACCGCGAATGGCTGGGCGCGTTCGAAGTTGGAGACGGTGTTGGTCGAGTAACGGGCGTGACCGAGGGCCATTGCGGTGTTGAAGCTGCGATCCTGCAAATCCGGGTAGTAACGGGTCAGCGTCTCGACCTGGCCGCGCACCTTGTAGACGACGGTGTGTGAGCTGAGGGACGCGAAGTGAATCTCAGGATGCTCGGCCTCGACTGCGGTTTGCACCTGGAGGAGTTGGCGGTCAATGGTGGCGGGGTCGCCGTACCCGGCGATCTGGTAGAACTGCGGTGGTTTCTGGCGGGCACTGCGGCCCAGCACCTCGGCGCGAATGCGCCCCTTTTGATCAACCAGGATTTCAAGCCCGGCCTGCGTGAAGTGCTGATGAAGGCTGTCACGCAGGTTGCTGTAATCGGCGTCATGGGGGATGAACAGGTGCCCGACCCAGAAGCCAGCGTGAGTTGCCAGCGAGGAGCGGATACCGGCCATTGAGAGCTTGTGTGCCCACAACTCGCGGGGAATGTCGGTCTGGACACCGACGCCATCCCCCTCACCATTGACAAAGCCGGTGCGGTGCCCCATGTGGGCCAGTGAAGCGAGGGCACGCTTCAAGGTGCCGTAGGTACTTTCCCCCTGCTTACGCACGGCCATATAGATAGCACAGGCGTCATGTTCCGGGCCATACTGCTCAAGCATGGGAACATCAGTCCGAATGGGTCTGCTGGGCGTATTCATCGAAGCTCCCCCTCTATCTCCTCGACCTGCTGCTGCTATGTGAGGCAGCGGCAGGTCCATCCTAAGTTGGAAGTGTACAACAACCTCGCACAGGGTCACTGTTGCGAGGTAACTGGTCCCATCTACGCGGCTTGTTTGATGCTGGCCGCGTCCCCGATGGTGGAAACCGGGTAAAAATCGCAGGATAGCAACCGGCGCATGTTGCAATCCTGCAGGGTGATCGGGTTGTACTCAACCGGGGCAAGTACATCTGCCCCCGATATCTTTGTATGCTCACGCAGGCTACTTTATTCCGCGCGCGTGACTTTGTTACAGGATACACAGAATCAGTTCAATGTCAACCCTTTTCCTCTCATTTATCCGATTCCTCTGATATTTCACATATAATACGAACATTTGTGAATACTGGCGCAAGGTCGTGCAGGAGACAACTCCAACCGGCTGGCTGGGAGCAGCCCCATAAAACGGCGAAAACCGCGTGGTTTTGTGCCTAAAAAAGTAAAATGCCCCGAATGGGTACTGGAATATGTCACGTGGACACCCTTAAAATGACGGTCACTCCGGGCAAACGGCAAGCCTGGGGGAGATGTAAGTCAATCATCACATTGGAGGAGAAACCTTATGTTAAAAGCGCTTGTGTCTCAGCGAGGTATTCGTGCATTGGCCCTGGCAGGGGTCATGACCCTGGCCTTTGTCGGCATCAGCTTTGCCCAGGATGGAGGCCCAGGTAGTGCTGAACTGGCCTATGCCATAGATAACCTGATCCTGTTCATCGCGGCGGTACTGGTGTTGTTCATGCAGGCCGGGTTCGCCATGGTCGAAGGTGGGTTCAACGAATCGAAGAACAACGTCAACATCATGATGAAGAACGTGATCGACCTGTGCCTTGGCGTACTGCTTTACTTCCTGGTGGGTTACGGCTTGATGTATGGCAGCGATGTGACCGGTGGTGCGGGCATCCTTGCGTGGGGCGGCATTGGCATTGGCGGGGTGACCGCCGAGGCGGTTGCCGGATCACTGAACCCACAGGTTGACTTCCTGTTCCAGGTTGCATTTGCTGCGACCGCAGCCACCATTGTATCCGGCGCTGTTGCTGGCCGCCTGCAGTTCCGAGGCTACCTGATTTACACCATTGTTCTGACCGGCCTCGTTTACCCCATCAGTGGTTTCTGGAAATGGGGCGGTGGCTGGCTCGATGCCATGGAATTCTATGACTTCGCCGGTTCCCTGGTCGTACACGCGGTTGGTGGTTTTGCCGGGCTGGCTGGCGCGATACTGCTTGGCCCGCGTAAGGGGCGCTTTGCTGACGATGGCACCCCAAACGCGCTGCCGTCCAGCAACCTGCCCGCTGCGACAATGGGCGTATTCATCCTGCTTGTGGGTTGGTTTGGGTTCAACCCCGGCAGCCAGCTTGCCTTTGCAGGTGCCGCTAACACAGATGCGACCATGCTGATCGCAACCAATACGCTGCTGGCAGCGGCGCTTGGTGGTATCAGCGCGATGCTGCTGGGCTGGGTCATCAGCCGCAAGCCGACCCTGAGCTACACCCTGAACGGTATACTGGGTGGCCTGGTGGGTATTACCGCCAACTGTGACAGCGTGACCAATATCGAGGCCATCATCATCGGCCTGGTTGCGGGTATGCTGGTTGTACTCGGCATGCTGCTGCTGGAGCGCCTGAAGATCGACGACGCCGTCGGTGCGTGGCCGGTACATGGTTTGAACGGCATCTGGGGCGGCCTTGCCACTGGTATCTTCGGTGGTCACCCGATGGTTGCCCAGATCGTCGGTTCCATCGCCATCCCGGTATGGGCGTTCGTGACGATGTTTGCATTGTTCAGCATCCTCAAGGCCGTGGGCTGGCTCCGTGTGAGCGAAGAAGAAGAAGAAGAAGGCCTGGACCTGGGCGAGCATGGCGAAGTGGCCTACGCCTAAGCACGGTTAAATTATCCGTATGGACGGGGGTACACAGGTTGTACCCCCGTTTCGTATCCCGCGGCGGGATCAGCCTCCAGTGGACTGAACCCGGGCCGCCACGTAAAATCACATGATGCAGCCATCTACTGAACATCCAGATGCAGAGGGCACCAATGGCAGCGGCACCCCATCTGAAAGGGTGCTGAACGCGCTGGCGAACCTCAACAATATAGCGGCTCGTGTGCGCAGCATGGGGCCAGATGACGTCACCAACATCGAGGCAACGCTCAAGCTGGTCTGTGCCAGCGCGATCCAGGTGGTGCCCGGTTCCTCGGCGGTGATTTATGCCTACGAGGAGGAGAACGACGCCTTCATCCTGGGGTCACGGGTGTCTGCGGGCGAGTGGATCGAGACCGACTTGCCGGACACCCCGCGTGAGAACGGGCTGGGACGGCGGGCGATTGCACTGCGGCGGCGCGTGCTTTCTTATAAGGAAGCAGATGTCCTGATCCACCCGGTCAAGGCGGCGGCGGGGGCTAATTCGGTGGCGTGCTATCCGTTGATCGTCACCAACGAGATCGTTGGGGTGCTGTACCTGTATCTACATGCCGATGAGGACCGCCAGTTCACACAGCTTGAACTGCTGATGCTGGATAATTTCGTGAACCAGGCTGCGATGGCGCTGTATCATGCCCGGCAAACGGGCATCGTGCAGCGTGCGCTGGCCCGCAAAGAGGACGAACTCAACCGGCTGCGCCGGGCTGACCTGCTGATTTCCTCACGTGTCGGGCTGGAAGAAACGCTCAGCTCGATCCTTGAGATGGCGATGGATGTGACCGATGCCCATTATGGTATCTTCCGGCTGCATGACCCCGAAAGCGATCAATTGGTGGTCGAAGCATACGCCGGGGAGGGATTGAGCCGCCCCGGCACCGCGCCGATGCCACTTGACGAATCGAGCATTATGGGGTGGGTGGCGACCCATCGTGAGCCGCTGTTGGTCGAAGACCTGGGCATCGAGCCATGGTCACGCATTTACTTTCCGTTTGATTATGATCTCGTCATGCGCTCCGAACTGGCGGTGCCGCTGATTGGGGCGGGGGACCGGTTGGTGGGCGTGATCAACATTGAAAGCCCGGCGGTTGGCGCGTTTGATGAGCAGGATAAACATCTGCTGCAATCGCTGGCGACACAGGCCGTGATCGCCATCCAGGAGGCGCGGCTGCTGGATGCCCTGCAGGAAGTCTCTGAGCGAGTGCTGAACGACTCGTGCCAAGAGGTCTTCAGGCGGCTTGTGGTGCTGGCCCGCGATCTGCTTAATGTGCCGGTCAGCCTGATCTGGTTGATGGACGGTGATGAACTGGAACTGGTGACGTCAAATGATCCTGGGATACATGCGGGGAGAATCCCGCTGCACAACAGCCTGACGGGGCAGTCGATCCTCGCTAACGCGGTGATTACCAGTGATGACGTACAGCGTGACCCACGTTTTCACAATACAGAGGAAGCGCATAAGCATCAGTGGGGGCGGGCGCTGATCGTGCCATTGGTGAGCGGGCTGGATGGCGGGGATGAGCCGGTAGGTGCCTTCAGCGTGTACAGTCATCAGCATACCAGCGCGCTGGGTGCCCTGGATTGGGATACAAAAGTGCTGACGATCCTGGCCCATTACGCCGCGCTCGCCGTTCAGAACGCGGCCCGGCAGGAGGAACTGCGCGAAGCACAGGCGCGGCAAACCGTGGCGGAAACCTTCGCGGCACTGGGTGACATTTCAGCGAACCTGCTGCATCAGCTCAATAACAAGATCGGGACGATCCCGGTGCGCGTGCAGGGCATCCAGGATAAAAGCCGCGCCGCGATTGAACAGGACCCGTATCTTGCCAGTAACCTGACCGAGATCGAGATGAGCGCACGGGCAGCGATGACCGCCGTGCGCGAGAACCTGAGCCTGCTGCGCCCGATCCACCTCGTCCCGGTGAACCTTGCACGCTGTGTCGATGATGCGCTGCACATGATCGATGTGCCTGGGGGCGTGACCGTCGAACAGATCGGCCTTCAAGACCTGCCCCCTGTGATGGCGGGGCAGCAAAGCCTGGCGATGGTGTTTGCCAACCTGATCGAGAATGCATCAAACGCGATGCAGGGCGCGGGAACGATCACGATCTCCGGCATCGAGGACGGTAAAATCGTTACAATGAGCGTGGTGGATAGTGGCCCAGGCATCTCACCGGAATTACAGGATCGCATTTTTGAGTTTAACTTCTCAGCACAGGCCAAAAGCCACGATAACAAGCTGGGCTTTGGCCTGTGGTGGGTACGCACACTGATGACACGGCTCGGTGGCTCGGTGGTCGTGGAAAGCGACGGCCAGAACGGGGCCGCCTTCCTGCTGACCCTGCCGGGGCTGGATAGTAACTCATAAAGGAGTGGGCGCGATGTCGGACCCCACAATTCATTATGCGCTGGTTGTTGAGGATGACCCGTCATGGCAGGGCATCCTGAGCGAAATACTGACAGATAGTGGCCTGACGGTTGACGTGGCCGCTACGAATGAGGCCGCCATCGAGCATTTGCGGTCACGGACCTACCGGCTGGCTACGGTGGACCTCTCACTGGGAAGTGATCATCGCAACAAGGACGGGCTGAGCGTGCTGGATGCCGTCAAGCAGTATGCGCCAACATGCGTCACGCTGCTGCTGACGGGCTATGCCACCGTCGAGATCGCGGTAAGTGCGCTGACCGAACACGGCGCGTACACCTGTCTGCGCAAGGAAACGTTTAATCGCGCGGAGTTTCGCGACCTGGTGGGGCGGGCGCTTGCCAGCGCCGCCCCTGCGCGGGCCGAGGCGACCAATGATGATCTGCCCCTGTCGACTTCTGTCAGTATGGTCGAGACGGCGCTGGTGGTGGAGGATGACGCCGGGTGGCGCTCGCTGTTGGTGGAAATGCTGGAAGAAGCGGGTTATGTTACACGGCCCTGTAACAGCTTTGGTGAGGCGCTGGGTGCGATGAAGCGGGGACGCTATCAGCTTGCCGTGGTGGACCTCTCACTGGCGGGGGCCACCCCACCCCGTGGCGCTAAACATGACCTCGAAGGGTACCGGCTGCTGGCGGCCACGCGCGAGGAACGCATCCCGACCATCGTGGTGAGTGGCGTTGCGGTATCTGCGGTGGCAGAGCAGGCTTATGCAGATTACGATATCTTCGCCTACCTCGAAAAGCAGACCTTCGACCGGGACGCCTTCCGGCGGACGGTGGCGGCCATCCATGAGGACCAGGTATCGGCCTCGGATCTGCGCGACCTGACCGATCGTGAAATCGAGGTGCTGAGTTTGCTGGCTCGTGGGATGACCAACAAGGAGATTGCGGATATGCTGTTCATCTCCACCAACACCGTCAAGCGGCACCTGAAATCGATCTTTGAGAAGCTCGATGTGCATACACGATCAGCGGCGGCGGCTATCGCGGTGAACGCCGGGCTGCCGGGTGACGAGATCGTGGGGTAGACACCCCGATTCTGTTGTAAAAACCGGGCGTTAAAAGCGATGCTAAACAGGCCATCGATGAACCGCGTCTGTACCACGCTATCCCCCTGCTCCACACCCCGTATTTGCCCCTCGCTGATCATGTGCATCATCTCACAGCCCTGTAAGGTTCGCACCGATAAATCAAGGATTTACGGCGCAACCTCGTAAGAACTGTTTTGGGCACTTCGTCTGTTAGGAAACGATTGTTTGAGAAGTGGGGTATCTTGTGAAGTATGTATGGATTGTGCTGGTAGGTGTTATATTGGCTGCTTGCAGCGTATCCGAAGTGACAGACGGCGCGGAGGATGCGGTGCCCCTCCAGCCGGAGGCCGAGGAAGCGGAACTTCAGCCGGAGTCAGCGGAACCTGGGACGGCAGACGAGGTTGAGGTGATGACTGAAGACGAGGATGGTCTGCGGGAAGGTGATACACGCGGTGAGGCTTTGCGTGCCATCACGCTGGGCTGGAACACTGACTGGACCCGCCGCACCATCAATTACGACGAGGTGCTGTCCGGTGGTCCTCCGCGTGATGGCATCCCGTCCATCGATGCCCCGGTCTTCATCTCGCAGGATGAGGTGAGCTGGCTCGCTGAGGCCGAACCCGTGATCGCGCTGGAGATCAATGGGGATGCTCGTGCATATCCCATCCAGATTGTCACATGGCATGAGATCGTCAACGACGAGGTCGGCGGTCAGCCGGTCATTGTGACATTCTGCCCACTGTGTAACTCCGCCATCGTGTTCAGCCGCGAGGTGGACGGCGAGGTCTATGAGTTTGGCGTGTCGGGGCTGCTGCGTAACTCCGACCTGATCATGTATGATCGCACCACCGAGAGCCTGTGGCAGCAGTTCACCGGGGAAGGCATTGTCGGGTTTCATGCCGGGGATCAGCTTGAGATCGTGCCGTCTGGCCTGTTGAGCTACGCTGAGTTCCAACAGGCGTATCCTGAGGGACGTGTCCTCTCACGTGAGACGGGTATTAACCGCCAGTATGGCGTCAACCCTTATGTGGAGTACGACTCAAGCACTCGACCATTCCTGTTCACCGGTGCGGTTGATCCACGTCTGGCCGCAATGGAGCGTGTGGTTGGCCTTAACTTCGGTGATCAGCAGCTTGCCTATCCATACACGTCATTGGCTGATACACCCGTGGTGCAGGATGACCTCAACGGCCAGCCTTACGTGATCTTCTACGCCTTTGGCACCAACAGTGCCCTCGATGCGGCCCTGATTGCCGAAGCCCGTGATGTCGGTGCGACGGGGGTTTTTAACCCCGTAGTGGCAGGCGAAATGCTGACGTTTGCCGTTGAGGACGGCGTCTTTATAGATAACGAAACCGGCAGCAGTTGGACCCTCAGCGGGCAGGCCATCAGCGGGCCGCTTGAGGGCACTCAGCTTGAGCGGCTGGTCGCCACCGATCACTTCTGGTTCTCATGGGCGGCATTTTACCCGGAGACTGAGGTCTATACCCCCTGAAAGGGGGCAATAAACTTCTGCCGAGGCTTCGGTATTGAAAACACAATAGTGGGTTCAACTGCGTAGGTCCTGCCTCTTTATTTTTGCAGCAGAACCCATGGGCGTTCCGCCAGTGGTGTGTGATGGACGCCCTACTCAAGAATCTCGCCGTATCGATCCGGGTCCAGTGAATTGACCACAAGGACCGGACGCCGCGTGTTCTTGAGGATGCGTGCCGCCATGTTGTCCTGCAGCATGGTGCGCAGGCCAGGATGCCTGGTGTTTTCGGGCGTACTATGCGCACCGATGACGACGAGATCGTACCCCCCTTCACGGGTCTCGCTGAGGATTTCATCCAGTACCAGCCCGTGCCGAACCCGCACCTCGCAGCAGTGTGAAGCCAGCCCCTGTGCCGCCATGATCGCCAACGTGTGCCGCAGGTGTTCCCCCTCGCGGACGTCGCTTTGCAAGATGGTTTCGGCGTCGGCGTCAAGGTACTCGGTCGGAGCCTCATCGGTCAGTGCGATCTGAGACATGACATGCAGCACGGTCAGGTCAGCGCCGACAGCCACCGCGATGCGGGCCGCCACCAGCGTATCAACCACGCCGGGGTTCATCCCTGCCGTACACACAAGGATGCGATCAAGCTGCGGCCTGCCGTGCGAAACGATCAGCAGGGGCACCGAGACGTGCCGCAGCAGGCGGCGCGTGGTGCGGCCCATCACAAAGCGGCGCAGCCTGCCGCCGCCCCGTGCCCCCACCACAACAAGGTCGTAATCCCCGGCGGCGGCCTCATCCATGATCTGTTCCGGGGCAAAGCCGCGCCGAATTCGCACATCGACCGTGCAGTCGCAGTTCAGGCTGAGGTCATCTGCAAGCTCATCAATGGCGGTTCGCAGCCGTAGTTCACTCTCCCCTTCTTCGGCGACGCCCAGCAGCGTGGTATGTGTCCCCTCGCTTCCCATCAGCAGCCGGGCAAAGCCTGCGGCCTCATCGCTGTAACGTGATCCGTCATTGGCTATCAGTAGTCTCATGGCTTCATCCAAATAAAAGCAGTGCCAACGGCACAGCAAAAATAACGGTAAAGAATGCAATCAGCCGGGGCGTGTCATGCGTCACCCAGTTGAGCGCACGCAGCAGCGTGCGCTGATACGGTCGATACAGGAACAGCAGCACCAGTGCCGAGACAATGAACAGGCTGATCATCTGCGCCAGCACGATGGCCGCCGCGCCGGGGTTGCCCAGCAGCAGGCCCGCATACAGCGTATCAATGAAGGTGGAGATGTTACAGCCCATGATGTACGGCACGATGTTCTCACGGCGGATATAGCCACGTACCGAGAGCGGCACCAGCATCCCCAGCGAGACCGAAACGCTCATCGTCAGCAGCGTGATGCCGAAGCCCAGCATAAACGTCACAATGGGGCGGTACAGCAGCCGCGACAGGTTATCAAATGCACTGTCCTCCAGCACGCCTCCTGGCAGGATTTTATCGAACAGGTTAAAGCTGAGGATGATCACGCCCACGCCGACCAGGAAGATGATCCATTGGGGGATATAGCGCGCAGCGAATTCGACCACGGGCGTATAGACGAGGTCGATCAGGGAGTTGAGGCCGCGACCACCCTCGGCCAACAGCCGCGTCTCGAACCAGCCGGTATCCAGCAGCCACAGGCCCAGCGGCAGGGCAGGCAGATAAATCGATGCCGTGATCATCAGCGAGAGCAGCCCCGATGACAGGCTGGTTTCGCGTTCGTGGCCGCGCAGCACATACAGCGTCCCGATCAGCAGCACGCCAAATGATGCCCCCAGCCGCGATCCCGTGATCATGGCGAAAGTTGAGGTGGCATCCATCACGCCGACATCGTAGAAGGTCAGCGAGGCCGCCGCGATGGGCGAGCCGCTCATGACGAGATACGCCGACAGCCATCCGAACCCCAGTCCGCTGGCCGGGTTGCCCACTTTAAACAGGTCCTGTACCACCGGGCTGAGGGCGGCGGCCCCGGTCTGCATCAACTGCAGGGCCAGCACAAACAGGGCCAGGGCCAGCACCAGCAGGCCCACCGTGCGGGGTTTAACCCGCCGCAGCAGGTTATGGGCCGCGTTGAGGGTCATGCCTCACCGCTCACTTCACGCGCCATCCGCTTGAAGAAAGCCACCATATAGGCGTGACGCTCCTCGGCCATGCGTTTACCGCTGGTGGTGTACATCCGATCCCTGATGTGTTTCAGCTTGATCTCGAATTCATGGCGCGGAGTATGGGCTTCCCCCGATTGGCCGGGCGTGTAGCCTTCGGAAACGTCGCCCCACAGTGGATTCCCCGCCCCGCCCGCGTAAGCGAAAGAGCGTGCCACGCCTACCGCACCGATGGCGTCCAGCTTGTCGGCATCAAACAGGCACTGGGCCTCGATGCTTTCGGGCTTAATGGCGTTGCGGTAACGGTGGGCCTCGATGCAGTGCGCCACCGCCTCAATGAAGGCCGGGTCCTCCTCGACCAGCAGGTCACGGGCGTAGCGTGCCGCCAGTATGGCATGGTCGGTCTCGGCCTTGACCTGCATCGCGTAGGATGTCCCCGCGTTGTGATCCTCGGCCCGGCTGATATCATGCAGCAGCGCCGCTTGCCGCACGACGGTGAGGTCAGCGTCTTCGGCCTCGGCCAGTCGCTCAGCCAGCGCCAGCACGCGCAGCACATGGTTGAAATCATGGACGGGGTCGTCATCGGTGTACAACGCACGCGCCTGTTCGATGGTGAGCATGGATAGATCCTTGTGTGATGGTGTGTGGGATCAGTATAACCGGACGAGGATGAATTGACACTCGATTTACCCGGCCCCGGCACATCCATAAGCTGAGAGGATACTTCAGAACCCACCGAACACGCAGCAGGATGATCTGGTCTTCGTCGTATCACCCTTCGCTTGACATCGGCGCAGCAGCGTCGCTGTCGCGTCGATGCGAGGCCGCCCCAGCATCTGCTGGAAAAGAGGGTAACATCCAACTTGGGAGGTTTTGGGGGGTGTCATCTGCGCAAGCCCTGTTTGATACGAAACTATCACGGAACCCTGGCATTTCGTCACACATGGCCGGATGACTCCCGGTGTTTTGCATATCCCGGTATGCTATGGTACCATGCGCGGCATCGTTGAACCTGATTACACAGACGAACACATGATCATCATCGAAATTCGCCGCCGTATCCGCCGTACACGCCGTTACCCCTCAGGGGGTCCGGCTGTGAGTGGTTGATACGTTTCCGTATTAGTTAGATACCACCGCGCCCGGGTCACCGGGCGCGGTTTTTGTTTTATCTGAGTACAAAAAGGGGCGCAGCGTGACGGCAATCCGAGCAGGTATTTATGGTGCAACCGGCTACACCGGCCTCGAACTGGCCCGGCTGCTGGAGGGACATCCCGGTTTTGAGATCGCGTTTGCTACCTCTGAGAGCAAGGCCGGGACCAGCCTGCGGGCCAGCCATCCGCTTGCCCCGGACCTTACGCTGGTCTCTGCTGCCGACGCCCCACTGGACGCGGTCGAAATCGTGTACCTGTGCCTGCCGCACACCCAATCAGGGCAGACGGCAAAGCAGGCCGCCGAGGCAGGCGTTAAGGTGGTCGATCTTTCCGCCGACCTGCGGCTGGTTGACCCGGCACTCTACGAACGTTGGTACAAGGTCCCCAACCCGGCCCCCGATATGCTGCCCATACCCTACGGCCTGCCCGAACTGGTGAACCGGGACGAACTCAAAGCTGCCCCGGTTATCGCCAACCCCGGCTGCTATGCCACCTCCGCGGCGCTGGCGCTGGTGCCCACCGCCCGGGCTGGCCTGATACCGGGCGGTGCCTCCCTGATCGTCGATGCCAAGTCCGGCGTCACCGGGGCTGGGCGCTCCCCGAAGCAGCGGATGCTGTTCGGGGAGGTTCACGGCGATTTCTCGCCGTACAGTATCGGACGGGCGCACCGTCACATCGCCGAGATTGAGCAGCTTCTCGATCAAAACGGCTTCCCGCCCGGCGCGCTGATCTTCTCCCCGCATCTGCTCCCGACGGATCGCGGCATTCTTGCGACCTGCTATGTCCCGGTCACTGATGCAAAATCCGCCGAACAGTCCATCCGCGACACCTATCAGGATGAACCCCTTGTAAACGTGCTGCCCGCCGGGGAGCTTGCCACCCTGCGTCACACCGTGCGCACGCCGCTGGCCGTGCTATCGGTGACGCCGGTCAGCGATGAACTGATCATCGTCACCAGTTCGCTCGATAACCTGCTCAAGGGGGCTGCATCGCAGGCCGTGCAGAACGGGAACCTGGTGTGTGGTTTTGAAGAAACGGCGGGGCTGCTGTGAGTGACACACCCATCATGTTGATCAAGGTCGGTGGCAACGACCTCGATACGCCGGGCTTCCTGCCGGAACTGGCCGAGGTCGTCGCGGAGATGCAGCAGACCATGCGCGTGGTGCTGGTGCATGGGGGCGGGCGCACGGTCGATAAGCTGCTGGCCGCGCTGGATATCGAGCCGCAGTACCACGAAGGCCAGCGCGTGACCAGCGCCGAGTCACTGGAGATCACGGAGATGGTGCTGTCCGCTCAGGTCAACAAGCGTGTGACGCTGGCATTGTTGGCCGCCGGGGTCGATGCGCTGGGCATCAGCGGTGTGGACCGCAGGCTGATCACGGTCAAGCCGTGGGGTGGCGGGTTGGGCCTGGTGGGGCGCGTCACCGCCGTACGTGCCGACCTGATCCGTGCGTGGTGCGCCGAGGGTGTCGTGCCCGTCATCTCCCCCATTTCCCATGGGGCCAACGGGCGTTACAACGTCAATGCCGACCACGCAGCAGGGGCAGTGGCCGGGGCCATCGATGCCGACCGTGCGATCTTCATCAGCAACGTGCCGGGCGTTAAGGTCGATGAGCAGGTGCAACCGACCCTGACTCAGGCAGAAGTCGAAAACCTGATCGCGGCTGGCACCATCCACGGCGGCATGATCCCGAAGGTGCGGTCAGCGCTGGCGGCGCTGGCAGAGGGTGTGCCGACAGTGGTCATCACGGACCTTGAAGGACTGCGGCACGGGCGCGGCACCGTCATCCAACCATAAGCGCAAAAAGAGGGGAATCCAGCCGATGGATCGCATTATTCAGCTAGAGAAGGACCATGTCCTGCACACCTATAACCGTCCGCCATTCGTGCTGACGCACGGCGAGGGCCTGACCGTCACCGACAGCGAGGGCAATACCTATCTTGATTTCGGGTCCGGCATCGCGGTGACGGCGCTGGGGCACGCGCACCCGGAGATCGTGGCGGCGGTGCAGGGGCAGGTCGCACAGATCAGCCATGTTAGCAACCTGTATCACACCGCACCTCATGCTGAACTGGCCGCCGCGCTGTGTGAGGGCAGCTTTGCCGATAAGGTGTACTTCTGCAATTCGGGTGCGGAGGCCAGCGAAGCCGCCATCAAGTTTGCCCGCAAGCTGGCCTATCATTCTGGTCTGCGCGATAAAACCGAGATCGTCTCGTTTACACAGGCGTTCCACGGGCGCACGATGGGGGCGTTAGCGGTTACCCCGCGTGAGAAGTACCAGTCTGCCTTCAGGCCGATGATGCCCGGCGCGGTGATCGCCACGTACAACGATCTCAATTCAGCCAGAGCGGTTGTTGGGCCAAACACCTGTGCCGTGATCGTCGAGCCGGTGCAGGGTGAAGGCGGCGTCACCCCGGCAGACCCGGCATTTCTGGCCGGGTTGCGGGCGCTGTGTGATGAGTTCGATGCCGTGCTGATCTTCGATGAGGTGCAGTGTGGACTAGGCCGGACGGGACACACGTGGGCCTACCAGGGTTACGACGTGACACCGGACATCCTGACCACGGCCAAGGCGCTAGGCGGCGGCCTGCCGATGGGCGCAGCGCTGGTCAATGACGAGGTGGCCGGGGTTATCCAACCGGGTGACCACGCCAGCACCTTTGCCGGTGGGCCGGTCGTGGCGGCAGCGGCGCAGGTGGTCGTTAAATATGCAGCGGACCCTGGAATGCTGGCGCATATCAACCAGATGAGCCAGATGCTGATCGAACGGTTGAAGGAACTCAACTCGCCGCACATCGTCGAGGTGCGTGGCAAGGGGCTGATGATCGGCATTGAACTGGATATCGAGGCCGCGCCGCTGCTGGATAAGGGCTACGAACACGGTGTGATGCTGCTGACCGCCGGGCCGAATGTGCTGCGGCTGCTGCCCGCCTATACGCTGGATAAAGAGCATATCGACCAGTTGATGATCGCCCTTGCCAGCATGTTCGCGGAGATCGAATGAGCCTTGTGATGGATGCTACCGGCGTAGAAATCCGCAAACCAACCGTTGAGCAGATCGCGGGAATTGTTGGCCTGTTCGAGGAGGAAGTGCGGGCAGGCCGGATGCTGCCGCGCAACCCACTCGAAATCCGTGCCACGCTGGATGACTGGCTGGTGGCCGTCAATGACGGTCTGCCGGTCGGATGTGTTTCACTGGTGTTCTACGATGGCGACCTGTGTGAGGTGCGGTCGTTGGCTGTAGACCCCACCTACCGGGGCCGGGGCCTCGGCCTGGCGCTGATCA
>CAYMGV010000024.1:0-31354 GCA_964390105.1 uncultured Anaerolineae bacterium | reverse complement strand
GGGCCATCCTCAACGGGCGGCTGATGACGGTGAAACGATTCAGTGAAGCGCATCACCTCGCGGATACTGGCCCCCGGGTGACGCCGTGTGAACAGCGCGTGCTGCGTGCGATGACACAGTGCGGCGGCCTCTTTTTGATCCAGCCATGGGTGGATATCCAACGCAAGGTGCGCGAGGTCATTTTCGTTCAGGATGTGGTCGTCGTGGCTGGGGACCTGTGCCGCGAACGAATAGAACGTCACACCCTGCCCCGCGCAGGCCTCACCAACGGCGGTGTGCATCAGCAGGTGGGCCGGGTGACCATACTCACCGCTGCTGCCATGCGAGATCACCACGTCAGCGTTAAGGCGCTTGATGTGGCTGCTGATCTGATCGACCAGCACGCGGTCATCATGCGCAAAGGCGTACAGTTCATCATCCGGGCCAACAACGGGATCGACATAACCCAGCAGCGTCAGTGACGCCGCGCCCAGCGCGAGTGATGCACAGCGCAGTTCTTCGGCCCGGAAATCACCGAGGTCGGCGCGGCTGCACAGCGGTGGCGTGCCGAGGTCGCCACCCTCGCCGCGTGTGGCGATCAACAGATGCACCTGCCAGCCACGTTCGGCGCATAACGCCAGCGTGCCACCGGCCAGCACGGTCTCGTCATCAGGATGAGCTGCGAAGACCAGCAGATTTACCATGTATGATTCCTGTCCTTCCCAAAGCGGTCAAGCGTCACTTACGTTTGGTTGAGGCTGCCCTTATACTGGAAGTAACACGCTCGACTGAGCCAAGAGAGTTTTAAGATGAGTGTTCCCCACGTTGCACCTGACCTGAATGCCAGTCCCGCCGATCGCATGGCCGCGCTGATCGAGAACCTGAGCGCGTACATTGAACAGTATCACGGCGGCTCGGTACGGCTGATCTCCTTTGACAGTAAATCGCTGATCGTGGAACTGGGTGGAGCCTGCACGGGCTGCCCGCTCTCCTCGGGTACCATTCATGGCTGGATCGAAGGAACTGTACGTCAGTTCTTTCCGGATATCACTGAAGTGATTGGCGTGGAGGCGGATCCGCCTGCTTCGGAGTAACCGTGGACAGCCCAACCGGGTCATAGGTGGGGGGCTGGATCGGCGCTGGCGGCCCGTAACGAAACAGTGGGCTGAGCGTCGTCCCGGTGGCCCACAATTCAATCAGCAGTTCCGCCTCCTTCTCAACGCTGAGGTGGGTGGTATCGAGCTGCCTCATGCGCGTATCACGCACGATCTCGTACTGCCGGTGCATCCGTGCGATCATACGGGCACGCAGGGTTGAGTCACGGTAGCGCGGCCCGGCGGATCGATGCAGCCGCCGCAGTCCCTCCCCAATATCACAATACAAAATCACCATCTCCGAGGTGCCATCAAACAGATTGTAGTTGCGCACATCCAGCAGGGCCGTGCCCGGCACCACCACCACCGCCCGCCGCATCAGTGAGGCCCGGCGGCAGTAGTCGTGTTCCAGCGCGCGGAGCCGCTGCTCACCGTACAGCTCCCTGATCTTGGCGATGCTCATCACCTCACCCATCTCGATCTCGTCGTCAATATCGAAGAAATCCACCTTGAGGCGCTGCGAGATCGTGCGCCCGATGGTCGATTTACCCGAGCCAAGAAACCCCGTCAGCACGAGGTTGCGGAACGGCAGATCGTAGGCGGTATAGGTCTTTTGTGGCTGTGCAATGTCGTCTGTCATAGGTCAGCTTGAACGGGTGCTGATGCGGTGGACGGTCAGGCTGCCGTGCCGGGAGCGTTTGATATCCACGATCTCAAGGTCGGCGGGGTCACCGCTTGTGGTCACGTATTCCTGCATGATCAACCCCAGTGGCTGGCCGAACAGCGCCGCCCCCATGATACCGACTGCCACCATCGGCAGGCGTGAGAGGATGCCGTTCTTCTCCTTGCCCGCTCCGATCATCATCACGGCGACTGCTGCCGTGCCCAGCAGTGCGATGCTGACAAGGTTGGTGCCGCAGTTAGGGTGGATGGCGAGTTTGGCCTCGCCGCCACGCATCCGCTCAAGGGCATCATATGTGGCCCCCTCGATCTGCTCTGTATCGGCCTCACCAAACAGCAGGAACCCCCCGGCATCGGAGCGCCCGGCCATTTTGAGGTTGGGTACCCGCCGTGACAGCAGGTGGATGGTGGCGTGTTCCAGCCCGTGGTTGCGGCGGGTGCGCCGGATGAAGGGCGTATCGAGCAGTGGTTGGATTCGTTCGAATTGACGTTCCATGAATCTCGTCCTTTGTCATGTGATATGCGGATCGTACCGAATCCATGCGGCTGCAACCACCTCGAAGCAAAATCAGCGGACAAGCGTTTGCTGATGCCCGCTGATGTTGGTGGCAGGTTACTTAGAAGCGCTGGATATTGACGCTTTCATCCTCCATGCCGAGGTTAAAGATACCGTTCAGGATGTGCAGCCCCAGTACCAGCCACACCAGCCCGATCATCACGTAGTAGAAAATCTGCGCGCCGAGCGTATCCTTGAACAGCCATGCAGAGAGAACCAGCAGGCCGGAAACGGGCAGGGTCACCACCAGCGCATCAGCCCGCAGCGGGAACTGCCCCTTGTAAATGCTGAATACGATGCCGTTGATCACAGCCCAGATGGCGAGCAGAAGCGTGAAGAACTGAATCTGCTGGAACCAGGACCCGCTACTCCACACCTCGGCGGGCATGATGCGCCCCACGATCCACAGGCTGAGGGCCGCGCCGCCCAGCGTGGCAACCGGTGTCACAAACCAGTACATGAAGCGCACCTGACCGGGTTCCATGCCGACCTGCCGCAGCAGGTAGATGTTATCGGCCAGTACGGAGAGATTCTCGCGACCGGGGATACTGAACCCGGTCAGCAGCAGGTAGATACCCAGCGAGATCAGTGCCAGGTCAACCCCGCCGACCAACAGGCCAATGTAAAAAAACGCGAACTGGTTCAGCATTTGCAGCGGGCCGGAGATGAAGTCATTGCGAGCGGTCAGCGCTGCCAGTGTAAGCAGCAGCAGCGTGATTCCCTCAAAGCCATCCACAATGCCAAACAACTCGTTGGCCTCCGTCAGCACCGGGAAGCGTTCCGGCAGCAGAAGCCAGTAGCCATAGAGCCAGTGAATCAACCGTGCATAGAGGATCACCAGCGGGGCGAAGGCTGCATAGGTGTAAACATCCTCCAGCACGTCATCCGGTGTGATGTTGACCACGTTCATTGTGAGAATTCCCCTTGTTATGGAAGGTTGGTGTACGCGCTCTATTATAAATCTACTAAGGGGTTATCCCATAGTTTTCGTGTGGTGTCAGAAAACTGTGTATCACGGTGATCCGGGAGCAAAAACGCCCCCAAACGGGGGCGCAGCATTACTCATCACCCTGATCAGGCTGAAGCTAATCGGGTAGCAACCTTGCAGGCTGCCCGGCCAGTATGCCAGCCACCGACAAATCTTCGTCCAGTTCCGGCCAGTGAATCCCGGCAAGGCCAGGTTCCACTTGTTCAAGTTGGTGTTCTGATGCGTTTTGCAGACGCGGATACCATGTCAATGGCGTGGCAATCAGCCGACCATCTGCCAGTGTAACCCACAACATGTCACCCTGTATCGACACCGAGACCGGGCGGTTCTTATTCATCTTTATGGCCCGCGCTTGCGGCCTGCAAACGGATGCTGATCGTCCTCGTCGTCCTCGCGGAATGTTTCTGCGACGCGGGTAAAGCTGCTGACCAGCCGGTTGGCTGCCAGTGCCATCGACTCAAGCACATTGGGCAGATACTCGATGATGTTCTCCATCGCCGCCACCAGTAGGAACTCACTGCCCATCGTGAACAGGATTACGCTTTGCAGGATAGCCGTCATCCACACGCCGAACCCGGTCGCATCGCCGATGCGGAAGGTCACGTCGGTGCCCACATCAACAAGGAAGGCCGACCCTGCGATGATCGCAAACAGCGGGTTTTTGCGCTCCAACGCCATGAACAGGAAGGCCACCTGTACCAACTGCGGCAGTGCGCCCACAAACCACGCTTCGAAGTCGGAGACACGCTGCGTCTGGAGCTGTTGGTAGCCGTACACGCTGGTGATGTAATCGGTAACAAAAAGGAACACCGAGACTGCCAGCAGCGCGATCAGTACCAGGAACACGATCAGCATGACCGCTGGTTTCTCGCGCAATTCTTCTCCGAGAGGAATGACTAATACACCGCGTCGATTCATGGTTGGTCCTTTGCTCATCGGGTGAATGCCTGCTATCAGTATACCGTCATCTATGATGATAGTGAATCGCCCGCGCCTGATGCTAAGGGTACAACTGCCGGACGTCCGCGTGAGTTTGCCCGGTGGCGTGTCATCATTCTGCCCTATCCGGTAGAATGAAGGTCGGGATCATCACCAGCATCACAAGTCATTCATACAGGGCATTATGAGCAAAACGACACCTGTTCGGCAGCAGTACCTTAACCTGAAAAAACAGTTCCCCAACGCCATTGTGTTCTTCCGGCTGGGCGATTTCTACGAAACCTTCGATGAGGACGCCGAGACCGCCGCGCGGGAACTCGACATTGTGCTGACCAGCCGCAACGTTGCCAAGAACAAGCGCGTACCAATGGCGGGTGTGCCGCATCATGCCGCTGAGAACTACATCGCACGGCTGATCGAGAAGGGCTATCACGTCGCAGTGGTGGAGCAGACCAGCACGGAGCCAATCAACGGGCTGATGCCGCGTGATGTGGTGCGTGTCGTGACGCCGGGCACCGTCACCGAGCCAGCTTTGCTGCCCGAAAAGAAGAACAACTACCTCGCCGCGGTGCTGCCCGTCTGGAGCAAGGAGGGCGGCTCGCTGGTAGCGGCTGGCGTGGCCTATACCGACATCTCGACCGGGGAGTTTGCCGCCACCGAGATCGCCGGGGGCGATACGCTGGGCCTGATTCAGCAGGAGATCGCCCGGCTCGACCCGCGCGAGTGCCTGCTGCCGTCTACCGTTCTTGAAGAAGGACTGCTGTGGCTGGGCACCGAGCGCATCCACACCACGCCCTTCCCCGACTGGCGCTTCGATGCAGAGAGCGCCGCCCGTGCCTTGCAGGATCACTTTGGCGTGGCCGATCTGACGGCCTACGGCCTCGCCGGGCACTCAATGGCAACGGGGGCTGCTGGCGCGGTGCTGGCCTATTTGCAGGAAACCCAGCGCGGCGCGGTCACGCAGATCACGGCGGTACGCATGTACACCACCAGCGAATACATGGTGCTTGATGCCGCCACCCGCCGCAATCTCGAACTGACCGAAACCATCCGTGACCGTGAGAAACGAGGCTCCCTGCTCAGTGTGCTGGACCTCACCGTTACCGCAATGGGGGGCCGCCTGCTGCGCCGCTGGGTGACGCGTCCGCTGTTGGATGTGGACCGCCTCAACCGCCGTCTCGATACCATCGAGGCGCTGTTCGTCGATGGCTACCTACGTGCCCAGGTTCTCGATGCGCTGCATGGCACGGGCGACCTCGAACGGCTGACCAACCGCGTGCTGACCGGCTCGGCTGGCCCGCGTGAGCTGATCAAACTGCGTGATACGCTGACTGCCGTCCCCGCCATCCGGGGGTATCTGTTCGGGGATGCGCAGGCCCTGATCAACCTTGCCAACGCCCTTGACCCGGTGCAGGATGTGACCGACCTGATCGACGTGGCACTCACCGATGACCCGCCCGCCACTACCGGGACGGTCGGCATCATCCGTGAAGGGTATTCACCGGAACTTGATGCCGTGGTCCATGCCAGCGCCGACGCTCGTCAGTACATCAACAGCCTTGAAAAGGTCGAGCGGCAGGCAACCGGCATCAAGACGCTGAAGGTCGGCTATAACAAGGTGTTCGGTTATTACATCGAGGTCACCAAATCCAACACCGATAGGGTCCCCGAACATTACATCCGCAAGCAGACGCTGGTTAACGCGGAACGTTACATCACCCCCGAGATGAAAGAAGCTGAGGTGAGGCTGCTTAACGCCGAGGAGGAAATCCACACCATTGAGCTGCGCCTGTACCGCGACATCCTGGACCAGATCGGCGCATACAGTGAATCGCTGCTGCGCACCGCTTCGCTGCTGGCCCGCCTCGATGTGTGTGCCGGGCTGGCGGAGGTGGCCGGGCGCTATGGCTATGTGCGCCCGCAGCTCACCACTGATGACGTGCTGGAAATCCATGACGGTCGGCACCCGGTGGTCGAGCAGGTATTACTCGGCGAACGGTTTGTCCCCAACGATACGACTTTCACGCCTGGAGTTGACGGGTCTGTCGGGCATCGCATCCATCTGATCACGGGGCCGAACATGGCCGGCAAATCGACGTATCTGCGCCAGGTCGCCCTGATCGTGCTGCTGGCACAGATCGGCTCGTTTGTCCCGGCGGATGAGGCCCGCATCGGGCTGGTGGATCGCATCTTTACACGCATCGGCGCACAGGATGAGATTCACGCCGGGCAGAGTACCTTCATGGTCGAGATGATCGAGACCGCTGTAATCCTTCGGCAAAGCACACGCCGCAGCCTGATCATTCTCGATGAGGTGGGGCGCGGCACCAGCACCTATGACGGGCTGGCGATTGCCCGCGCAGTGGTGGAGTACATCCACAATACCCCACGCATGGGCGGCAAGACGCTGTTTGCCACGCATTATCACGAACTTACCGACCTTGAAGCGGTCCTGCCGGGCGTGGCGAACTACACCGTACAGGTCGCGGAACAGGGCGATACCGTCGCTTTTCTGCACAGCATCGCACCGGGCCGTGCGGATAAGAGCTACGGGGTCCATGTAGCACAGTTGGCCGGGGTGCCGAAGGCCGTGGTGCAGCGTGCCGAGGACCTGCTGGCCCATCTTGAGACCAGCGGCAACGTGTGGCAGATCGACCCGGTGGGTGCTGACCCCAAATCCCGTGAGGAGGAGGCTGGTCAGTTGTCATTCCTGCGGCCCGGTGCGCACCCGGTCATTGATGAACTGCGCGCGCTCAAGGTCGAGGAGATGTCGCCCATAGACGCCATCACGAAGCTGTATGAATTGCAGCGCCGGGTGAAGGATAGCGACTAGAGGCCAGAGGACAGGGGCCAGCATGAACTGTCCGAAACGCCAGGGCTGGTTCAAGCTTCAAATCCACTACCAGGTTCGCCGGGTGTTCCCTTCCCACCGCGAGCGAAGTTTACGAAGCAAACGAGTGAGTTGTGGGCGAAGGGTTCAGGGATGGGGGTAGAACTAAGCCTCCAACCGCGTGCCTGTGTATAACCGATAGGGGCGTGGTACAATCGCGCCGCTTTTATCATGACCATCAAAGAGGTGCCATGAACCGCTGGAGACGCCTGATCTTCCTGGTGCTGGGCTTTGCCATCAGTGCCGTATTCATCTACCTTGCGCTGGATGGCCTGCACCTGGCCGAGGTATGGCGTGACATGCGGCAGGCCAACTATACCTGGATCATCCCCGGCGTGGCGGTCTATTTTGTGGCGGTATGGGCGCGGACATGGCGCTGGCATTACCTGCTGCGTCCCATCCAGCGCATTGAGCTTAAGAGGCTGTTCCCGGTCGTTGTGATCGGTTACATGGGCAACAACATCTATCCCTTCCGCGCGGGCGAGGTGATCCGGGCGTGGGTACTCAGGCGCAACGAGGGCGTGAGCATCAGCGCATCACTGGCGACCATCGCGGTGGAGCGCATCTTCGACGGGCTGGTGATGCTGCTGTTCGTGTTTGTGGCGCTGCCCTTTGCCCCCATCCCGGCCCCCTATGACCGCGTCGTGCTGGTGATGACGGCGGTCTTCTTCGGGGCGCTGGCGGTGTTCTTTGTGCTGGCGTTGAAACCGGAGTTCACACAGAAGTTATACACGGGGGTATTCACCGCCCTGATTCCCGTCGAAAGTGTGCGCGATGGGCTGATCGGTTTCTCGGACCGCTTCATGGATGGGCTGGCCTCGCTGCGCAGCCCCGCCGACATGGCGATGACGATGGTCACCTCAACCGTGATCTGGCTAACCGAAACCACCAAGTACTGGTTCGTGATGCACGCCTTTGATTTCGAGGTGAGCTTCTTTGTGCTGATGCTGATGACCGCCGTCGTCAACCTCGCCACCACGCTGCCCAGTTCACCGGGCTACGTGGGCACCTTCGATGAGCCGGGCATCGAGATACTGAAGGTCTTCGGGGTTGAGCAGAACATCGCAGCGGCCTATACCTTCGTGCTGCACGCGGCGCTGTGGCTGCCGATCACGCTGCTGGGCATCTATTACATGCTGCGGCAGGGCGTGCAGTGGAGGGACTTCAAACGCGCGACGGAGACGGTCAGGGTGGCAGAGGAAACGGCACCCTCATCCAATTAAAAGGGAAACAAAACCATGCGAATTGCGATCATCGGGGCGGGTATGGCCGGGCTGGCCGCCGCCCATGACCTCCAGGAAGCCGGGCATGAGGTCACCATCTACGAGGCGGCTGGCGAACTCGGCGGGCTGGCAGCAGGCTTCAAAGACCCCGCGTGGGACTGGATGCTGGAGAAGTTTTACCATCATTGGTTTGCCAGCGATGACGACGTGATCAACTTTCTCAGCGAACTGGGCCTGGGCGATAAGCTGCGTTTTTCCAGCCCCACTACCAGCTTCTATGACCCCGCAGGAAACTTTGCGCTCGATAAACCCGTGCTGCCCAGCGGCTTTCTCTCACGCATCGTCAATGTGCTGTCGATCCCCGGCATCGGCCTGATCCCGAAGCTGCGCTTTGGCGCGGTGGGTGCGCTGCTGGCGCTGGTCCCCGATGGCACCTTCCTCGAAAAGCACACCGCCGACCGCTGGATGACGCGCGCGGCAGGTAAGCAGGCCCACAGCCGCATCTGGCGGCCCATGCTGATCGGCAAGTTCGGGCCGATGTATGATCAGGTCAACATGGCATGGCTGTGGGCGCGCATCAAGAAGCGTACCGCCAGCCTCGGCACCTACGAGGGTGGCTTCCAGGCCGCGTTGGAGGATGTCGGGCAGTCCCTGCGAGATCGCGGTGCAGCGATCCACCTCAACATGCCGGTGACCGGTGTTCATCCCGCTGATGGTGGCGGCCTGCATGTCCACACCCCCAACGATAAAGGCCATTTTGACCGCGTCGTTGCGACGGTGGGGCCGGGCCTGTTAGCCAAGCTGGCCCCCGACCTGCCTGCTGATTACCGCGCTCAACTGACCGGCCTCAAAAGTCTGGCGGCGCTCTCAGTGGTGGCGGTGCTGGATCGCCAACTGATGGCCGAGGGCACCTACTGGCTCAACCTACCCGCTGACAGCCCCGACAAGGATACCAACCCGTTCCCGTTCCTCGCGCTGGTGGAACACACGAACTGGCAGTCCCCGGCCCATTACAACGGCGACCACATCATCTATATGGGGGACTACATGGCAGCCGATCATCGCTGGATGAGCCTTAATGAGGATGATCTGCTCGACCTGTACCTGCCATCTCTCAAGCGGGCCAACTCCCTGTTTGATCGATCATGGGTCAGGAAAACATGGATATTCCGCGTGCCCTATGCGCAGCCCGTGCCGCTGGTCGATCACTCGAAACATATCCCGGCCATCGAGACGCCGATAGAGGGCCTGTACCTCGTCTCGATGTCGCAGGTCTATCCGTGGGATCGCGGCACCAACTACGCGGTCGAGATGGGGCGTCGCGTGGCGCGGATGATCGAGGGATAACAGCATCAACTCAATGCCCCATACACAACAAAAAAACCGCCGGGCAGCGACCCGGCGGTTTTGGTTGGAGCGGGTAAGGGGACTCGAACCCCTGACATTCAGCTTGGGAAGCTGACGTTCTACCACTGAACTATACCCGCGTGTGAGGAATAATTATATCGCGTGGCGGCGGCTTCGCAAGCGCCGCCCCGTTGGCGGGGGCGCTTGTGAGCGGGTTAGTTATTGTGGCTGTTGGCCGCCGTCCGTATCGAGATGAGGGCCTTGCGGGCCGCGTATCGAACCGTATTGCTGGGGTCACCGGTGGTGGCCAGTTCCAACTGTACGCGGGCCTGCATGCTGCCCAATCGGCCCAAGCCCTGCGCAGCGGCTACGCGCACCCGTTCAGAGCCGTCCTGAATGGCCGGGATCAGAGCAACCACGGCCTCCTCTCCACCAATTTCAGCGATGGCCCATGCGGCGGATTCACGGGCACCTTCACGGCCAAAAACGAGGGCTACGCGCAGTTCATCCAGTGCAGCCGTACCATTCTCGGCAAGATGCTGGGCAGCTTCGGTCTGCTCGTTCTCGTTACCGCTATTCAGTTGAGATATCCAGTTGGGAATGGTGGTGTCTGTTTCTTCATGGGCATCATGCAGCGGAATATCAACCGTAGGATACTCTACCAGGACCATTGGATGTTCTCCATTTCAATCAGGCGACAGCAGGTTGTGTGTGTGGATGCTGTCTACCGCTTATTCTACCAGTACTATCCTGATCGTACATGATCCTTTGGTCCTGGTGGCTTTCGATTGTGTTACGGTTTCCTGACGCTTGTTCCGTGGGGCACAAGCAGGACGACGCCGGGCATCCATATTGACCACCCCGCACGCTCATGATACGATGATCCGGTACGTTGGAACTTCCCCGCAGATGTCATCAAAAACAGGAGGCCGCCGGATGCTGGCAAAGGTCAATAGCTGCGCACTGGAAGGGCTGGATGCTACGCTGGTTGAAGTGGAGGTCGATGCGGCGCGCGGGATGCCGGCGCTGACGCTGGTTGGCCTGCCCAGCACGGCAGTCAAGGAATCAAAGGACCGGGTATGGGCAGCCATCCGCAACAGCGGTTTGACCTTCCCCAGCCAGCGGCGCATGACCATCAACCTGGCCCCGGCAGACCTGCGCAAAGACGGCCCTGCCTACGATCTGCCGATTGCGGTCGGTGTACTGGCCGCGACCGGGCAGGTGCCTGCCGATGTACTGGTTGGCGCGTTGATTCTCGGTGAGTTGTCATTGGATGGCAGCGTGCGTCATGTGCGCGGGGTGTTATCGGCGGCACATCTCGCCCGGAAGATGGGGCTGGACCGCGTGTTTGTCCCGGTTGATGATGCGGCAGAGGCCGCGCTGATCCCCGATGTCGAGGTGCTGCCCGTGCCGCACCTGATCGCGCTGGTCGAGCATCTGCTGGAACTTGATAGTATCCCGCCGTTTGACCGCGACGCCATGCCACCCGCGCGGCACACCCCCGCCAACCTCACCGATTTCGCCGATGTCAAAGGGCAGGAGCACGTCAAGCGGGCGCTGGAGGTAGCCGCAGCAGGAGGGCATAATATCAGCATGATCGGGCCGCCCGGCTCCGGCAAAACGATGCTGGCCCGCGCTTTGCCTGCCATTCTGCCCGCTCTCACCATTGACGAGGCACTTGAGGTAACCCGTATTTACTCCGTCGCGGACCGCTTGCCCACGGGCACGCCGCTGTTTGATTACCGCCCGTTCCGCGCGCCGCATCACACTGTCAGCCATGCCGGGCTGGTCGGGGGCGGCTCAGTGCCTAACCCCGGCGAGATCAGCCTTGCTCATCGCGGGGTATTGTTCCTTGATGAACTCCCTGAGTTCGGGCACAAGCTCGAAGTGCTGCGCCAGCCGCTCGAAGATCGCGAGGTGACGGTCAGCCGGGCATCGGGGGCCACCACCTTCCCCGCCGATTTCGTACTGGTGGCAGCCTCGAATCCCTGCCCCTGCGGCTTTTACGGCGACCCGATCCGCGAGTGTTCCTGCAATCCTGCTGCTGTCACGCGCTATCGCAACAAGATATCCGGGCCGCTGGCTGACCGCATCGATATCCATATCGAGGTGCCGCGCGTCGAATATAGCAAGCTCTCCGATGAGCGGCGCGGCGAAGCCTCCGAGCGTATCCGGGCGCGAGTACAGGCCGCGCGGGATCGCCAGACGGAGCGCTATGCCGGGACCGCCCTGATCTGTAACGCCGATATGGGCCCACGCGAGATCGGGCTGTACGCCGGGCTGGATACGCAGGGCGAGGCGCTGCTCAAAGCAGCGATGGAGCAGATGCAGCTCTCGGCGCGGGGGTATCACCGCGTGCTGAAGGTGGCTCGCACTGTCGCGGACCTTGATTCGTCTGATAGAATGACCTCAACACATCTCGCGGAGGCCCTTCAGTACCGGGCACGGGTCTAGAAACTGGCAGGACTCCGCGCATCACAACATAATGGCGCTTAATCACTGCCTAACGCCGGAGGCTCATTTACCATGTATATTCATATTGGTCTGCACCCGGCCCGCGATGAGGCCATCAAACCGGCCATGATCACCGCCATGAAGGAATTTGCCCGTGCGGCGGCATCCCAGCCAGGCAACATACAGGCGTATACCATCAAGGACCAACGCTCCGACCGGCTGGCCGGGATCACCATCTGGGAATCACAGGAGTTCTTTGAGGCGGCCCTGACCGCGCTGCGTGATTCAATCGACGGCGTGCCCTTCGATGAGTGGCAGAGCGGCCCGACCGACGTACTGTTGGCCGACGTGGTCTTCAACCCGCGCGACGAGGCGTAACACTCACCAGTTTCCAGTTCAGGATACAGAGCATCAATATGACAGAACCGATCCGTTTGCTGCACTTCGCTGATATCCACGTTGGTATGGAAAACTACGGGCGCACCGATCCCCGCACGGGCATCAGCAGCCGCGTGATGGACTTCCTGCGCAGCCTGACTACCATCATCGAGCATGCCGAGGAAGCCGATATCGACGTGGCGATCTTTGCCGGGGACGCCTTCAAGACGCGCACCCCCAATCCCACTTATCAGCGTGAATTCGCTCGCCGTATCAAGCGGCTGGCGCAGCAGTGCCCGGTGGTGCTGCTGGTGGGCAACCATGACATCCCCGCCATGACGCAGAAGGCCTCCAGTGTGGAGATTTTTCATACGCTGGAAGTCGATAACGTGGTGGTGGGCCGTGCCGATAAACTGCATGTGATCGAGACCAAGCACGGCCCAATCCAGATCGCCACGGTGCCGTACCCCGTGCGTCAGCGGCTGGTGGATGAGGCCGAGGCACGCGGCAAGTCCATCGGGGAACTGGATGTGCTGCTGCGCGAACAGGTGGCCGCCGTCATTGGGCAGCTTGCCGTCGATGTGGACCCCGAACTCCCTGCCGTGCTGACCGGGCATTTCACCGTGCAGGGCGCTCGGCTCGGCTCGGAACGCGGCGTGATGCTGGGCCGTGACGTAGCGGTGCTGAAAAGCATCCTCGATGACCCCGCGTGGGATTACGTGGCGCTGGGGCACATTCACTGCTACCAGGATATGAACGAGGGCAACTATCCCGCCATCGTGTACAGCGGCAGCATTGAGCGCATCGACTTTGGGGAGGAGAAGGACCCTAAGGGCTACTGTATCGTTGAGGTGATGCGTGGTGAGACGACCTATGAGTTTATCGAGATGCCGGTGCGTCCTTTCGTAACCGTGCGTGCCGATGTCCGCGAATATGTTGACCCTACCAGCGGCGTGCTGGATGCCATTGAAAAGGTCGATGTGACCGATGCCGTTGTCCGTGTCATCGTCACAGCCCTGCCCGAGCAGGAAGCACAACTGCGTGACCGCGAGATCGAGAAGGCACTGGAAAACGCGGCCTTCGTCGCGGCGATCCAGCGCCAGATCGAGTACCCGGTGCGGCGTCGGCTGGGTACAGAGAAGCCCGAACAACTGGCCCCCATCGAACTACTGGAGCTGTATCTCAACAACAAGGAAGTCGATCCCAACCGCATCAGGCTGCTGAAGGAGTACGCCGAGAAGGTGTTCGATGTGCCCGATTACGAGTAAATAGAGCAATAAGTGGTAAGCGATTAGCTGACCTGCCATGCCGTGAGAATCATGCAGGGCTGAGAATAACCTCAGCCCTGCAATTGCTTTTTCGGTGTGATAATCTGATTGACAGAACCAACCCCATTACCACGGTACAGGGGGCTGTGCCCCCAGATGAAAGAATGCCCGCCAACCCTACTCGCCGAAGCTGATACCCTGCGCGAGCGGAAGGTTGTCACCCCAGTTGATGGTGGTGGTCTGACGGCGCATGTAGGCCTTCCAGGCATCGGAGCCGGATTCACGCCCACCGCCAGTATCTTTCTCGCCGCCAAAGGCCCCGCCGATCTCGGCACCCGAGGTGCCGATGTTGACGTTGGCAAGGCCGCAGTCAGAGCCTTCTGCCGAGAGGAAACGTTCGGCCTGACGGATGCTGTCGGTGAAGATGGCGCTGGAGAGGCCCTGTGGCACGCCGTTGTGAATGGCGATGGCCTCCTCGATGGTGCTGTAGCTCATGACATACAGGATTGGCGCGAAGGTTTCGGTGCAGACCAGCGGAATCTGCTCCGGCATACGGATGAGGGTCGGCTCAACGAAATTGGGGCCAACACCGGGGCGAGTGCCGCCACCGGTGACCACGGTGCCACCGTTGGCTTTGGCCGTTTCGACGGCGGCCAGCATGCCCTCAACGGCCTGCGGGCTGACCAGCGGGCCAAGCAGCGTGCCATCTTCCATGGGATCGCCCATCGGGATCGACTCATAGGCACGGGCCAGCCGCTCCGTGAACTCATCGACAATACTTTCATGCACGATCAGGCGGCGCGTAGTGGTGCAGCGCTGCCCCGCCGTGCCGACCGCGCCAAACAGGATCGCCCGCAACGCAAGGTCAAGGTCGGCATTTTCGGTGATGATGATGCCGTTGTTACCACCCAGTTCGAGGATCATGCGGCCCAGCCGCCTGGCAACCTTCGAAGCCACCTGCCGCCCCACCATGATCGACCCGGTGAAGCTGATCAGCGGCAGGCGCTCATCATTGACCATGCGTTCACCGATGACGTCATTGGCCCCGATGGCAAGGTTAAACACGCTGCCCAGGCCATGATCAGCCATGACCTTGTTGCAGATATGCTGGATCGCAATGGCGACCAGCGGCGAGGTCGGCGAGGGCTTCCACACCATGGTATCGCCTGCCACGGCGGCAATCGCTGCGTTCCATGACCAAACCGCCGCCGGGAAGTTAAACGCCGTGATGATGCCTATCGGCCCCAGCGGATGCCACTGCTCGTACATACGGTGCTCGACGCGCTCGGAGTGCATCGAGAGGCCGTAGAGCTGACGTGACAGACCCAGCGCGAAGTCACAGATGTCGATGGCTTCCTGCACTTCACCGATGCCTTCGGCGCGGATTTTGCCCATTTCCAGCGTGATCAGTTCACCAAGTGGTTCGCGGTATTCACGTAGGGCTGTGCCGAGGTCACGCACGACGAGGCCGCGCTTGGGTGCGGGGACACTGCGCCATGTCTTAAAGGCTTCGGCAGCCTGATGCACCACCGCGTCATAGGTCTTTGGCCCGGCCTGCACGATCGTCGCAATCGGCTCATTGGTCAGCGGGCTGTACGAGATCAACCCAACACCGTTGGGGTCCGCGATCCAGTTGTCAGCACCGGTCGAGGCACCGGGATTGATGTCCTGTATATGTAGCTTTTCAAGCAGAGATTTCACGAAGCGCGCTCCTTGCTGTTCTTATAAGAAGATGTGTGTGGACGTATCTCCAGTATACATCATGCGTGGGGGTGACCCTAGCATCCTCCTCTTGAACACATCGGGTTCAGGCGGGATGTATGTCATCACTCGCACGATCAATCTTGAGGGATCACACCGACGTGTTTACAATCTATCCAACATGGTCTCGCATAACCGGAGGAAAGGTCGTGGAAGAACTCAAGCAGCGTATCCGCGCCGAGGGCAAAAACCTCGGACGCGGAATCCTGAAGATTGACAGCCTGCTCAACCACCAGATGGACCCTTTATTGATGCATGGGATGGGACAGGAGATCGCGCGGCTGTTTGCCGATGAAAGGCCCACCCGCATCTTAACCGCAGAAGTCTCTGGAATTGGCCCCGCCCTGATGGCGGGTCTTGCTTTAGGTGTCCCCATCGTTTACGCCCGTAAGCGCAAGCCGATCACGATGATGGAACCCGTCTACGTGGAGAGCGCTCCCTCGCCGACGAAGGGCGGTGAGGTGCTGCTGATGGTTTCCCCGGAGTTCATTAACGCCGGTGACCGTGTGCTGATCGTCGATGACTTCCTCGCCTCCGGGCGCACCATCCACGCGCTGGCGCGTATCGTGCGGCAGGCCGGGGCCGATCTAATCGGTGTGGCGACAGTGGTGGAGAAGACCTTCCAGGATGGTCGTGATCTACTGGCCGATCTCGATGTGCGCATTGAATCGCTGGCGATGATCAGCAGCCTGGATGATGGCAAGATCGTTTTTGCCGATGATGAATAGCGCACGGCACGCGGCGGGGGTGTTCGACCTGTCCCCCGTAAGCCGTGCCTGCTCACGCGTTTCCTTGTAACCGCATCTGCATCACAGGAAGGCTGAGGGTAAACGGCATGAATCACGATACGATGGTTGTCCTTGATTACGGGTCACAGACCGCCCAACTGATCGCACGGCGGCTGCGTGAGATGGGTGTTTACAGTGAACTGGTCCCGTGGAATGCGCCCGAAGATCACGTCATGGGCATGAACCCGCTCGGCTTTGTACTGTCTGGCGGCCCCAACAGCGTCTACGCCGAGGGCGCACCCACCCTGCCCCGCTACATCCTTGACAGCGGGCTGCCGGTGCTGGGCATCTGCTATGGGATGCAGGCTCTTACCGCTGCGATGGGAGGCCGGGTGGCTTCATCATCGCAGCGCGAATATGGCCCGGCTGACCTGATCCTGTCGCCGGGTGATCCGCTGTTCGCTGGGCTGGACGGCGTACAGCCGGTGTGGATGAGCCACGGTGATCGTATTGAGCAGGCCCCGCCGGGTTTCGAACCGGTAGCTGTTACACCCGGTTCACCGATTGCGGCCATGCGGCACCGTGAGCGCATGTATTACGGCGTGCAGTTCCACCCCGAAGTATCCCATACGCCGAACGGGGCACAGATGCTGGGCAACTTTGCCACGGCGGTATGCGGCGCGGCGGCAGGCTGGACCCCGGCAGCTTTCATTGAGGAGAGTGTGACCGCAATTCAGGCGCAGGTGGGCGATGGCCGGGTGCTGCTGGGCCTTTCCGGTGGCGTCGATTCCTCGGTGGTGGCGGCGCTGCTGGGCCGTGCAATTGGCGATCAACTGGTGTGCGTGTTTGTTGATCATGGTATGCTGAGGCGGGGTGAAGCCGGGCAAGTAATCGAAACGTTTGGTGACCATCTCAAGCTGAACCTCGTCCCCGTCAATGCCAGCGAGGATTTCCTCGCTGCGCTGGAGGGCGTCACCGATCCGGAACAGAAACGTACCATCATCGGGGAGTTGTTTATCCGCACGTTTGAGGCCACCGCAAAAGAGCTGGGCCAGTTCGATTTTCTTGCGCAAGGCACCATCTACCCCGATGTGATCGAATCGGCTGCCCCGGATCGCCCCGCCGCCCACCGCATCAAGTCACATCATAACGTGGGCGGCCTGCCCGAAGACATCGATTTCGAACTGGTCGAGCCGCTGCGCTACCTGTTCAAGGACGAGGTGCGCCGTGTCGGTGAGGCGCTGGGCCTGCCGGAAGACATGGTATGGCGTCAGCCCTTCCCCGGCCCCGGCCTTGCGATCCGCTGCCTCGGCGAGATTACGTGGGAACGGCTCGCAAGGCTGCGCGCCGCTGATGCCGTCTTCCGCGAGGAACTGGAAGCGGCGGGTCTGCTGCGCGGCATCACGGCGCAGGCCTTCGCGGTGCTGCTGCCCGTGCAAAGCGTCGGCGTGATGGGCGATGGCCGTACCTATGCCGATGTGCTGGCACTGCGTGCGGTTGCCACCGATGATTTCATGACCGCTGACTGGTCACGCCTGCCTTATGAGCTGCTGGCGAAAGTCAGTACGCGCATTGTCAACGAGGTGGCCGGGATCAACCGCGTGGTCTACGATGTGACCAGCAAGCCGCCTGCCACCATCGAGTGGGAGTAAGCTGAGCCGCTGATTAGTGGGAATTGGGTACCAGCCAAATTGTCCCGGCGCAACTCACCGCCGGTTTCGGCGTATAGGTAGGTGAGTAATCTTAAGCAGAGTTAGCCCTTCTCACGTTTGAGGGAGAGAGAAAAATCTATGGACTACGGTGCGTTACTATCAAAGGCGTGGGATATTGTCTGGAATAACAAATGGCTGGTTATTCTCGGTTTTCTTGTTATGCTGGGCAGTGGAGGAAGCGGTGGCGGAAGCGGTGGCGGAGGGGGCACCAGCAATTTCAACACCTCCGGCTTCCCAGGCAGCGGCGAATACAACCCGGATGAGTTTAACCCCGAGGGTTACCCCGAGGGTTACCCCGAGGACTTCAACTTCGACGATAACCCGGTCTTCGACTTCGAGCAGCAGATGGATGACTTCAATTTTGAGGACTTCATCCCGTTCCTCGCGGTGGGTTCCGCTATCCTGATCCCGTTGATCTGCCTTGCGATCATCATCGGGCTGCTGCTGTTCGCGGTCAGCCAGATCGCGCAGGGCGGGCTTGTTTACGGCGTTGATGCCATTGATGCCGGGCAAACGGTCAAGCTGGCCGAGGCATGGCAGGCAGGCTGGGCTAAGGCGTGGCGCTTGATCGGCATCGGCATTATCCCGGCGTTACCGGGGCTTGTACTGGGCTTTGCCATCGTGATCGTCGCAATTGCCATTGGTGCCTCGTTTGCAGCGGCTGAAGAAGCGCTCGCGGCAGCGGGAGTGGGCCTGATCGTGGTGATGTGCGTTCTGATCTGTATCGTGGTGGTCGTGAGTATGGTGCTGGGTGCATTGGCAACCTTTGCCTACCGCGCAGCCATGCTCGAAGACCTGGTTGTTTTCGATGCCTATCGCCGTGGCTGGGATGTCATCACGGCCAACATCGGCCCGGTGATCATCCTGTTCGTACTCCAGCTTGTGATCGGCATTGTGCTGGGTATCCTGCTCATCCTGCCGTCGATTGTCGCCGTGATATGCTGTGTGCTGCTCCCGATCCTGTGGGCGGTGCAGGCCGGTATCACGACTTACTTCTCCACGGTCTGGACCCTCGCCTACCGCGAGTGGACCAGGCGCGGCAGTCTCGTTGATGCGGCCCCCGCTGTATAAGAGAGGCCAGGGGCCAGTAAATAGCGGATCGAACTAAAAAACGCCCTCCATTCTACTGGAGGGCGTTTTCGTGTATCGAGGGCCGCATTAACGGTACTCGACCTCACGGTCGAAGAACTCCTTGAATATCCACTCCGTGAGGGCCAGCAGCGCGATCACCGAGAGATCGATAAACATGGCAATGCCCAGCGCCAGCGACAGAAATTCGCCCAGCCATGTGAACGGACCCTCTAAAAAGGCCTCCACAAGGATGCCGAGATCAAGGATCAGCAGGAAGGCCAGCATCCCGGCAAAGACCCCGCCCAACAGCCACCAGTTGATCTCGTCGTGTTCCTCGGGCAGCATGGCGTTGGCGATGGAGAAGACGAGGTATGCCCAAAGCCAGAAATCCGGTGCGGAGAAGAACTGCCCGATACCCTGCATCATGGTCGGCAGGTCCCCGCTGGAGAAGGCATCAGCAAGGATGCGGATATCGAAGCGTGTGCTGCCGATCAGGGCGATGGCGGCTATGCCTGTGATCATAGGCACCATACCCACCAGTGTTGCCCGGACGGTATCGGTATTTTTGCTGTCGATCTCCACCAGCCCCAGCCGGATCACACCGCCTTTTTGCTTCTCAGGCCATAGTTGAAACTTCTTAACCTGGACCCGCAGCAGTTTTGCCAGCACCCATTGGCTGGCCTCATGCAGGAAGACGCCGGGGAACAGCGCGATGTAGTAGATCAGAACCGCAGCCTGCGGGTCATTGGTGATCAGCAGGCCGAGACCCTGGATATGACGGTGAATCCAGCGTTCTACCCACACCAGCGGCGCGATCAGGATCGCGGCCAGCATCCAGTACGCCAGCCATTCGGGCAGTGCCATTTCAGGTTACAGCCCTTTCGCCTCAATGGTGAGCGTGACCAGCTCCGCGAAGCTGCCCGGCTTGAGTGAGGCTCCTCCCACCAGCCCACCATCGATCTCCGGCTGGCCCATCAGGTCAAGGCAGTTGGCAGGCTTGACGCTGCCGCCGTACTGGATACGGATGCGCTCGGCAGTATCAGCATAGAGCTTCTTCAGCGAAGCACGAACCACCTCACCGATGATGCGGTTGGCCTCGTCAGGGGTGGCCGTCAGGCCGGTGCCAATCGCCCAGATCGGCTCGTAGGCCACGACGATGCGGTTAGCGTCCTCAGCGGAGATACCATCAAACGCGGCGGTCACCTGCCCGCTGACGAACGATTCCGTCTCACCGGCCTGGTTCTGTTCGAACGTCTCACCAACGCACACAATGGGCAGCAGGTCGTACTCAAGCGCTTTCCTGATCTTGAGGTTGACAGTCTCATCGGTTTCGCTGAAGTACTGGCGGCGCTCCGAGTGCCCGATGATGACGTAATCGACGAGGCCGCGCAGCATCCGCGGGGAGACTTCGCCGGTGTACGCGCCTTCGTCCTCGTAATACATGTTCTGGGCACCGAGCTTGATCGGGCTGTCACGCAGGGCGTCGGCCAGCGGGGCCAGCGCCACGTACGGGGCGCAGATGCCCATCTCAACCGTGGTCACATCGGCTGCCAGGTCACGGACTGCTTTCACGAAGTCCAGCGCTTCCGGCACGGTCTTGTACATCTTCCAGTTTCCGGCCATGAACGGGGTACGCATTGGCTTTCCTTTCGGGGGTATGATGCCCTCATTATAGTGTCGATGGGGTGACAGCGCCTTTTTTACCTCACCCCACCCGCCTTTTGCCGTAAAAGGGGAGGGGCCGTAGATTCACGGATACGGGATGTGGGCTGGATGTATAAATACACTCACCCTACATCCCTGTAATTCTCTCGAAACCTGTTAAAACCACTATACCCGGTCAAGGGGCAGGTTGCCCCTTGCGGGGGTATGGGGGCAGAGCAGCCCCCATAAAACAATTCTACTCACGGTCGTTGAGCGCTGCGAGGCCGGGCAGTTCACGGCCTTCGAGCATTTCGAGGCTGGCACCGCCGCCCGTGCTGACATGGCTGACACGGTCGGCATAGCCGCCCTTCTGGATGGCGGAGGCACTGTCACCGCCGCCGATGATGACGGTCGCACCCTGTTCAGCGCGCTCGGCCAGCCTGGCCGCAACGCCAAACGTACCTTTGGCAAACTTCTCGAATTCAAACACGCCGACCGGGCCATTCCACACGACGGTTTCAGCCCCGGCGATGATCTTGCCAAAGGCCTCAATGGTGTCCGGGCCGATATCCAGCACTTCCCAGTCGGAGGGGACCGGCTCAGTGGTGGGGATGATGCGTGAGTCGGCGTCGGGGGCGAAGTCGGCGGCGATGGTGTTGTCGGTGGGCAGCACCAGCTTGTCACCGCCCTTGCCCAGCAGGTCCTTCGCCATATCGACGGCGGATTCCTCCACCAGCGATTTGCCCATCTCGCGGCCCTGCGCCTTGAAGAAGGTGTTCGCCATGCCGCCGCCGATCAGCACGCTGTCGGCTTCGGTGAGCAGGCGGTCAATCACGCCGATCTTGTCGGAGACCTTTGCACCGCCGAGGATCGCGACGAAGGGGCGTTTGGGGTTCTCGATGGCGTTGCTGAGGTACTCGATTTCTTTCTCCATCAGCAGGCCAGCGACGGCGGGCAGGTACTGCGCAACGCCCTCGGTGCTGGAGTGCGCGCGGTGTGCGGAGCCAAATGCATCGTTGACGTACACATCACCGAGCTTCGCCATCTGCTGCGCGAGGTCCGCGTCGTTGGCCTTCTCACCGGCGTGGAAGCGGGTGTTTTCCAGCAGCAGCACGCCGCCTTCGGGCAGGGCCGCCACGGCGGATTCCGCCACCGCACCGACGCAGTCCTCGGCAAAGGCCACATCAACGCCCAGCAGATCGGCCAACACCGGCAAGACTGGCTTGAGTGAGAACTCGGGCTTGACCTCACCCTTGGGGCGGCCAAGATGGGACATCAGGACGACGGCTTTGGGCTTCTGATCAAGGATGGCCTTGAGGGTCGGGATAGCGGCACGCACGCGCGTATCGTCATCGACCTTACCGTCTTCAATCGGCACGTTGAAATCCACGCGAACCAGCACACGCTTGCCGCCCAGGTCCACATCACGGATGGTTTTCTTATTCATGTATCATGCTCCCATGAGAGATAGAGAACACCCCACCACCCATGATGCACAGGGCACCGGTGTGATGGGGTGTTCAGGGTAATCATCTATTCGTTAGCAGATGGCCTAAAGCTTATCTGCCATCAGCTTGGCGAGATCGACGGTACGGCAGGAGTAACCCCACTCGTTATCGTACCACGCCACAACCTTAACCATATTGCCGCCCATCGCCATGGTGAACTGGGCGTCGATGGTGCTGGAGAACGGGTTACCGATGTAGTCCACGCTGACCAGCGGCTCATCGCTCACGGCCAGGTAGCCCTTCATCGGGCCATCAGCGGCGGCGCGGAACGCAGCCAGCAGTTCTTCTGTGGTGGCTTCCTTCTCGATCTCCGCGACGAAGTCCACAACGGAACCGGTCGGGGTCGGGACGCGCATCGCCATACCATCGACCTTACCTTCCAGTTCGGGGATGACCAGGGAGACGGCCTTGGCGGCACCGGTCGTGGTCGGGATGATGCTAACCGCGGCGGCACGGGCACGGCGCAGGTCCTTGTGCGGCGAGTCAAGGATCATCTGGTCGTTGGTATAGGAGTGGACGGTGGTCATGACGCCCTTGACGATGCCGAAGCTGTCGTTGACGACCTTGGCCGCCGGGGCGAGGCAGTTAGTGGTACAGCTTGCGTTTGAAACCACATGATGGTTGGCCGGGTCGTACTCGTCAGCGTTGACACCCAGTACGAGCGTCTTGTCTTCGCCCTTGGCGGGTGCGCTGATGATGACCTTCTTGGCCCCTGCAGTGAGGTGCTTGCCAGCGGTTTCGCGGGTGCGGAAGAAACCGGTGGACTCGATCACGATCTCAACGCCGAGGTCACCCCATGGCAGCTTCTCAGGGTCACGCTCGGAGAGGGCCAGCACCTTGTCGCCATTGATGATCAGGCCATCTTCCACCACCTCGACGGAACCTTCAAACTTGCCGTAGTTGGAGTCATAACGGAACAGGTGTGCCATCGTGGGCAGGTCGCCCAGGTCATTGAAAGCCACCACGTCGAAGTCGTCGGGGTAACGCTCCAGCAGAGCCTTGAGCACCTGGCGGCCAATCCGCCCGAAGCCATTAATACCGATTTTTGTCTTAGCCATTTTGCATACCTCCCATGGAATGCGTTTGTTGGGTTTCCAATTAAATGATTATAGCGACGCAGGCTGACGAACCGACCGCTGCACCAGGCCCAGCACCAGCTCAGCCAGCAGGCTTGAATCATGACGCCAGGGGCGTTGGCGGTCAACCAATGCCGCTTCGATCAACACGAAATCAGGACCATCGTTCCGGTTTTTGCTTGCGTTCCCGTTATTCTCTCCCGGTTTGACGTAAATGGTGCGCGAGCCTGGCGGTAGTGGCAGAAACAGGTTGTTCGCCACGACGTAATCCAGGCTGAAGCGATCATCACCGACATGCTGCCGGATAGCTTCCACATGATCATGGACGGTGAAATGGTCGGTTTCGCCGTCCTGCGTTGCGACGTTGCAGATGTACACCGTCGGCGCACGGCTGGCCTTGATGGCATCCGAGATGCCAGGGACCAGCAGGTTAGGCAGCACGCTGGTATACAGGCTGCCCGGGCCGATCACGATCAGATCGGCAGACAGGATGGCGCGTACCGCGCCGGGGTAAGCCCGCACGTTTTCCGGCTCAAGGGCCACGCGCTGGATGCGGCCAGCCGCCTCAGGGATGGCCGATTCACCTTGCACGCGCCGCAGCATCCCGCTTTCCTGCTCAATGATCTCGGCGGTCAGCGCGACCTCATCCAGCGTCGAGGGGATGACCTGGCCCCGGATTGCCAGCACGCGGCTGCTCTCTGAAAGCGCCTGTTCAAACGAGCCGGTGATGGCCGACATCGCCGTGATGAACAGGTTGCCAAAGCTGTGCCCACCGAGGCCCTCCTCGCCGCCAAAGCGATATTGGAACAACTGCGTCATCAGGCTCTCATCGCGTGAGAGCGCGGCGATGTTGTTGCGGAAATCACCGGGGGGCAGGATGCCCAGTTCACGGCGCAGCCGCCCGGAACTGCCACCGTCATCGGCGACGGTGACGATAGCAGTGATATTGGAGGTGTATTCCTTGATACCACGCAGCAGCGTCGGCAGGCCGGTACCACCTCCAAGGGCGACCACATGCGGCCCACGCTGAAGCTGGCGGCGGTCGATGATAGCGTCCAGCAGGTCACGGCTGCCCATATCGAGCGGGGCCAGCAGGTTACGGTTGATGGTCACGGCAGCATACAGCGCCAGCCCACCACCCATCAGGCCGAGGATCAGTGCCCACGCCCACAGCGGAAAGCGCGCCAGCCACAGGATGGTAGACCACAGCGGGTCGGGGCGATAGCGGTAAATCTCAACCAGCAGCGCCGCAAAGCCAAGCCCGATCAGGGCAGCGCCGATCAGCAGCAGGATAAACCAGCGCTTGACCCCGATACCCGGGGTCAGAAGCTGCTGCAAAACCGTCCGTCTGCGGGGTTGATTGCCCACGGGGTCCCTGACACTGTGTGATATGACGAAATGCGGCGGGGCGCAGCCCGCCACCTCCATCATAACGTAACCGTTTCGCTCGCGTCAATCCACATCAAGCAGGCTGCGGCCCGTCATATCCTCCGGCTGCTCAACACCCAGCAGCGCAAGGACGGTGGGGGCCACGTCGGCCAGCTTACCGCGTGGGCGCGGCGCGATGTATTCTTTACCAATGATGAACAGCGGCACGGGGTTGGTGGTGTGATAGGTGTGCGGTTTGCGCGTCACCTCATCCATCATCACCTCGCAGTTGCCGTGGTCAGCGGTCACAATCGCGACACCACCCTTATCGACGATGGCCTGCACCACCTCGCCCGCACACACATCGACCGTTTCCACGGCCTTGATGGCGGCCTCAATCGAGCCAGTATGCCCGACCATATCAGGGTTGGCGAAGTTGATCAGCAGGAAGTCATCATCATGTTCCTTGATGCGTTTGAGGAGGGTGTCACGCACCTCGTAGGCGCTCATCTCCGGCTGCAGGTCGTAGGTTGCGACCTTCGGCGAGGGTACGATCTGGCGTGTCTCACCGTCAAACGGCTCCTCGCGCCGCCCATTGAAGAAGTAGGTCACATGCGGGTACTTCTCGGTTTCGGCGATGTGGAACTGCGTCTTGCCTGCGTTGGCAAGGACTTCCGCCAGCGGGTTCCTGACGATCTCCATCGGAAACAGTACATCGACCACGCCGTCGAAGTCGCTCTCGTACTGGGTCATTGAGACCAGTTTGACATCGTCAATAAAGCCCACATCCGGGCGGCCCTCGAACTCCTCAAAGGCAAACAGCCGCACGATCTGCCGCATGCGGTCGGCGCGGAAGTTATAGAATACGATGGCGTCGCCCGGCTCAACAGCGAGGCCGTCACCGGGCAGCACCACCGGCACGATAAACTCATCGTTAACGCCCTCGGAATGCGAATCCCGGATCGCTTCTTCCGGTGTCGCGGCGGTCTTGCCCTCGCGTTTGACCAGCGCGTCATAGGCGGCGGATGTGCGCTCCCAGCGCTTGTCACGGTCCATGATGTAGTAGCGACCGCTCACCGTGGCGAACGCAACCCGGATGTTATGCTTCTCGATGAAAGCACGCAGGCTGGCGAAGAAATCAACGGAACTCTGCGGCGGGGTGTCGCGGCCATCGGTGATGACGTGCAGTACCGGGGTTACGCCTTGATCATTGACAAACTTCAGCAGTGCGTGCAGGTGGTTGTCATGCGCGTGGACGCCGCCCGGCCCCAGCAGGCCTATCAGGTGCAGCTTGCCGCCATTTTTCGCCTTACTGGCAGCATCCAGCAGCGGCCCAAGTGAGAAGAACGAGCCGTCTTCGATGGCGTTATCAATGCGGGAAATATCCTGGTATACAACGCGGCCTGCGCCGAGGTTGAGGTGCCCGACCTCGGAGTTGCCCATCTGGTCATCGACCAGCCCGACCCAGCGCTCCGAGGCATCGATCACAGCGCGATCAAGGGTCGTGTTCCAGCGGTCAAAGTTGGGTGTGTTGCCCTGTACTACGGCGTTGGCATGTTCCATGGTGCGCAGGCCCCAGCCGTCCATAATCATCAGCAGTACGGGTTTATAATGTGGCAAAGTGTCCCCCTTGTGATGGCAACTTATGTAGATGGCACTTCAATTAAACGGATAAAATCCGCTCATCCTTATTATACCTCCCAGTTACCCGGTATCACCCGGAGAAAAGCACCCCCGCATATGAGCTTATTCATAAGTGTGAACACACATTCCCATGATCACCCAGGTTCCGGGGATTCAAATCCCCGGGTATGTGGCGCTTTGCGCCGGGGGGAAGCCCCTCCGGGACTCGGAGGGATTCGCTCAAGGCAGGGTTAGATTTACCCGGAACTTGGAGGTGCTTCGGTAAAACGGGTACATCCATTATGCAGGTCAAGGAGGCAGAGCCCCCGCAATTATCTAGCCCCTGCGCAGCAGCCACCACGACAGCCCACCGAGGATCGCGGCTTCCAGCAGCGCACCGATGAAGATCAGGGCGAAGGCGTGTGTCCAGAAAACGATGGGGAAAAGCCGGATGAGCGTATCAGTGTACAGGAAGACCCACGTGCCTTCTGCGAAGAACAGGTTATGAAACTCGGTGAACAGCCAGTTGAACGAAGTCGCAACGGCGACCAGCCCGGCAAGGATGATGACGACCGTCACGATGCCGCCTGAGAGCAGCGCCCGGTACAGCGCGGAGCGCGTCGTTTTGTTCCAGCCGAGGACGAGCGCAGCGGCCACCACCAGCCCGATCCAACTATAGCCGAAGATCATCAGGTCCTGCGTCACGATCTTGACATCCAGCATGTGCGAGAGTTCACGGCTGTTGTACAGCGGCTGCCCGCCAGGGAAGGTCTGATCGCCAAGAAACGCGATCCCGGCGTCGTTGAGCAGGTAATCCAGCGCCAGTTGTGCGTACTCGTAGCGCTCGGCCTGTGTCATCGCTGTCCCGCCGATAGGCACCTCGGTATCTACCGGGAAGTTTGGCAGGCTGTACTCAACGCGCAGGAAGGTATCGGTCATCAGGGCGCGCGCATTGAGCATGACCAGTATCAGCGGCAGGCTGATGGTGATGAACAGCCGCAGGGCGGCGATCAGCCACGCGGGCAGCGGGCCGTTGGCGGCAGCGTCTTGATCAAATTCGGTCATGGGTCAGGGCCTCCTTTACTGGCAGGGCAGCGCGGTATCGCCGCTGAGGACGAAGTTGACGAGGATCATATCGGTCATGATCTCGGTGGGGGCGCGGTCATCGGTCAGCACGAGACCGCCCTCCGGCGTCTCGCTGATGGCATCGTGTGCGCGCTGAAGCACCACCGGCAGGAAGGGATGCACGTCTTCCGGCAGGCGTTCAAGGTTCTCGATCAGGTTGTCGGGGTCGGTGGGCTGCACGGTGGCAACGAGGATGCTGTTGCAGCTTCCCGGCACGTCCATCACATGCACCGATTCGTACACCTCGCTCATGGTGGCGCTGAACGTCTCGATCAGGCTGCGGTCATTGACGGTGCGCCCCACGTTGATCGCCACCACGCCGGTATCGGTCAGGTGGGCGTTGATCTCCTCGAAGAACTCCACAGTCGAGAGGTGCCACGGGATATACGGCAGCTTATACGCATCGATGCTCACCACATCGTATTCATGATCGACGAGGTTAAGCGCCAGCCGCCCATCCTGCAGGATGATGTTGAGGTTGGGTTCGGTCATATCGAAGTACTCAACACCTGCCTCAACAATGGCGGGGTCGATCTCCATGCCGTCAATCGGGATCGGCCCGAAGATATCCGTGTACTGCTTAGGCGTTGTCCCGGCGGCCAGCCCGATCACAGCGAGGCTTTCAACGTCGGAGACCTCGTAGTTCTCATTGAAAAACGGCGCAGCGATGAAGTAATCCCACGTGCCGCGCGTGTCGATGTGGTCCGGCACATCGGGGAAGTACATCGAGTGGATGCCCTGCCCCTCGTTGAGGAACAGCACGTTGGCCTCGCCCCAGCGCGCCACCTGGATGTAATTATAGGACGATTCAGCTTCATAGAGCAGTTCGGCACTATCCGGGATGGGGCGCAGGTTGTGGCGCGGCGTGACGATCATCAGCACGATCAGCACGACCGGCATCCAGGTGTAAACCAGCGCCTTCTTGCTATCGGCCATAAAGAAGCCGATCAACCCGACGATCACCAGTGCCAGCGCCAGCGTCATGAAGGTCAGCGTGGTGCCCAGCAGCGGGATCAGCAGCAGCACCGGCAGGAAGGAGCCCAGCAGCCCGCCCACGGTCGAGATGGCGGAGACGCGCCCGGAGATGTGCCCGGCGTTCTGGGCGTCTTCCAGTAGCAGCCGGATGGTGAACGGTGAGGTCATGCCCAGCAGCGTGATCGGCACGATGAACAGCACCAGCGTCACGCCAAACGAGCCGACCACGACAAAGCCGTTGACATCCAGCACGGCGCGCGCGGCGGCTTGCAGCACAGGCCGTGAGGCCAGCGGCACCAGCCCGATGGTGAAGGCCCCCCACAGCAGCACCGTGAAGAACACCTGTGGATACGGTCTCGCGTCGGCCAGCCGTCCGCCCAGCCAGGACCCCAGCGTCAGATACAGCAAAATGAGGCCGATGATGCTGGCCCAGATCACGTTGCTGGTGCCAAATACCGGCCCCAGCAGCCGTGATGCACTCAGTTCAGCGGCCAGCGTCACCAGCCCGGACATGAACACAACAAAATACAGGTAGCGTTTCAGTGATGGTTTCAAGTGTCTCCCTCCAGAGGTGTTGGGATTATAGCGGGGGAGAGCGGGCTGTGCCCGTTCTCAGCCATTGGCGATTATTAGCTAAATGACCATACAAAGTTTAAACGGCGATGTTGCTTTTAGCTGATGGCTGAAAGCTGATAGCTGTTCCTCAAGCCTGACACCTGCCCCTAATAGTGGTATGATTCGCCCCGTACTTCGCGGGCGGAAAGGACGGGCAGTGCCAGGACGCAGCAATTGGCTCCGCGTGATACTGGTCCTCGTTGTATTGACGGCGGGCCTGTACGGGCAGTTTCAACTCTACGACAGCACCCCCTACGGCGTGATCGGCCTGATTGTGGCGGCGCTGGGTGCTGCCCTGCTGCTGCTCCTGCCCGGCACCGCGGACCCCATCGAACGGGACCCCGCACCCCGGCCCCCCACACACTACGTCCCGGTGATTTCCGCACCGTACTCGTACATTGCGGGCGGCGCGGCGGGCATGCTGGCAGTGCTGGCCTTCCTGTGGCTGGGCGGCAACACGTTTACATGGGCCGGAACGCTGGCATGGATCGGGGCGGTGGTACTGTTCTTCGTCGCACTGGCGGATCGACCTGCCACTCCGCCACAGCGTGATCCCGCTCCGCGCTGGATCATCGTTGCGCTGCTGTTGGTGTTTGCGGTCGCCGCCTTTTACCGCTTCTACCGCATCGATGCGGTGCCGCTGGAGATGACCAGCGACCACGCCGAGAAGCTGCTCGATGTCAACGAGGTGATAAACGGCCTGCGCCCGGTCTTCTTCGAGCGCAACACCGGGCGTGAACCCTTCCAGTTTTATTACACGGCCCTGATCGTCGCACTGACCCCGCTGGAGGTCAGCCATCTTGCGCTCAAAGTCGGCACGACTTTCTTCGGTTTGCTGGCCGTCCCTGCCACCTACCTGTTAGGCTGTGAGCTGTATAACCGTCGGGTGGGGCTGGTGGCAGCGGCGCTGCTGGCGCTCTCGCCGTGGCACATCGCCATCGGGCGCGTCGGCCTGCGCTTTCCGTTCTCGGTCACGTTCAGCACCATCACGCTGTACTTCCTGCTGCGCGCCTACCGGCGCAGCGCGCGCACCGACTGGCTGCTCACGGGGCTGATGCTGGGTATCGGCCTGCTGACCTATATCCCCATGCGCATGGTACCGCCGCTGCTGGTGACTCTCTCACTGGTCAAGCTGCTGTGGGATTGGGGGATGGCCCGCCAAACAGGTGACAGAAGCGCCACGTCGATGAACTGGCGCTTCTGGATCAGCGCGGTATCGGGTGGCGGCCTCTCGTTGATCGTGTTCCTGCCGCTGCTGCGTTACATGTTCGATCACCCCGACGCATTCTGGTTCCGGGTGGGGTCGCGCGTGCTGGGCGAACGAGGCCGCACGGCCCAGCACGTGTTCGCCACCTTTGCCGATAACAACCTCGATGCCCTGCTGATGTTCAACTGGCACGGTGATTCCGTCTTTGCCAACACGATACCGGGGTCACCGGTGCTGGCCCCGGTCGCCGCCTCGATGCTGGTCGTCGGCGCGGCGGTCCTGCTAATCGCCCTGAGCCGCAGGGGGGACCGCCGCACGGTCTACATGGGGATCATGATCTTCGTGATGCTGCTGCCTTCGACACTGGCGATTGCCTTCCCGGAGGAGAATCCCAGCGTGGTCCGGGCGGGCAGCGTCGCGCCGCTGGTCGCAATTGTGGCGGCGGTCGGGCTGGCCCCCCTGATCGAGACGCTGTGGGGCGATGGCACGCAGACGGCCCGCCTTGCGCTGGCGGGCATCGTGATCGTGGGGTTGGTCGGCATCGAGGCTGCCTATGCCCATAACTGGTATTTCAACCGTTACGATGAGCAGTATCGTCGTTCGGCGTGGAACACCCGTGAGATGGGTGCCGCGCTGGAGGCATGGATCGAGGCGGGCGGTGCCCCCGATCACTTCTATCATGTGGTGTATCCCTTCTGGGCCGATACGCGCGCCATCGGCATGAACGCCGGGCTGCTGACATGGGAGAATGCCATCATCGATCCGGGAGCAGGGCTGAGGCGTCAGTTCGCAGACCCGGCCCCGAAGCAGTATCTGCTCAACCCTCGCGATGAGGACACCCTCGCGTTGCTTGTCGGGATGTACCCGGAAGGCAGATGGACGCTGGTGCAGTCAGCGCAGACCGGTATGGGCAAGGATTTCATCCTGTTCACCACGGCGGAGCCGTAGCGGAGTTGCCTTTACTGCCGTTCAGGTGATTTTGAGTTTTGGCTCAAATTTGCAGGGGAATTCACGGCCCCTCTCTGCCAGCTTTACGAAGCAATGCTGCGCGGAGAGGGGCGGGTGAGGTGAGGTCAAATAGCCTGCGCTATAATAGTTAACATTCACAATAGCACAGAACTGAGTTATAATCCTGTCTATGATC
>CAYMGV010000023.1:0-33308 GCA_964390105.1 uncultured Anaerolineae bacterium | reverse complement strand
TGGTATGGAGTTTACACCCATGACCTACCTTTTTCACCTTGACTGAGTACTAGAGTGTGTCTGCAAACCGCTTTTCACCTCACCATGCTGGTGTTTTGACGAGCTTTGCAAACAGACCCTACTATACATCAGGCTGCCCTGCGCAAAGGTCAAGGTTTTGTCAAGAAGGGGTGTCTCTGTGATGGCTCAGGTTGAATTCGTAGCCAACGCCGCTCACTGTGATGATCCGTTCCGGGTGATGCGGGTCCGTTTCAATTTTGTTACGCAGGTTGCTGATGTGAACGCGCAGCAGGTGCAGTTCATCGGCGTAGGCATTGCCCCACACTGAAACCAGCAGGTCCCGGTAGCTGACGGCATGCCCGGCATGTTGAACCAGCACCTTGAGCAGCGCAAACTCAATGGGGGTCAGAAGTACTTCCCTGCCGTCGATACGAAGCTGATGATGCATCAGGTCGATCTCAATTGGCCCGTAATGGTACGAGAAGCCATCCGGGTACATGTTGGCATGGCGCAGTGCGACCTTCAGCCGCACGCACAGCATATCCAGTGAGCGCGACTTCTCCACGGCATCATCTGCCCCGGCCTCCAGCGCCTTGATAGCGTCTGGCTGTTGGCCTTCACCCCACAGTACGATCACCGGCACTTGTGACCATTCACGCAGGTCTGACAGGAAGCCCGGCATGGATGGGGCCGGGTACGCCACATCGATCAGGACCAGGTCGGGCAGTTCCTCGGCGATGGTCTCCAGCACGTTCGGGCCGGGTTCCAGCAAGTCATATTGCAGGCATTCCAGCCGCGTACGCAAGTCTGTATAATCTTGATCTGGCAGCAGCGCCAGCAGCATACGGGTATGGGGCTTCATGTCTCTGGCTCCCTTACTGCTACTTTACCCGCAGTGCCCTGGGATCGCGAATGGTCTTAACTGGCAAAAATGCGGCATAATGGAGGGGCTTAACACACATGACAGATCGTACATAATACAGAGGAAGGGGCTATGCCGGCGTCATCGGATGACAGCAACCAGTTCCAACAGCAGGCTGCCGATACGGTGCTGTATCAGAACCTGTTCAACATGACCGGGGATTCCATCTTCCTGGTCGATCCGGGCACCTACCAGATTGTCACCGCTAACAATAACGCCGCCCGGCGGCTGGGCTACAAGCGCGATGACTTAATCGGGCAGGATATGCGTGATATTGAGATGGAACTGCCCGAGTCGGACAGCATCAGCAGCCCCTCATGGGAGTCGCACTTCTCCCGCACGCGTTATTACGAGTGCCTGCATCGGCATAAGGATGGCGCCCTGATCCCGGTCGAGGTCAGCAGCCGCCTTGTGCAGCAGGGTGATCAGCCGGTGCTGCTCAATATGGTGCGCTGGTGGGCGCGGTACACAACGGCCATGCCACCCTGCCCGATGTGCTCTATGATGTCATAGTCCTTCAGTGTCTTCCCGGCCCAACTGTTCTGCATCTGCCCCGGTATCCTTTGCTCCGGTGAATTCTGCCCGTTTGCCCAGTCCCGGCCCTGATTTTATAATACAACCCTGACCGGGAGCCTGACTCACCTCGTATCACTATCTCCCACCATTGATTGTACTGGTAGCCTCTGACAGGGTCACATGAAGGTCACTGATGAAGTCAAAAGCCGTCTCGACATTGTAGATGTAATTGGCGGTTATGTACAACTGAAAAAAGCGGGGCGCAACTATAAAGGGTTGTGCCCGTTCCACGGGGAAAAAACCCCGTCATTTGTCGTCTTCCCCGATTCCCAGAACTGGCGCTGCTTCGGCTGCGGGCGCGGCGGTGACGTGTACAACTTCCTGATGGAAGCCGAGGGCCTCGAATTCCGTGACGCCCTGCGAGTCCTTGCCGACCGTGCGGGCGTTCAGCTTGAGCAGACCACCCCCCAGCAGGCCGCCGCCCGTGAGCATCATGATCATCTGCTTGGCGTGCTGCGTGATGCCGCCGGGTTTTTCTACCAGCAGTTGACGGGCACCGACTCCGCCGAACACGTGCGTGAGTACGTTGCAAAGCGCGGACTGGGGTATGAAGCACTCAACCGGTTCAGCATCGGGTATGCCCCCAACAGTTGGGATGCCACCGGCAACTACCTGCGCGGGCTGGGCTACAGCCAGCAGGACCTTATTGATGCCGGGATGCTGGTCGTTAAGGAGGAAACGGGCCGCACCTATGACCGCTTCCGGGATCGGCTGGTGATTCCGATCCGAGACCCACGCGGTAACGTGGTCGGGTTCGGGGCACGCGGCCTCGAACCCGACGCCATCCCCAAGTACATCAATTCACCACAGGGTGACCTGTTCGATAAGAGCCGCCTGCTGTACGGCTTCTCCGAGGCCCGCCGCAGTATCCGCGAGGGTGAGACGGCGATCATCGTCGAGGGTTACATGGATGTGATCCAGGCCCACCAGGCGGGCTTTGGCAACGTTGTTGCCCAGATGGGCACCGCACTGACCGAGGAGCAACTCAAGCTGCTGGCTCCCTACGCCAACCGCTTGATCCTCGCCCTCGACTCTGATGCCGCCGGGCAGATGGCGACCCTGCGCGGGCGTGAGGTGATCGAGCGCGTGTCAAAATCCGCCGCCGAGGAGATGCGCGAGGACGGCAGTTGGGGCTTCGATGCCGCCGAGCATGATCAGCGGGCCACCCTGACGATGGAGATTTCGGCGCAGGGCTTCCTGCGCTATCAGAGCCGCCTCAGCTTCGATATCCGTGTGGCGGTCATGCCGCCCGGCAAAGACCCCGACGACATGATCCGGGAAACTCCTGACGAGTGGGTGCGTCTGATCGAGGAAGCGCTGCCCATCGTCGAGTACGTCATACAGGTCGAGACGAGCGATCAGAACCTCAACGATCCCGGCGTGAAATCCGGCATTGTGACGCGCGTCACGCCGCTGATCAACGAGATCGCGGACCCGGTCGAGCGCACCTATTACCGCCAGCGGCTGGCTCGCCTGCTGCGCATCGATGAGCGTGCCCTGCTGCCCGATCAGCGCTCGGTCGTCCCGAAGAATGAAAAGCGCCGCTACGACAAAAATGAAGGGAAGCCGCGCCAGCACCACGGACCTGCGCCCGGTCCATCACGCCTTGAGGTGACGATGAACCCCACCGCCATGCGCGAGTCGCTGTGCCTGGCCTCGATGCTGATCTACCCGCGCCTGCTGTACACCATGAACCGTATGCTGGCCTCGGCGCTGGCCGAGGATCAGGGGGCCGCACAGGCTGACCCCGGTGGTGAACATGTCTCGTACGGGCTGCTGCCCTACCTGACCATGCACGACTTCACCCAGCCGGATCACCGTGCCATCTTCGCGGCATGGGAGACCGCACTGAACCAGGATGACATGGAGCCGCTGATCTACCTTTACCAGGTCATCGACCCGCTGATCTCACCCCGTGTCGATGAATGGCTCAACCAGCCACTCGACCGCCTGTATCGCACCATCGTGCCGCAGGCTGATAACGTGCTGGAGACGCATATCCACGCCGAGGCGGTGCGGGCCTCACTTGATTTGCGGGAACGGATGATCGACCGCCAGATCGAGGAGGTGCGCTACCTGATGGAGGATTCCAATGATGGTAATGACAGCCAGTCCGCCGCGGCTTATGCGGGCCTGGTTTCCCCGCTGATCCTGGCCCGCAATCACCTGATCCAGAAGCGAAAAGCACTCTCGGGCCGAACGCTTGCCTCAATGGAGGAAGGACGTCAGGGGTAACGCCGACATATGAACTGGTCGTATCCGACGATGCGGTGTAGTATCGTGATGCACGCACTCATAACAAGAGGTTGGAACACTCATGGGGAATAACCTCGAAATCGATGAGGATAAATTTGACTCCGTGAACGAGGAAGAAATTGACGACCTTGACACGGAAGAACTGGAAAACGACGATCTCGACTCCGATGATATTGAAGACGATGATATCGGTGAGGATGACGAACCGGACACTGGGTTGTCAACTGTTGTGGATTCCGATCTTGCCAACGACCCGGTCCGCATGTACCTCAAGGAGATCGGACAGGTGCAGTTGCTCGATCCAGATCAGGAAATCTGGCTTTCCACGCAGATGTCCGCCTATCAGCGTGTGCTGATCGCCGAGGAACAGACGGATGAAAATGGCGTGCTGTTCTCGCCGCATGCGGCCCTGAGTTCCCTGCTTGACATCATGATCGATACCTGGGAGACGATGCTTGTTGCGGTCGAACCCATTGAGATCGATCCGCCGAACCTTGTAGACTTGCTGCATGAGGCCCAGCAGCTTCAGCAGGCATGGTGGGGCCTGCCCCGATCTTACCTGCACCAGTATCTTGACCAGCGCAACTGGGGTCGCAGCGAGGCATGGGGCCAGGTTGCACGGTCGCTGTTTGTGGTGTTCGAGACGCTGTACGTTATGCCGCTGCCGCTCATCCTTGCCTTTGAGGGCAATGGTGGGGCCATGCCGGGTAAGGATACCTGCCGTGAGTGGGTATACGCACTCTCCGAGGATGCAGTTACCGGGGCCTTTGCCGATTGTGACAGGCGTGCTGCTGACGCGGCCAACGCCCTGACACGCGCCAACCTGCGCCTCGTCGTCAGCGTGGCGAAGAAGTATATGGGCCGTGGCATCAGCTTCCTGGACCTCATCCAGGAGGGCAACATCGGCCTGCTGCGTGCCGTTGAGAAATTTGACCACACCAAGGGCTTTAAGTTCAGTACCTATGCGACGTGGTGGATCAGGCAGGCCATCAGCCGTGCCATTGCCGATCAGTCCCGTACGATTCGTATCCCCGTTCACATGGTTGAGACCATCAACCGCCTGATGCGTATCCAGCGTGAACTGACTCAGCAGTTGGGCCGTGACCCCTCGATTGAGGAAGTGGCACTGGAGATGGAATTTGTTGATACGGAGGATATCGAGAGCATCCGCGCCGCGATAAAAAGCGGTGACTGGATGGACCCCGGCCTTCAGCGTAAGCTGCGCCGGGCCACCTCCAAGGTGCGTCGTATCATGCGCATTTCGCAGGACCCCATGTCACTGGATATGCCCATCGGACAGGAAGACTCCAGCCTGCTCGGTGATTTTATCGAGGATGACAAGGCACCCGGCCCGGTCGAGAAGGCCGACCATCAACTGCTTAAGGAGCAGGTACGCGGCGTGTTGAGCGTCCTCAGTGACCGCGAGCGCGAGGTGCTGGAGATGCGCTTCGGCCTGCGGGACGGGCAGGACATGACGCTGGAGGAGGTTGGTAAACACTTCGGCGTGACGCGTGAGCGCATCCGCCAGATCGAGGCCAAGGCCCTGCGCAAACTACGCCACCCCACGCGCAGCCGCCAGCTTCGCGATTACCTCACCTGATAGCAAAACCCCCTCAGCGAGGGGGTTTTCTCATCCTGCTATTGCCTGTGAAACGAGTTGAATACCTGCTTGAAGGGGACTCCCTCGCAAAATCAGCGATTCCACGTTAACACGGTGCAGGGGGCTGTGCCCTCTGCCGGGGTGTGGGGCGCTGCCCCACAAAAAGAATCCCTCTACCCCAAATACGGCACGTCCAGCATCATGACCTCCAGCGCGAGGCGCGGGTTGGTGTTGGTATTGGCGAGGAGTTGGGCAGTCCTGGTGATGGCATTGAGCGTCTTCCATGCACCCTCATAGCCCACCTGCCCGGCGATGTGGTGCAGGTCATCAAGGTGGTCCACGTTGACCGGGGCCGTGTGGCCCCCGGCCAGCACCAGCAGCACATCCCGCCACCACGTTTGCCACAACGCCAGCACGTCCGCCCGTTCAACCCGATCCAGCGCGGCGGCGGTTTCGGCATAGGCAAAGCGTGCCACGCGGTCACCGTTGAGGATGGCGATCAGCCCGTCGATCTGCTCCGCCCGCGCGGAGAGCAGGTCGGGGGCGGCAGCGGCGGTCAGCGCCCAACCGGGCCGCCCCATGGCAAGCTGCGCGATCAGGGTGGCGTCATGGCTTGAAATACCCGCGACGCGGTGGCTGAGGGCAGCCTCAATGGTGCGGGCGGGAACAGGCCGCAGCACGATAGACTGGCAGCGTGAGCGGATAGTCGCCAGTAGCCCGCCACCATCGCGCGCGGTGAGAAATAACTTACTGCGCGGCGGCGGTTCTTCGAGCGTTTTCAGCAGCGCATCCTGCGCGGAGGGCGTGGCCTTGTCGGCCTCCAGCATCACCGCGACGCGGTACGCGGCCTCGTAAGGCCGCATATTCAGGAAGCCCTGCATTTCACGCACGGCTTCGATCTTGGTGGAGCGGCCTTCCGGCTCGACGATCATCACATCGGAGTGTCCACTGCGTGCGATCAGGTCACAGGCGCGGCACTGCCCACAGGGGGCTGTGCCGGGGTTTTCACAGTTAAGAGCCTGCGCCAGCCGCATTGCCAGCGTCGTCTTGCCGATGTTGGGCAACCCAGCGAACAGGTAGGCGTGGCTGACCGTCCCGGCATGCAGCCGCCGTGCCAGCAGCGTCACCGCCGTCTCATGACCGATCAGGCCCCAGTTGCTTCCGTAAATGCTCATGGCGGGTATTATACCATTCCTTTGCGGATCAGGCGCTCACCATTAAAACCGTCCCGGTTGACGGGGCATCGTTCAGTGGTATCATGAGGCATCTCATTTTACCCACAGGAGCCAACTGCTTATGCCTCGCTCACCCTTCCTGCGCTATACCATGTTCGGCTTGCTCTATTTCACACAGGGCACCATCCTGAGCTACTTCACCGCGCTCAATGCACTCTATTTCCTCGAACGCGGCCTGACCATGACCGAGGTCGGCATCTTCGGCACCATTGCGCTGATCCCCTTCGTGATCAAGATCGGCTACGGCATGCTCAGCGATAATGTCAACCTGTTTGGCATGGGCTATCGTAAGCCGTACATCCTGATCGGTTTGACCGTGCAGACGGTGTGCCTCATCATCGCACCCTTCATCGACCCCGCCCTGCACTACTGGGGCTTCGTGGGCATGGCCTTCATTCTCCAGATGGGCATGGCGCTCTATGATACCTGCACCGACGGCCTCGCCCTCGATACTACCGAGGAAGCCGAACAGGGCAGGATACAGGGAATCATGGTTGGTGGGCGTGCGGTGGGCGTGGTGCTGACGGCCTCGGCGGTCGGCCTGCTGGCCGAAAACGTTTCATGGACGGCGGTGTTCTGGCTGCTGGCCGCGCTGACTGTGCTGCCCTTTCCGCTGGTGCTGGGCCTCCGGGAAACAGAGCGCCACGTCGAGCAAGCCTTTGATTGGTCAGCCTTTGCCGCCTTCAAACAGAAGACCGTCATCACGCTGGGCGTGGTGGGGCTGCTGTTCTTCGCCATCATTGCCGGGGCCAACCTCAACGTGAATCCCTTCCTTGAAACCGAGTATGGCATCTCGCTGACCACTGCCGGGTTCTTCACGACAGTATGGGGCATCGGCGTGGTGTTGGGCGGCCTCAGCGGCGGCACACTGGTTTCATGGCTGGGCAAGCCACGCGCCACCTACCTGACACTGGGAGTCGCACTCGTCTCAATTGCACTGCTGGCTGCCGTGCCGGGTGTTGGCCTTGCATGGCCCCTGGTGGCGCTGTTCGGCCTTGCCTATGGCACCTATCAGACCGTGTACTTCTCACTGGCGATGGAATACACCGACTCGCGCATCGCGGCCTCGATGTACTCGATCCTGATGGCGATGACCAACATCGGGCAGGGTATCGGCATGGGGATGGCGGGCTTCATGGCTGATTCGATTGGCTTCCGGGTGGCATTCGTGGTGTTTGCGCTGCTTAACCTGCTGGCGATCCCGCTGCTGCCTGTGATCTTCAAGGGGGCCACGGATACGCCTGAAGCGGTTGCCGCGTTATAAGTCCCCGTAACACAAGGGGGGAATCGTGCCGTGTGATTCCCCCCTTGTGACGTTCTATGGCTTCGCCGGGTTAATCCGTGTTCAGCACCAACTGGATCGCCTCAAGGACCACATCCGGTCGATCCGCCAGCACGTTATGGCCGCTGCCCTCCGCCACGATGAACGTGCCCTGTGGTGCCTCATCTGCAAGCGCCTGCAGCTGCTCCCGCCGCGCCTGCTGAACCGCGTCCATGTCCGCATTACCCACCGATTCAATTTCGTCGGAGGCGATGATCACGACCGGGATATCGGGCAGCGTACCTTCTTCCGCCACCAGTGCGAGAAGGTCATCATCGAGGCGGCTCTCAAACTCCGCAATGGATGTTTCCCACCATTGCGCCGATGCCACGAACTCGTAGTAGATTTCCGGGTTGGCCGGGTCCGTGCCGATGAACGGCGCGCTGCCCGCCATGTTCTCCGGCCCCATCATGCGGATCACACCGAGGCCAGCCAGTGCCTCAAACCCCCGGAACAGCCCCACGGTTGCGTCCTGCTGCTGACGCAGGTCTTCTCCGAGGAGGTCATTATCGAACTCGGTAGCCGGGTCAACCAGCACCAGCCCCGCCATCTGATCGGCATGATCAGCCGCGAACAGCCGGTCGTGCAGCCCAGCATGGGAGAAGCCCACCAGCAGGTACGGCCCTTCGACACCGGCGGCATCCAGCAGTGCCGCGAGGTCGTCAGCCTGCGTCCGTGGTGTCACGTCCTCAAGGGTTGGATCGCTCCAGCCATATCCCGCCCGGTCATAGGCGCAGACGCGGTTATCAGCACTGAGTCCAGGGATGAAATCACCCCAGTCACTGGACCAGCCGCCCTGCCCCGCATCGAGGATGATAGTCGGGGAACCTTCGCCTTCGCAGAGGAGATGCATATCCCGTCCATCCACCGTAACGATCTCGCCCGGCGGTGGATATGTCTCATCAAACGACGCGGCGGCCCGTGCTTCGAGCGCACGCCCCACGATGCTCAGCAGGATCACCAGCAAAATCCACCCTGCAACAAGCCACATACCAACCCGGACACAGCCACGGGGTTTATTGCTGTTTTTTGAAACCTCACTCATCGATTAGTTTCCTTTTTTACGCTGTTCATCAATGTGAGATAGCCTATCAAACCCATGGCAGGTCAGGCAATGTTGTTCGTCATCCTCTGTCTGTACAAATCGCCGCGCCTGGCACGGCGAAATTGCAGCGGGTTTGGGGCATAATAACTATCCTTTCCCCATTATTTCCTGCTGATACCAGGCCCATGTCCTCGCCAACCCCTCACCGATGGAAATCTGCGGGTCATAGCTGAGCAGGCGGCGCGCCTTCTCGATGCTGGCGTAGGTGATCGGCGGTTCACTGGCCGGGGCGGGTTTGGATTCCCACGGCACGGGCTGGCCGATCAACTCCTCAAGAACCTGGATGAACTCCAGCAGGTGAACGGGTTCGCCGCGCCCGATGTTCATGATCTCAAAACCCAGTGGCGTATCGATGGCCGCCACCACCCCGCGCACAATATCATCGACATAGGTCCAGTCCCGCTTGAAATCACCGCCGTTAAACAGCGGGATCGTCTCGCCGCGCAGGGTGCGTTCCATCACCATATGGGCCATCATGTCAGGGCGCACGCGCGGCCCATAGACGGTAAAGAAGCGCAGCGCCGTGATGTTCATATCGAACAGGTTGTGATAGGCATGGGCCATCAGTTCGGCGGCCTTCTTGCTGGCCGGGTACGGTGCCAGCGGATGGTCGGTGGGTTGGTCCTCGCTGAATGGAATCTGCTCTGTCTGCCCGTAGATCGAGGAAGTCGAGGCCATCACTACGTTGTCAACCTCGACAGCGCGGGCGGCATCCAGCACGTTGATGCTGCCCTGTGTGTTGACCTGCGTGAACTCCGTTGCGCGTTCAATGGAGTAACGCACTCCCGCCATGGCCGCGATGTGGGCGACCCGCCCCGGCTGGTGTTCCCTGAAGATATCCATAACTCCATCACGGTCACGGATATCGGCTTCAATGAAGGTGTAGTTGGGGTGATCAAGCTGCCCTTTGATGTTGGTCCGTTTGCGAGCGGGATCGTAGTACGGTTCGAAGTTATCGACCGTGATGACGCGGTCTCCGCGCCTCAGCAGCGCATCGGCCAGTGTGCTGCCGATAAAACCGGCCCCGCCGGTGATCAGGATGGTGTTGAGCATAAGCAATGATCTCCCCCTATTGTGATTGCATGCCGCAGGTGTCCGCTACTATAGAGAGATCGCCGGTATTGTGCAATAGAGCGCAGGGGGTAAATAGTACGAGGACAGGTGAGATGCCTGTCCCCGTACTATCATTTTTGAGTATATTGTTCTCAGCAGCTTCGCTGCTGAGAGATGCAGGTGCAGGAGGTTCAACCTTCTGCCGGGGGCCTGGGGCAGATCCCCAGATAGCCTACTACCCCATGCGCTCGAAGATGCCCGCCGCACCCATCCCGCCGCCGATGCACATCGTCACCATACCGAGGCCCAGGTCACGGCGTTCCATCTCATGCATCAGCTGCACTGTGAGCTTGGACCCGGTGCAGCCCAGCGGATGACCCAGCGCAATTGCGCCGCCGTTGACATTGAGCTTATCGGTATCGAGGCCCAACTCACGGATGACAGCCACCGACTGCGCGGCGAAGGCTTCGTTCAACTCGATCAGGTCGATGTCGGCGAGGTCCATCCCGGCCTTTGCCAGCGCCTTCGGCACCGCAGCCACCGGCCCGATGCCCATCACCTCGGGGCGCACGCCCGCCACCGCAAAGTTACGGAAGCGCAGGCGCGGCTTGAGGCCCAGGTCCTCGGCTTTCTCGCGGCTCATGATCAGCACACCGGCGGCCCCGTCAGAGAGCGGCGAGGAGTTGCCCGCCGTCACACTGCCGCCCTGCTTGAAAACCGGGCGCAGTTTCGCCAGCGTCTCGACGGTGGTGCCGGGGCGCATGTGTTCGTCACGGTCAAAGGTGACGGTCCGCGCGACGCGCTCGCCGTTTTCGTAGGTGACTTCCTCGAACGTGTACGGCACGATCTCGTCGTTGAAGCGGCCCGCCTCCCATGCCGCAATCGCCTTGTCATGGCTGGCGGCGGCAAAGGCGTCCTGGTCCTCACGGTTGACCTTGAACTCCTCCGCGACATGCTCGGCAGTCAGGCCCATGCCCATATACACGGCGGGGTCATCGGCGGCCAGTGTCGGGTTGGGTGAGATGCGGAACCCAGTCATCGGGACGAGGCTCATGGTTTCCATGCCACCGGCGATCAGGATGTCAGCATCACCGGCCATGATACGGTAGGCCGCCGACGCGATGGTCTGCAAACCTGATGAACAGAAACGGTTGACGGTGACACCCGGCACGCTGACCGGCAGCCCGGCCAGCACCGCCACCTGCCGCGCCACGTTGAGGCCCTGCGAGCCTTCCGGCATCGCGCATCCGATCTCAAGGTCCTCGATTAGTTCCGGGGCGACGCGGCCATCGGTGCGGGCCAGCAGGTCTTTCACCACGGTTGCCATCATATCTTCAGCGCGCACGTGGGCCGTCGTGCCCTTTTTGGAACGTCCAACAGCCGTCCGCACGCCTTCTACAATTACAGCTTCTCGCATGTTGATCTTATCTCCTGTATGCCTAGTTGCGCAGCGGCTTACCGGTTTGCAGCATGTGCAGCACACGCTCCACCGTCTTGGGTTCCTGGATCAGCTCCACGAACATCCTGCGTTCGAGGTCGAGGATATACCCCTCATCGACCCACGTCGGCGCTGAGAGGTCGCCACCCGTCAGCACCCATGCGATCTTTTCGGTGACGGTGACGTCGTGGGCGGTCGCATAGCCCGCGTCATGAAGCTGGTACATCTGAACCTGCACCGCGGCGTAGACATCACGCCCGGCGGCATAGATTTTCTCCGGCATCGGCGGGCGATAGCCGCTTTCGAGCATGTGCAGCGCCTCGCGCCTGGCCTCCGCCAGCAGATGCGAGCGGTTGGTAATGATACGGTCCTCAGGCCGCAGGAAGCCGATTTCCTGTGCTTCAGTGGCACTCATCGCAACCTTGGCAAAGGCCACCGTCTCAAGGATTTTTTGCAGCGGCGGCAGCGGGTCGGAGTTGGGGATACGCATCACCGGGTTGACGATACGACGCAGCAGTTCCTTGAGGCCGGTCGCGGCGGGCAGCAGGCCCAGTCCGGCTTCTACCAGCCCGATGTACAGTTCCGCATGAGCCACCGCCCGATCACCCGCCATGGTCAGTTCCGTACCGCCGCCCAATGCGCGGTCAAACGGTGCCATTACCACCGGGCCGGGCGCGTAACGGAAGCCCAGCATCAGGTTTTGCAGGGTTACCGCCATCTCATCGACGATGTCCGCCGGGGTCACGCCGCGTGCGGCGGCCTGCTGCTGAAGGGCCATCATATCGAGGTTGGCCCCACCGCAGAACAGGTCGCCCTGGTGCCCAACTACCAGCCCACCGAAGTCGGTGTGCAGGCGTTCGATGGCGCGGTAGCCCATTTCATACATCTTCTGCGTCAGCGTATGGGCCTTGCTGTGCCACGCAAACAACGCGATACCGTCACCCATATCGATGATGCGGGCCTCGTCGTTTTCCTCAACGACCTTGTTCCCCGCGATCAAGACGTTCACATCGATCACGCGCGGGTCATCGGGGAAGGCCACGTAACCCTTCTTTTCGAGGTCATAGGAGCCAACAGCCACGCCGTCCTTGTAGTCGTAGAAGGTCGGGCAGCCTTTATCAAGCATCTCCTTGACCCAGCCCGCGACGGGGTAGCCTGCCTCCTCCATCTTCAGCAGGTGCTCCGCCACACCGATGGCGTCCCATTCCTCGAAAGGCCCCACCTGGTGCCCAAAGCCCCACTTGATCGCGTTATCCACCGAGACAAGGTCATCGGCGATCTCGGGGATACGCCGCGAGGCATAGGCCAGCCGGTTGTAGGTCACGGCCCGGATGTACTCACCCGCGCGGTCTTCGGCCTCGACCATCGCCTTGATGCGTGCGCCCAGCGGCTGCACCTTGCGGAACTTGCCCACCGAGTCGAAGCGCGGTTTTGTCGGCGCGACGTGTTCCATCGTTTGCAGGTCCAGCGACCAGAACTCCTTCTTGCCGCCTTCTTCCACCTTCCTGTAGAACCCGGTGCCGGTCTTGTTGCCCAGCCACTTGTTTTCCAGCATCTTCTCGATGATGGCCGTCACGCCCTCATGCTTGAGCATGTCGCGGCTCTCATCGTCCGGGATCAGGTCATACAGGTTGCGGCTGACATGCCCCATCACATCGATGCCGACGAGGTCCAGCAGGCGGAACACCGCCGTCTTGGGGCGGCCCACCAGCGGTCCCATCAGGCTGTCCACCTCATCGACGCTGTAGCCGTTCTCATAGGCATAGATGAATTCATACGTCCCGCCGATGGAGAACAGGCGGTTGCCGATGAAGTTGGGCGTATCCTTGCAGACTACGACGCCCTTGCCCAGTTCGCGCTCGGCAAAGGTCGTCATGGCGTCGAGGACTTCGGGTTTGGTATCAGGGTGTGGGATGATCTCAAGCAGTTTGAGGTAGCGCGGCGGGTTGAAGAAGTGCATGCCGAGGAAGTGCTGCCGCATCCCTTCGCTGACCTCGGCGGCGATGTCGCGGATCAGCAGGCCGGAGGTGTTGGTTGCGACGATGGCTTCCGGCTTGCGCACGGCATCGATGCGAGCCATCAGGCTCCGTTTAATGTCGAGGTTTTCAACGATCACTTCAATGATATAGTCGGCTTCGGCCAGCCGGTCGAAGTTGTCTTCGAGGTTACCCAGCCGGACCAGTTCGGCCTTCGCGTCGGAGTACAGCGCCGCCGGGCTGCCCTTGCGGACGCGCTCCCAGCCCTCTGTCACGATGCGGTTGCGAACTTGCGGGTCCTCCAGGTTTAACCCCGCAGCCTCCTCCTTCTCGGTTAACTCTCTTGGTGCGATGTCGAGCAGGTCAACGGGAATGCCAACGTTGGCAAAATGCGCGGCAATGCCGCCTCCCATTGTCCCTGAGCCGATCACCGCTGCGCGGCGGATGGGGTATGCCATGCCTGTATTACTCCTTGATGTATTCGGTTTACAGGGTTGCCACGGTTGAGCTTCCTTATTTGAGGAAGTTCGTTTGGATGCCGATCCAATGTGTGTGTGTGGCTGTTCCTGTTATTAAACCATAAGGCCCGCCCACTTTCAAGCCTACCGACCGGTCGGTTGGTAAAAGGAGGTGAACTGTTGCACCGGGATACTGCCATACATTGAACCCCGGCCTTATCCGCGCTATGCTATCCCGTGAAACCTGATGACAACTCAAGCCGGAGGAAAAGCTTTTGGAACGCACCCTGGTCCTCGTCAAGCCCGACGGCGTGCAGCGCGCGCTGATCGGCGAGATTATTACCCGTTTTGAGCGTGCCGGTCTGCGGCTGGCGGGGATGAAGTTCATGCAGATCAGCCCTGAACTGGCCGAGCAGCACTACGGTGAACACAAGGGCAAGCCCTTCTACGAGGGCCTCGTCGCCTACATCACCTCGGCCCCGGTCGTGGCGATGTGCTGGGAAGGCACCAGCGCGATCCCCCGCGTGCGCACCCTGATGGGCCAGACCAAGCCCGCCGAATCAGCCCCCGGCACCATTCGCGGCGACTACGGCATGGATGTCGGTCGTAACCTTGTGCATGGCTCCGCCAACGCCGACGACGCCGCCCGCGAAGTCGCGCTGTTCTTCACCGATAACGAACTCGTCGAGTGGGGCCGTACCATCGACCCGTGGGTGTTTGAGTAGTCCAGAGGCACCTTAGCAACCTGACATGCACTATCTCGATTCACGAACGCAGAAGTTGATTTATGACACAAATCACGGTCTCGAATCTATCCCTGAGTCGCGGCTCGCAGCGTGTTTTAACTGATGTATCCTTCACGGTCAAACCCGGCGAAGTCGTCATGATCCTGGGGCCGAGTGGCAGCGGAAAGAGTACCTTGCTCCGAACACTTAATCGCCTCATTGAGCCGCCCCCTCAATCCATCTATTTTCAGGGTGAAGACATCACCACCATTGATGTCATTCAATTGCGTCGCAAAGTTGGATTAGTTTTTCAGCAGGCCAGTATTTTTTTCGGCACGGTGTACGATAATCTGATGTATGGGCCGAATTTGTCTGGCAAAACCTTGACTGAGCAGCGAGCAGTGGAATTACTCCAGACCGCCGGGTTACCCGCCAGTTTTCTTTACAAGAATGCCTCACAACTGTCCGGCGGAGAGGCTCAACGGGTTGCGTTGGCTCGCACATTGGCCAACCAACCCCAGTTGCTTCTGTTAGATGAACCCACATCTGCGCTTGACCCGATTGCTACTCGTAATGTCGAAGACGCTTTACTGGCCCTCGATCTCACATTGGTCTGGGTATCACACACAATTGAACAGGCTCAGCGAGTCGGGGCGCGCATACTATTTCTGCAAACAGGTTCTGTCATTGCCGATGGCCCGTTTGATACAGTTTTGACACCAAATCATCCTCATCCCGCCATTTGTGAATATATGACAGGTCAGGATACTGTAACGTGATTTCATTACCTGCAATCGAATTAAATGCTCTTGGCCGTGTTGGTGCCTCTATTGCACTGGTACTGCTTGCTGGCATGATCTCACGCTGGCAAAAAGCCGACCTCGAAAAAGATTTATTCGTCTCAACTGTGCGTAGTTTCATCCAATTGATTGCCATTGGCTACGTGTTGCAGTTTGTCTTTGGTTTGGATCACCCACTCTGGACCACCATCCTGATCGTCATCATGACCCTCATGGCTGGCTCGGTAGCTGGTAAACGGGTCAAGACCATTCCCCATGCTATGGTATTGGCTTTGATAAGTATCGCGATTGGTGCTGTACTCACTATTGGATCATTGCTGCTGTTAGGTGTGTTCACCTACGATCCGCAAACCATTATTCCCATTGGCGGTATGGTCATTGGTAATTCCATGACAGCCTGTACCCTCACCATGAAACATCTCGCCGAGGATTTACGCGATCAGCAAGCGCAGGTTGAAGCCTCACTTGCACTTGGGGCAAGCGGGCGGCAGGCGTCCCTTAAACAGTTCAGACGAGCGCTACAAAGCGCTATGATCCCGATCATCGACACCACCAAAACCGTGGGTCTGATCAAACTTCCTGGTGCGATGACCGGCATGATTTTAGCCGGGGCATCACCGCTTGAGGCGGTGCAAATCCAGATGATCGTAATGTATATGCTCGTTGGTGCGAGTACGTTTACCGGTTTGAGTGCTGCGTATCTTACCTATCGTCAGTTCTTTACGCCTACCCATCAACTGATTTTGCAGGAAGTTCAGCCAGGATAGTGTTTCATGTTGGGGCTTCCCTGTGATTTGGATCAATCCCCCCCTCACCTCATAGTACGCGGTCCGGGTTAAAGGGGTGTTGACATCACACATCCCGCGCCAGCCCCGACGCGATCATCGATACCAGCAGCAGGTTCGTCACCAGCAGGGTCCATGCTCCCAGCGGAGTGGGTGCAAGCACGTTAATGCCCGTCTGCGCGATCAGCCACACCACATAAGCCGCCGCCGACCACGGCCACACGTGCCGGATAGACACCCCGAATTCGCCGCCCAGCAGCCTTTTGATCCAGCCCGTGATCCCGTCGATCTGCGTGGCGATCAGTCCGGCCAGCACAGCCAGCATCGGCGGGATGAACCCACCCCCAACCAGCAGCATCACCACCGCCAACCCGATCAGCATCAGGCCGCCTTTTGTGCGCGTCACAAACCCCAGTGACCAGACCACAATCACCAACCCGAAGATCATCGCCAGAACCCCGGCGATTTGGTAGGTGGGCATCAATGACAGGGCCGGGAAGCAGCCGTGCCACACCGTCTCCGGCTCGCAGTTGCCAATGGCGAAGATCACCACGCCCCCGGTCGGCGCGGCCCCCTGCTGAATCTCAAACACACCGTGCGCGGCCCCCAGCAGCCCCGCGTACACGCCGATAATGGTACTCACGGCTCGAACAGATCGGTTCATGATGGCCTTCCCTATGGGATATGGTGGATCAATCCCCCCTCTCACCTCATAGTACGCGGTCCGGGTTAAGGGGGTGTGATCGGATTACTCATTGGCATCCAATTGGCTGTCACGCCACTCCGCCAGCGTTTGCCCGGTCTCTTTCAAGCCGTTACATGAATGCGGTAATGCATACCCCGCAGCGACACGGGCGAGTAAAAAGCTAAGCGCTAACCACTATTCCCCCGTCACAAAACCGGCGTAACAAAACCCGCCACCCGGAACGCCGCCGTCGTCTCCAGCGCATCCAGCGCCAGCACGCGAGCCTGCACCTCGGCGCTGCTGTGCCAGTAAAAGGGCGTCATGCGGTACAGGTTGCCCACGTCGGCACTCGTCCTCAGCGTGAACGGGAACGCTACCCGCTCGGTGAAGACACGCTCAAAATCGATCTCAAGGTCATCATTCGTGTCCGGTTCGTAGGGCGTGACCTCATCGTAGATCATGGCGCGTAAGCTGTGCAGGTGCCCGGCATCCGGTTTGACCGTGATCAGGAGGCCGCCCGGCTTCAGCACACGGGCAAACTCGGCGGGCAGATACGGCGCAAAGATGCTGAAGGCCACATCAGCCACACCGTCCAGCACGGGCAGGTCAAAGGCCGTACCCACTGCGACCTGCGCCCCCTTGCAGCGTTTGGCTGCCATTGCCACGCCCGGCTTCGAGATGTCCACCCCGATGAACCGCCCCGCTGTGCGGCCCATCACCCCACCGAGGTAGTAGCCCTCCCCGCAGCCCGATTCAAGCACGACCGGGTTCGGTACACCCGCCACATACCCCGTGATCAATTCTGCCACGCGGTCGCGCAGCGGCGCATAATAGCCCGCGTCAAGAAACTCGCGCCGGTGCGTGAGCATCTCGCGGCTGTCCCCGCCGTCCCTGCTTTTCTTCTGATTGGCGAGCAGCAGGTTCACGTAGCCCTCACGTGCCACGTCGAAGCTGTGGCGGTTTTCACATCGGTAAGCCCGCTCGACCTGCTCCAGCGGCAGGCCGCACACCGGGCATCGATACACCGGGGTTTCAGTCATGGGGCAGCACCTTTGCTATCGATCACAATACCCTCATGATCATACCACTCGACTTTATCCATTTTTGAGCAGAGAGCAGGGGCAGATTACGCATAAACCCAGAAATTCGTTCGAAATAGGTGAAGTCTGGGTCAGACTACAGACCCCATCCTATTTATTCGGGTTCCGCGATTGGTGTTGATGTTCCCTATGGTGGCGTTCTGAACAGATACATTATCGTCTCCTGCTGCTGCCGGTAGTTCGAGCGTAAACCCGGGCCGGTCTCGGCTTCTGACCGATGTCTTATGTTCATCATAACTCACTTTCCGTGAGTGTCTACCAAATGGATAAAGTCGAGTACCAGTTTGTCGGTATATATGAGGGTTTGCATGGAAAGCAGGTATATTAATACCTAGTAACCACTAGGTAATCGATTATAATAATGATAAACCCCCGCAACTCAGTAGAGGATATAACAGTATGAATCTCAGCAATAAAGTTCTTGTGGTAACGGGTGCTGGTTCGGGCATGGGCCGTGAACTGACCCTGCAACTGCTCAAAAAGGGTGCAAAGGTCGCTGCATTGGACCTCAACGAGCAGACCCTGAAGGAGACCGTTGAGCTGGCCGGGGACAAGAAGGGTAACATCTCGACTCACGTCGCCAACATCGCCGATCAGGACCGTGTCAACGCGCTGGTCGATGAGGTCATCGCGGCGCATGGTGCCGTGGATGGGGTGTTCAACAACGCCGGGATCATCCAGCCCTTTGTCAAGGTCCATGAACTCGAATTCAGCGCCATCGAGCGCGTGCTGAACGTCAACCTGTATGGCGTGCTGTATATGACCAAAGCCTTTCTGCCGAAGCTGTTGGAGCGCCCCGAAGCCCTCATTGCCAACACAAGTAGTATGGGGGGCTTCCTGCCGGTGCCCGGCCAGGCCATCTATGGGGCCAGCAAGGCCGCCGTCAAGCTGATGACGGAAGCCCTCTATGCCGAGCTGATGGACACCAACGTGCAGGTTTGCGTGATCTTCCCCGGCGCGATTGCCACCAACATCACTGAGAATTCCGGCGTCGGTGTACCGGGCGGCATGGATGCCGAGACGGCAGCCGAGCAGTCCCAGTATCGCAGCACGAGCGCTGAAGATGCCGCCGCGATCATCATCAAGGGCGTTGAGAATGGCGACCTGCGCATCCTCGTCGGGTCCGATGCGAAGATGATGGACCGCCTGTACCGCCTGATGCCGAAGCGTGCCATCGGTATCATCGCCAACCAGATGAAGGACCTGCTTTCCTGACCCGGTGAAAGTGTGAATCACAAAGGCCGTACCCGATCAGAGGTACGGCCTTTATTGATCGATGGCGCGGTTACTCGTAGGCCAGTGCCGCCACGATCTCAAGGTCGGAGGCGCGGCGAGCGGGGATCAGTGCGGCAACGATGCCGACGATCAGGCCCGCAGCGATTGCTGCCAGCACACCGGCAGCCGGGAAGCTGTACGGAATGGTCAACCCGGCAACGTCGAGGACACCCGTCATCACTACGCTGACGAACAACCCACTGATGACGCCCAGCGCGATGCCCATCAGGGAGAGCAGCAGGCTTTCCGCGATGATCATGCGGCGAATCTGCTTGCGACGCGCACCAACTGCCCTCAGCATCCCAATTTCACGGGTACGCTCGATCACGTTGATGCCCAGCGCGTTGGCGAGGCCCAGCATGGCCGGGGCGGCCAGCAGCATCAGCATGACGTTCATGGCGATGGTGCCACCGTTTGCGACATTTTGCTGGCTTTCGTATAGCTGCTCACGCGAGAGCACACCGAAACCCGGATATACACTCGCCACGTCAAGCAGGTTTTCCTCAAGTTCACTGATGTCTGCGCCCGGTTCGGCATTGACCAGTACGAACATATCGTTGCGCACGCCAAACTCACGGGTCAGTGAGGTCTGGTCGATGTAGACGGTGGGCAGCTTCATGTTCAGGTAGTCGAGGCCAATCGCCGCGACCTGCACATCAACGGGACCCTGGTCACTTTCCAGCGTGATGGTATCGCCAACTTCCACCCCGAATTGCGAGGCGTAGCGTCCGTTGATGATGACCGTGCTGCCGTCTACCATCTCCGCAAAAGCCGATTCATTCCCTTCGAGGAAGCTCAGACCACCGATTTCCGAGTACGGGATCGGGTCAATACCGAGGTACCGGATGCCAATGCCCTCCTCGTTGGTGGTATCGAGCTGGCGTAGTGTGGTCTGGTCGGCCACACCCGGCATACGCTGAATGCTGTTCGCAAGGTCCGGTCCGGCTCCCAGTGTGTCATTGGTAACGATGAGGCCGGGCATTACGATATAGTCCGAGCGCAGGCTGGTTTCAAGGAAATTCAGCGCTCCACCGTAGATTGAGCCGAGCATGCCGCCAAAGCCGATCAGGATGGCAAGGCTGATCATCAGCGAGGTGGCAGTGATCGAGGCGCGGCGCGGCTGGCGGGTCACGTTACCCGCGGCAAGGTCGCCTTCCTGCCCGAAGACCAGCACCAGCGCCCGGTTGAAGAAGTTCGTAAACGGGATGATCAGCATCGGGCCAAGCAGGCCGAGGCCCAGCATAAAGAGCATGACGCCGAGCGACATGGCCGGGAAGAACCCGCTGATCAGCCCGGCTGCACCCAGGACCGTGGCAGCAGTGCCGATGATCAGCCGGATACGCTGAACCGATTTTTCTTCATCCGCGGAGGTGGGACGCATGGCTTCCAGCGGTGTGATCTGGCTGGCCCCACGGGCGGGCATCAGAACGCTGACCACGGGAACACCCATCCCAAAGATGATCGATACGGCAAAGGCGTACACCGTGAATTCGGGGGCGCCAATACCAGACCCCAGCAGACTCTCAAACAGGCTTGAAAGGCCCGCCGTGGCAAGGTGGGCAAAACCAAAGCCCAGCACCAGGCCAAGCACAGTACCCACGACAGCCAGGATCAGGCCCTCGTACAGAATGGTGCGCATCACCATAGCACGCCGTGCACCGACAGCACGAAGCATGCCGATATCACGCTTGCGCTCAACCACGCTGGTGCGGAAGGTGTTGAACATGATCAGGCCCGCGAGGCCCAGTGCGAACAACCCGAACAGGGTGTAGATCAGGTCTGCGAATTCCAGCAGGGCGGCCCACACATCGGCGCCGCCTTCCAGCGGTGCAAGTTCATAGCCCCGCCCGAACATCTCCTGGATTTGTACATCAAGGGCACGCGAGTCCGCACCTTCAACGTAGGAGCCAAGGATGATGTTGATGCGGCCCGGTGTGTTGATCAATTCCTGCGCGGCAGGCAATGGAACGAATACCTGCTGGCTGCCGATCAGGAGGCCGGGGTCATCGAGAATGCCCACGATCTCAAACGGCATCCAGCCGCTGGAACCGGGAAGCTCAATGATTTCACCAACAGTCAAGCCGACACCTTCGGCAAACAGTGCCGAGAGCACAACGACCTGCCCTGTGTCACCGGCTTCGAGCGTGCGGCCTTCCAGGATGCGGCGGCCCCCGGCGGTGATCACATTGAAATCCTCGTCCAGGTTGCCGGTATCAATGCCGTAGACCTGGATGGTGGTGATATCGTTGCCATCCGGCGTCTGGTACTCCTCCGGTGGTACGGTCATCGCCCGGATGACCATCGGGGCGGCGTTTTCGACACCCTGCACCGCTGCGACGTTGTCACGATACTCTTCTCGGAAGAAGCCGCCGTCGTTACGGTTGATGTACAGGTCGATGTTGGTCAGCCCGGCGGATTCCGTGTTGGATATAAACAGGTCTTTCAGGGAACTGGTCATCCCATTCAGTCCGAACATGATCATGACGCCGATCACGATGGAAATAATCGTCATGATCGAGCGAATGGGGCGGCCCTTCAGGTAGCTCCAGGCTAAGGGGAATTCACGCATGGGCTTACTCCGATACCGGGGCAGCGACGGCCCGCTTGTTGGTTTCTTCAGATTCGATGCGACCGTCCATCAGATAGATGATGCGGTCTGCATAGGATGAAATGCGCGGATCATGGGTCACCAGCAGGATGCTGCTCTGCCACTTATCGACAGCCTCACGCAGCAGTGTGGCAAACTCATCGGCAGCTTTCGAGTCGAGATTGCCTGTCGGTTCGTCGGCGAGAATCAGCGACGGATCGGTGACCATGGCGCGGGCAATCGCCACACGCTGACGCTGGCCGCCGGAAAGCTCATCCGGGCGGTGCGTGATGCGGTCGCCCACTTCGAGCTTCTCCAGCCATTCTCGTGCGCGTTCCTGCGCATCGGTGGGTTTGGTACCACCCAGCACCAGCGGCAAGGCGGTGTTATCCAGCGCGGTGAGCGTCGGGATCAGGTTGAAGAACTGGAAGATAAAGCCGATGTGCTGGCGGCGCAGGTCGGTCAGCGCGTCGTCGTCGTATTCACTTAGGTCCTTGCCTTCGATGCGGACTGTGCCGCTGGTGGGATGGTCCAGCCCGCCGATCAGATGCAGCAGCGTCGATTTACCACAGCCACTGGGCCCCATCACTGATACGAATTCACCGTTCGCTACATGCAACGAAACATGATCAAGCGCGGTAACCTGTGCTACACCGCTGCCATAGATGCGCGTCAGGCTGTCTGTTTCTACAACATACATCAAGAGTTCCTTTATCTTAGTGGGCTGTGTGTTTTGTAATGAGGAGATGATGGAGGATAGTTAAGCCCATGGACTCAAACATGCTTGTATTATAGTAGGTTCTTCAGATGGGTAAAGTATCAAAACCGCCAGTAATTGGGGTATATTTCTCCCGGCGCAGGCTAAGGTAACGCAGCGTAGTCCTATCTGATAAGGGGGAAAACGCCATGCTTGACACGCTGTTCCCGGCACAGGCATCGAATGACTACCGGGGTCATGCCATCGCGAAGTGGGTCTTCATTTTCCTGGCGATGGTCACGGTGGTACGCAGCCTGATCCATATGTTCGCACCCGATGGTGGTGCCCAAAGCATCGCCACGATACCGCTTGATACGTACTCGGCGGGTGGCGCTGCCGCCGTGATCCTGGTCTTCGCACTGTGGGGACTCTCGCAGCTGATGATGGGGCTGCTTTACGTTGTTGTGATCTGGCGCTACCAGAACCTGATCCCGCTGATGTATGTCTTCATTGTCTTTGAATACAGCATGAGGATGGTACTGGGCACACGCAAACCCATCGAGACGGTTGGCACTGCGCCGGGGGCCATCGGCGATTACGTTATGGTGCCGCTGGCGCTGGTGATGCTGTTCCTTGCGCTGCGGAAGCCCGCCACCTGATTCCCCGGCACCGCCGTCGTCAGGCTTTGGGCTAGCGGGGTTGGTCTCAACCGAAGAATGAGCTTAAGCGGGCGTTACGGGAAATTCTTCACAAGTGTGACGGGCTGTTTATGCCCTGCCCTGTGATACAATGATGAGAATTATCTGCATGGGAGGAACTTATGTCCGAAGCACAGAAGAGATACGACGAGATCAAAGCCCAGGGGCTGGCCCTGAATATCACACGCGGGCAGCCCAGTGACGCCGATTTTGACCTCTCCAACCCAATGCTTACCATCGTCGATGAGAGTGACCTTGTCACGCCGAACGGGATCGCCATTCGCAACTACCCCGGTGGTGTACCCGGCCTGCCGGAAGCCCGCGAACTGTTCAGTACCGTCCTCGGTGTCAAGCCGGAGGAAATGGTCGTTGGTAACAACTCCAGCCTGATGCTGATGAGCAACATCCTGGTGTGGGCCATGCTGCGCGGCCTGAAAAACAGTGATGGCCCGTGGTTCAACGAGAAGCCAAGGATCATCGTCACGGTGCCGGGCTATGACCGCCACTTCAGCATGCTGGATACCATCGGCTGCGAGTTGATCAGCGTGCCGATGACGCCCGACGGCCCCGCTATCGACCAGATCGAGGCGCTGGTGGCGAAGGATGCCTCGATTAAGGGCATGGCTTTTGTGCCGACCTACAGTAACCCCACTGGCGACACCGTCTCCGATGAGGTGGTGAAGCGTCTCGCCAGCATGCCGACCGCCGCGAAGGACTTCACCATTTTTGCCGATGATGCCTACCGTGTGCATCACCTGAGTGATGCCCCCGCTAACCCCATGAACCTGCTGCGTGCCTGCGAGGACGCGGGCAACCCGGATCGCGTGTTCATCTTTGGCTCAACGTCCAAAATGACCTTTGCCGGGGCCGGGCTGGGCTTCTTCGGGGCCAGTGTTGGTAATATCGAGTATGTCGTCAGCCGCATGGGGATGCAGTTCATTGGCCCCAACAAGGTTGAGCAGTACCGCCACGTCAAATTCCTGAACAGCTACCCCGGCGGTATCGCCGGGCTGATGGCGGATCATGCCAAGATACTCAAGCCCAAGTTCGACGTGGTACAGGCGGTGCTGGAGCGTGAACTGGGCGGCACCGGGCTTGCGACGTGGAGCAACCCCAGGGGCGGCTATTTCGTCAGCCTTGATACTGCCAAACCGGTCGCGGATAAGGTCGCGACGCTGGCGAAGGAAGCCGGGGTTACACTGACGCCTGCGGGGGCCACCTTCCCACATCGCAAGGACCCCAACAACAGCAACCTGCGTATTTCGCCCAGCCGCCCGCCGGTTGAGGAAGTGGAACGTGCGATGGAAGTGGTCGCCGTGTGCGTGAAGCTGGCGTCTGAATAGCCACATTCATGTACAAACAGGGGCCGTCGAGTGATTCGGCGGCCCCTGTTTCATGGGCTTTGCAGACAGACCCTAGCTACGTATCATTTCATTACCAGAGGTTAACCCGGACCCTCACAGGCGGTGCAGGTGCCCACAAAAGCCGTGCCGCAGGTCGCACCCGGTGGGGTGCAGGCCTCACCGTAACGGAATCTTACAGGCGGTGCAGGTGCTGTTGCAGGTGCCGTCAAAAGCCGTGCCGCAGGTCCCACCGGGTGGGTCGCAGGCCTCACCGTATTCTATGATGCCGTTACCACACACCGGACCGCAGGTTCCGCAGTCGGATTGGCAGGTCTCACAGTCCTCGCCGAGGTCTGTCTCGCAGGCCCCGTTGCCACAGCAGGATCCGCAGTCGGGTTGGCAGGTACGGCAGTCTTCACCACGACCTGCCTCACAGGTGCCGTTGCCGCAGCACGCGCCGCAGTCGTTAGGGCAGGTGCCGCAGTCCTCACCGAAGCCGGCCTCACAAACGCCGTTACCACAGCACGGGCCGCAGTCGGGTTCGCAGGTGTTACAGGCTTCGTTGATCTCGGGGCTGCACACGCTGTCACCGCAAAACAGGCAGCCCGACTCAGGTACACGCGGCAGGGCGCTGTCATCACCCAGCAGAACAAAGGGTTCGTTGTAAACCCAGCCGAGTTGATCATCACCGAGGTAATTGGTCTCATACCAGTAATCCACCGCGCTCTCGGTCCGGCGCAGGAAGATGGCCGTATCGCCTTCGCGCACCTCACCGATGATCGGGCAGCCGGGGCCGGGTGCTTCGCGGATGGCGACGGCGACGGTCGCGCGGGCCTCGACGCTGGGGGTATCAGCGGCGGAGTCCTGCGGTGTATCATCACTGGTGGCGTCACCGCCGGGCTCTGTGCCTGTCCCCGCTTCAGGCGTGACGGATATCCCAACAACGGTAAGTGCAACTGTTGATGGCAAACTGGGGGTGCCATCGGGGCGGAAGGCCACCGCTGCGACGGTGATCGCACCTTCCTGGGCCGGGGTAAAGCTCAGGTTAACCGTCGTTGAAGACTGTGGTGATGGGCTGGTATAGGAATCGACCACCACATCATTAATCAGCAGGTCGATCTGGGTGATACCCGGCCCGGTCGCGTCACCGGCAGATACTTCGACGGTGACGGTATGATCGATGGGCACTGGGCTGCCAGTGACCGGGTTATTGATCGTGACATCAGGCAGTCCCTGGGTCGCCATATTCAACAAATTACAGGATGTCACCAGCAAGGCTGATAGCAGGATCGCGCCAAGCACAATGAACAGGTTTTTATTGATGCGCATCATACTACTCCCGGTTAGGCGGGGCGTACCTCCCGTGCTGCCCCGGCTTCAGCAAATAAACAGGAGGCTTGCTGACATCATAGCATAGTTTTATTATGCATGTGTTGTGTTATCTTTCTGATGAGCAAGAAATGAAATGTATGGAAACAAGGCGCAGCAAAGCCCTTGTTGAGCGCGAAGCTAGCCGCTATAATAGGCAGTCGCTATGCCACCCTAGCTCAATCGGTAGAGCAGGCGCTTCGTAAGCGTCAGGTTATGGGTTCGAGTCCCATGGGTGGCTCTGGCCCCGCATTTTATGCCGGGGCTTTTTTGTTACAATCTGACCAGCATCAGGGCTTAACCATCCCACCCTTAACCCGGAGGTTCAGCGCTTTGGCAGGTAAAACCAGGCCGATTACGATCGGCGTTGCCGGTGGCAGCGGGGCCGGTAAAACCACCATCACCCGCCTGATTATCGACCAGATCGGCACAAACGAGATCGCCTATATCGCCCACGATTCCTATTATCGTGACCTCAGCACCCTCCCCCGTGAACAACGCATCGACATCAACTTCGACCATCCCGATTCCCTCGATAACGATCTGTTCATCGCGCATATCAGGGCATTGCAGAACTACGAGTCAATCGAGATGCCCGTTTACGACTTCCCCAGTTATACCCGCACAGAGGAAGTTGTCATCGTCCCCCCGCGTGACATCATCCTCGTTGAGGGCATCCTGATCTTCGCTGACAGCGAACTGCGTGACCTGCTCGATATCCGCATTTTTGTCGATACCGATGACGACGTGCGCCTGATCCGACGTATCCAGCGTGATATCCGTGAGCGTGGGCGCAGCGTGGATGCCGTGATCAACCAGTGGTTGCAAACCGTGCGACCGATGCACCAGCAGTTTGTGGAGCCAAGCCGCCGCCATGCGCATGTCATCATCCCGGAAGGCGGCTACAACCAGGTTGCACTTGACATGGTGATCGCACGGATTGAGGCGCAGGTGAATCAGGTCAGCAAGCAGAGCCGCACGGGGGGATCACCTTTATGAGCGATGGGTATCCCCCTGAGATGGAGAAGGCTCAAGCCGATGGGTTTGGCTGGCGGCATGCTGGTTCGCTGTTTTTTGCTATCGCTGTAACCGCAACCATTTTTATCTTTCGCGAGCACATCGCGGGGCTTCAACAACTGGCCTATTTGGGGGCCTTCCTTACCATGCTGCTGGGCAATGCTACCGTGATCCTGGGGGTGCCGGGGCTGGTGGTGGTTTTTGTGCTGGGAGGTTCACTGAACCCGCTGTTGGTGGGGCTGGCTGCCGGGCCGGGGGCTGCGCTCGGTGAGATGACGGCCTATGCCGCCGGGTATGGTGGCAGCGGTGTCATTGAGAACACCGGGGCGTACCGGACGTTTCAGCGCTGGATGGACCGCTACGGCCTGATCGCGGTAGTTCTGCTGGCCGCTGTCCCTAACCCGGTATTTGATGTCGCGGGGCTGATCGCCGGGGCGTCACGCATCAAGTGGTGGCACTTCCTGCTTGCGGCGTGGATCGGTAAGACGATACAGGGGATTCTCGTGGCTTATGCCGGGGCGCTGTCAATGGGCTGGGTAGAGTCGCTGCTAAGGTAGGTATCAGGATTCAGGTGTCGGGTAGTCATCTCATCTGATAAGTGAACGGCATGGTGCTGGTAATTTCGATCCCCGAAAATGCCGGCAGGGAAGAAATAGCTGACGCCTGACACTTTGAATCAAAAACCCGGGGCTGCCACTCCCCGGGCTTTTGATGAGAGAGGAGACTTCAGGGTGTGAGTGACACCCCGGTTCACCATGGAACCCATGTTGAATACGACCGGTCAGGACCAGTCGGCGCGGACCTTCTCGCGCTGGTTCAGGTACTTATCGGCAGCAATAGCGGCCTGTACTCCGTCCGAGGCCGCGATCACGGCCTGCTTGATGTGGGCGCACAGCAGGTCACCCGTGGCAAACACGCCCGGTATCCCCGTCGCCATATCGCCATTGACGGACAGGCACCCATCGTCGGAGGTGGGAAGCGCATCACCGAGGTAGTCCGTAATGGGTTTATTCCCTTGCAGATACAGGAAGGCACCCGTAACCGGGATCACCTGTTCCTCGCCGCCGCGCGGATGCACCCGCACGCCGGTGACGCCATCCGTACCTTCGACGGCTTTCAGCCGTGTGCCTTTGTAAATGGTAATCAAATCGTTTGCTTCGACCTCATGGGCCATTTCCGAGGAGGCTTTCCATTCCGGCGTCGGCACGATCAGATGCACGCGTTCGACGAACTTGGCCAGGAAGAGCGCTTCTTCGAGTGCCTCGTCGTTGTTTCCTACGACTGCCACGTTTTGCCCACGGAAGAACGCGCCGTCACAGGTGGCGCAGTAGCTGACACCGCGGCCCAGCAGGTCTTCCTCGCCGGGGGTGCTGCCTGAGCGCCCCATTGAGCCGGTCGCGAGGATCAGGGCACGGCCCTGGTAGAAGCCCGTGCCGCCCGTCACCATTTTGATTTCGCCGCTGGTTTCGACGCCCACGACCTTATCGGTGACGAACTCCGCGCCAAAGCTCTCGGCCTGCTCTCGCATGATCCTGGTGAGGTCTGCCCCGCTGATCGGGCCGGGCACGCCGGGATAGTTGCTGATCTTGGCGGTAATGCCCAGTGCCCCGGCAGTCAGCCCCTTGTCGATGACCAGCGTTTTCAGGTCCGCGCGGGACGTGTAAATGGCGGCGGAGGCCCCCGCAGGCCCACCACCGATGATGATCACGTCGTATACGTCGCTGCTGCCGCCAGCCGATAAATCAAAACTCAATGTGCTCATAATATCTCGAAAAGCTCCAGGCCATTACAGTGTTATACGGAACCCGATCACGCTCAATCAGCATGGTCGGGATGTGTTCAGGCTGATGTACCGATGCTTAGTTCGGGTTTATCAGGCTTTCGATGCGCTGCATCAGCATGGCTTCCGGCATCGCCCCTTCGATGTGGACAGTCTCGTTGACCACGGTGCGCGGCACGCCCTGGACCTGGTACTTGTTGGAAAGATGCGGGAATTCGATGGCCTCGACCATATCACCCTTGATCAGATCGCTTTCCATGGCGAGCTGATGCGCCAACCGGACGGCACCGGGGCAGTGCGGGCAGGTCGGGGTCACGAAGACCTGGAAGTGCAGCGGGTTGGTCAGCGCCGCGACGAGGTCGCGGGTGCCCTGGCTCAGGCCGGAGTCACCACTGCCCACCATCATAATGTCGTGGATCAGGCTGCTGAACTCGTAGCCGGACGGGATACCGAAGTAGCGGATGCCGTAGTCCTTGGGGGCGTCGCCGCCACGGTTGATGCTGATGGCGGGGATTTTATCCATACCGTATTCCTGCGCTAACTCACTGTCAGCCACAAGGTCATGGACTTCGAGCGTGATCATGTCGGAGAGTTCGGTGATCTCCTCCGCGATCTGGTGGGTATCCTTGCAGTAGTCACATTCATTTTCCTGCGTGAACAGCACGACCCGGACGGGAACGGTGATCTTGCTGAATTCTTCAATCAGTGTTTTACGATCTTCTTCTTTGAGCAGTGCCATCTTGTCGAAATCCTCGTGAAATGTAAGTGTCGTTTACGATGAGCTGATCGTATGACAGGCGGTGTGGCGTCACAATGGGCAGTTGCTTATACTTGGTATAAGTGTTTGCTTATGGCAAATAGGCGTCAGGTCAGTTCCGCCTATTAGATTTGGAGCACCCCATTAACACGGTGCAGGGGGCGCTGCCCCACAAAAAGGAACCCCCATGCTTGATCTGCATAAACTGGAAATCTTTAACATCGTGACGATGGAGGGCAGCTTCAGCCGGGCGGCGGAACGGCTGCTGCTGAGTCAGCCCGCGGTGAGCCAGCACATCCGTGATCTCGAGTCGGCGCTGTCAACGGAGTTGTTTGTGCGGGAGCATCGCGGCGTGCGGCTGACTCCGGCAGGTATCACGCTGCTGGATTACAGCAAGTGCCTGCTGAGACTGGCCGCCGAGGCCGAAAGCGCCGTGACCAACGTCCACGCCATCACGGACGGCACACTGCGTATCGGGGCGTCAGCAGGGCCGGGTACGTATCTGCTGCCCGAATGGTTGCAGGCGTTCCACGGACGCTATCCGCAGGTCACCATCTCGATTGGGACAGGCAGCACCGCCGAGGTGGTCGAGGCCGTGGGCGATGGGGAAACTGAACTGGCAATTGTGGAGGGAGAGCGCATCAACCACACGCTGGTCTATTCCATGATCCTGCAGGAGATCCAGTCGCTGGTGGTGCTGCCCCCCAGCCATCCGTGGGCGGAGCGGATCTCGATCCCGGTGGCGGCACTGGCGAATGAGCCGTTTATCGCCCCGGCGCGCGGCGACGAAGGCCGGGCATGGTTGGCTAACAGCTTGGGATCGCATGAGATCACCCCGCAGATCGTGGCGGAACTGGATACCATCGAGGCCATCAAGAAGTCGGTGCGGGCGGGGCTGGGCATCACCATCCTGCCGCACTGTGCCATCCGCGATGAACTGGCAGCGGGTGATCTCATGGCGCTGCCGCTCTCGGATGCCCTGATCCAGCGTACACTCAAGCTGATCTGGGCGCGCACGATCCCGCTCAAGCCGACAGCCCGCGCCTTTCTGACCTTCCTCGCAGACCGCTACCCGCAGGTGGTGCAGGTGGTGGGTTCAGAACGGGTGGAGCTGTACCTCGAACTGGCTCAGCAGGGCCTGCGCGGGGGGCCGCCCTGCGGGCCGTAATCGGGCCGGGTACATGATAATCACATTTGCCTGCGCAATGGTGACAGGCTGCACTACCCTTCCATGTCATGGCTCTTTATGATCTGGATAACGGTCAATCATGGAGGGTTTTCTATGTTCGCTGCCCGTCTTCTCACCGGCGTAATGCGCCGGGTCGGGCGTTTTGACCTGACCCCATATTCGGCAGGCGTGCTGCCTGCCCCCATCACCGATGTGCCGCGTTCATTGTACGTGCATGTGCCATTCTGCAGGCACCTGTGCCCGTACTGTTCGTTTAACCGCTTTGTATACAATGAGGAACGTGCGCGGAGCTATTTTGCGGCGCTGCGCCGTGAGATCGAGATGGCGGCCCAACTGGGCTATGACTTCCACTCGCTGTACGTGGGTGGTGGCACGCCGACCATTGCGGTCGATGAGCTGGCACGCACCATCGATTTCGCCACGGACCGCTTCTCGATCACGGATGTCTCGACCGAGACCAACCCCAACCATCTCGCCCCTGTCGTGATGGAGGTGCTGGAAGGCCGCGTCAACCGCCTGTCGGTGGGCGTACAGAGCTTTGATGACCGCCTGCTGGCCCAGATCGGGCGGCTCGATATGTATGGCTCCGGGGCCGATAACCTGCGCTACATCCACAACGCCATCGGGCGCTTTGAGACGCTCAACATCGACCTGATCTTCAACTTCCCGGCCCAGACGCCCTCGATGCTGCGCTCCGACGTGGCGCTGGCTGCTGCCAGCGGGGCCAACCAACTGACGTTCTACCCGCTGATGGTATCCCCGGTAGTCGAGGATACGCTGGCTAACGCCGTCGGCGTGGTGACTTACGACCGCGAACCGGACTACTATCACCAGATCGACCACATGCTGAACGGACGGTTTACCCCGGTTTCAGCATGGACTTACAACGAGGGCGAGTCGGCGCTGCTGGATGAGTACATCGTCGATGATCTCGAATATGTCGGCCTGGGCGCGGGGTCGTTCAGCTACCTCGATGGTTCGCTGTACGTCAACGCCTTCTCACTGAGGGATTACGGCGCGCGCATTGAGTCGGGATACATGGGCGTGATGGCCTGGCAGCCACTGGCCCGACATGACCAGATGCGCTACGCTTTCATGACCGCCCTGCACGGCCTGCGGCTCGATAAGGCAGCGTTCAAACGGCAGTTTGGCGTCTCCGTGGAGCGTGGGCTGTGGCAGGAGATGGCCTTTATGCGGGGTGCCGGGGCGTTTTCTGTCGATACGACGGATGAACTGCGGCTGACCGCGCACGGACGTTACCTCGTCGTGGTGATGATGCGTGAGTTCTTTATCAAGGCCAACGACCTGCGCGACCAGGCGCGGCATGGCCTGACGCCGGAGGGTGTACGCTAGGCGGCCAGCCCCATAAAAGATGTGAAAAGCAGGCCAGCGCTGGCCTGCTTTTTGTTTGCGCGTGGCACAATTGGCCCTGAACGGTCCAGTTTATGGTATCATCGCGGGGATACACGCCCACCATTGAGTAGGGTAGCAGTTGGCTTTTGGTATTTTTTAACGGCTGACAATTGACAGCTTCAAGGGAGCATCAACCATGAAAGCGAAATTCGACCTGAACAACCCGCGTACGCTGGCGACGACCGGCATCATGACGGCGCTGGTGATGGGCATGACACTGATCCAAATCGCCACGACGCCTGACGGCGGCTACATTCATCTCGGTGAGATCGCGATGTACTTCGCGTCGTTTGCGTTTGGGCCGTGGGTTGGGGCGGTGGCGGGCGGGCTGGGTGCGGGCCTCGCCGATGTGGTCAGCGGGTATCCGCAGTGGGCACCGCTGACACTGCTGGTCCACGGGCTGAAGTGTTTTGTGGCCGGTTGGATTGCCCATGGTGACAAGACCCCACTTCGGCTGGGGCTGGCGGTGCTGGCCGGTGCGCTGATGATGGTAACCGGGTACTTCCTTGGATCGGGTTTGATCCCTTTCCTGGGGGGCTGGGCGCTGGCGGTTCCATCGCTGCTGCCCAACGCAGTGCAGGCCGCGACCGGGTTGCTGGGTGCGGCGGTGTACTTCGCCGTTGCGCAGGCCTATCCGCGAATCCAGCAACCCGGGCAGTCATAGAGTTTCATCGTGCCGCTGCTGACTGTTCGCGATCTCACCTACCACTATCCGCCCGCCTATCCCGGCGCATCGGAGCATACCGCGCTGGATGATATCAGCTTTGATCTCGACGCCGGGCGCACGCTGGCGGTCACGGCAGCCAACGGTGGTGGCCTGACAACGTTGTGTCTTGCGGTAGCGGGGCTTGCTCCTCGGCTGACACAAGGGACTATGAGCGGGATGATCCGGGTTGACGGTGTCGATCCACAGGCTGAACCGCCGGGGCATCTCGCCGACCGGGCGGGTGTGGTGCTTCAGCACATCGACGGTCAGTTGTTTAACCCCACTGCTGCCGAGGAGATCGCATGGGGGTTATCTAACCTGCGGGTGCCTCGGCAGCAAATGGCGGGGCGTATTGAATCGACGCTGTATGCCGTGGGTCTTGCTGATCTGCCGTGGGACCGTCACCCACTGACTCTCTCCGGCGGGCAGCAGCGGCGGCTGGC
>CAYMGV010000022.1:0-34030 GCA_964390105.1 uncultured Anaerolineae bacterium | reverse complement strand
TGGCCCGCGTGGCGGGCATCATGGCCGCCAAGCGCACCGCCGATCTGATCCCGCTGTGCCACCCTATCGCCCTGACGATGGTAGACGTACGCCTTTCATTAGACGAGCATGGCTCCTGCGTTCTGATCGAGGCTGAGGCCCGTACCAGCGGCCAGACCGGGGTCGAGATGGAAGCGCTGACCGCCGTCAGTGTGGCCGGGCTGACCCTTTATGACATGGCGAAAGCCGTGGACCGTTCGATGCGCATCAGTGAAGTTCGGCTCGTCGAGAAACGCGGCGGGCGTTCCGGCGATATCGTGCTGGAGTAAGCCATTATGCCCTCGATCACCATCCGTTTTTTCGCTACCATCCGGGACCGCGCCGGGGTGTCAGAACTGGCGCTCGATCTGCCAAACGACGCCACCGTCGCCGACCTGCTCGACCGCCTGCGTGCCGACCTGCCTGCCGTCGCACCGCTGCTTGACACCTCTCTTATTGCCGTAAACGAGGAGTTTGCCTTCCCCAACGACGTCATCCCGGGGAATTCCACCGTGGCGATCTTCCCGCCGGTCAGCGGCGGCATGGGATCGCCGTGGCCGGAGGTCATCAGGGTGACGCCCGATGCCCTCGACATCGATGCCATCCTCGCCCGCATCACCACGCCGGAGACAGGCGGTATCTGCACCTTCAGCGGGGCTGTGCGCGGCATCACCGCCGCCAGCGACGCAGCCACCGCATACCTGCATTACGAAGCCTACGAGAGTATGGCCGAGGCCAAACTGCGGCAGGTCGCTTGCGAAATCCGTGAACGCTACCCGCGTGTGCAGGGCATCGCCCTGATCCAGCGGCTCGGTCACCTCGACGTGGGGCAGGTCACAGTCATGGTCGCCTGTGCCGCCGCCCACCGTGATCACGACATCTTCGAAGCGGCCCGTTACGGCATCGACCGCCTGAAGGAGATCGTCCCCGTGTGGAAGAAGGAAGTCTCCTCCGATGGCGATCCGCGCTGGATCGAAGGCTCGTACCGTCCCACCCCGGCGGATCGCGAGGGGGAATAGTCATTGAGGCACGGCCCCATCCCCCCGCAGGAAGCGGGGGGGTGACGTTAACCTGCCCCCGGCAGTGTGAACCAGAAGCGGCTGCCCCCCTCGGCGGTGGATTCGACACCGACGGTGCCCTCAAGGCGGCTGACGATGCGCTGCACAATGGATAAGCCCAGCCCGTGACCTTTGACCTTGGCCTGCCCGATGCGTGTAAACGGCACGAAAATCCGCTGCCGGTCGGTCTCAGCAATGCCGCTGCCGTTATCCTGCACCCAGTACTGCACCGCCCCGTCCGAGGCTGGCTGGCAGCCAATCGTCACTACCGGCGGATTGCCACCGTATTTCAACGCGTTGCTGATGTAATTGACCCACACCTGTTCCACCCACGGGGCGTACCCCATGGCAGGCAGCAGTTCCGTGACGATCTGCAAAGAGCCGCTGTACTCCGCCAGCAGGTCAGACGTACGTTCCGCGACCTCATGTACGATGTCTGCCATGTCCAGCGTTTCGACCGGGAACTCCTCCATCTTGCGCACCCCGGCCAGCAGCAGCAGCGATTCGATGATCAGGTTGGCCTTCTCCGCGTTCTTACTGACGGACTGCGCCATCATGGCTACTTCGGGGTCGGGGTGGTTGGTGGTTGATTCTTCCAGCAAGCTGGCATAGCCACGGATGGCACCAAGCGGGTTCTTGAGATCATGCGCGACGGTGTGTGAAAACGAGTCCAGTTCCGCGATGAGCTGCTCCTTCTCCTGGATTTCCTCGCGCAGGGAGACATTCATCAACTGGTAGATTTCTGCCTGCTGGCGGGCTGCATCGAGGTCATACGTGATCTCCAGCGACTTCTGGCGAGCGTCGGCACGCTCATTGAACAGGGTCTTGTGCAGATCATGAAACTGTTTGTACAGCGTGAGGGCCTGCTGGTAATCGCCATTCTGCTCGAAGACGGCTGCCAGCAGTTGAAACAGTTCCATGGTATGCTGCCGCGCCTCGATCTCATGGGCCAGCGTCAGCGCCTGCCGCAGGAATGTCACGGCGCGGTTCAGGCGATTCTGTGCGATGTGCAGCTTGCCCACCGCCAGCAGCGCCTCGACTTCATGGCTGGTATTGCCGGTGGAACGCGCCAGCGCCAGGGCATTGGTATAGGTTTCGGCAGCCTGTTCCAGCCCGCCCTGCTCACGCAGGATGTGACCCAGCGTGAGCAGGGCTTCCGATTCGGCATTCTGGTTGTGATGCTGGCGCGTCAGTTCGAGGCTGCGGGTGCCGTATTCAAGTGCGACTTCGTATTCCTTGAATCCGCAGTAAGCCTGTGCCAGCGAGATCAGGATGTTGGCCTCGGTCTCGGCGTCACCGAGTTCACGGGCGGCTTCCAGCGCGCGGTCGAGGTACTTCAGCCCAGTGTCGCCTTCCCCCATGCCAAGATAGGCCTGCCCGATGCGGTTAAGCAGTGTAGCCCGCTCAACAGGGCGGCTGGCGGTTTCGGTGAGATGCACGGCCTCAAACAGGAACACCAGCGCCTCAAGATAGGTGCCCATGTGGCTGTGCAGTTCCGCGATGAGCGTTTGGTAAGCCAGTTGCAGGCCGATATTGGAAGACTGCCCGGCATAATCAAGCCCTTCCAGCGCATACTGAAGGGCTTCTGAGTAAGCTCCGGATTGATTAGCGATGGCAGCGCGCTCGTAGGTCGCCCGTGCGATGAGGTGGTTACGGTCGGGGAGGTCGGTTAGCTCCATCGCGACGCGCTGCACGCGCTCCGCGACTTCGGCAGCGGCGGTCAGGTCGGTGTTTCGAGCCACCGCGAGTTCTTCAAAAAGAACGTTGAGCCGTTCTCTTTCAGAACGGGCCGCTTCCAGCCGTCGCCTCAGCTTGCCTGTCTTCTTTTCCATATTCCTGGACACTACCGATAGTCTGTATCTTGTGGATAACCTGCCCGCATCTTACATGACCTTGAACATTGCCGCTACCGAAACCCGGTGTCCTCACCTTAATTGCTGGTTCGGTATCCACTTAATGGGCCAGGTCGGCTTCCATCGCTTTGATGCCTTCCTCACGCGTAGCGTAACTGGGAAAGATCTCGGCAAACCCGGCACGCTTGAACACCTCATGCACGAAGTCATTGGCTTCCGCCAGCTTGAGCGTGCCGCTGCCGGTGCGCAGGGCTTTAGCGTGAACCACGAACATCGCCAGCGCACGGCTGGTAATGAAGCTCACGCTGCTGATATCAACAAGAACATGGCTGTTGCGATCCGGGATAGCGGCGGCCATCAGGGGTTCGATGGTCTGGGTCGTATAGGTATCCAGATCACCAACAATCGTGACGATGATAAGGCCGCTGGGCCGCACTTCCCGGCGCAGCTCAACAGGGGTCTCGCCAGGCATAGGCTGTGCTTCCTGTGTGCTATTCCAGTGCGGAAAGAGCTTCATCTGTGCTGATATAGATATCGAACAACTCGTTGAAGCCTGCCATGCCCAGCACCTCGACCACGCGCTCGTTGGCATTGGCGATGACCAGCGCGCCGCCACCCTGGCGCAGCATCTTGCCCTTAACCAGCAGCATCGCCATACCCGCCGATGAGATGAAACTCACCCCCGACAGATCCACCACGACGCGGCTGTTGCGGTCCGGGATAGCAGAGGAAAACCCAGGTTCAATGTGATGCGTACCCAGCGAATCGAGGTCGCCTTCGACGCTCAGCAGGATCACGCCGCTGGGGCGCTGGTCAATGGAAAGGGAGGTTTGTTCATTCATGATGTTATCCCGGTTGATTGGCTCAGTCAGATTCCCTTTTAATAGTACCCATGAGCCGGGCATTGAGCCAATTGGGGATAAAAAAACCGGCCTGGTCAGGCCGGTTTTCCGCACAAGCGTACGTGCTACGCTTCGGGCATAATCAGCAGCAGGATCAGATAGATCAGGATGCCGCCACCTACGAACAGGGTCAGCAGCACAAAGGCAATACGGATCAGCACCGGGTCCACGCCGAGATACTCGGCGATGCCGCCAGCTATACCGAAGATCATCCGGTCAGCGGAGCGGGTTAAGCGTTTGTTTTCTTCCATATGCAGGTTTCTCCCTCATTTGTTACGAGTACAACATCACTGTAGTGTATATTCCCCTATACGGCAAAACGGCCCGCGAGGTTTCAGGGCGGTTGTCCCGGATGAGGGAGTGTGCTATCGTGTCTTTATGACGATACAGGCTCCCTCCCAGGGTTCCGACCCCCACCCCCTGATCGGAAAAAGGCTCGGAAAATACGACCTCCAGGAACTGCTCGACCAGGGCGGCATGGGTGCCATCTACCGCGCCACCCACTTCGAGACGGGCGAAGCTGTCGCGATCAAGATGGTAGGCGAGGCTTTTGCCCATGATGCGCGTTTCCTCGCTCGCTTTGAGCATGAGGCACGTATGGGGGCCAGTTGCCAGCATGATAACATCGTATCTGTGCTGGATGTTGCCACGGAGGACAGGATCGCGTACATGGTGATGCCGTATTACAGCGGCGGTTCACTGGCCGCTCACATCGCCGGGAATCCGGGGGGGATGCCGCTGGATGAGGTGGTATGCCTGATCGGTCAGATCGGTGCGGCGCTCGATTACCTGCACGGACGCAGCATCATCCACCGCGACCTGAAACCGGGGAACGTGCTGCTGGATGGTGACGGCAACGCTCATATTGGCGATCTCGGTATCGCCCGGACGATGTGGGCCTCGGAACGCCACCCCCAGGATGTCGGCACGCCGGAGTACCGCGCACCAGAGGTCACTGCCGGCAGCAAGACATCGCCAGCCAGTGATTATTATGCACTGGGTGCCATTGCCTGTGAGCTGCTGACCGGGCGCGATTTTAAGGGTGATGCCTGCCTCGCACTGGATCACATCGACCTGCCGGAAGCGGCCCGAAACGCCGTCCACAGAATGCTGCACCCCACCCCGGCGGGACGCTACGGCAGCGCACTGGCGTTTGCCAGCGCATTGGCAAACGCCAGCGGTATAACCCTGCCCTGTTCCGCTGGGGGAAGCACCTCGAACGGGCAGCGCCCCAAAAATGACCCGGTGACGACCCCTGTCACACCGCCCACACCCCACCCCGACACCCCGCATAAGACACTGCTGCGTGAAACCCCACTGCTGCAGCTATCGCGTGAAGCCCCCGCGCGCACTTCAGGCGGGGCTTCACACACGCCGCCCTTCGTCCCCGACCTCGTTACATCTGACGAGGAGATCAGGCGTGCGGAGAAGGCAGCGCGGCACCCTGCCCAGGATGCCGCCCAGGGTGATCCGGCTGCTGTGTTCATACAGGACGGTGCATCTCTCGATGAGCTGGGCCGGATGGCCCTTGATGATCTGCCGCCTGAACTTGACTTCATCATGCCCGACCGGCTGGATGAGGCGATGCCACACCCACGCATCCCGACGCCCCCCCTGCCGCTCGATGAGGATGAAACCCCGTCAGCCGCACAAGCCCCGACGGTATCCTGGCAGCGCCAGTCGGGCACTCCGGCCCCGGCAGTGGCACTGCCCCCACACCGGCGGTCCCTGCGGGCAACGACCACCCTCACCCTGCAACGCATCCGTGGGCTGACATCCAGCGAGCGGGGGCTGGTCATGGCTGTGACGCTGGGCCTCGTCCTGACCCTGCTTGGCATGTTCATCCTTGTGATGAACACCATCGCGCTGATGTTACCCTAATGACGCGAAGTTGCAGGCTGACCTCCATACTTGCTTCTCTGTCTGCTTCGATACAATCAGGTAATGATTCAATTCCATCAAATGATTAGGGATGAGCAAACGTATACCGATCATAGTAAACCCGGCGTCCGGGGTCGAACAGGCGATCCTGGGGCCGCTGAATGACGCCTTCAAAGGGCAGGACATTGACTGGACCGTGCATCTGACCAACCCCGCTGTGGACGTGACTCAACTGGCTCGCCAACTTGCCCATGACAAGCCGGATTGTATCGCGACCTATGGCGGTGATGGCACCATCAACGCGGTGGCAGCGGCGCTGGTGGGCACTGATGTGCCGCTGGGCATCCTGCCGGGCGGCACGGGTAACTCCCTGGCGAAAGGGTTGGGATTCTCTGCCGACTTGCGGGAGGCCGCGTCCCGGCTAGCTGCACCTGGGCCGAACCTGCTGGCCATCGATATCGGTATGCTGAACCACGATACCCCGTTTGTGGTTGGGGCCGTGTTGGGGCCGTTTGTACGTGTGCTGCACAACACCACCCGAGAACTCAAGGACCAGTACGGCGTTCTTGCTTACCTGATGACCACGCTGGAAGAACTCCAGCAGGCCGAGGACCATCACTATCGCTTCATACTGGATGGTGAACAGGTCGAGGTCACGGGGGTGACCTGCTATATCAACAACACCGGCAACCTGGGGTTGATGTGGCACCCCGATATGACGGGCACCCGTGCCTCGCTGACCGATGGCCTGCTGGATGTGGTCGTGCTGCGCAAACTGGATTTTGAGGAGGTGGCACGCGCACTGGCGTCAGCCAGCGGCCTGCCCATGCTGGACGACTTCTCATTACTGCGCTGGCAGGCGGCGCAGATTCGGGTGGAAACAACGGTGCCGTGTGAGGCCAGCATCGACGGCGAGTTTGATGTCACCACGCCGTTTGATATTCGTGTCCACGCAGGGGCGCTGAAGGTGCTGGTTTAAGATTAGGGCTTACGCAGATGACACCCCAGATAAAGGCCCTGTCGAATGGACAGGGCCTGTTGGTGTACCGGGTGGCTTACTCGGACTCGCCGGTCAGCATTTCGCGGGCCTTCACCGCGATCTTCCTGATCGGGCTGGGTTCGGTCTTGGGCAGCGTGACCGCCAGATGCACCGCCAGCGGCGCGATGATCAGCCGGGCCAGCAGCAGGACTGGCCCTATACCCCTGCCCCCTGCCCCCTCCCCCACAGCGCAGATAGGCTAAAAGCCTATCTGACGCGGAGGGAGGGGGAACCTACGGCGACGTTGGAACCCCAATCGAGGCGGCTTGAGATCGAATCGTGGGATCAATCGCGGGGAGGCCCCCCATTATCTGAACCCTGCGCGGCGATATGACTTGTCACATCGAAGCTGTGGGGCAAAGCGACTATGCGCTTCCCCTCCCTTTGCTCGCTTGGCATGGTGGACTTCTTCCCGGTGTGGTATCATACCCGGCAGTATAAATCCAGGAATTATGCATGTCAGCCTGCACGGTATCCATACTGCGGGCTGTTTTCAAGGAGCATCACATCATGGGACGGAAAAACACCATCCTTCTCATTACGCTGGCCGCACTGGCCGCCCTCACCGCCGTGCTGATCGCACAGCCACGTGAGGCGCTGGCCCTGCAGGCCCATGTCGATAAGGTCAAGAGTGACTGCGTTTCCGTGCAGTTTGGCATCACGCTGATTCACCGCACTGAGGATAACGACGACGGGCAGGACCGCTTCCGCATGTACCTCTACGAGAATGAGCCGTGGCATGACAACGACAACGGTCGCCTTACCGTGATTGACGAGGGCATCGTCGCCGAGCAAAGCCCGTTCTACTGGGTCACTAATCGCATCGAAGCTCCCACCTATCGCGGACGTTTCACCGTCGAACTGTGGGACCTCGATAAAAACGGCAACCCGGTCGAACTGCTGGACCAGGTCAACTACGACTGCGGCAACGAGGTTGCATGGCGGGGTATTTCCGCTGATGGCCCGGCCTCGCTCAACACACTCGCCCCCAACCCCAACACCGAGAATACCCGTGAACTGCCGTATGGCACCTGCACCGTCCGTATGCCGGTCAATACCACCAACGTCGCACCGGAAAGCGGTGCCGTGATCATCACCTGGAGTGCTGGCCCGGACCGTGACGCGGCGGAGTTCCACTACAAAACGAGGGAAGTCGAGGAAGGCTTCTATTTCAACGGGGACATCGCGGATCACTCGCTGTTCTCGGTGCCCTGTGGTGTCTATATCCGCATGTATTTCCAGCCGGACAGCACCAAGCTGGTCTACCAGATGCCGTCGCAGTACTGGCCCAACAGCTCTTACGGCGCTGGCACCGATGCCAACGTTGATGGGGCCGTGTTCCACACCGTCTTCCCACTGAACGGCCCGCAGCGTACCGATCCCGACGCCCCACCGACCTACCCCCCGCGCCCGGCCACCGCCACGCCTATCCCGTCTGAGACCCCCACCGCGGATGCGGAAGGCGACTCTTAGACCACTGCTTATGTCAGAACATCAAAGGAGTACCGCGCTGCGGTACTCCTTTTTCTCTTTTTTAGGGCGCTGCCCCTATTCACATCACCCCACCCCTTACAGCGCCGCGACGATCTGATCCCATGCGGCGCGGTACTCGGCGGTGAGGGCCGCCACATCGATGAACTTCGGGTTGTCGCCATTGAGCAAGCGCTCGATGCCGTCGAGGAGGGCCACCATCTGTACATCGCCGAGGCCGCGTGCCTCATCTCGAAGCGCCTGCAGGTTGGTAAGCCAGTCATCACGTTGATCGGGGCGCTGAGTCATGACGGCGATGGTGTTGTGCGCCACCACGCTAACCACCACCATCGAATCAACCGGCTCCTCATCAGCGGCATCCGAGGGGACGGGAACAGCGCGGCTGAAGGCCTCCTCAACGCTGGTGGCTCGTGCAGCACGCACGATGTCACGCAGAGCCGTGATCTGGGTGGCGCGGTTGTTCTCCCCAATGGCGAGCGCAGCCTGCACCAGCGCCTCAAAGGTGTTGTCCGCTTCGGGGCTGATCAGGTCAGGATGCGCGGTGAGGTAGGTTTGACGAGCGGCCATGTCCGGCTGGTTCAGCATCTCCGCGATCTGCCGGGCGATATCCTCATCAGGTGGTGTATCAATGCGGCGGAACGCCTCATCGTAGCCGACTTCTTTGGCGCTTTGCAGCACGTCCAGGTGTATACTGAGGTGATAGGCAAGGTCCTCCTGCCCCTCTGCCAGCGCCGCCTGGATGTAGCCCTGAAGCGTGGTTTCAGCCTGGCTGGATAGCAGCAGCGGGTTGCGTTCCAGCACCTTGCGTGAGGCGTCCCAGTCCTCGGCGTTGACAAACCCCTTGAGCGCCGCGATCACGGCCTCGTCAGGCCCGGCCATCATGGTCTGGAAGGCCGCCTCGATCCCCTCCGACTGCGCGATGCTGATCAGGCTGCGATGAATTTGCAGGTGGTGGGCCATCTCAAGGTTACCCTGCGCCTGCGCCGCCCCGATCAGCCCCTCGAACTGGTGATCCACGGCGGGATCGAGCAGGCGCATATTAGCCTCCACGAAAGCACGGGCCGCATCCCAATTCTCGGTATTGACGAAGGTCACGATCAGGTTGAGCAGGTCATCCTGCGGCGGCGGTGTGGGGTTAAGGGAGAAGGCCGGCTCACCGGGCGGGCCATCACCGCCCAGCCGGGCGCGGTAGCTTTCCAGCGTGGCGCGGTCACTGTGCAGATCGGGGTGGCTGATCTCCTCATCGATCTGCACCACCTGCTCCATTAACTCGACAGCCTCCGGCACGCGCTCGATCTGCACCAGCATGGCAGCGAGATTGTAACGGGTGATGGCTTCGTCGGCACGCTGCCCCAGCCTATGCAGCAGGTCAATCGCCTCCCGGAACAACGGCTCCGCCGCGAGGTATTCGCCGCGCATCCCGTTGATCTGTGCGAGACGGCCTTTTGCCAGTGCAACCGGGTGAGCATCGTCCACCGGGTTCGCACGCGCCAGGAACAGCCGATAAAGCGTCTCGGCCCGGGCCGCCTCACTGCGTTTGAGCGCTTCATCCGCCGCTTTGAACAGGCCGGGCAGATCACGGGGTGGCCCGGCGGGGGCGGCTGGTTGATCAGTCATGGCGTCATCCTTCCGGGATTCAAGGGTCAGCGTGATTTAACCTCAGGGGTGACGGTAAATCAAAAACGGGGCGCATCGATGTGCGCCCCGTCCGGTGAATGAACCTGCCCCGGCTTAAGGAGTCTCCCCCAGCAGCGCGAGGACCTTGGTCTTGAGCGTGTCGTTGATACCCGCCAGGTCCTTGATCGAGGGTCCCTGGTACTTGGCATCGCGGTTCTCGGCCACTTCCTCGATGCCAGCCCGCACGATCTCATCCCAGTAGCGTTCCTTGTCATCGGGATAGAGTGACTTGCACACCTGGTAGAAGGCGTTGATCACCTGCCGATTGGTGTAATGGGCAGGCTTCGTCTGCTGCGGCAGGGCTTTGTTCTCACCCGGACGCGGTGGCTCCTCCGGCTCGTCATCCACCGATTCGGTACCGTGCATCATGCCGGGCATCACGGGGTAATTGAGCTTGTCCCCGACCTCGATGGCATCGGCGTTCTTCATGCCATTGTACACGGCAAGGCCGTTCCACAGGTCGTAATCGTTGTAGAGCTTCTTGGCGATCTTGGAGATGCTGTCCCCCGCCACAACGGTGTAGACTTCAAACGTCTTGCCCCAGTCGCCAAGCCAGGCCTTGGCCTCGCGCAGGCTGCGCTCATCGGTAATCGAGGGAACCGAAGTAGCCTCGAAGATGGCCTTGGCTTCCAGCAGCCGCGCGATGTTTTCCGGGACCGGGTACGGCGGCTCGGTGGGATCCGCAATACGATGCGGCGGCACCAGGCAAATGCGCGCATAGTAGTTACCACTGGCCCCGTAGCCATGATTCCAGCAGGATTCGATCACGCTGGTGGACCACTTGAAATACCCCTCAAGGCCGTCCTTCTGATACGGGTCATGAATCAGGAAGTCATCCCCATCATAGCCCACAGCCACCACAAAGTGGCCGAAATTGCCGCTGGTGTTGATGCTGTTGAGCTTGTTCTTAACGATGGGACGGTAATCGATCAGCATCAGCAGCGGGCGGCCCGCATCAAGCAATTGGCGGGCACCTTCAAGTGTCAGGCCGGTATCCTTGGCATGGCGCTTGAGGTCCAGCCCGTACATCTTCGCCACCTGGATCAGCGTGCCGGTGCCAATCAGGCCGGTGGAAAGCAGCCCACGCCCCGGCCCGGTCTTATACATGCTGTCAATGGTAACATCGGTGCCAATAGCAGCAAACATCATGTTGAGGCAAGCCGGACCGCAGTCATTGTGTGAATAACCGGCAGTGGGTGACACCTGTGACTTATAGGGCACCTTGAGTTTTACGCCCATTGTGTTTCCTCCTGTGAACCTTACGTGGTTGCGTCACTGTCTTGTTAACGAGGGGACAGGTCTCTCATTAAACACCTGTGCGGGGTCGGTGTCAAATGGGGTGACGGGGGGGGGGCGGTGCGGCTTATTCCCCCAGGTAGCGCCGTGCGTAGCCAGCCTGCTCATCATCGATATCGTAGCTCTGAAGAAACGCCTCGAAATCAGCACGGGCGGCGGACTCATCGCCCATCGAGTCATGGGTGCGTGCCCGCCAGAACAGCGCCCGCACATCATAAGGGCGCAGATCGAGCGCGGTGTTGAGGTCGGCCAGGGCGGCGGGGTACTCGCCGATCTCCCAATACAATTGGCCGCGCTCAGCATAAACTTCGGCGAAGCCGGGGTACAGGTCGATCACATGGCCGTAATCGGTAAGGGCCTCGGCATACTGGCCGAGGTCGGCATAGGCATGGGCGCGGTTGTAGTAGGCGGCGGCGTGCGCCGGGTCGATGGCGAGGGCCTCGTCAAACGCTTCAACGGCCTGCTTGTAGCGCCCGTTCTGATAATGCCAGAAGCCGCGCCCCAGCCACATATCCGCCTGGTAGGATGGCGTCATGGGCCGGGTGAACAGCCACAGCGCGGCGGCGGCACCCCCCAGCAGAAACGCCAGCCCCGCCCACCGCCACAGGCGATCTTTGAGCGGCGGGGCGGCGGCCTTTCCGGGGGCGGCCTGTGATGAGATCGGTAATTCAGCAGTCATAGCCCGGATTAAAGCGTGCGGACGCGGCGGGATCAAGGCCGCAAGCCATGCGGGTGGGCGGCAGCTTCCTGGCGGAACTCTCAGCGCGGCTCCTCGATCAGGGGGCCGAGGTGTTCCAGCCGCGTCATGACGTCGCGGACGTGGCCGACGTCATCCGGCCCGGCATTCAGCAGAAAGGCTTCATAAGCGTCGAGGGCTGCGGCGAAATCCCCCGCCGCCTGTAAGGCCACACCACGCACGTAATGCGCCAGCGGGGTCTTCTCGTCTTTGTGGATGGCGGCGGCGGCGTCGGCCAGCGCGGCATCGGTATCGCCCAGTTGAAAATGGATCAATGAGCGTTCCGAAAGCGCCCGTGGACTCTTGCGGCTGGCGCGTACCGCCGCCGTCGCAAGGTCCAGCGCCGAGCGATTCTCGCCTTTAACTGCCGCCTTTCTGGCATTCTTCAGCAGCGCGCGCGCCACCAGCGGCGCGCCGATCAGGAACAGCAGCACGTACACGCCGCCGGGGATGGCAATCGCCACCGCGATGATGACGACCGCCGCCGGGATCGACTTGCCCTTAAGCGGCGAGTCCAGCCCGTCGAGGTTGGGATCAAGGCCCATTTTCTCCAGCGCCGTGCCTACCGCGCCGGGTTCCCCCTGCCCTTTGTCCTGCTTCTTGCGCTTCCCGAACATGCTCCCGCTTTCTTTACTGTGATCCGGATCATCAACCCACCCTGATTTAGCGGTGGCTCCATCATGCGATGGGGCCACCGTACCGGGCTGCCTTAGCCTTCCGGCGTCGGCTCCACGCCGGGGTGTTCCTCGGCGAAATTCTCGCTATGGTACTCAGGCGATTTCTCGAACGCGCCCTTGCAGCCATCGCAGCAGAAGTAGTAGGTCTTGCCCTCGTACTCGCTGCTGGAGGCCCATTTACCTTTTTCGGTGGACATGCCACACACCACATCATGTACAGTTACAGCCATTTTCAACGCTCCTGTTGATTATGAAAGTGCCCCTGGGCGGGCACAGGGCAAACAACGTTATTGGTCGGCATCATCCTCGAAGGTGATGCCTTTGTAGATATCGTTCAGCGCCAAGGAGCACTCGACAGACCGAAGTTCAATTGTACCGGTCAGATCACTGTAGGTCTGATACAACCAACCGCCTTTGTCTGTCCGTGTGTAGACCTCGACAAACATGCGCTCCTGCGAGATCAGAAGGTACTCTCGCAACGATGCGACCCGCTGATACGCCTTAAACTTCGCGCCACGGTCATACTCCTCGGTTGATGGAGAGAGCACCTCCGCAACCAGGATCGGGTTCAGCAGGGTGTCCAACCAATGCGGGCTGAATTCCAGTTCACCACAAGCAACGACCACATCGGGAAAGGTATAGACCTCATCAGCAGCAGCCTCAACACGCATATCAGTGGAATACACTTCGCAGGGCTTACCATCGAGCGCGCCTCGCAGCGTTGCCCCCACGCCTAGCGTGATCAGATTGTGATAGCGAGAAGCTCCTGAAAAGGCCTGTGGGCCAAACCTGCTCGGCGCACGCAGCCGTACAATCTGCCCGTCGAGATACTCATACTTTCCATCACTGGCGTTATCCAGTGCGAAGTATTCCTCAACGGTCCAGAGATCATGTTTTGGTACTGCGGACATTGTCCACACCTCCTCACACGTCGCCGTCTTGCGTGCTGCCATCCTCGAAGGTGATGCGCTCGTAGACATCGGCCAGCGCCAGCGTGCAGCCAATCGACGGCAGATCGACGCTTTCGGTCAGGTCAGTTGCCAGTTGATATATCCATGTCGAGCCATCGTCGGCACGGCTAAACACTTCGACCAGCGGTACTTTCTGTCCAACCAGGATCACAGCCTTCAATGATTCCATACCCTGGTATGCCTTAAGCTTCCCAGCGCGATCATGCGTTTCAGTTGAGGTTGACAACACCTCAACCACCAGCGTTGGATTTGCCAGGACATCAAGGCCATCATCGTAGTATTCAGGCTCATCACAGTAGATCACGATGTCAGGATACACGTAACGCCCGGATTGAAGGCGAACACGCAGATCATTGGAAATCGTGTTACAGGATGTACCTCTTAGCTGAGTGTACAAACTGACTACTGTTGCCGAGATGATCAATCCATGTTCCGGGCTGGCACCGGCAAGCGCCACGACCTCACCGTCCCACAGTTCATGCTTCTCTGTGGCGCTGCGCTCAAACTCAAGGTACTCCTCGTCGGACAGCCTGGTTCGTTTTGGTGCTGCGGACATTGTCCACACCTCCTCACCTACCCTCAGTGTACACGAAATCCATCGCGGACGGGGCAGCGTCGCGGCAGCGTCTTTACAGCTTCTTCGCCTTGAGCCGCAGCGAGTTGGTCACCACGCTCACCGACGAGAAGGCCATCGCCAGCGCCGCCAGGATGGGGTGAAGCTGGCGCAGGATATCGGGTGCCCACTCAAACGGATACAGCACACCGGCGGCCACCGGGATCAGCAGGATGTTGTAACCAAACGCCCAGACGAGGTTGCCGCGTATGGTGTTGACCGTGGCATGGCTCAGCTTGATCGCCAGCGGCACAGTGCGCAGGTCACCGCGCATCAGCGTGATGTCAGCGGTCTCCATCGCCACGTCAGTCCCCGTGCCGATGGCAATGCCCACGTCGGCACGGGCCAGTGCCGGGGCGTCGTTGATGCCATCCCCCACCATGGCGACCACATGCCCGGCCTCATGGAGCTTGCGCACATGGGCTTCTTTCTCGGCGGGCAGCACCTCGGCAAACACTTCATCGATGCCCGCCTGTTCTGCGATGGCCCGCGCCGTGGCCTCGTTGTCGCCGGTGATCATGGCAACATGCAGGCCCAGATCATGCAGCGCCCGCACCGCCTCAACAGAGCCTTCCCTGATGGTATCGGCCACCGCGATCAGCCCGGCGGGTTCGCCATCAACGGCGGCCCACATCACGGTTTTCGCTGCCGCTTGCAGGCGTTCGGCCTCGGCATGCAGCGCATCGACCGGAATCCCGGCGTCCACCATCAGCGCACGGTTACCCACCAGCACGGGCCGCCCGTTGACCTGTGCCCTGATCCCACGCCCGGTGATCGCCTCAAATTCGGTCACATCACCGGACGGCAGATCACCTGCCTCAGCCGCCGCCACAATCGCGCCTGCCAGCGGATGCTCTGACCCACGTTCCGCCGCCCCCACGATGCGCAGCAGGTCAGCCTCTTTGAAGCGCCCCCCCGGCGCGATCACCACATCGGTTACGGCAGGTTCGCCGCGCGTCAGCGTGCCGGTCTTATCCAGCACCACGGCGCTCAGCTTGTGGGCTGCTTCGAGTGCGCTGGAGTTCCTGAACAGGATGCCCTGCTCAGCCCCCTTGCCCGTCCCCACCACAACAGCAGTCGGCGTGGCGAGGCCCATGGCGCACGGGCAGGCGATGACCAGCACCGCCACCAGCCGCAGCAGCGCCGTCACAAACTCGGCAGTGGGGACAAGGAACATCCAGACCAGGAAGGTGAGCAGCGCCAGCCCGATCACGGCAGGCACGAAGACCGCCGCCACCTGATCGACGGTCTCCTGGATGGGGGCCTTGCTGGCCTGTGCATCCTGCACCAGTTTGATGATCTGGGCCAGCACGGTCCCCTTGCCTACGGCGGTCGCCTCAACATGCAGCAGGCCGTTTTTGTTGATGGTAGCCCCCGTTACGCGGTCGCCTTCGCTCTTTTCGACGGGCAGGCTTTCCCCGGTAATCATCGATTCATCGACGGCACTATGGCCCTGCCGGACCCACCCATCGACCGGAACCCGCTCACCGGGCCGCACGATCACCACGTCACCGAGGCGCACATCGTCAATGCGGATTTCCTGCTCTGTGCCGTCACGCAGCACGCGGGCCGTGCGCGGCCTGAGGCCCATCAGTGCCTTGATCGCTGCGCTGGTCTGGCCCTTGGCCCGCACCTCGATCAGCTTGCCGACCACGATCAGGGTAATGATCATGGCCGAGGTCTCGAAGTACACATGGCCGAACTCACCGACCGCAGCCGGGTTGATCAGGCCGTGAACGGTGACGAAAATCGAATAGACATATGCGACCGACGATCCGAGTGCGACCAGCACATCCATGTTGGCCGAGCCGTTGCGCAGCGACTTATACCCACCGACGTAGTAATCCCAGCCGACCCAGAACTGCACCGGGGTCGCCAGCGCCCAGAACAGCGCATTGACCCACGGCTGATGCGACCACATGCCCAGCAGCCCGAAATCGCGGGACATACTCAGCAGGAACAGCGGCAGCGTGAAAACCACGCCGACAATCAACCGTGTCCACTGGTGTTTGATCTCGGCATCGCGGGCGGCCTGTTCGGCGTCTTGCTCGTCCTCGCCCTCACCCGTATCGATCACGCCGTAGCCGATCAGCTCAACACGGTCGATCAGGTCACGGCGGGTCAGCGCACCGGGGATGTACCGGACCGTGGCGCGTTCGGTGGCGAGGTTTACGGAAACATCGGCCACGCCGTCGAGCTTGCGCAGGCCCTTCTCCACCGTCGCGACGCAGTTGGCACACGTCATCCCTGTAATAGCAAGATCGGTGCTGGCTACCGGCACCCCGTAGCCGGTCAACTCGACGCGGTCTACGAGGTCCGATTCCGTCAGCCTGGATGAATCATAGCTGACGGTGGCGTTTTCCAGCGCCAGGTTGACGCTGACCTCGCCCACCCCGTCCAGCTTTTTGAGGCCTTTTTCCACCGTCATGACGCAGTTGGCGCAGGTCATGCCGGTAATGGGTAGTGTTGCCTGTTTTTCTGGCATCTTCGGGTTGTCCTTCCAAACGCTCGCCCCTGTTCAGCAGGGTGAGTGCAATACGTTAGCCAGGGTGGCTTACTGGCTGCGCTGCTGCTGAAACTCCAGTTCATCTACCCCCCACCATAATTTGATGTAGGCCAGCACCGCTTGGAACAATCGTTACAGCTTCCCGCGCAGTTCAAACACCCTGCGGATTTCTTCCAGAACGCGCTCGCGTTCCGCCGGGTCATCGCCTTGTATCGCATCGATCACACAGTGGTGCATGTGATCATCAAGCAGCATCAGCGTGATCTTGTTCAGCGAAGACTGCACCGCGCTGACCTGGTTGATCACGTCGATGCAGTAGGCATCGTCCTCAACCATCTTCATGATGCCGTTCAGGTGCCCACCTGCCGTCTTCAGCCGCCGGTCAAGGTCGGCCTTGAAATCATCGGCGCGATGCCGACTGTGATCGTGTGCCATGTGTTCTCTCCGTTCAATAGCCCTACCCCCCGGGGGAGGGGTCACACAGTATGATCATAGTTCCGGTGAGGCAAAAGATCAAGGATAAGTGTCATACGCCGGGGTGACAGGGCGCAATCTAACAGCCTGACACCAGTAAACGCACCCCCTCAGTTTTTTATGGAATTCTTACGGGTTAGCGTTATTATTAGCAATGGAGCATCCCGGGTGCGAGTACTGGTATGGATGCCCACTATCGATCAGGAGAGCCTGTCATGCCGATTTATCGTTATCATTGTGATGCCTGCAATACCGATCAGGAAATCCGCCAGGGTTTCCATGATGATGATCTGAGTACCTGCCCCAGGTGCGGGGTCGAGGGCAAGTTCCGCCGCGTGCTGCTGCCGACCGGCATCATCTTCAAAGGCTCTGGTTTCTATGTCACCGATAACAAGAGCGGCAAAAACCCGGCAGCCCCCGGTGCCAGCGATCACCGCCACGAAAACGGCACCAGCAACAAATCCGCTGACGACAAGAAACCGGAAACCAAAACTGAAACCAAAACCAAAACTGAAACGACCCCGGCAAAAAGCGATTAACCACCCCCGGAATCGAACCACGGGCGGCCTTTAATGCGTAAAGGTCGCCCGTTTGCTTTGGGCCGCCGAAACTGGCAGGGGGCCGACCCGCCCTGTACAATGTGCCCGAAGACGACCGACGACCTGAAGGACTGACTCGTGAACCGCTTAACCGCGCCCAATCGATGGGCTGGCCTCACCGTTCTGCTGGCCTCTGGTGCCGCCACACTGGCCTGTGGTGTACCGGAACTCCCCGAAGTGCCGGGGCTGGAAAACCTGCCCCAGACCGCCGAGGCGATTGGCACCGAGGCCGCCGTCGCGCTGCCGACCCTTCAATTTGAGCTGACCCGTCTCTCCGAGCAGGTGACGGAGAACGCGCCGATCTATTACGGCACCATGACGGCCATTGTCGCGACGGCACGATCCAGCGGTAACGAGGGGCTGGAGGAAACGGTCGAGGCCGGGGCTGTCGAGTTCGTCGCCACAGCGACACCGGATGCCAGCCTGCCCGTGTACGGCACCTTCGACGGGCTGGAAACCACGCACGTCGCGCGTTTCGCCGCCGGGCAGGCCCAATCAGCGCGCCTCGATACCGTGTTCGAGGCACATAACTGGCTGATCGACCTTGAAGCAGGCCAGGCCGTAACGATCAGCGTCAGCGCGTTGGATGGCGGCGACTTCCGCGCGGTGCTGCTGGACCCATCCGGCAGCACGCTGACGACAGAAGATGACACCATCGGGCTGGACCCGTCGATCACATGGACAGCAGCCGAGACCGGGGCCTATACGGTCCGCATTGATGCATGGACGCCCGGCGCTTATACCCTCAACGCAGCAAACGGATAGCCTTGCCATGCAAGAACAAAGGGATTCAAAAACGTGGGTGGCGCTGGCCGCCGTCATCGGGTCCGGTACGATCCTCGTCATCCTCGCCGCCTTTCTTGTGGCCCGTGCCAGCCGTGGCACGGCACAGCAGGCCGAGTTCGACCTGGCCGCCACCGCCGCTGAACTGGAAACGCTCAACGCGCCGGTCACCCCCAACTTCGCCACCGCTATCCCCACGCCAACCCGTGAGATGACTCCCACGGAACTGGGCGCAGCGGAAGAAGCGGCCCCGGCAGGTGAGGACACCGCACCCAATACCACTGATGTCGTGGAAGGTCTCCCGCAGCCGACGACTGCGCCCGCCGCAGGCGCTGACACCGGGGACTACGCCAACCTGTTTTACGATCAGCACGACACGACCTTCGAGGGCACAATCGGCATCGGCAGCAGCGCCAGCGGTACGATTGCCAGCTCCTTTGATGCGCACAATTACACCTTCACCGGCACGGCAGGCCAGGTAGTGACGATCCGCGTCAACGGGCAGGGCAATATGGACCCCATCCTGACGATATGGAGTCCGGATTACAGCCGCCTGAGTTACAACGATGACTCCGGCGGCGGCACCCACTCCACCATCACGGTAACACTGCCCACCGACGGCGTCTATATCGCCCGTGTACGCTGCTGGGTCACCGGCACGTACACCATCTCCGCCGAGTAACGCGCGATGCGACGCACACTACCGCCTCTGCTCGTCCTGCTGCTTGCGGCGGCCTCACTGGCCTGCCTGCGCCTCTCTGCCGCCCCTGTGCAGCCGGTTGTCCCCCGTCTCGATGGATATACCACCTCTTTAGAAGGTATCCTCATAGTGGGTGAGGCACGGCAAATGGTGCTGACGGATTACGGTGAGGCCCACAACTGGGCGTTTACCGGGTCCTCTGGCGATGCCGTCGTGATCCGGGTGACAGGCATCAATGGCAGCGACCCACACGCCCGGCTTTTTGATGAGACGGGTACGCTGCTCGGTGAAAACGATGACAGCGGGAGCAGCCTTGATGCCCAGATCACGGCCACCCTCCCCTATGATGGGACTTACACCATTCGTATCGATATGTACACGATGGGCGAGTATCAAGTGAGCCTGCAAAGACCATGAGCTATCGTAACCCTGCTGTCGTCCTGCTGTTGGGCATCATGACGCTGACCCTGCTGGGCTGCGGCCTGATGAACCCGGTCGATTGGGATGGCACGCTGATCATGATGGAAGACCACATCGAACCGGGGGAATCGCACGTTGCGGTCATCTACGGTGGCGGGGGCGCGCATCGCTGGACCTTTGACGGTGAGGCTGGGCAGCAGGTGCAGGTCGATGTAGTGGCGACCAACCCCAACGGTGACCCCTACTTCAGCCTGATGGACCCCAACGGCGACGAAACCGCCTACAGCGATGACGTTGACGGCAGCCTTAATGCCAGTGTGACGGTCACCCTCGAACACACCGGCATGTATACCATCCGCATACAGGGCTATAGTCATGTCGCCTACGAGATCACGCTGACGGAGTTGGCTCCCATCAGCGATTAGCCGACAGCTAATCGCTATGCCCTACACACCTACCCTCCATTTTCCCCGAACACCTGGTCATACCACCACATCGTCTCACGCAGGGTGACGCCCTGGCCCAGGTACCGCTCGCCAATGTGGACTTCGAAGTGCAGGTGCTCAACAGCAGTGCCGGGCGTCGATTCGGCGAGGGTGCCTGAGACGCCCACGCCGCCCAGCCGCTGCCCGGCAGTCACGGTCACGCCGGGCCGGATGGCGGGGTCCATCTCGGCCATGTGCGAGTACAGCGAGCGGATGCCGTCGCCGTGGTCGATCCAGGCATGGCGGCCCTGCATCCGTTCGAGGATGTCCTCGCCGGTGGTGCCCGCCGTTGAGGCCGCTGTGACCAGCTCAAACCACTCCTCGGCGCTGACCGGCTCGTAATCGACGGTGGCAATCGTCACCGTGCCATCTGCCAGCGCCCTGATCCCGCTGCCGATGCCGAAGCCCTCGGGCGCGCTCCAGCGGTAAATATCCACCCCGCGATGGATGCCCAGCCGGTACAGGCGGTTGGCACCGGGGTAGACGCGCGGCCACGGCGGCAGCGACATCCCCTCGATGGGGTTAATCGCATCGCCCAGCACGACCAACACATCGACGCCGTACAGCGTCGGGCGGTCAAAGCCCCCTGCCAGCGTATCGCAATGACGCCCGGTGGAGTCATACACGTACAGATCGTTATCCGCAACCGCGACCAACTGCCCGCCCGTGAAGGCGGCATCACGCAGCAAACCGACTGCCGGGAAGGCGAAGGTGTGGCGCGTCACCCCCTCACCGCGCGGCAGGCGCATCACCACCACCTCACGGCGCAGTGCATCGACCGCGACCAGGGCTTCCTCGCCGTCAAGGTGTTCGGCGCGAGCCAGTGAGAGTGCCAACCGCCGCCCTGAGGTGCCCTGGAAGATGGTCGAGCCGGTGACGGCCCGCACCACGCTGATCGTGCCATCGTAGCGCAGGACGTAGAAGCGGTCATCGACCGCCGCCACATCGACCCCGGAGGTGAACGCCCGTGATTCGCCGACCACCTCCAGCGCCGTGAACCCGGCGGGCGTCCACAGGCGGCCCTGCGCCGTATCGAGCAGAATCACGCGGCCATTGGCGTCAATATCCATTGCCACCAGTTCAGGCTCTAATCCGCCGTAGGTGTCCTGGTCCGGCTGGGCACGGTAGGCTACCGAAGTGCGGTCAGTGGCCGGGTCGTAGTAAAACACATGCCCGACCTTATCCAGCACGTAGACGCGGCCCGTGACGGCATCATAGGCTGCGTCGGCCAGCTCCTGCACCACCCAGCCCGCCACCGGCATCCTCGGCGGAACCAGGCTCCCAGGGGTCAGCGTGCGGCCCGCCGCCTCGATCTCACCCAGGCTGGTTCGATACAGCCCGCCATCCGCCACGATATACAACAGGCCATCCGCAGCGATCACACGGCTGACCGCCCCGAACGGCTCCCCGGAGCGCGTCACCAGCCCGACCTGGCGCGTGTTGACCGAACACGCCACGCTGTCGCCGTCCGTATCGGCAAAGGTCAGATCAGGCGCGGCGGCAGCATCCACTGAGCCGCTGTCCTCCGGTGGGAAGGTCGGCGTGGGGACGAGTTCCCCGGCAGATCCAGGATCAGCAGGCGCACCGACTACCACGCCCAGCGCGGTAGGCTGAGCCGTCGGCACGACCTGGAGTCCGGGCATGCCATCCGCCACGATACAGCCGGTCAGCAGGAGTGGAAGCCCGGTCAGGGTAAGGAGCAGGCGCTTCATGTGATGTGTCCCTGGTTGGTGCTGATGGTGATGCAGCGCGGTCATTTCACCTCACCGGCCCATGCTGCCTCATCACAAGGTCGAGGTCCTCAAGGGCTTCCTGTGCGGTGACGTTCTCGGGGTTGACCCCTAACACGCGGCGGAAGGCGGCCTCAGCCTCCGCGCGCTGGCCCTGCCCCACATGGGCGTAGGCCAGCGTCAGCAGCGCGGTCTCCAGGAAGCTGTACTCGGAGTAATCCAGCATCAGCAGCGACCGGAACCGGTCGAAGGCGTGACCGTCCGCGATACGATCAATAAACCTGTTCAGCGTCTCGACACCCTGATCCGGGTAGCCTGCACGCAGCAGCACCACGGCATCGTAATATGGCTTGAACACGATGCGCGGCAGCAGGTAGCGGTAGGCAAACAGCATCAGCACGCTCAGCAGGAAGCTGATCAGCAGGCCACGCTGCACACCGGGCGATACAATCGCCTCCAGTGAAACCGTCTCGAAGCGCGGCCATACCCCGATCAGCACGCCAAGCCAGTACAAGGCAAGAAACAGCACGAGGTTGGCGAGGCTCTGCGTCAGCGAGACGACCAGGGCACGGCGCGGATTCGCGCCGCGTTCCAGCGGAAACAGGTCTTCCTTTGCATCGGGCATGGCCGTTCCTTAGCGCACCGTACCATGAACGACCATCACACCGTCATCGAGTGAGAAATCGATCAATGTGACCTTGGTGAGATCATGATTGGCCGCGCCGGTCATGGCGGTGTATACCGCATCCCCGAAGTCGGAGAGCAGTTCCGGGGGCAGGGTCAGCCCACCGAAATCACCACCCAGCGGGTTGAGCCGCAAACGCTGCTGATTATCGAGCGTGGGCTGGAACGTGATCGTCCCCCCGGCGAAATCGCCATTTGTACCGACCAATGCCATATCAAGCCGAACCTGCCCGGAGCCGATCAGGGCCTGCCCGCCGCGCACGTTCTCCTCAAAGCCGTCCAATTGCAAAATGCCGATCACATAGGCGGCCACCTGCGCCTCGGTCGCACGGATTTCAAACTCGGTGCCGGGGGGCAGCGTGTACACGTTCTGCCCCCACGCCTGTACCAGCAGGGCACCCGGATCGGTGGTCAGGTCAAAGGTGGCAACCGATGGGGTTGCCGTGGCCGGGACCGGCGTTTCAGTCGCGGGGGCGGAGCCGGTGGCGGCGGCTTCAACGTCGCCATCCGGGTTGGTGCTGTCACCACCCGCCGCAGTCGTCGCCACGGAGTTCAACCCACCGACCAGCCCATCAAGCTGCCCCTGGCAAGCGGTCAGCGTGAACGCCAGCAGCAATAGCATAGTTACCAGTAGAATCGGGCGTCGTGACGCCATAATCGTTTTCTCCATGTTCTCCTCAAATTCCATGCACTTTATGATAGCTGATTGCATCACCAGAGGCCAGCGAGACGGCTTCGCCGCGCCCCTTGACTCTCCCGCTGCTGGCAGGTTTACGCAGCCGTGACGGCCCCGGCGCTGGTCATCCACGGGGCCAACGACCTTCAGGATGTGGCCGTGACAGAGATGTACGTCGAGGCATAATACGGCTCGGTTAAGAGTCTATTTGCCCCTACCCCCCTGACCCCCTCCCCCACAGCGCAGGTCGTGAGGTCATTCCTTGCCGGGCAGGATCGCAACATGGGAAGTTAGCCTCCTGGCAGCGGCCCCTCTCTGTTATAATCACGGGTATGAGTGATGACATCCCCAACCCGACCGACGAGGCCCCGCAGCTTGGCGGGGCCTATGCACACGAACCGGGCACCGGTCATGAACCGCAGCTTGGCGGGCAGCATCTTACCGGGCTGTATCGCGACTACCTGCTCGACTCGCTAACCAGCCCGCGCACAACGCACTTCCGCCGTGCCGAGATCGGAAGATGGCTGGCGCAGGAAGGTGACACCCGCCCCGGCGTCGGGCTGAATGAGGACGGCCTGCCGGGTATCGAATGGTGCGGTGTGCAGGGCGGTGAGGTGCAGGTGGGCGATACCGTCAAGGGCCTGATCCGCACCGGGAACTTCTTCATTGCCAAATACCCCGTCACATGGATGCAGTACCGCGCCTTCCTCGATGCGCCCGACGGCCACGCCAACCCTGGTTGGTGGGACGGCCTGCGCCGCCGTGCGGAATACGCCCGTGAGGTTGATTTACAGGACAACCAGCCCGTACAGGAAGTCTCATGGTTTGATGCCGTGGCCTTCTGCCGCTGGCTGACGGCACGCTCCGGGATCGAGGTGCGTCTGCCGCACGAGGCCGAATGGCAGCAGGCCGCCACCGGTGGTGAATCGGGGTATAACTTCCCGTGGGGGCAGTCCTGGGAGCGGACGCACGCCAACACCCGCGAGAGCCGTCTGCGCCGCTCAACGGCAGTAGGCATGTACCCACGCGGGGCGTCACCGGTGGGTGCGCTCGATATGGCGGGCAACGTGTTGGAATGGTGTGCCAACAGCTCGCGCGATCTTGACAAAACCGACCCCGACGACCTGCCGCGCACCTATCGCGGTGGCTCATGGTTCCTGATCTATCCGTCGGCTCGTGTGACGTGGCGCTCCGGCAATGACCCGTATATGCGCTACAACTCGGTGGGGTTCCGGCTGGTGACAGATGATCCGTCCAGGGATAGCGATAAGCCCTTAGCGCAGGGTGTTCCCCTCCCCCACTTGCCCGCGCAGCCGACGCTGCCCCGCACGGGGATCGCGGGTTAACCGCTAATAGCTACAAACCCGAACACCTATTCTAGCGGCGATTCCGCCCGCAGGTTATAATTTCCCCTGACTTTATACGGATTAAACGGAGCCTCTCGACGCGATGGATATGACCTGGTATGGACTCAGCTGTTTCCGATTCATGGAGCGCGGACGCGCCTCCATTGTGACCGACCCCTACGACGCCAGCATGGGCCCGGTGAACCCGCGCCTCAAGGGTGACATCGTCACCAGCAGCCACAACACCCCCGGCCACAACGCCTATGATACCGTCAACGGTGCGGAACACTTCCTGTTCCGGCCCGGCGAGTACGAGATCGCGGGGATATTCGTCACCGGGGTTGCCACCTTCGACAAGAAAAACGCCGAGACGACACGCTACAACGTCGTGTATACCTATGACTTTGACGGCGTGACGGTGTGCCACCTCGGCGACCTTGACCACGTCCCGACCCAGTCCCAGATCGAAGCATTGGGCACCGTTGATGTGCTGCTGATCCCGGTCGGCGGCGGCGGTGCCCTCAACAGCGGGCAGGCCTCGGATGTGATCAGCCTGTTTGAGCCATCCATCGCCATCCCGATGCATTATCACTTGCCCGGCTTCAACCTCGATCTGGACCCATTGGATCGCTTCCTCAAGGAGATGGGTGTCTCACAAATTGAGAAAACCGACAGCCTGCGTATTTCAGCCAGCAGCCTTTCCGAAGAAACCCAGATCGTGGTGCTGACCCCGCAGGAATAGCCATCTTGCGCCATTTTCGGTAACATAGCATGTGATCCACTGTGTTGTTACGAAGGCGTGTACTGACGCATCAACCACGTTCTACGGGGAGAGAATCTAGCCATTATGATGGTCAAACTGCTGATGACCTGGGATATCAAGCCGGGCATGGATTCGGAATACTTCGAGTTCATCGTCCGTGAGTTTGCCCCCGGGATTACCCATATCGGGCTGCAACCCACCGAAGCGTGGTTCACCGTCTACGGGGAAGGCCCGCAGGTACTCACGGGGGGCATCGCCGAGGACCTCGACACCATGAAGGAAATCCTCGCAAGCAAGGAATGGGCTGACCTGCACGACACACTGCTGGAATACGTCACCAGCTACCGCCAGAAGATCGTCCGGGCCACCGGTTCACTGCAAATCTTCTGAGCTACATCACATCAAAGGACGCGGCATGACCCGCGTCTTTTTGATCCAGGCGCCTGATGCCTGCCACCTGCCAAGCTACCGCTTGGGGAATATCTCGTCCGGGGAGAGTGTGAGACTGGTCAGCATACGGCTGGTGATCGACTCAGCGCCGCGCACCTCATGCGCGAGGTTGTAAGAGGCCTTGCCCGCCGTCCACATCATCAGGCGATGACGCAGCGGATCGACCACCCAGTACTCCGGGATGCCGGACTCGTAGTAGGCTCGCGTCTTATCGATGGTGTCACGGTCTTTGGTGTCAATGGAACTGATCTCGATCACGAGGTCAGGTGCCCCGTCGATGCACATCTCGCCGACCTGCGCCGGGGACCTGCGCCGCAGGTAGACCAGGTCAGCCTGCAGGATCAGGGACTTGCCCAGGCACAGCCTGATGGGGCCAGCCACCACACGCCCGCGTCGGCCCACGCGCGCCGCACCGCGCAGCAGCCGCGCGAGATCGATCACAAGACGCTGGTGCAGGGTGTCTGGCGGCGGGGAAACCACCAATTTCCCGTCCACCAGTTCGACAAGGTGCTGGGTCTTGGGTAAACGGAAGTAGTCGTTGCGGGTCCATGATCCCTGTTCCGGGAAAAACCAGGCCGAGGGAACACCACCCGGTGCATCAGTCATATACTCTGCCAATCGCCATGCGGATTACCCTTGAAGGCCTAGTATAGCCAGCCATGGCTAAAAACGAAATCCCCTGTGACGAATGGGGAGCGCATCACGAAACATCTACGTTGTACGCTCGCCTTCAACCTCTCCTAAACCCTTGCTGCGCTGCGGATGGGGCTTCTTTCATGTTCTGAACGTATGCTATACTGATGGTTGCCGTACAGCACGGTGCCGCTGAAGGCAGCTTCAGGAGGTTTGTATGCCGAATCGGTTCGCCATTGACAAGTCTGTCATTGCCAACAGCCTGCGCTTTCATTACCGTGATTGGGGCGGACGCGGCTGGCCGGTGCTCATGCTGCATGGGCTGAACAGCACCAGCCACACCTGGGACCTTGTCGCGCCGCTGCTGGTGGAACATGCCCGCCTGATCGCCGTGGACCTGCGCGGCCATGGCCTGAGCGACAAACCGGAAACCGACTATGACTTCGCGGCTTTAGGCACTGATATCCTGGAACTCGCCGGGGCATTGGAGCTGGATCGACCGGTGCTGCTTGGTCATGACTGGGGCGCACGGATCGCGCTGTGGCTGGCGGCACATCACAGTGTATCGATTGGCGGGCTGATCCTGCTTGATGGCGGTATGACAGCGCTCAACGCCCGCCCGTGGGAGGAGGTCCTGGCCGAGATGGGACCGCCCAAACTCAGCGGGCTGACGGTCGATGCATACCGTGAACAGATCGTGGCGAGCTTCCCGCATGGGATTATTACCCCGGCAGCAGAAGCCGCGCTGATGGCTAACGTTGAGATCGATGCCGAGTACGGCATCCACCCCCGCCTCCCCCGTGAACAGCACATCCAGGCACTGCGGGCGATGTGGGAGCAGTCACCGGCGGCCCTGTTTGGGCAGATCGAGTGCCCGGTGCTGATCATGCCCGTGCGCGATGCAGACCCGGCGAACCGCAGCGCACAGGCCAAGGCACAGGGCGTCGAACAGGCCCTCGATACCATTGCTGATGTCGAAGTGACCTGGCTCAACGACAGCATCCACGAAGTTCCGCTTCAGCATCCGCACCGTGTCACCGAGGAAACCCGCCGCTTCCTCGCAGAACGCATCTGACACCACCCGCCCCACTCCTCGGCGGAAGTTTTGTCGCCCTCTTTTTATAGGTGCCTGCACCGCGGGGGCCAACATCCCATCCTGCGCGGAGGAGGGCAACTGCGTCAGCCCTCAAAGCAAAAACCCCGAACCACAGGGGTATTCCTGCGCATCGGGGTGTTTTCGGGCTGGTTGGATATAAGGTCGGTTTACTTGCGTCTGTTGGGGATGCAGGTCGGGTCAGATTGATCCTGGAACCCTTCCGGGAAGCGCGGGGTGAAGCACGCACAGGTCCCTGCCATCAGTGCCAACAGGAGCACAATTGAAATGAGTGCCCACAGCATCATTATAACTGCTCCTTTGAGTTCGCTGCGTTTCTCTAAAGGGATTTTTTAAAACCCTTTCGTAAATTTATAATACCATTGCAGTGTTTACCTGTGAAGAGCTTATGCGTAGAATCAGTTATCCGGATATCCGGTTGAAGCACAATGAGCCGCCCCAACTACCAGGGCGGCTCATGCTGTAAGCGAAGCGCGGCTGCGTTCAGGCCCGGATCAGTGCCCGATCAGGCCCACTCCCACACGCTCTCACCCGCCACAATACGCTTGATCTGTTCAGGAAAGCGGTCGGGGTCCAGCGGCTTGCCGATGAACCCATCGAAGCCGTCATTAATGGCACGCTGCATCCACTGTTCGTTGGCATTGGCCGTCACTGCGACGATGGTGGTATCGCCCAGCAGCGGATTATCGCGCAGCTTGCGATGCACCTCGAAGCCATCCTCGTACGGCAGGTTGATATCCAGCAGGATCAGGTCCGGGCGGCCATTCTGCTCGGCCTCCTCGGCCACCTTCCAGCCACTGCTGATCCACTGGCAGTACTCCACCCCCATCGAGGTGAGGATACGCAGGATCAGCGTGTAGTTATCGACGTTATCCTCTACCACCAGCACTCGTACATCACTCAGATCACTCATTTGCTACTCTCCTCCCATGTGCCCGTTATGAACCGCGCAGGCTGAACAGGCGGGCGTTATCAATGGCGATGGCGACCTGGTCGGCCATCATCTGGATCGTCTGGATATCCTCGGCAGAGAAGGCGTTGGGGTTGGTGCTTTGTGCATCCAACGCGCCGATCACCTCGCCGCGCACGCGCAGCGGCAGCGCCATCTCGGAGCGCGTTTTGGGCAGCAGCGGGTTATCGAAGCGGATAGCCTCCTCGCCCACGTCCTGCGCAATACGAGCGGCGTTGTTGGCCGTCACCCAGCCCACCATTGACTGGCTGCCAACACCGAGCTTGTGCGCCTTCTCAAGCAGTTGGTGGCCCGCGTCACCGGTGGCTGCACGCAGCACGGCCCACTCCCCCGCTTCATCGACCAGGAAGACAGCGGCGTAGTAGAACCCGAAGTGGATGCGGATCAGGTCCGTGCAGCGCGTCAGCAGCTCCTGGATATCAAGAATCTGCGTCGTAGCCTTGGCGACTTCCGAAGATGCCAGCAGATGCATATTGCGCCGCTGGAGGTTCTTGATGAGCTTCATCTCCTCGCTGAGCGGCTTGACGGTAAAGATGGCCCCCTTGATGCCGCCTTCAGCATCCCGGATCGCGCCGCCGGTCATCTCAACCGGCACCAGCGTCTTCTCTGCCCCCTGCAATTCCACCACATACGGGGTGCTGGTATCCCCCGCTGCGATACTGCGCAGCGCCTCGGTATGACGCGGCTCGGCCTCGGCTGCCGAGATTGATGCTAATGCGTTACCCGATACATCCACGCCATCAAGCATCGCAGCAAGGGTGGGGTTTGCCTGGGTGATCCGCCCTGAAAGGTCCGTGATCAGGATACCCAGCGGCATCCCCTCCACCAACTGCTGACCCGTAAAATCCATCGTATTCCTCCTGGGGTTGCGGCATTCTGTCTATGATAATCAAAAGTATACCACGCTGATGCGTGGTATACGGTCTTTTAATCTTATTTTGAACAACGATCAGCGCATCAACGCCGACCCGGACTGAGGCGGCGTCCCCCGTTCCCGGATGAGTGCAGGCAGCAGGTCACTATCCATGTGACTTTTGCCGACGAAGGCATCCGCACCGGCAGCCAGTGCGGCCCGTTTGTGCCCGTTCGATTCCGAGAGCGTCAGAATCACCACACGCAGGTCCGCGTAGTGCTTCCTGATGTGCCGGGTCACTTCCAGCCCGTTCATCCCCGGCATGGCGAGGTCCAGTACCAGTGCATCGACCTGCCCCAGGTCTTCCAGTCTTTCCAGTATTTCCGGCCCGGAGCGCGCAGTGAACAGAACATCCAGGTGATTCTGCACCAGGTAATCGCGCAGAAGCGCCAGGAAGTGCGGGTTGTCATCAACCAGTACGACGCGCATCAGTTGAGTTGTCTCCATCCATAACCCCATATGCGTTCAACCAACATTTACCTATAACCTTATCACGCATAGGAGTTCACTGTAATGGGGGATTATCCTACTCCGAACCTGTCACTCAACCTGATCAATAATGCCGTTCTGCATCGCAAAGCGCACCAGCCCGGTCACATCGCGGATGTTGAGCTTCTCCATCATGTTGAAGCGATGTTTCTCCACCGTCTTGACACTGATGGAGAGATGCGCGGCAACCTGCCGGTTGGTATTGCCTTCAGCGACAAGCTGAAGCACCTCGCGCTCACGCGGCGTCAGCGTTTCGATCAGCGAGGGCACCGCCTCGGCGTCATACAGCAGGATATCGATCATCTCCTCCGGCAGCGAAGCGGAGAGATAGCGGCGGCCATCCAGCACGGCATCAATCGCCGCGTCCAGTTCATCAATGACAGCATCCTTGAGCAGATAGGCCATGGCCCCAGCCCGGATGGCCTGCACGACATACTCCGGTCGCTTGTGCTGTGAGAGCATGATCACCAACGGCGGGTAGGCCATCTCTCTCAGGCGGGCAGCCGCCTCGATGCCGTTGAGGTTGGGCATGGAGATATCCATGATCACCAGATCGGGGCGCAATTCTGCAACCAGCTCCATGACCTGGCTGCCATCATCGGCCTGCCCTACGACCGTGGTCCTGCCGTGATTTTCCAGCAGCAGACGCAGCCCCTCGCGCATCAGTTGATGGTCCTCAACGAGTAGTGTGCGTAACATTGTGATCTACCTCACGATCCTGTGATTCAATGGGAAGTTCAACCGCCACCCGCACCCCCTGCCCCGGGGCAGTTTCGATGTGAACCCGGCCTCGCACAGTCTCTACCCGCTCGATCAGGCTGAGCAGGCCCAGCCCGGTGTGTGGTGCCTGTGACTGCTGTAATTGATCCATATCGAACCCCTTCCCGTTATCGCGCACCTCAATACATAACCTATCCGCCAACTGTTCTGCCAGCACGTCAATCTGCGTGGCCTCGGCGTGGCGGTTGGCATTGGTCAGGGCTTCCTGCACGACGCGGTAGGCCACCAGTTCGATAGCAGGGTCAAGGCGGGTATTGGCCCCCTGATGTGTGTAGCTTACCCTCATACCGGCACGGTGGTCAATCGATTCACACAGCCATGAGATGGCGGGTTCCCAGCCCATCTCATCCAGCAGCGGCGGACGCAGCCCATGTGAGATCGACCGCACCAACTCCAGCGCGTCGGTCATCATCCCTTTAACCGTGCTGAAGCGGGTCAGCAGGCTTTCATCGACATCACTAAGGGACTGCTCAAACATATGCAGGTGCATCTTGGCAACGGTCAGCATCTGCCCGACCTCGTCGTGCAGCTCTGCCGCGATACGGCGTCGCTCCGATTCGTGTGCTTCGGTCAGGCGGGCGGTCAGTTCACGCAGCCGCTCACGGGCGATGACGTGCTGGCTGATATCACGCGCGATGCCCTCGATGGCGATCAGGTTACCGTGGACATCAAACAGCGGGGCCATGCGCATCTCAACATGGACAAGGTGCCCGTCCTTGTGATGCCAGCGAATCACGCAGTAGCGACGTGCCCCGTCGGGGTCGGCCAGGTCGGAGAAGACACTTTCATAGATCGGCAGGTCATCAAGGTGGATGCTGCGATAACCCAGGCCGGGGTCATCATAATGCTCGGCAGGCGTATAGCCAATGACATCGACCGATGACGGGCTGACATACTCAAAGCCGTTGCGATACGTCCAGCGGAAGATCATATCAGGGGCGTTTTCGGCCAGCCGCTCGAAGCGTTCATGGGCCTGCCGCAGTTCCGTGATGTTCATGATGAAGCCCGCCAGCCGCACCGGCTGCCCGGCAACGGCCTCGAAGCGCCGCCCTTTCAGGTGCATCCAGCGCACCTGCTTATCCCGGTGCAGCGCCTTGAACGTGAGATCAATCGTGTCCTGTTCCCCCATGCGACAGGCATTGATCGCACGCTCCATGTGATCACGGTCATCGAGGTGAATCAGCGTGAGCCACTCGGCTGATGTCACCGGGGCGGGGGCACCCGTCAGGCCCAGCATTTCCCGGTACTGCGGGCCAACCCACACCTCATCGCCATCCTGTGACCATGTCCACATCGCCATATCGCTGTCCTCAGCGATGAAGCGCGTCTGCTGACGCAGGTCGCCCAGTTCGAGCCGCATCCCTGCTGTATCATACGGGCCGAACTCATGCGCCCGGATGCGATCAAGCTGCGCCAGCATGGCTCCCTCATCGCCAATGACCAGGTCGTCCACCCCGGCACGGTAGGCGGCCAGCACCTCACCAGCAGGCGGTAGGTGATCAACCCACAACCACAGTAGCAGCAGTGGGCAGTTGTCACGCAATTGTGATACTATTCCCAGGTAATCTGATGTACCCTGTATAATGGCGGCTTCAATCGAAAACTTACCCATTTTCGCAATCAGACGCGCTGCGTTATCCTGCGAAGTGATTAGATAAGTGTCACCAGGTAGCCCGATGGGGATAGGGTCTGCTATGATCAGGTATCTCATGGTATACCAACCTGCCTTGAAACCAATCTTACTATCCCTTTAGTGTCGCACAAAACTGCAACACAACACAAGTATGATATGAATGCTCAATCGCCTTCAAAACCCGTAACCATCCTGTTAGTTGATGACGACCCCGGTATCCTTGAGGGTGTCGCTGATCTACTGGCCCTGAGCAAGTACAATGTTCTGACAGCCACCGATGGACACGTCGGCCTGCGCATCATGCAGGAAACCACCCCCGACCTGATTATTTCCGATATCATGATGCCCAACATGGATGGCTACCAGTTCTTCGAGGCGGTGCGCAGCCGCCCCGAATGGGTGCCCATCCCGTTTATCTTCCTGACCGCACGCGGCCAGCGTTCCGATATCAATCTCGGCACCACGCTGGGCGCTGATTACTACCTCGTCAAGCCGTTTGAGCCGGAAGACCTGATGGCCGCCATTGCGGGCCGCCTGTATCGCGTCCAGACCATTGAGACCGCCCTGCGCAGCGACATCGACAACATCAAGCAGCAGCTCATCACTATCTTCAGCCATGAACTGCGCACACCGCTGACCTACATCTACGGCTATGTCAACCTGCTGAAGGAGCAGTACGGCACGCTGGATGAGGCCACCGTGCAGGAAATGCTGGAGGGTATCCAGAAGGGGGCTAACCGGCTGGTGGGGCTGGTCGAAGACCTGATGCTCATGGTGCGGCTGGACAGCGGCGTAGTGGAAATGGAGATCACGCTGCGCAGCGAACCCGTGACGCTTTCGCATATCCTTAGCGGCATTACCAGCAACCTCACATCACTGCTGGAACGTCACCACGCCACCCTGATCATCGATGTGCCCTCGGAAGTGCGTATCATGTGCATCATGGAATACATCCAGATCGCGCTGAATCGCATCGTTAACAACGGTATCAAGTTCAGTGACCGTGCGAATGGGCGGGTTTACATCACGGCGGATTATCACGACGATGACGGGATGCTGCATATCACCGTGACCGACAACGGCATCGGCATCTCAGCCGATCAGAAGGACCTGATCTTTGAGCGGTTTCAGCAGGCCGATCGAAAAGTGCTGGAACAGCAGGGTGTGGGGCTTGGCCTGGCTATTGCCCATGAACTGGTGACCCTGCACAACGGCAGGATTACGCTGGAAAGCACGCCCGGTGCCGGGGCTTCCTTCACGATGATACTCCCCGCGCTGCTGCCTGACACGGAAGATGACCGGCAGATGCGCTATCAACTGACGCTGTACAGCGAATAATCACACCAGTGACAGGACCATCTCAACACGTGAAAAAGATTCAATATACGACATCGCGTAAAACACATCAAGATGCCGCGCATCGGCGGGCACGTTCTCCGCAATGGTGTCAAGATGAGGATAGGCCGCGTGCAGATGGTAGAGCAGCGTAAAGGCCGGGGCCAGCCGCGTACCCACCTCCGGCGAGACGATCACCCGCTTCAACTGCACCGCAGACGGCTTATAACACACCCACCCCGCATCTTCCGTCTCGTGATCCACCGCCCGCAGCAGCCGAAGGTCCCCGGCATTATGCAGTGATTCGATGTCGTTGGTCCACGCGCTGGACCAGG
>CAYMGV010000021.1:1089-34056 GCA_964390105.1 uncultured Anaerolineae bacterium | reverse complement strand
AGCACCGGGATCACAAAGACACCCAACAGCAGCCCGGCCACCGACCGGCCCGGCGGGATGCGGATCACCGTTGCCAGCGCATCGACGCGGCCCGGTAGGGTCATGGTCAACACATCCTGCCCGAAGCCCGGCGTATACAACAGCAGCAGATCGGCAAGGCCGCCCAACAGACCTGCCCCGGTGGCGATGAGGCCCGCCCAGCGCAGCACGCGCCCCGATACCGTGGTTTGATTCATGACGTGGTTCCCTTCCCTGGCTGATATTCTTGTTCCAGGTTGATCATAGCACGCCTGCCCGCAGCGGTGCAGAGTCGTGACAAGGGCCTGCTGTCACGGTATACTAGCAGTTCATAATACGGGGCGGTGGCGGAATGGCAGACGCGGTGGACTTAAAATCCACTTCCCGCTAAGGGAGTGTGGGTTCGATCCCCACCCGCCCTACTCAAACAAAAAGACCCCGTCAGGCATTGCGCTGCCGGGGTCTTTTGTACTCAGATCAGGGAAACAGATGACTATAATCCGGTTCGACCCCCATATCTGTTTTGGTATAAAAGCAGCCAAAGAGAGCAATACGCATCGGGCATTGATGCCGGGATCTGCTTTGATTCGTAACTACTCAGGCCACTTTTTGTGCCTAATTTGAGATATCGAACGATCTTCACGCCATATGTTTTGTACCTGAACACAATCCAAAATGTCAATCAAGATCGCAAATCTGAGTACAAAATCAGGCTGAGTAGTAACCTCGACTTTATCCATTTGCTAGACAAACAACGGAGGGCAAGCTAAGCTGACCTCAATCATCACAAAGAGGTGAAATATGCTCAACTTGCCCACAGAGATTATGGTATTGATGCAGCACTTTACGCCAGTTTTCAGAGAACGGACCTGGGATTGGGTGCAGGTCCTGGTGATAGGTGCGATCCTCGCGCCGGGAAAACGCACCGTGACGTCGGTGCTGCGGTTGGTTTTGACCCGTGTTACCGGGTTGACATCCGTCACCGTGAACTGGTTGACCGCCAGCCAGTCGTTAGTCTCCACCTGCCAGAAGTCCACCAGCCAGACTTTATCGTACTTGAGCTGTTCGCCATCGCGGTATGAAACATCCACCCCTTCGACCAGCAGCCGGTGGAAGGCGTGGTTGTTGATGACGATGTTCTGGCTCTGCGGACGGGTGGCTTTGCGGATGGCTTCCTCGATAGCAGCGGCACGATCACGATCAAGGGACAGGAGTTCAGGTCGCTGCAACCCATCGATGCGATCTCGCAGGGCATCCAGGTTATCTACCAGGACTTCTCGCTCTTTCCCAACTTGACTGCCGCAGAAAATATCGCCTTGAATAACCTGTTTGCGCGTCGGACACGGATTATCCGCTGGAAGGAAGTACGCAGCATTGCAGAGGACGCCATCCAGCAGGTTGGTGTGGATGTCGATCTCGATGCGATCGTCGGCGACCTTTCTGTTGCGGATCGACAGTTGATCGCCATTACACGTGCGCTCCTGCAAAACGCAGAACTCATCATCATGGATGAGCCCACCACCGCCCTCACCCAGAAAGAGGTTGAGGGTTTGTTCAAGGTAGTGCGCGGCCTGAATGAGCGCGGCATCTCCTTTATCTTTGTCAGTCACAAGCTCAGTGAAGTGACTGATATTGCTGACAGTGTCACCATTCTCCGTAACGGTTTCAAGGTGGCCGATGGCCCTATCGAGGATTTCGATCCAGCCTCGCTCGCCTATCACATGACGGGCCGTAAGATCACCGAATCGGGCTACGAATTTGATGCCATAAGCGCAGGCGATTCGAGCCTGATGCGCGTGACGGACTTAACGCTGCCCGATGCTTTCTATCGTGTTTCCTTCGATCTCCAACCCGGCGAGATCGTCGGGATTACCGGCCTGCTGGGTTCGGGCCGCACCGATCTGGCGCTGGCGCTTTTTGGTGTCGAACCTGCCAGTTCCGGTCAGATCGAAATCGACGGCAAGCCCGCACGTATCCGCAGCATCCAGGATGCCATGGACTACGGCATTGGCTATGTACCGGAAGACCGCCTCACAGAAGGCCTCTTCCTCGAGCAGTCGATTGGGCGCAACGTTGTGATTCGAATCATCGACAAGACGGTCGGTGCGATGGGCATGCTCAGCAACAGCGCCATGGCGCAGGCCATACACAGTTGGGTTGAGCGCCTCAGCATTAAAACCCGTGACAGCAGCCTGCCAGTTACCAGCCTTTCGGGTGGCAACCAGCAGCGTGTCGTGCTGGCTAAATGGCTCGCCGCAGAACCACGTATTCTGATCCTGAACGGGCCAACGGTCGGCGTCGATGTCGGCTCTAAGATGGAATTGCACGAGTTGATCAAGGACCTGGCCCAGCAGGGCATCGGCATCCTGATCATGTCTGATGACATTCCAGAGTTGATGCACACCTGCAACCGCATCCTGCTCATGCGCGATGGGCGCATTGTCGAAGCATTCGAAACCGCGCAGATCGACGAAAAACAGCTCAACATGAAACTGGTTGAGGCCATCGTCTGATCCGCCGTACTATGTAACCTGAGGTAAGCATATGCTCAAGAAATTCATCGGCAAGCATGAATTCATCATCTTCCTGTTGCTGATTAGCCTTTCGCTGGTAATCGGTCTCGTCAACCCCAACTTTTTCACCGTGGGAAACGCTTTTCTGATCATCCGTAGTGCCACGATCATGGCGATCTTCGCGATGGGCGCACTGGTTGTCCTCATCTCTGGCGGCATTGATGTCTCTTTCACAGGCATCGCTATCTTCGCCATGTACACCACCGTCAGCATCCTCGTCGCACAAAACTACCAGGGCGGGATGCTGCTGCCCTTCATCATTGCTGGCGCACTAGGGTTAATGCTGGGCCTGGTGAATGGCTTCTTTATCGCCGTCTTTAAGCTCCCTACCCTGCTCGTCACGCTGGGGACGCTCAGTATCTTCCGCGGCGCGATGCTTTTCTGGGTTGGCTCAGATTACTTCAACACCGGAGAGTTGCCCCCCGGCATGCGCGACTATGCCCGCGCCCAGATATTCGTTTACACCATGCCCAACGGCGGGACGACCGCCCTCCATCCGACCATCTTCGTGCTGGTTGTGCTAGCGATCCTCGTCTGGCTGGTATTGCGATACACCATGCTGGGCCGCAGTATCTACGCCATCGGTGGCGACCGCGAAGCGGCTAGCCGTGCAGGCTTTAACATCATGCGGACCCAGTTCATCATCTACGCCTTTGTCGGGCTGCTCTCCGGCGTCGGAGGTATGATCGTCGGCACGTTGTTCCGGCAGGCCAACCCGTTCAGCATCGTCGGTACGGAGCTGGACATTATCGCAGCGGTGGTGCTTGGGGGTGCCTCTATTGCAGGAGGCCGTGGTACGGTGGTCGGGACGCTGCTCGGCGTACTACTGATCACCCTGGTCAATAACAATCTCGTCCTGTTGGGCGTCCCTTCAGAATGGCAGAAGTTGTTCGTTGGTTCGCTGATCATCATCGGAACGGGTCTACCACTGCTGCGCGCAAAGATCGCCGAGATGCAGCGACGCAGGCAGCGAGACAATGGATCCGAGCCGGAAGCCGCACCTGCGGCGGCTCGCTAGTTAGACGGAAGGGAACTATCTGCCATGACCAGTGCAGAAACAAGTAAAGATGCGGGCGCGCCATTCGACCTAAAAAGTCTGCTGCGTGCCTCTAATAACAATATCGTACGTCTACTGATCGCCGTAATCCTGATCTTCACGGTGATGAGCCTGCTGCGCCCGGATACCTTCCTCACCATTCGCAACATGCAATCGATGTCCTTCCAGGCCTCCGAGATCGGTTTGCTGGCAATCGCTATCATGGTAGCCATGCTCTCCGGCGGCATCGACCTATCCGTCGTCTCGACCGCTAACCTGTCAGGCATCGTGGCCGGTATTGTACTGGCGGCTGTGCTGCCCCCGGATGCTGTCGGTTTCGGTCAGATATGGGGCAGCATCGGGGTGGCTATCCTGGCGGGGCTGGCCGTTGGGCTACTGGCGGGGCTGGTAAATGGTGTGCTGATTGCCCAATTCGAACTGCCGCCCATCCTTGCAACGCTGGGCACCCTACTGGCTTTCAAGGGCATCGGCACGGGCATCACTAAAGGTACTACCATCTTTGGTATCACCGAATCGCAGTTCATTGGGAACGGACTGGTCGGCGGCATCGTGCCAGTTCCGATGATCATTCTGCTGGTATCAGCCCTGATCGTCAGCCTGATCCTGAGCAAGACTCGCTTCGGCCTACGCCTCTACATGCTGGGCACCAACCCAACTGCTGCCCGCTTCTCCGGCATTGACAACCGCCGGGTACTGCTTACCAGCTATATGCTTAGCGGCGTGTTGGCCGCTATCGCAGGTATCATCATCCTTGGCCGTACCAATGCCGCCAACGTCGACTTCGGCGGGCCTTATATTCTTCTCTCAGTCCTGCTTGCCGTACTAGGGGACGTGGACCCCTATGGCGGTTCAGGAACGGTGTGGGGTGTGGTACTGGCCCTGATCGGCGTGCAGTTTCTCTCCACCGGCGTCAACATGCTGCTGTTTCGCTCCAGCGGGGCCAACTTCTTCAAAGAGTTCGCCTACGGCGCACTGTTGGTGATTGTGCTGGTGATTAACCATGTTAGCCAGCAGCGCAAGCTGAGGGCTCTTAAACCGGGCCCACGGCAGGCACAGCAGGAAGTGCCTGAAACCTGATCCGGCTGTCCCCGGCAGCCATTCCTGTTGAGTATCACCGTCTCGTATAAGAAAGGACTGACTTGAGCTATGGCAGAGCAATATCTCCTCGGCGTTGACATCGGTACCTATGAATCCAAAGGTGTGATCACCAATACCACCGGCGATCTGATCGCTTCAGCTGTCAGCCCGCACAAGATGGAAATCCCCAACCAGGGCTGGGCAGAGCATAATGCCGAACAGGTTTGGTGGGGCGACTTCGTGCAGATCACCAGAGAACTGCTGGAAAAGACTGGCATCAAACCCACCGACATCATCGGCGTGGGTGTGAGCGCTATCGCGCCTGACATTCTGCCGGTTGACAAGGATGTCAAGCCACTGCGGAAGAACGGCATCCTCTACGGTGTCGATACGCGTGCGGCCAAAGAGATGGATTATCTCAACGACGTGATCGGCTCTGATCGCATCTTCCAAAAGTGCGCCAATGTGCTGTCTTCGCAAGCCACTGGCCCCAAAATACTCTGGCTCAAGAACAACGAGCCGGAAGTCTACAACAAGGCATATAAGTTTCTGACGGCCAGTTCCTTCCTGGTAGCCCGGCTGACCGGCGAATTCGTGATTGACCACCTGACGGCTTCCTTCTGCCTACCGCTGTACGACTTCGAGAAGCGCGCCTGGGACGATGAATTGACCAAAGAGATCGTTGAGTTAGAGCGCCTGCCCGACCTGCGATGGACCGACGAAGTGGCTGGGCATGTTACGGCAGAAGCCGCCCGTCAAACCGGCCTCGCAGAAGGGACACCCGTCACCGTCGGTACGGCTGACGCAGCCTCAGAAGCTGTTAGCGTTGGCGTCACGAAACCCGGCCAGATGATGCTCATGTACGGCTCAACCATCTTCATCATTGAAGTAGTGGACAAGCCCGTCATGGATGAGCGCCTGTGGGCTAATCCCTATCTATTTGAAGGCACCTCCGCGCTGATGGCGGGCATGGCAACCAGCGGTTCCCTGACGCGCTGGTTCCGTGACCACATCTCGGCGGACCTGGTCGCAGCCGAGGAGAACGGTGGGGCGAACGCCTACGGGGAACTGACCAAAGAGGCCATGGCTATCCCGGCAGGCTCCGAGGGGCTGGTCGTGCTGCCTTACTTCTCCGGTGAGCGCACCCCGATCAACAACCCACGCGCACGCGGTGTCTACTTCGGCCTGACGCTGGCCCACAGCCGGGCGCATATGTTCCGCGCAGCGATTGAAGGGATCAGCTATGGTGTGCGTCATCACATCGATATCATGCGCGAGATCGGCGCGGAACCCACTGAGATCGTCGCAGTGGGCGGCGGCACTAAGAGCCCATTGTGGCTGCACTCCACCAGCAATGTCAGCGGCGTGCCACAGAAGGTTCCAGCAGTGACCTTCGGCGCATCTTATGGCGATGCCTTCCTCGCCGGCATGGGCGCAGGTGTCTTCTCCAAACCGGAGGATATCAACACCTGGCTCAAGGACATTCGCACCGTGGAGCCTGATCCATCTCTTAAGGAAGTATATGACAAATACATGCCGATCTATCTAAAGCTCTACGAGCAGACCCGTGAGTTGATGACCGATCTGCATAATCTTTCGTAATTGTGCACCCGAGCAACGGCGCGGGAAATCCTAATCCGTTTTCCGCGCCGAACGGTTCATACAACCCAGCAGTCTACCCTCTTCTAGTTCCGGGAGTACTTTTTATGACGTGGCTCCAAGATGTTTTTGAGGTGCAAAAACCGATTATCGCCATGTGCCACCTGCATGCCATGCCGGGCGACCCCGGCTATGACGCAGAAAAGGGCATGGAATGGGTGGTTGAACGAGCCCGTGCGGATTTGCTGGCCCTGCAAGAAGGCGGCGTTGATGCCGTGATGTTCTCGAATGAGTCCAGTCTGCCTTACCTGACCAACGTGGAGACGATCACTGTCGCTGCTATGGCCCGCGTTATCGCAGAGTTATACTCCGAAATCAGCGTTCCCTTCGGCGTCAACGTGTTATGGGATCCCAGCGCCTCCATTGACCTGGCAGTAGCGACCGGTGCGAAGTTCGTTCGTGAGATTTTCACTGGCGTCTATGCCAGTGACTTTGGCACATGGGACACCAACTGTGGCGCGGTTGTGCGTCATCAGCACGCCGTCAGCGGCCAGAACGTCAAGCTACTCTTTAACATTGTTCCAGAGGCCGCAGCCTATCTCGCCCCGCGTGATATTGCCGATGTCGCCCGGTCGACAGTCTTCAATGCGCAACCTGATGGCCTGTGTGTGTCTGGGCTGACCGCTGGCGCTGAGACTGATGCGTCTGTTCTGCAGCGTGTCAAGGAAGCTGTGCCCGACACACCTGTATTTGCCAACACCGGCGTGCGGCTGGAGAACCTGGCCGAACAGCTCTCCATCGCTGATGGCGCGATTACGGGGACGACCTTCAAGCGCGACGGTTATATCTGGAACGATGTTGATGTCGAACGCGTGAAGACATTCATGAACCGCGTCCGCGAAGTGCGTGCCTAGTGATCACCCGCGACTGGAATGCTGGAGGTTACTGGAGGATATAGTAGGTTAAGGGCGGCTCTGTTTGCTGCTATGTGTTTGCTTTTGCCCTGCATCATTAGTCGATTTTCAGGAGGCTTCCATGAAGAAGATCATCAATGCACCTGCCGATTTCGTTCCTGAGCTGCTGGACTCCCTGTTCACGGCCCACCCCGATATGCTCTCCTACTCGGAGGATATCCATTCCGTTGTGCGTGCCGATGCACCTGTTGAGGGCAAGGTTGCACTTGCCACCGGTGGCGGCTCGGGCCATCTCCCCGTCTTTCTTGGTTATGTGGGTAAAGGTATGCTGGATGGCTGCGCCGTTGGCGACGTGTTCCAATCACCCACCGCTGAGCAGATGGCCCATGTCACCCGGCGCATTGACGGCGGCAAGGGTGTCGTTTACATCTATGGCAACTACGGTGGCGACGTGATGAACTTCGATATGGCCGCTGAGATGGTTGAGATGGATGATATCGAAGTACGCACTGTTCTTGTCAAAGATGACGTGGCCTCTGCGCCCAAGGACGAAGCGGACCGCCGCCGTGGTGTGGCGGGTATGGTCTTCGCCTTCAAGGTAGCAGGAGCAATGGCGGACAAGGGCGGCTCAATCGATGAGGTTGTGCGTGTAGCAGAGAAGGCCCTCGCCAATACCGGCACAATGGGTGTGGCCCTGAGTGCCTGTATCGTTCCAGTCGTCGGAAAGCCTGGTTTCAGCATCGGCGAAAATGAGATGGAGATCGGCATGGGCATTCATGGCGAACCGGGCATGAAGCGTGAAACGCTCCAGAGTGCTGACGAGATTGCCGAGCGCATGGCAAGTGCCATCCTCAAAGACCTTGACGCTAAGGCAGGTGATGAGTTTGCCGTGATGGTCAATGGCCTCGGCGCGACTCCACTCGAAGAACTGTATATTCTCTTCCGTAAGGCCAATTCCGTCATCACTGACGGCGGCATGAAGGTCTATCGACCCTATATCGGCGAATACGCCACCTCGATGGAGATGGCCGGTGCGTCTTTCACCTTCATGCGCCTTGATGACGAATTGAAAGAACTACTCGATATGCCCGCCCACACCCCGTTCTTTACCCAGGTCTGAGAGGTCGATCATGGCGGAGATCAAGGTTAGCCCGCAAGATATCCTGCCAGCCATGCAGCGCGTGGCCGATGCCCTGCTTGCCAATGCAGACTATCTCACCGAGTTGGATCAGGCCGTTGGTGACGGGGACCTGGGCATCACAGCGAGTAACATCGCACGAGCATTGCAAGACGCAGCAGGTGGACCGGTCGATGAGGACCTCGGCAAGTTCTTCATGGGTACCGGTATGAAGATCAACTCGGCGGCCTCCTCCAGCCTCGGCACGCTGATCGCAACTGCGCTGATGCGGGCCGGGAAAGAAGTCAAAGGGCGCGCCGAACTGGATGGCCCGGCGCTGGTCGCCATGTTGCACGCCGCGGACCTGGGTATCCAGGAACGTGGCAAAGCCGGACCCGGCCAGAAAACCATCATCGATGCGGTCCATCCGGCTGCGGACGCCTTCGATGAAGCCATCACAGGTGGCGCATCGCTGATGGATGCGGCGCAGCAGGCGCTGGCAGCAGCGGAAGAAGGCACCGAAGCCGTACGCCCGCTGCGCAGTAAGATCGGACGTGCAGGCTGGGTCGGTGAACGCACAGAAGGTGCCATCGATCCGGGCTGTGCCTTTGCGGTGGTTGTCTTTAAGGGGCTGTGCGGCCAAGCCTGATTCCCCCTTCTCAATAAACTGAATCAACGGCGGGACTGGCTAACCCTGTCCCGCCGCTTTTTGAATAGGGTTAAGTTGCCCGTACGGGCAGCAGAGCAGCGTATATGGGAGATAACATGAAAAAGAAGATTGCCTATCTCGGTATGGGCATTATGGGGCGCGGTATGGCCGCTAATTTAATCAAGGCTGGACATGCCGTCACCGTATGGAACCGCACAGCGGAACGCTGCGCTCCGCTGGCTGAACAGGGTGCGCAGGTCGCAGACAGCGTAGCCGATGCCGTACAGGGTGCTGAAATCATCATGTACTGCCTCAGTGATGATGCCGCCGTTGAAGACCTGGTCTGGGGCACTTACGGTCTGCTGGATGCCGTGAGTGCCGGGCAAATCGTGGTCGATATGACCACTCTGCACCCGGATACCAGCCGTCGTGAGGCTGCCGACTTCGGCGCAAAGGGCGCTCGATTTCTTGATGCGCCGGTCTTTGGCAGCAAAAATGAAGCCGCTGGCGGTGGCCTGTGGATCGTGTGCGGCGGCCCGCGTGACCTCTACGACGCACTTACCCCCGTCCTGGAACCACTCAGCGAGACGACCCACTACATGGGCGAAAACGGCATGGGAGCATCAATGAAGCTGGTCGGTAACCTGGTAGTTGCGATGCAGTTAGAGGCGTTGGGTGAAGCCATGATCCTCGCCAGCAAGGCCGGGCTGCATCCGCAGGATGTTCTGGACGTACTGCATGTTACCGATTTCAAATCGCCTATCTTCGACGGCGTAGGGGCCGCCCTTATCCAGCGTGATTTTGATGTACACTTCGCGCTTAAGTTGATGCTCAAGGATGCCAACCTGATCGCGCGGTTTGCGCAGGACCTCAGATCACCGATCCCTGCGGCAGCAGCCGTGCGCGAGGTGATCAAGGGAGCAGTCAACAAAGGCTGGGGTGAATTGAACGCCTCCGCACTGATTCGCAATCTGGAGGATCAGGCTGGGGTCGAGGTTCAAGGCTGAACCAGCAGAAAAGGAAGATACAAACATGGACCCACGCTGGAAGCAGCTTGGTGAGATTCTGATCAATTACTCGACAGAGGTTAAAGCCGGTGAACGGGTCATGATCGCAATGGTTGAACCGGAAACCTATCCGCTGGTACAGGGGGTTTACGAGGCAGCCATTAAAGCTGGGGCTTACCCACAGGTGCAGTTCCTCTCAGAGACACTGCGCCATTCAGTGATGAAATACGGCAACGAGGATCAGGTTAACTGGGTGCCGGAGATCGAGGCCTATGGCATGGACTGGGCCGATGTATACATCGGCCTCCGTGGAGGCTATAATCTTTACGAAAACGCCGATATCCCGACCGATGTACTGGCAAAAAACCAGGTTGCGATGGGCAAAGTCTCGACGATGCGCTGGGAAAAAACACGCTGGTGCCTGGTGCGCGTGCCGAATCAGGCCTTCGCACAGCAGGCGGAAACCAGTCTCGAGACCATCACCGAGATGTTCTTCAAAGCCTCCCTGCTGGACTGGGAAGCTGAATCGAAGAAGTGGCACGCCATGACAGACAAGTTGGCCGGGGCGCAGCAGGTACGCATCGTCGGCAAGGAGACGAACCTGAACTTCTCCATAGAGGGTCGAACCTGGATGGTGCTGGATGGCCGCATCAACATGCCAGATGGCGAATTCTTCACCGCGCCAGTCAACAGCACACTCAACGGCCATATTTACTTTGAGTTTCCCGGTGTACTGGGCGGACGCCTGATGCATGATCTGCGCCTGGAATGGAAAGATGGCAAGTTGATTCACGCGTCTGCCTCAACCAATAACGATTATCTACAGAAGATCATTTCCTCCGATGAGGGATCGAGCTTACTGGGCGAGTTCGCCTTTGGTACGAACCCGCATATCAACCGCTTCTGTAAGGACATCCTGATTGATGAAAAGATCGGGGGCACAGTACATATTGCACTGGGCCGCGCTTACACAGAATGCGGAGGCAAGAACAAATCGGCCATACATTGGGATATCGTTAAAGACCTGAGAAGCGAAGGCGAAGTCATTATCGATGGAAAGACTGTCTTAGCGCACGGCCAATTACTCTTGTAACCAGACTCATAACTGAGTCTGTCTCGCGTCTTCTTTATTCAGAACAGCCCACCTCGACCGAGGTGGGCTGTTGGTTATCGTACAGGAGAGCAAGGTTGATTAGCCTACTGCATCGCGGAAACGTCGGGCAGTAGCTTCGAGGCCCCCCTCCCCCCGGAAGAGGTCGCCACTGATGAGCAAGATCACGTCATTACCGTAAAAACGGACCATCTCCGGGATACGCTCTGTCGTCATGCCGCCACCGGGCATCGGCAGGATGGAGGGAAAGCTGCCAAGCGGTTCCCGGGCAGCCTCCAAAATGCCCCGGCAATCATCCTCAGTTGTAGGGAACCGTCCGCCATACCCCGTGAAGATGCTAACGTCCGCCCCTGCCAGCCGAGCAAAGCTGCCGAAGATCACCCGATGACTGAGTCCCTGCCCCGGGTGGATAGTGTAGGTTCCCAGCATGCCGGGGTGTGAGAAAAGCGGCAGGCCCGGCCCCTGCTCGGAGGCCAGCAGTCGAATCGAGTCATAACCCATTACACCCGGCATGATCTCCAGCCCGCCAGCCCCCAGTTCATGGGCCACGTGCGCTCGTTCCAACAGACTTTCGATGGGTCCGCTGACATGTGGCACATACATGCTGTGCCCGCCGGTCTGTGCGTTGGCCTCATTTACCGCTTCGGCGCAGTGTGCCACGCGCTCACGGAAAGGTGCAAAGGATTGGTCCATGAGGTTGTGATCATCCTTGATCACATCGATACCACCGCGCGCAAATGCCCCGGCGATCCGTGCCAGTTCTGCGGGCGGATAGCCCATTGGTTTAAGCGCGGTTCCCACAAGCGGACGATCCTGAGCGGCCAGCCGCTGCCGTATGCCCGGCGTACCGAACCTCGGTCCCGGGAACAGGCTGGCAACATCAGAATCGATTTCAATGGCAGCCACGCGGATGGCGGCCATCATACTGGTGTTGGCAAAGACCGTACTGATCAGGCCGGGAAAGCTGCCACTAATCGCCTCAACAGGGTAGCTGATGGCAACCCGCCACCGCTCACCTGAAAGTGACTGCGGATCACCACAGCGCCCTACGATCCCGTCGCGGATATCACCACGCGGGGTAAGCACCTCAGGAAGTTCAACCGTTTGCTCCAGCGCGATGCCCAGCGCAACCTGCCGGGCCGCGCTTTCACTTTCAGCGGCGAACTCGTAGTGAACACTAAAGCGTACCCCAGAAACAGGAGCATCGACACTTGGAAGCGAATTATCATGTTGCGACATCATCACATACCCTCCGCCCGGCTGGCGCTGTGTCGCGCTTCGATACGAGTGGCGGCAAGCTCTTCCCCGGTGATCCCGAGAGGCTGCCCCACCAATTTCTCAACCTGCTGTACGAGCGCCAGCGCATCAAGTTCATAATGCCGCAGCAGGTATGCTTTACTGCCCCCATGAGCGTACGTATCCCTTATCCCGATACGGGTCAGTTTACAGGCAATCCCTGCCCCAGCGATCTGCTCTGCCACAGCAGAACCCAGCCCATTAATGATACTGTGGTTCTCCATCGTAACAGCGCCGTAGCGCGCATTGGCAACGGCCTCAAGTACAATTGGGTCGTCAAAAGGTTTGAGTGTGGATACGTGTAAATGCTGGATGCTTAGCCCGCGTGCTTCCAGCGAGGGAACCGCACGCAGGGCTTCCTCGGTGGATATACCGCAGGTGATTAACACCAGATCGCTGCCCTCGGACAGTAAACGAGCGCGACCAAAGTGCAGTGGTTCGCTGGCCGAGAACAGGCGGGGAACCTCGCCACGCTGCATTTGAATGTAGACTGGGCCATCGATTCCTTCGGTGGCAGGCAGGATAGTCTCGACGTCTGTGGCATCGCCTGTCACGATAATGCTCAGATTGGGGATGACACGCAGAATACCCACATCATCAATGGCCTGATGCGTCACACCTCCGGGGGTGGTGAGGCCGGGCAGAAACCCGACTAGCCGAACCGGGAGATGAGGATAGGCTACCGACATCTGAAGCTGGTCAAGCGGGCGGCGGTACAGGAAGACTGCAAAACTGTGTACCAGTGGGATGAAACCCTCGCGTGCAAGCCCCCCGGCAAAACTGACCATATTCTGTTCAGCCATACCCATTGAATAGAATCGCTCCGGGTAGGCATCCCGGAACGCATCGACTTCCGTATTCTTTGTCAGGTCACCGGAAAGAACGACGACCTCCGGTTTATCTGCAGCCCATCGAAGCAGGCTGGCACGATGCGGGCGAGAAACAATCTCCATCGGAAAGCACCTTTCAAAAGAACAGATTACGAGCCGATTTATTCAGAGAGGATGTATCGAGGATCGAGGCAGGCACGCAGATTGGCCTCATCTGCTTCATCACGAACCCGGACATAATGCAGATCAGGTCTCCGCGTCTCGAGAGCCTCAACGCCTTTAGCTGGATCGGTATAGGCCAGGATAACGAGAGGTTTCCCCGGCTCATGGCTTTCGGCGGCACGTGCGATGGCCTCAACATCGTGACCATCCACACTGATGACCTGCATCCCAAAGGCTTCAAGGCGGCTGGTCAGCGGCTCAATGTTCATCACATCTGACATAATCCCATCCACCTGCTGACCATTCACATCAACAAGTACAGCGATGCGATCCAGCTTGTGAAAAGCAATGGCTTGTAATGCTTCCCACGTCTGGCCCTCCTGGAACTCCCCATCTGACATGAAGACCCAGGTGCGGCCAGTGTCGCCTTTCATGCGGCGGGCTGCCGCGATGCCACCAGCCTGGCTAAGGGCTTGTCCGAAGGAACCTGTGGTAGCCTCGAAACCAGGTGAATGTTCAGCCCCGATCATCTCCACAGTACTGCCATCGACGTTGAAATCCTCAAGAGCTTCCGGGTCGAGGCGCCCCGCTTCTATCAGCGCAGCATAGATCACAACCGCATAGTGCGCAGGGGAAATCAGGAAACGGTCTGTATCTGGTGACTTGGCCCCGTGATAAAGCCCCCCGCTACCCGCAGTACCTCCATGCCCGGCTGGCCGATATCCACATCCCGCGAGCAGCGATCCCACAGTTACAGACGTTGTACCGAGAGCATGTATCGCGGCTTAGCGGCCCCAACCGTGCCAAGCAGGTCGAGCAGTTGCGCGAACGGATTCGGCAGCTCAAGGAGGAAGAGTCTGATCTGGCCCGGCTGCTGCTGAAAAAGCGCATCAGCCAGAATATTTATGACAAGCTTCGGAAGGAATGGCGCGAAACGTTGCTGCATAAGCAGCGCGAACTGGAGCAGATCGAGCGCGAAACGTCCGTATATCTCAATGATCTTGATGCCGCGATCCGCCTGCTCTCAGAGGTCCCCCGGCTATATGAACGGATGCAGCCCCGCGATCAGCACCGCCTACTCAAGCTGCTGATGGAAACCATCGTCATCGACCGGCACGGAGGGATCATCGAGGTGCGGCTGAATTCGCCGTTTGCATACCTGCAGGACCTGCGGCAGGATGAGGACATCGAGGCGAAGAACTCGGTGGATATGCTGCTGCTGGGATTCAGCAGCCCGACGATCCGCACGCAGACTCAAAAGCATGTATCGGGGTAAATGGAGGGAGCAGGCCGACCTATTCAAGATAGATTACAATAGGACTTTACATATTTTTCCCACAAAAAACTGCACTGATATCGGAGATGGCGCATGACCTATCGCCACAATGAACCCTACAATGACCTGCCGTACCTGCCACCCCGGCAGGAGATCGAAACGCGCGATGTGATGCGGCTTGCAATCGATGCAGCGCGTGCGGTGGCCGAGCTCAAGGGCGCAGGTGGCAGGCTGCCTAACCAGGCGATCCTGATCAACGCGATCCCCTTACAGGAGGCGCAGGCCAGTTCCGAGATCGAGAACATCGTGACAACACAGGATGCACTGTACCGCGCCGTGGTGGGCGAGGATGGGCATCAACCGGACCCGCAAACACGCGAAGTGCTGCGCTATCGACAGGCCCTGCGTTCCGGCTACGATGCCATCAGCGCAGGCCGTGTCATCTCCATTGACCTGATGATGGAAATCTGCGGAATGCTGCTCGATGCGGATGTGGATCTGCGTGATCACGAACCGATCATTGTCGAGGATCAGGCTCGGAGTCGCCTGATCTATACACCGCCGCGTGGTCGCGAGACTATCGTACAACTATTACATAACCTTGAGGACTACCTGCTGGCAGAGGATGGGACCGACCCGCTGATCAGGATGGTGGTGGCCCATTACCAGTTCGAGGCCATTCATCCGTTTGGTGATGGTAACGGACGCACTGGGCGTATCCTGAATCTGTTGTACCTGCTGCAAACCAACCAGCTCGAAATCCCGGTGCTGTATCTGAGTCGTTACATTATCCAACATAAGCCTGAGTACTATCGTCGCATCCAGGCAGTAACGGAGACGGGCGACTGGACTGGATGGCTGGCCTTCATGCTGACCGCGGTGGCCGACACCGCCCGGTGGACTACGGCCCGCATTGGGGAAATCGTCGATCTGCTTGATGAGACGGTCGAACGCTGTCGCGAAGAAATCCCATCGGTCTACTCGAAGGAATTGATCGAAGCGATCTTCTATCACCCATACTGCAAGATTCAGTTTCTGGTAGAGGCTGGGATCGCCAAACGGCAAGCGGCATCGAAGTATCTACAGGAACTCGAACGGATCGGGGTACTTGTCAGTGAGCAGCGTGGACGTACTGTGATCTACAAGAACCCGGAATTACTCAAAATACTATCCCTGTAGTCGCACAACATGTCGATAAAAACAGAAATCATCGACATACTTTTGCGATATGTCGATGGTATCGACATATTTTTGTGAGTTATCCATGTGTATCGTAGCAACTTGGACTAGTTAGGGTAGACAGCTTGCGCCCACCGACCGACGTACAATACCCGGCATATCATCATAAATTCAGCATTGGTTCGGCGAGTCAATCCCCGGCTCCTACTTGATCAAAAAGACCCGGTTAGCACGCAGGCTAACCGGGTCTTTGACTTTAAGCTGTAGTATAATCAGGTTATGAGAGTAGTAATCGATATTCCAGAATCTGATATAAGTGATTTCTGCAAACGGCACCACATCCAACGGATGTTATTGTTTGGCTCAGTACTTAGAGACGATTTTGGGCCAGATAGTGACATTGATGTGCTGGTTGAGTTTGAACCTGAGGCCCGTGTGGGGTACTTCACGCTCGTGACGATACAGGATGAGTTAGCACAGCTTCTGCGTCGCGAGGTTGATCTGCTGACGCCCGGCGCACTGAATGAGCGGTTCCGTCAGGATATACTGGGCATGGCTGAGGTCGTGTATGAATGATCGCGATCTGAATCGGCTACATGATATGCTCGATGCGGCACATAAAGCACGCTCATTTATTGAAGGCGAAGATCGCTCTATTCTTGACAGAAACGAAATGCTGGCTCTCGCTGTTACCCGGTTGCTGGAAATCATTGGCGAAGCTGCTCGTCATGTATCAGAAGAAACACAGGCTCAGATCAGTGATTTACCATGGACGGCAATTATCGGTATGCGCCATCGCATCGTCCATGACTACCTGGCGGTGGATATGGATGTAGTGTGGGATACCTTGACTATCGATTTAGTCGATATGATCCGGGTGGTTGAGGATGTTCTCAGCACTGACTAGAATTGCTTGCGCCCATCAACCAATCAGCGTACAATACCCGGCATATCATCATAAACTCAGTAGTGGTTCGGCGAGTCCACCCCCTACCCCTATACGAACAAAAAGACCCCGGCAGAGAGTGTTCTGGCGGGGTTTTGCAATCCTGGAATGATTTCCCCTTTACTTGGCTCCCGGTACTTTATGGAATGGTACTCATACGTTATACTGAGCACCATTATTCACCTATTTGATTTCACAGGATGCGATCTTTATGTCTGAATCATATACCAGCATGACACTTGAAGAGTTGATCAGCACCTACACTCAAAAGTTAAAGACGGTTAAAGCGCTGCAAGCAGGGACAGGTGGGGCGGTAAAAGCCCTGGCAAAATTCAGCCAAGCGCTTGATGGTTATACCGAACAGAACACAGCCATTGCACCAGGGACACTGGATGCAGCCCGTGAGGTAATCGACCAGGCCAACTTCAAAGAGAGTGTGGCTGATATGATCACGCTCGATTTGCGCCGCGAAGTCAGAACGCTTTCCAAAATCATCAAAGCATTGAAGGATTCGTTAGCGGCGATTAAAAGCGAGCCGCCGGACGCGGTTAAGCTGCATAAGGCTTACACCGTTTTACAATCGCCAGAGATCGCCGAACCGGAGATCACCAATCTGCTGCCCACGCTGGAAGCGGAGCTTCAGGAGGCACAGAAGCAGTTGGGCGCTGTGTTTGGCGTGGCGCTGCGCGATCAACTGGCGGAATGGGGGGTTGCGCTGGATGGTCGTCCGCCGCGTTTTGAGGCTGGTCGGTTTGAGATTCTGGCCGACTTTACCAGCCGCAAGGCAGCCATCTCCTATGGTAAGATGGAAGTTGCCCGCAATATTCCCCTCAGCCTGGATCGGGTAATTAAGGCATATTTAAATGAAGTCAAGGCCATCGAGGAACGTGATGAAGATGGGGCAGCCTGGATCGAGCAGTTTTACCAGGCCTGTTCAATATCCAATCTGAAGAGCGGAAAATCTTCCGGGCGGGTGAATATCATTGATTGTTACTACGAAATCGTTTTACTGCGCCAGAAACGCACCTTCAATAACACCCCCAGCAAACGTACTTTTACCGATTACAGCCGCGCACAGTTTGCCTATGATTTTGCACAGTTCGTCTATGCAGAGCGACAGGCCTATGAAGGTTGGGTTGTGATACCGCATGTTGCGACCAAATCCCAGGCGGAAAGTGCCAGCAAAAGCATGTGGATTGTGACCGGCAATACTCCCCATGATGGACAGTACATCGGCGGGATAGAATTTGAGCAGGAAAGCTCATAACAAGGAGGATGCTATGCTGCCGGAGCCGCGCCTTGCCCGCCAGATCATCGAAGTGCTGGGTCAATCGGGAACACCGCTCTCTAAAGGGGTGAGTTACTATAATGTCGGCAACGAATCACTGCTGAACACCATTGACACCCACTATCTCGGCTCTTTCCTGGCCGATGGCGGGGCGGTCTTCAAGCTGGTGGTTGGCGATTACGGCAGCGGGAAATCGCATTTCCTGTACTGCGTGCGTGACCGGGCCTGGCAGCGCAATTTTGCCGTCAGCAAAGTTGACCTCAGCCCTAAAGAAAGCCCTTACGATAACCAGCTTAAAGTATACGGGGCAGTGGCTTCGTCGATTACCTGGCACGAACTGGGTGATACATCAGAGGACGAACGCGGCCTGGCCCGCTTTCTGGAAGGTACTTTGCGGCGAATAGTCAGCCCACACGGGCTTGATCTCAGTGACCCCGGCGCTGCCGAGATTCCGGAGGTACAGGCTCTTTTACAGACTTTAGCTGCTACACCGGTTGATAGTTTGAGCTACCGTAAAGCGGTGGAAGGGTACTTCCAGGCCCTCCTGTATGGTAAGGAACTGCGCCAGGAATCACTGACCCGCTGGCTGCACGGTGAAACCGTCAATACAGAAGATATGCGCGACCTGCGCTTATTTGGCGTCACCGAGCGGATGAGCCGGAGCAACGCGTTTAAGATGCTGCGTTCGCTGTGCCAGGTGGTGCGGGCCATCGGCTACACGGGGCTGGCCCTGCTGTTTGATGAGGGCGACCGGATGCTCAGCGTCGGCGGCAGGTCGGAGAAAATAGCTACCGACAACTTGCGCGAGGTGATCGACCGCTGCCGGGAAGATTTGCCGGGCGCGTTGTTCATGTATGCCGTGCCCCCGGCTTTTATCCACGATATTGTCCCCCGGTATCCGGCGCTTCAACAGCGGGTTCAATCGCCCGGCTACTTTTCACGCACCAATCCTTTCAGTTCACAGCTTAATCTGAATCACCTGGATATTCCGGATGACGAGTTACTGACGCAGATCGGCTACCGGCTTCAGGCCATTTTTGAGATCGCCTACGATTACAAGCTGACTGCGGACGTTCAGGCCAAAAACATTGAGGTGCTTTCGCAGGCAGCCCGCGAATCATACCTGGCGATCAGTCACCGCCGCCTGTTCATCAAAACCCTGATCATGGAATGGTTCAGGCAAAAAGAAGAGGGCGAGCAGCTCATCAACTATGAATACGCCGAAGCGGCTATCCGGGGACAGAGCGATAGTCTCATGCACCTGGAAGATGTTTCTCAGTCACCCTACTGAGATGTGAGGAACTTATGACGGAATCTCAACGAGTTGAGCATCCCCAGCTTGGGCCAGGTACGCTGCTAAAAACTTACATGGGGGGCTATGAGTGGGAAGTTGAGTTTGCTTCCGGGCGGCGGTTTCGGCTGCCCGCCCGTGAATTTGAGCCGGAATCGGTCGATACCTGGCAGGAAGAACACGCGCAACCCGGACGGCTGAAGCTGCCAGCCCGCCAACCGGTTTTGACCGATGACCAGCTGCGGGCACGGTTTTCGCTCGAAGCGTTACGGTTTGGCATTGTCCCGGTGCAGGATGTCGAAACGCTGACCATCGGCCTTGAGGCAGAGAGCGTCAGCCTGAACCGGGCTTTGGCCCGCAGCACCGAGCGCGGCGGTGACGTGATGGCGGTGATCGGTGACTATGGGTTTGGAAAGAGTCACTTTGTTGAACTGGCTGCCCGCCGGGCCTTGCGTAATAACATGCTGGTGATGACGGCCAGCCTCGACCTGGTTGAAGTTCCGCCTTCTAAACCCCGTGAGATTTATCGCAACCTGGCCAGTTCGACCCGCTATCCGGATTCGAATGAGTGCGGCTTAGCTGTGCTGTTGGAGAACGCCGCCCGCCAACCGGCATTGGTCGCGGAATTATCCGCACAGTCGCCACTGCAAGATCGCTGTCCGCTGTCACTGGCGCTTCAGGCATTGGATGAATGTCGCAACCAGAGCACTTACGACGACATCCTCCAATGGATTGGTGGGCGTACCCTGCAAAAGAAAGTTCTGAAGCCATGTATCAAAAAGCCGCCCACACTCTACCGGGTTGGCGATGTAGCCCGCCAGTATACGTATTTGCTGACCGGTATCAGCCTGCTGGCGAAACTTTCTGGGTACAGTGGATTGGTGGTCTTACTCGACGAATCGGAGCATTACTCGCTGCTTCGCACAAAGCAGCGGGATCGTGCCGATTCTTTCTTTACGGCGATGATTCACGCCGCATTAGGGCGCAGCCAGGATCGGATATCTGAGGAGGATATTCCCCAGCATTACCTGGCCGATTACCCGGCGAAATTCGCAGATGTGCCGTATCTGTTTTTCCTGTTTGCCCTGACCGAGAGTGAGAGCCGCCTGCCGATTGACGACTGGCTAACCCCCTCGCAGTTGGTGCGGCTGGATGATCGCTTCATTGAGCGGGATATTACGAAATTCCTCAAAACGCTCCAGGATTATCACGGGCTGGCTTACGGGTATACGGCCAACGGCGCAGGATATGCAGACATCCGGCTGGCCGTTCCCGGCATGCTTTCCCGGACATTGGCCCAGCACCGGATCAATTTACGTGAGTTGATCCGTATTTCTGTGGCTCTCTACGACCTGATGTACTTGCATGAGGGTTATTCATCCGACACCATGCTGAAAGAACTGGCCGATGGACTGGGGATGTGAGCTGGCAAAGAAGAACAGCAAGGCAAAAGCAGCGTGCCAGTAAAGCCACCAAGAAAAAAGTGTTCACCAATCCGGGCGATCTACCTACCCTATACCTGGAGCCAGCTTAATTATTGGGTCGAGAGATTTAGAATTTGGACATAAAAAACTTGGTATGCTATATGTGCCGGGAACGAATAGTGCAGACGTGAATTCTCTTGATCAGGCGTTAGCCCTCAAAGCCCGGCTTCCGCGCACCTGGCCCGCCTTCTTTGCGCAGCACGGCAGCTTTACCCCCACCCAGTCAGCGACGATCCCCGCCCTGCTGGATGGGGACAATGTGATCGTATGTGCGCCAACAGCCAGCGGCAAGACCGAAGCGGTGCTTGCACCGTTAATCGAACGGCACTGCCAGCATCATTCACCCGGTCTGCGCCTGCTGTACATCATCCCCACGCGGGCGCTGGCCAATGATCTGGCGGCCCGTATCACCCCCTCACTGGAGATATTGCGCCTGTCATTGGCCGTCAAAACCCGCGACATGGCGACGTTCGAACCCCACCACCCATCGGCGATGCTGATCACAACACCGGAATCGATAGACTCGCTGCTCACCTCACACGCCCGCGTCTTTGCTAATCTGCGGGCAATCATCATTGACGAAATCCACCTGTTTGACGGCACACCACGCGGCGATCACCTGCGGGTGCTGCTCAACCGGCTGCGGGTGATCAAACAGTATGCTGTTAGCCAGGGGCACACACCGGACTCAGCCATCCAATACGCGGCTCTCTCGGCTACGCTTGGCGATCCCGGCGGCATTGCCGCCCGCTACTTCCCCGCCGCCCAGGTGATACCGGTGGAGGGCCGGCAGCCTATCCAGGCGGAATATCTTTTCCTCTCGCCGGGCAGCGTCACCGAACTGAGCGCATATTTACAGGCTTTCCGGTCAAAAGGCTGGCGTAAAACCATCGTGTTTTGTAACAGCCGTTCCGAAGTAGAGAATTACGCAGCGGCTGTTCGCCGAAAATCTCCTTTTGGTGATGCGGTCTATGTGCATTACTCAAATATCGAAGCCCGCCGCCGCCGGGAGATCGAGCAGCAGTTTGCCGCCGATGAAGCCGCTATTTGCTTCGCCACCAGTACACTCGAACTTGGTATAGATATCGGCAGCATTGATGTGGTGATCCTGATCGGCCCGCCGGGGGACAGCAGCGCCTTCACCCAGCGTGCCGGGCGCGGCAACCGTCGCAGCGGGAATTTGCGCGTGGTGTGTTTCTACCGGACCCCACTGGAGAAGGTCATTTTCAAGATACTGGTTGAGCAGGCGCAGTTTGGAGATAGCTATAACGGGTTCTGTCCTTCGATTGCTATCCAGCAGATTTTCAGCCTGATCAAGCAAAGCCCCACCGCTGCCGTGCGGCTCAATACGGCTGCCCCGTTGTTTGATGGGCTGCTGGCAGCCGGACAGGTTGAGGCCGTGCTGGGTCATTTGCAGCAGCTTGGCTATCTCCAGCCCGGCAGGCCCGGCGAGTGGCGAGCCGGGCCAGGGTTAAACCAGCTGATCGACGAGCAGGCCAGTTCCAAACCTGGTTTGAGTATCTACAGTAACATCGACATCACCCCGGCCTTGCTTGAAATCCGCAACCACCATACAGGCCATGTGATCGCCCAGGTCGAGCGGCAGTGGTTGGATCATCCTACCCTGACGCTCGAAGGCCGCCCGGTCAGCGTTGAATGGGTAGACGGGGAAGCCTTGTGGGTTACATCGGCCCCAACGGTACAAGAATCGGGGAAACTATTTTATCGCTCAAAGCGGAAGCATCTGGCTTATTCCATCGCCCGGAGGGTGCCGGTTGAGCTTGGCCTGCCGCCTGATGCCTCCCCCCTGGTCGAAACGCCGGAAGGCTGGTGGTGGTTCCACTACCTGGGTGATGTGTACGGAATCATGCTGTTTAACCTGCTCCGCTGGCAGGTCACCGTCGAGAAAACGGCTGTGCCGGGCCTGTGTCTCCGGCTGGAAGACCGACCGTTGAAACCTTTCACCTGGACAGAGTCACAAGTGAAAGGCTATATAAAAGAGGACTTCTGGCGCTTTGAAACGATGCTCGCATTGGGGGTTTTTCACCGGTTCCTGCCGGATGATTTACGCTGCCAGACTGTGATTCAGCAGGTGAATATCCCGCGTTTTCTGGATGCGCTGGGCACACTGCGCTATTCAACCGCGCCCGAAGCGGCGACAGAAAACCTGTTTCGCCTGCTCAGTTCGGATTGAGCTTGCGACCGGAGACGATAGTGTGGCGTTTTTGAAAAAACGATCTACCGTTTCCACCTGGCAAAAATGATAAGCAGCGCTTGCCAGTTTCCAGTGGGCTTTGTATACTGTTCACTGTAGTAAGCTGCACACCAGGTAGCGGTTCGACATGGCTCCCCCCTACCCCTATACGAACAAAAAGACCCCGGCAGAGAGTGTTCTGGCGGGGTTTTTGTATTCAGATCGGGGAATCGGACTGCGCCAGGCTAGCTAACCGTACTGGTGCAGCAAGTGCCAGCCGCCGAAGACCAGCCCCGCCGCGAGGATCGCGGCAGCAACCGGCCACCACGGGCGCACCGGTTCACTGCCGGTTTGCGGGAGTTCACCCGGGAAGAGGGTGATACAGGCGGCATCCTCATCACCGAGAGTAGACCCGGTGAAGCAATATTGAACGCCTGCTTCAGCACTGGCAGCTCCGGCACTATAGGGTACGGGACGGGTGAACAGGGTATCAATCGTCACTGTTTCGGACTGCCCGGCAGTCATATCTCCCAGAGCGACATCTATACTCTGCGCCTGGAAGTTTGAGATACCGGCAGAGCTCACCACACCCAGGATGGTGAACTCATCCCGCATCGTCCCGGTCATATACACATCCGTACAGGTATCCGGGCCGCGGTTGGTGACAACGGCTGTCCACTTGACCGCATCTCCTTGACCAGAAACCACCGATGGCTTAACACTAACGTCAATATCGAGGTTGCAGATAGCCGGTTCGGCTGCGACCACGATTCCTGGTTCCGATTCGGGTTCTCCTGGTAGGGGGAACGGCCCACACACCCCCGGAACCGGCGCGGTGGCGAAGGGCACAAAGGTGATGTTGATGCTGATCGTATCGCCGCTGCCGGGGCCAACGCCGCCGGGACCATCGGCGGCACCCCACCAGTTATTGGCGAAGTTCTGTGTGGTGCCAGTGTTGTCGTAAACTGCTGTCGTGCTGTTGCCAATGATGCACGAATTAGCCGCCGACACTGTTGACGGCCCCAGGGTAAATGTGTTAAAGATGCCGCCGCCCTGTGAGCTGGCCGTGTTGGCACTGACCGTGCTGGCGTCGATGGTGACTGTGCCCTCGTTGTTGAAGATGCCGCCACCGAACGCGGCGGTGTTGGCCGCGCCAGCCCCACCGATGGTGCTGCCGTTCCGGATGGTGAAGGCGGCACCACCAGTGTAAATACCACCGCCACCCTGGGTTGCCGTGTTGTTGCTGACCGTGCTGGCATCGATCGTCGCTGTGCCGGCATCTTTGAAGATGCCGCCGCCGTCGGTGGTCGCAGAGTTACCGCTGATGATGCTACCGTTCTCGATGGCCAGGGTCCCCCGGGCATAGATGCCGCCGCCACCGCTGGCTGAATTGGTGCTGACCGTACTGGCATTGATCGTCACCTGCCCGGCTTGACTATAGATGCCGCCACCGCTGGCAGTAGCTGTGTTGGCAGCACCAGCCCCACCGATGGTGCTGCCGTTCCGGATGGTCAGGGTGCCCGAATTATGGATGCCGCCGCCATTGCCGCTGGCCGTGCTGGCGCTGACCGTGCTGGTGTCGACCGTCACTTGCCCGCCGGTATTGTTGTAGATGCCGCCGCCGTCGGTGGCTGTGTTGGCAGCACCAGCCCCACCGACCGTGCTGCCATCCTGGATGGTGACGGTTGAATTTGAACCGCTATTATAGATGCCGCCGCCATTGCCGCTGGCCGTGTTGGCGCTGACGGTGCTGGTATCAATCGTCACCTCCCCGAAGGTCGTGTTGTAGATACCGCCGCCGTCGGTGGCCGTGTTGGCTCTGACCGTACTGCCGTTCTGGATAATGACCACTGCACCGGAGGTGAGGTTGCGGATACCGCCGCCGATGCTGGCTGTGTTGCCGCTGACCTCGCTGGCATCGATCGTCACCCTGCCTCTATCGCGATTGAAGATGCCGCCACCACCACTAGTTGTGGCAGTGTTGCCCGAGCCGGGTGCGGTGCCACCGATCACACTGCCGTTCTGGATGGTGATCACTGAACCCGTATCGATGTTGAAAATGCCACCGCCCAACTGGGCCGTGTTGCCGCTGACCGTACTGGCGTCGATTGTCACCTGTCCGGCGTTCTCGTTGTAGATGCCGCCGCCTCCGCCCCCTGCACTATTCCCGGCCCCGGTCCCACCGATGATGCTGCCATTCCGGATGGTCACGGTGCCGCCAAAATTACGGATGCCGCCGCCTGATCCTGCGCTGTTACGCCTGACCGTGCTGGCATCAAGGATCAGCGTGCCAGTATTCTGAATGCCGCCGCCAAATGTAGTGATCTGCCCATGCTGGACGGTCATGCTGTTGAGCGTCAGGCTGCCCGTGGTGGTGACTACGAATACGCGCCAGGTCGTGGCAGGGTCGAAGGCTGCTGCCGCTGCCTGTACGATGGTGGTCACTGCCCCCGCGCCGTTGATGGTGATCTCGGTCGTCACCTGCGGAAGCTGCGCGCCCGATGTCAGCGTGTAGGTCCCGGCGGGCAGGGTGATGGTGTCTGCGCCGGTACCAGCGTCACACTCGCCGGGGGCAGCACCAGAAGCGGTATCGGTGTTGGCACTGGTGATGGCCTCACGCAGGGTGCAAAGACCGTCATCAGCAACCACATCGAGGATGCTGTTGACCGTGATGGTGGCTGCCAGCGCAGGCTGCGCCGGGATCAAAAACAGGGCCAGCAGGCCCAGCAGCACAATCGTCAGAAAGAGGCGATTTTTCATAACATTGCTCAGAAGTTTAACAATGATTTCGCAGGCCCAAACTATAGCTTTGTTTCCCCTTATCTGCAAGCACCCGCAACTCGCTATCCGAGGGGTGAGGTAAAAACGCGCCAGGCGGGTGTTTTGACGGGCTTTGCAGACAGACCCTGGCACCTATCAAAAGGGGGCAATCAACTTCTGCCGAGGCTTTGCTATTGAAAACACAATGGTTCGGTAGGGGTTTACCCCTACTGCGTAAGTCCTGTTGTCTTGCAAAGAAAAAATCAAAAATCACTGCTGCGTTCATCTGTTCACCCTGCCCCATCATCACCGCTTGCCCACCCTCACAGGGACTTATACAATGGGATCAACCACGTAAAACAGCACCCTGTATTGGAAAGGCAGACATGGCAGAAGAAATCACTCAGCAGGCACAGGCCGGAGACCTAATCGAACGGCGCACGCGCATCTACAAAACAAAGAAAAATCACTACCAGGAAGAATATGGGACGCTGATCGTAGCGGAGAACCGGCGCGATCCGGCAGCCCGGCTGATCACCATCCCGGTCAGGCTCATCCATTCCAGTTCATCATCCCCCGCCGATCCGATCTTTCACCTGGGCGGCGGCCCCGGCCAGACCAATATCAACTGGAAGCCGGACGATGCCCTGCTGGCCCGCCATGATGTGGTGCTGGTGGGTTATCGGGGCGCGGATGGTTTCCCGATCCTGCAAGGCCCGGAGATCGTGGAGGCCGTGCGTGGACAGGGGCCGGATATCACCAGCCCGGAGTCGCTGGAGCGCATCGCGGCGGCCATGGGGGCCTGTGCCGACCGGCTGAGGGCGGAAGGCGTTGATTTATCCGGGTACACCATCCCCGAAGTGGTCGCCGACCTGGAAGCGGCACGGATTGCGCTGAAAATCGGGAAGATCAATCTGTTAAGCCAGAGTTACGGCACGCGGGTGGCGCAGGTCTACGCGCTGCTTCACCCCGAAGTGATCGCACGTTCCGCGATGATCGGCGTCAATCCGCCGGGGCGGTTTGTGTGGGAAGCCGGGATGATTGACCATCAGATCGAACGTTACAGCGAGCTTTGCGCGCAGGACCCGGCATGCAGCCAGCGCACGGCGGACCTCAGCCAGGCGATGCGGCGCGTGTCACGTGCGATGCCCTCACGCTGGCGCTACCTGAAAATCGATCCGGGTAAAGTCAGGGTCATCACCGCTATACTGCTGTTCCACCGCCGCACTGCCGCACTGGCCTTCGATGCGTGGCTGGCCGCCGATGAGGGCGATTTTTCGGGGCTTGCGCTGCTGTCGCTGGCCTATGATCTGGCCGTGCCGGGCATCTTCACCTGGGGCGATCTGATGGCCAAAGGCATGAATGCTGACTACGATCCGGGGCGTGACTATGACGACCTGTATGCCCCCGATTCGATCCTGGGTACGCCGCTGTCACTGCTGATCTGGCAGCCTGCGTCACGAAGCTGGCCCGTCTGGCCGATGGAAGATCGCTTCCGCCAGCCCCAGCCCTGCGAGGTGGAAACGCTGCTGATCAACGGCAGCCTCGATTTCTCGACGCCGGTCGAGTATGGTCGGGATGAGCTGCTGCCTTCCCTGAAGAATGGCCGGCTGGTTATTCTCGCTGAGATGGGCCACTGCGCCGATTTCTGGTCACTGAATCAAGAGGCGGCCTACCGTCTGCTGACCGGCTTCTTTGCCAGCGGTGAGGCAGACGCTTCAGGGTTTGACTATCTGCCGATGGATTTCACAGTCCGCCAGGGGCTGCCGCTGCTGGCGAAACTGCTGACCTACAGCGGCCTGCTGCTGATCGCCATCCCGATCCTGAAACTGCTGCGGGCCATCCGCATCCTGTGATCAAACAGCACTGCTGCCCGGTTTGGTCGCCGAGATAAGTCAGTTGTGGCAGGAGAAACTGCCGGGCTGCTTTGAGATCGGCCAAGCGGTGCAGGAGATGCTCGGCGAGTCCATCCCCGGCCCCTACTCAAACACACAGGGCTTCTCATATCAGTTGAGAAGCCCCGCTTTTTCTATTGCGTTATAATGATCGTATGACCATTTCAATCGACCTACCACAGGCTGACATTAAGGCGTTGTGCCAGCGTTACCCTATCCGGCGGCTAGCGTTGTTTGGATCGGTGCTGCGCGACGATTTTGGCCCAGACAGTGACATTGATGTGCTGGTTGAGTTTGAACCTGATGCCCGTGTGGGTTACTTCACGCTTGTCACCATACAGGATGAGTTAGCGGAGCTTCTTGGCCGCGAGGTTGACCTGCTGACCCCCGGCGCGCTGAGCGAGCGGTTTCGGCAGGATGTGCTGGGTGTGGCTGAGGTTGTGTATGAATGAGCGTGATCTGAACCGGCTGCATGATATGCTCGATGCAGCACATAAGGCACGCTCATTTATTGAAGGCGAAGACCGCTCCATCCTCGATAGAAATGAGATGCTGTCTCTTGCTGTCACTCGATTGCTGGAAATTATCGGTGAGGCCGTTCGTCATGTATCAGAAGACGCGCAGTCTCAGATCCGTGATCTGCCGTGGTCGGCAATCATTGGTATGCGACACCGAATCGCCCATGACTACCTGGCTGTTGACCTGGATGTAGCCTGGGACACGTTGACTGTCGACCTGGCCGAGATGATCCGGGTGCTTGAGAACGCTCTAAGTATTGACTGAGCGTGGTTCTGCATCACTTGCATCCTGACCATCATGAGCATACGATACCCACCATATCCTCACAAACCCGTAGTGGTTCGGCGAGTCCATCCCCTACCCCTACTCAAACAAAAAGACCCTGTCAGGCGCTGCGCTGGCGGGGTCTTTTGTACCCACTCCAGAGATCAGGACCACCAGCACGGTCTATGTATTGCCTGGCCTCGCCGGACACCGCATCCCAACTTGCAGCGGGATCACATGCGCTGCATACTGACACCGGGAACCCACACGATTCATAGATGATAAAAAGAGAAATGCCATGTTACCGATACAAACACTGATCATCGCAGTGATCTTCCTCGCGCTTTACGGCCTGTTCTTACTATGGTACGGCGGGCGCGGCAAGCCGCTCACCGAGGATGAAATCGAGACCTTTCTTGCTGAAATCCGGGCACGGGCAGGCGGCAGTAACGAACAGCCTGAACCGATCCTGCTCACGAACCTGCGGGCACTCACCGCCAAAGACGATGGCCGCGCGTTTTACATGGTCAACCTGATGCGCTTCCGTAAGCAGGCCGCCTACCCTGCCGACAGCGGCATCACTGATGCTGATGCGCTGGCCGCCAATGCCCGCTACAACCGTGCCATCATCCCACTTCTGCTCAAACGCGCCGGGCACCCACTGTTTGCAGGCCGTGTGCGCAGCCGCTTCCTGCATCCTGATGGGGCCGATGACTGGCATCAGGTTGCGATTGTCCGCTACCGCAGCCGCCGTGACATGCTGAAAACGGTGGTCGAGTTGACGGGGAAGAATGTCGATAGCCACAAGTGGGCGGCACTCGAAAAAACGCAGGTGTTCCCCGTCAGCCTGCTGATCCCGCTGGTTGCTGCGCGGCTGATCGCGGCGGTGGGGGTGATCGGGGTGGCCGCCTTTGTGATGGCACTGGTGGCGTGGCTGTAGCACGACACAGGGTTGATTGCAGGCTATCACGCGGGCCTATACAATGCGATCAGTTTTGAGTTGAAGTAAACAGGAATAAAGGAGAATACCATGACTGCAAATCGGAATACCCACACCAGCTTCGTCACAACGACGCGCGGCCTGAACCGCAGTACGCCCCCCATGCGCCTGTTTGAGAAGGCCAAGGTGTATGGCACCTGGAACCCCTCCGAGATCGACTTCACGCAGGACAGGCAGGACTGGGCCGGGCTGGCCGATGATGAGAAGGATTTGCTGCTCCGCCTGACCGCCATGTTTGCCGCCGGGGAGGAAGCGGTCACGCTTGATCTGCTGCCCCTGATCCTGGCCGTCGCCAGCGAGGGTCGCATCGAGGAGGAGATGTTCCTCACCACCTTCCTGTGGGAGGAGGCCAAGCATACCGATTTCTTCCAGCGGCTGCTGCATGAAGTTATGGGGGTGTCCGCCGAGGACCTCTCGCATTACCACACCCCCAGCCACCGGCACATCTTTTACGAGGTGCTGCCCACGACACTCAACCGCCTGATGAGCGATCAATCCCCCGAGGCACAGGTTCTCGCCTCCGTGACGTATAACATGATCGTCGAAGGCGTGCTGGCCGAGACGGGCTATCACGCCTACTTCACCATCCTACAGCAAAACAACCTCATGCCCGGCAACGTCGAGGGCATACAAAAGCTCAAGCAGGATGAATCGCGCCATATCGCCTACGGCATCTACCTGATCTCGCGCCTCGTCGCCGAGAACCCCGACCTGCTGGACGTGGCACAGACCCAGATGAACGCCCTCATGATGCCAGCGGTCGGCGTCATCAATGAGATTTTCGCGCAGTACACCCCGGTGCCCTTCGGCCTGAAGCTGGATGACTTCGTCGGCTATGCGATGATGCAGTTTCAGAAGCGCATGGGCCGGGTTGCAGCCGCCAGGGGCGCATCGCTGGAGGATGTCATGCGGGTCACCCAGCAGGCCATTGACAACGACGACGCCTGATCGAAACGGTGGAGGCCGTCGGGGCCATGCCGGGGGAGTTCTGAACCCCGGCAGCGGGGGCGTGGGCCGGATACTCCTCACAATCCTCTCTTAGGCTCAATACGGTCTTTACAGGACCTGCGCATATCACTTACCATAGAAATAACAGCCCACATCGGCACATAAAAATGGGCCTTTCGAAGGAAAGAAAGACTCATGACAAACGTTACATTAGTTAAAAACGAGTACGTCACCCTCCAATACATCCCTGGTAAGGCGATGCTGTTCCATGTCTGCCATAAGCCCATCAGCGGCCAGCCCCTGCGGGACCTGCTTCTGACCGGGCTGTCCGCCCTGCAGGAATACGGCATCAGCAAGTGGCTTTCTGATGATCGCCTCAACGGCCCAATGACCCACGAGGACTACCAGTGGGGCCGTGAGCATATCACCAAAGCGGCCCCCGCTTACGGCTGGAAGTACTGGGCGCTGGTGATCCCGCAGGACCTGCTCGCCACCGAATCAATGGCCCCTGTCCTGACCGAAGTATGGGAACTCGGCCAACTCAAAGCCGAGGTTTTCGCCGATATCGAATCGGCCATGATTTGGCTGGAAAGCATTAAGGACTGAGCGCGGCCCCCATCCGCCCTCACCAACAACAGGACAGCCCCATCGCTGTACCCCGGTGCAAACGCGACAATTCCCCCGTGGTGTGGCATAATTCGCGCATCGAGATGACGGCACATGGAAGGGCACAATGAGTAAGACATCGCAGCAGGAAATCCGCCAGCGTATCGAGTACCGCCGCCGCAACCTGATCTTCGTGGTCGCCATCGCCGTGATGCTGCTGATCGGGTCATTCGTGGGGCTGACGACCATCAACCCTGGGGCCACCGGCTACCGCCTCAACGATGCCGAGCCACCTCGCAACACCGACGTGTGGGTGATCTACCCTGATGACAGCGCCCGCTTCATGACGCTGTTTTACGAAGCCGAGGGCAATTCCGGTAATGCCATGCTGGTCGATGTCGCGGGGCCGCTGGTTGCCAGCGAAGGCACCATCCTTGCGGAAAGCGTGCTGGGCGGTGAGATGCTCAATGTGGATATTTACTCCGCCGAGGGCTTCATCAACGAGGACAATACCACCGTCGTTTATCCGCTTTACCAGTTGCAGCGGACTTCCAACAACGCCCCCTACGGGGTCGATGTGCTTGCCGCTGATTCACCCTACGTGGCCGCCGACCCCAATGGCACCAACTCCCGTGACCGCATCGTGACGATGGGCGCTCCACCCCAGACCACCTTCACGCAGTCCATCGTGGCGCTGGCCGTGCCCTATGACAGCGAGAATATCGTGCAGCAAGGTACGCTGACCCCCTACCGTGAGGTCACGATCCGGGGCTGGCGCGTGCTGTACTATGACGTGACCGATACCGTCGATACGGACAGCATCCGCGTCGCATTCCGGGCACCCTTCGACCCCCCCAGCCGTGAGCTGTCCGCCTCGCTGGTGGACCGCCGCCGCTGACCCTCCCCGAACCCCATCAGCCGAATCAAAAAACGCCGGGGATATGACCCCGGCGTTTTTCTACCAGCGGCTCAAAGGGATCAGGCCGTCAGCAGGCTGCGCCGCCCGATGGTGGCGTACGCCTGGTCAAGGCTCTCGACACCGATCACCTCATGGCCGCCCTGCGACAGGTTCAGCACCAGCTTCGCCATCCATGCACGCGCCCACTTCCCCGATTCAGGATGCACCACGAGGATCATGCGGATCGTCCTGGGCAGTGTCCCCAGCGTCTCATTGAGCCGGTCGATATTCTCCCGCAGCGAGGCCACCGGGACTTTCGCGCTGTGGGTCAGATCTACCATTAAGTCAACCTCATGGTCGTGGCTCTGCATCAGGCTGTGAATGGTATCGACGGCCTCGCGGTAGTCTTCCCATGTCCAGTACCCCCTGAACGATGCGATTAGCTTACGCTTGAATTGATCATCCCATTCGACGGATATGCTCATCTTGATTTCAACCCCTGTTCCAACGGAAAAAAACAACAATTTCAGTGATACCCTGCAAACATCAACGACGGGTTAAGATTGTGATCAGTTAGTACTAATCAACTATTCCTGGCGGCAGTGAGACAACTAATGGCCGGGTGCCCGTCAGCAGATCGAACACCGCCATCACAGTCGCCGGTATCTCACGCATCCGGCTCCACGTCAGTGAATAGCGCGAGTACCCCCACGGGCGTTGATCATCGGCAAATACTCCTACGGATTCGACCCCTAAAAAGTTGCAGGTCAGCAGGGCGCGGTCAAGGTGGAAGTTCTGCGTGACGAGTACCGCATCATTGATACCGTACACCTCACGCGCCCGGTAGCAGGTATCATACGTGCGCAGACCGTACTCATCGATCCTGATCGCTTCATCGGGCACGCCAAGCTGAAGGGCGTAACGCCGCATCGCCTCCGGCTCGTTGTAAAACTCGTCCACCCCCGCACCCGACATCAGCAGGTACTCGACCTTGCCCGCGTGATACAGC
>CAYMGV010000021.1:0-1079 GCA_964390105.1 uncultured Anaerolineae bacterium | reverse complement strand
CCCCCGCCGCTACGCGGTCCGCCAGCATGGCAGAAGGCCGTCCGCTGCTGTACACGCGTGCCCCAAACACGATGGCCGTGGTTTGCTGCGGCGCGGTATCGGCACTGTACACCATCGGGCGTGACCACAGGGCCGTCGCCGCCCGCAGCATCAGCGGCAGCACCACCACCGCCACGATTGTCATTACCGTTATCCTGAACACAATCATCACAAGTCGCTTTAAGACCGTCACAGATTTGCTATACTCCAAATGATACCAACGTCAATACACAGTGTATCGAGTGTGCAGAATTTATCACTATGCCTGTGGTACCACATCTGTACGGCACCCCCGCGTCCTCCTGACGCCTCATCGAAAGGACAACACCATGATCGAAGTTGCATTAATGCTCGAAGGTCAGAACGGCCTGACGTGGGCACGCTGGCAGCGCATCGCCCGTGCCGCGGAGGACCTCGGCTTTGCCGGGTTGTACCGCTCCGACCATTACACCAATGCCGCCGAACCCGACAAAGACTCGCTGGAGATGATCGTCTCGCTGACGTGGCTGGCAGGCCACACCCAGCGCATCGAGTTCGGGCCGCTGGTTTCGCCCTTCTCCTTCCGTCACCCGGCCATGCTGGCCCGTTACGCCCGTGACATCGACGACCTGAGCGGCGGTCGGCTGCACATGGGCTTCGGCGCGGGCTGGCAGGAACGCGAACACACCCATTACGGCCTCGACCTGCTTGATCTTGATGGCCGGTTTGCCCGCTTCGAGGAAGGGCTGGAGGTGGTCACACGGCTGCTGCATCATAATGAACCGCAGAACTACGCCGGGGACTTCTACCGCCTGCAGGATGCCACGCTGCTGCCCCGCCCGGCACGCCCCGGCGGCCCACCGATCCTGATCGGCGGCAACCACAACAAGGAGACCGATAATTTCGTCGGTCCCCTGGCCCGTCTGGCGGTTGCCAGCCTGAGCTACGATGTCGCTTTCTGTTCGGCCTACGGTGTCCGTGAGAATATCGGGCCGGTCGAGCCCTCGCTCGAGGATGCCGAGATCAAGCAGATGGTGGCCGAGCGCTGCGCCAAGATGTTC
>CAYMGV010000020.1:0-34682 GCA_964390105.1 uncultured Anaerolineae bacterium | reverse complement strand
GGCCACTGCCACTCCAACCGCGACGCTGCCGCCACCTACCGCCACCCAGCCGATCATCGCCTCCGTGACCGCGCCCCCCTTCGATTCGGTCGGCACTGCGACGCCGCAGGGTGGAGTCAATATGGCAGCGGATGGCATCACCTTTAACCAGATCGTCTATGTGTGTTACATCGAGGGGATCGATGAGCTGTGCGTCATGAACCCGGACGGCAGCAACCAGCGTCAAATCACACAGCGCGGCGTGACCAGTTTTTACCCGTCATGGCACCCTGGGGGTACGAAGATCATCTTCTCATCGCAGGCCGATGGCAACTTCGAGTTGTTCACCATCCGGCCCGATGGCAGCGGCCTGCAGCGGCTGACCTACACCTACGACGTCGATGAATATGCCCCGGATTATTCGCCCGATGGCCTGCGCGTGGTCTACGCCTCAACCTCGGGGGGGCTGCAAAACATCTGGGTGATGAACGCCGACGGCACCGCTCAGCAGCAGTTGACCTATGATGACGCTGAGGATCTCGACCCGTCATGGTCGCCGGACGGCACACAGATCGCGTTTGCCTCCACGCGCGGCGGCACCAAGGATGTCTATGTGATGAGTGCCACGGGCGGCAACGTGCGCCGTATGACCTATGGCATGAGCATCGGTGGGCGCAATGATTGGTCCCCCGATGGCCGCTTCCTGACTTTTTACCGGGGGTCGATTAGCGATAAGAACGTATACCTCGTCAGCACTGCCTGCGCCGACCCTGCCGCCCCGTTCGACTGCCGTTCCGCGCCCGTGCGCCTGACCACCGGCGGTAACAACAAAGGCCCATCCTTCTCGCCGGATGGGCAGTGGGTAACGTTTGCCGCCAATCGCGGCGATGACAACGATATCTATATCATCCGCATTGATGGGACCAACCTGCGCCAGTTGACGTATGAGACTTACGCCGAATGGCAGCCCCGCTGGCAGCCGTAGAACGTGATGCGCTGTCGATCTTCGCCGTGGCCCCCGACTGGATGCCGGGGGCCACGGCCCAGGTTAAACCACCGCCCACTCCCCTCAACATGGACATTGGGATGGGCATTCCCGTAATGTTATTTCCCCCGGATAGGCTAAACCTCCCCGACCCCACATACAACGCGGAAGCCGCCCGCGTTGTAGCGGTGATCGGGGTAGTAGCGGCTGCGCATATCAGTATGCGCGTATGATCCCCAGTGATACCATGATCCACCACGCAGTACACGCCGATCGGTGCGGCCAAAGTCAAGGTTAGCCGGGTCTTCATAGGTGTTGAGGCACCATTCCCAGACATTACCACTCATATCGAGCGCACCAACAGGTGACGCGCCGCGTGGATACATCCCGACGGCCATCGTGCGATTGAGTTGATCATGTTTGGTGTGCGCGCAGGTGTCCTGCCATTCAAGGCCCCACGGGAACTTGTTCCCGGGGTCACCGCCGGTTGCCGCAAGCTGCCATTCCCACTCGGTGGGCAGCCGGATGACCCAGCTATCGCGTGCAAGCCGCTCGCCCACTTCATCAGCCGGGGCATTGTCATGCAGGCGGGCTGTCAGCCAGCGGCAGAAAGCCACGGCATCGAACCAGCTCACGTTTTCCCGTGGGCTATTCGAACCGACAAAGCGCTGCGTACCCGGCTCTGCGCGGTGCTCATCAGCTGCCGGCAATCCATCCCACCAGCGTGCATCCCGGAAGCCATGGGGATCATCGACAAACGCCTGGAACTGCTGAAACGTGACCGGGTACTTCGCGATATAAAACGGTTCGGCTTCAAACGCCCCGGCTCGCTCAACTTCGACGCGGCCCGCTTCAACGGGCAGCCATGCGATGCACGGCAGGCCGTTGGCATCCAGCCCCACGCCGTCGCGGGGGTCGCCCAGTTCCGCAAGACGGTCACCGACCCAGGCCCGGTGACCGTGGGGCAGCTCGGCCCGCTTGATCTGGGTGAGCAGAGTGCGTGAATCGTCTTCAGTGCGCGCTTTCTGATAGTCATCAAGGGGCAGCACATCGGCCTGATCGAGTGATGCCTGCTGTGCCGCCGCCATGGCCTCGCGTTCACGTTCTTCTTCAAGGATATCGAGCAGCATAAACGCCGCCGGAGCGATCATGGCGGAGCATGGGTTGCGCTCATCTGCACCGAACTGCGCATCACGCAGCTCCTGGCAGGTTGTCGTACCGAACTCGTCCACAAATCGATCCCGGTGGGTGGCGATGAGCCGCTTACAACGGATCATCTTTGACTCGTCGTTAGTGGTGCGCCCGTAGAGCATGCCGAGGATCACGGCGGCCCCGCTGACACCGCCGCACACCTCCTCATGCGTTCCGCCAACCCCACCACTGAACCCCGTCGAGATCATTTGAATCTGGTCATCAACCCCATCCCAGAGATAATCGCCCACGGCCACCACAAAAGACTCAGCACAGCCGTAACCTACATCCATCATGTTGTTGATTTTCTCCCAGACCTGCCGCTTTTCTTCATCTAACAGTTCAAGGTCCATGGTCTTTTCCTTTGGTTCAGGATACAGAAGCGATACGGGACCACCCCATAGTTATCACCCCCATTCTCGCCCTGCCCCGCCTCGCGGGTAAACAGGGTTGGGATGGGGGTGGGCTTTGTGATGAGATAGTTCCCGGTGTGTCCGGGCAACAGGTTCAGGGCACGCTCAGATAGTGCTTATCCCACGGCCTTCACGATGCGCTTCAGTTCGGCAACGCTCTGACGGATCGCTGCGTGCTCATCGTAGTTGTAGTCAGGATGCAGATGGTCAGTCTCAACAGCGAGGAAGCCCTTGTAGTCGGCGTCCTTCAGCAGACGAGCCAGCTTTTCGTTATCGACCAGCCCATCACCAACCGGGGTGCTGGAGAAGAAGAACCAGTCATTGGGCTTGGCATCGTGACGCAGCTTCAGGTCCTTGATATGTGTCGCCAGCGTATGCCGGGCGAGCTTTTCCATACCCTCGATTGGGTCATCCAGCACACGCAGGAAGTTGCCGGTATCGAAGTTCAGGCCGAGATACGGGGAATTGACCTGGTCAAGCAGCCATACAAACTCATCGGAGTTGTAGTCAATGTGGTTCTCAACAGCCAATTTCACGTTGTGTTCCTCGGCAACCTTGACGGCTTCCCTGAACCACTCCACGAGGATATCAAGCTGCGGCTGGTGCGGCTCAAAGCGGAACATCAGGCTGCTGGCGCATACGCGCATCACATCAGCACCGATCATCGTGGCATACTCGATGCTCTTGATCATGTCATTGAACGCATCGCGGTTCTTGCCCGCTTCCAGCCCATCGGGGTGTCCCCATGCGTAGACGCGGTCAAAGCCGTACTCATCAAGCTGGGCCTTGAGATCCGCGTACCACTTCGGGTCATGTGAGGGAAAGAAGCAGGATTCCAGCGAAACGCCATCGACTTCGAGTTCCTTGGCAAAATCAAGGAAGTCTTCCACGGTCATCTTGAAAGGCGGTTCAGGCTGCTCCGGGTAAACCTCGCCAAAGAAGCGGTGGAAGCAGTAGCTGTCAATGCCAATTTTCATCATCGGGATATTCTCCATTCTTATGTGATATGTGCAGACACTTGTGCTATGAGTGGAGGTCTGCGGTTACCCACTTAAACCACTTGCAGGGTGAATGCCGGGAGGTGTGTGTGACCCGGCATCTGTTTGTATCGGACGTTACCCGCGCGGCTTGTACACCAGTTCCGGTCGTAAATCGGCAGCCACTTCGGCAAGCTCTGCGAAGATTTCCGGCGGCAGGTCGATGTGCAGCACGTTCTTGATCACCTGCGTCCAGCCATGCAGGAAGTACAGCCAACCATCTTCAATCGTCACATTACGGCTTTCCTGCTGGGCCATGGCCTGGTGCCAGAAATCCAGTTCACCACGATAGTTGATCTCCCAGGCAACGCCGTTAACCGGGAACAGGCCGTTATCAGTCACCGGTGAGCCGGGGGTATCTTTGCCCATACCCGTCGCGTTCATGACCACACTGCCCTCGGGCAGGCGTGCCATGATCTCATCGTTGACCGCAGGATCGTTGTTCTGGATGAATTCAAACTCGATGTCGGTATCCAGCGCCTCTACCATGGCCTGGAGTTTCTCAAGACGGCCCAGCGAGCGGTTGGTCACGATCATCTTTTCCGGGCGGTCGGCCTTGTTAGCCTTGCGAATCAGGTGCAGCGAGACAGCCTTACCGGAGCCACCCGCACCGAAGCACAGCATGTGCCCGCCAGTGCGCCCAAAATAGCCATCACCCAGCACAGCATCCAGGCTGAGGCCGGAGGTCAGCGGGTCCATAGCATGGGCGATCAGCTTGCCATCTTTCTTGGAAATGCTGGATGCTTCACCCGTGAGGGCTGCTGATTCGTGGACCTCATCGAACATGTCGCGGGTGGCTTCAAACAGATCGATCTTGTGGGTGGTCACCAACCCACCCAATGACAGTGGATCGTATTTGAACTGCGCAACGGTCGCGCGGTACGCTTCGGGTTCGTCATGGATGGCGTGGTCCACACCTTCGATGACCACATCTTCACGGCCCAGCACTTTCATCCAGCGCGGGAACACCTTCATGATGCTGGATTTCGAGGTTGTTACACCGACGAAGGTGAAGGTCGGCACTTTCTTCTCAACGATAGGATACGGGGATTGATCAGGCATGAGTTTCCTCTCAGGTGGTGCGCGCGTCAGCTATCGCGCGGGTATATTCCTGTGCGCGTACGGTAATATCATCGAAACGCCCGGCGGCGATCCAGTCCTTGGGGCAAAGCTGGCTTCCGGCACCGACAGCAACGGCCCCGGCAGCAAACCATGCTGCCACGTTATCCAGTGCGACGCCGCCGGTCGGCATGATCCTGAGGTCCGGGTAGGGGCCTTTGAGCGCCTTCATATAGCCCGGCCCACCCAGCGAGCCGGGGAACATCTTGACGATGTCCGTACCCAGCTTGACGGCCTGCATCACCTCAGATGGGGTAAGCGCACCCATCATAGTCGGCAGCCCGGTGGCTGTCATGGCGTTGGCAAGTTCGGCCTCGGTATGTGGGCTGACGAGAAACACCGCGCCAGCATCAGCGGCGGAACGTGCGTGTTCGGGGATGGTGCAGGTCCCGGCACCCAGCACGATCTCATCGCCGTAGCGTGCGGTAAGACGGGACATCACGCCGAGCGCATCCGGCGTGGTAAATGTGATCTCGATGCCCAGCACCCCACCTTTGACCAGCGCATCCACGACACGCACGGTGTCACCAGGGTTTGGGCCACGGATCACGGCCAGCAGGCCGAGTTCTTCAATACGGTTAAGGACGGCTTGTTTATCCAAAAGGTTTCTATCCAATCTCAGGGTGTGACCGGCCACGACGGAGCATCCCCGCGCAGCACGGCAAGGCAGTCATCAAGGGCCATGCGGCCCATTGTGTTGGTCGCCTGGTCGGTATGGGCACCGGTATGCGGTGTCGCGATGACATTGGGCAGGGCCAGCAGCGGGTGATCGGCTGGGGGCGGCTCCTCGATGAACGCATCAAGCGCAGCCCCGGCCAGGTGGCCGGAGGTCAGTACGTCAAGCAGCGCCGCCTCGTCGATCAGCTCGCCACGGGCCGTGTTGATCAAATAGGATCCGGGCTTCATGCGTCCGAGCAAATCCGCATTGACCATGCCGCGCGTGCTGTCCAGCACGGGCAGGTGCAGCGACAGGAAATCGGCCCGTTCAACGACCTCATTATGCGATAGCAGGGTAACGCCCATTTCAGCAGCCTGCTGCTCGCTGACAAACGGGTCGAAGCCGATGATGTGATCGGTGAACCCCGCCGCCCGGAGTGCAACACCACGCCCGATAGCACCTAACCCCAGCAGGCCGACCGTCTTCCCTTCGATGGCGATGCCCTTGAACCGGGGCCACTCACCGCGGCGGGTTTGAGCCACGGCCTGCGGGATATGACGTACCAGTGCCAGCAGAAGGGCGATGGTTAATTCTGCCACGGATGACGAGTTGGCCCCGGGCGTGTTGGTCACCGGGATGCCGTGTTCGGCAGCGGCCTTGAGATCCACACGATCAATCCCAACGCCGTAGCGGGCGATGACCTTCAGGCGGCCTGCGGCCCCGGCTGCAATCACCTCGGCGTTGATCTCATCCAGCCCGGCAATGTAGCCATCATGCTCTCCGATGATGTCAACCAGGTCGGCAGAGGTCAGCGGCCTGCCCAGCGTGTTATAGGTCACGCGGCCCACTGCGGCCTCAAGTTCCTCGATCAGGGAGGGGGCATTGCGTCCGAATGAGGTTGAGGTCACCAGTATCGAATAGGCGGAAAGATCGGTCATCAGCGTTGATCCGGGCCCTTCCAGCGTGGGTTATCCACAATGGCAGGCTCGCCGTCCTGCTCCACCACCAGCTTACGGAAGCCCTGCGTCTCGATGGTGCCGTAATCGTGCCCGGCATTTCCGGGGTAGGCGAAGAACGTGACGAGGTCTTCATTTGAACTGGTATTAACGGAGCGATGCGCCCAGCGTGGCAGCACATAGAGTACCTTACCGGGGTGCAGCGGCTCGACCGCCCATTCGCCTTCGGGCGTTTCCATCACCATGTAGCCTTCACCCTTGAGGCAGTAATACACCTCGCCGGTTTCCAGCACACTGTGAAAGTGGCCCTTGGTCATGAAGTACTCGTCGCCGACCTTACCGGGATGCAGCACGGAAAGCCCATGCAGAATCTCGCCTTCAATTTCCGGGCGGCGGATTTCGTAGACCTGGTAATGCTCGGTGTCTTCTTCGGCCAGCATTGTGTCGAATGCCTCATTATCGGCGTACATGCCCGCCATGTTGGAGAGGGTACGGATAATGAGGTTGTCGTACTCGCTGAGGACGGCATCCGCCACCGAGACATCAAACGTAAACGGAACATCTTTCATTAGGGTGCAGCTCCTTGATTGGAAAATCATCAATGAAAGGCCGGTCAGACACCCGCCTCGAATACCACTTTGAGCGCCTTACGGTCAGCCGCAGCATCAAATGCCGCCTGGGCTTCCGCCAGCGGGAACTTCATACTGACGACCGGGGCGAGATCGATCTTGCCGGACTGCACGATGCGTGCCGCTTCCCAGCAGTCAGCGGTGCTGCATGCGGTTGTACCGGTGACGATCAGTTCCTTGTAATGCACAGCATTGGAGTCCATCGTGATGGTCGGCTTGTCCTTCGGCAGCCCGCCGAAGAAGTTGATGCGTCCACCAATCGCCGCCAGCCGGATCGCATCTTCCTGCGCACGATGGGCCGGTGCCGCCGTGATGATGACATCCATGCCCCAGCCGCCGGTTTCCTCGGCTACAATGGCATCGAGGTCTTCCTTCGCCGGGTTGATCACACGGTCCGCGCCGAACTCCAGCGCCTGCTGCCCACGTTCCGGGCTGATCTCACTGACCAGCACCTTAGCCGCGCCCTGCAATTGCGCCAGCAGGATGTGCATGATGCCGATAGGGCCGGCCCCAACGACGAGGACGTACTCTCCGGGCTTGATGTTCAACGGACGCTGACCCCGCAGCACGCAGGCAAACGGTTCGATCAGCGCAGCAACAGCAGGGTCATCGTCGGGGCCGATGGGAATCAGGTTGCCCTGGATGATGGCCGCCGCCGGGATGCGCAGGTACTCGGCAAAGGAGCCGTCCATGGTGATACCAATAGCAGCAAAATCCTTGGAGAGGTTGTTGTTCCCCGTCACCGAGATGCGGTTGGCACCGGTGACCATGTTGGGGGCTACGAAGTAACGCCCACCAACCTCAAGGCTGGTGACGTTTGCGCCAACCTTGACGATATCGCCGACCACCTCATGACCAGGAATACGGACGGTGCCCTCCGGGTAGCGGCTGTGCCCCCCCTTGTAGATGCGCAGGTCGGTGCCGCAAATGCTGGTATTAACGACCTTCATCAGCGCCTCGCCAGGTCCAATTGCCGGGATCGGGCGCTGTTCGACGCGGATATCTTCCGGGCCGTGATAAACAACCGATGTCATGAGGTCTGCCATGAGGGCCTCCCCATATCAAGGATTTCAGAGATTAACACCGGGCGCTCCTCAAGGAAGGACAACGTACCAGCCAGTACACCAGCGACCGCCATGCGGCCATCAGCAGCATCGACGATGGGCGGCTGTTCCTTGGCGACACATTCAACAAAGTGATTCATCTCATGGATGTACCCCCACTCGAAGCGCTCCGGCCAGCGCCGCCAGCTCGGGCTGACCTGCCCGTGATCGCGGTCAATGACGACCGTGATCGGCTGGCGTTTCATCTCACCAATCTGCAGGAGGCCCTTCGTGCCGATGATCTCGACGCGGGCATCGTAGCCATAATCGCAGGGGCAGGTGCCCATGATGCTGCCCAGCCCGCCGCTCTCAAACTTGATGCTGACGCTGACGTTATCGTAGAAGTTCTCGGTGGTAACGCCGCGTGCTGCACCCTTGAAGTTGGCGGTTTCAACATAGACGCGCTGCAGGTCCGAACCCATCAGCCAGCGCACGCAGTCGAGGTCGTGGCTGTTGACTTCGGCCAGCATGCCGTTCGAGGTACGGATGTCGTTGGCCCAGGGAGGCGGCAGGCCGGGGCCGTTGGTCAGCGATTTGATGGTCATCGGTTCGCCGATTTCACCGGCCCGGATGCGCTCGGCAGCCATCGCAAATTCGGGCTGGAAGCGCCGCATGAAACCCAACTGAATGATGATCCCGGCTTTTTCTGCGGCCTCAATGATGGCATCGCATTCTTCCAGGTTCATCGCCATCGGTTTTTCCATAAAGATGTGCTTGCCTGCCGCGGCGGCGGTCAGCGCCAGTGCCTCATGGGTAAACGTCGGGGTGGTAATCACGACGGCATCAAACACGGCACCCTCAAGTGCATCTTCCAGTGACGCAAACCGCCCCGGGATCTCGTACTCATCGGCTGTTTGTTCCAGGGTTTCTGCATTGGGGTCCACCACCGCAACCAGTTCACTGTTCGGTACGTGCCCTTTCAGCGAATTGGCATGTACTTTTGCAACTCTTCCGGCGCCCACAAGACAAATGCGAATAGCCACTACGGTTCTCCTCAGCTATAGGGGATAAAGAACAGAAAATCGGCAGGGAATGAGGGGAGGGTACGGTCCCCTCATTCATCCACCAGGAACGGTTACATCTGGTCAACTTCGAAATCAAAGATACGAGCCAGCAGTTCGATATCAGGCGCTTCATGGCCGGACATCAGCAGGTAATGGTGTGATGAAATCTCCCGCACCAGCTTGTGCCCATCGGGCACCTTCAACACCGCGCCATTGAGGCAGTCGGAATCTTCATACTGCGCATAGCCGGTGAGGTCCCCCTCGATCACGGAAAGCGACTCATAGCCCGCGTTGAACTTCGCCAGCGTCATTGGGCCTTCGGCCATGCGGGCATTCAGGGCATGGGCATTGTCATCGACAATCGCCAGCACCTTGGGCCGGACCTCCCACGCGGTTGACATCGACTGAGGCAGCACACCGAGATAGCCGCAGTGCGCCGCGAGGATGTGGTTTTCCGGTTCTTCTGTCTCCGGGAAGTGCGGGATGCGCTCATGTTTGAGTGCCGCCTGCCCCATCAGGAACGGGTACATATTGGTCATCATGATCGGCACACGCAGCGAGTTATACAGGATGTACTTGGTCAGCATCGTGACGATGTCGCCTTCGCAGCCCCAGATCAGTTCCTTCTCCTCAAACAGCATGTTCCATGCGATGCATGGGGTGGTATCAGAGTAGTGGGATTCATTCAGGCAGTTGATACCGACGCTCTTAATGGTTGGGTCGGCTTCGATGTGACGTTTGAGAAGGATGTAGGTCTTTAGTGCGCTCAGGCGGGCACGGTCCGTCAGCCCGACGAGCTGCATGCGATCCTTCCAGTCCGCCCAAACCGCTTCGGCGTCCTCATCGGGGATGGCTGCGGCTTCCTCGCCAAACTGCTTGTAGCTTTTCTTCTCGATGGTGATGCCGAACTTGTCGATCATGCGCTTGACGGCTTCGTTTTCCCACCAGTAGAAGCGCTTAAAAATGCTGGCCTGGAAGCCCTCGCCGGGGTTGTCCTGGAACACAAGAAACTTGGATTCCGTCAGTTCGCGTTTGACACCCAGCGCCCGGCAGACCATCTTCGTCTGCTCGAGGCTGTAGGGCGCGATGGTTTCGATGCCCTTGGTCCGTAGGTAACTGGCGATCTCCCAGTCCCACATTGATACAGTGCCAAACTCCGATGTAATAAACAGGATCGGAACGTCAATGGCTTTCAGGTCATCGACCTGGCGATAGGCATCACCTAGCACCTGTGGGAATAGTACGGCGTCACAGCCGGGTAGGGCCGCACCCAGCGCAACCGGCTCAAGGATTTCGGCTTCCTCACTTATCAGGTTCTTGAGGTTGGTAACCTGCGTATCGAATTCTTCATCCCGACCCGGAAAATAAAGCGGAACAATGCGAGCTTTCATGGAGTGTCACTCCTTAGTTAGTGTATCGTCGGCAAGCAATTGGGCGTTGAGTAAACAACGCATTGGTCAGGATGTTATCCTGTAATTACAGGATAACACCATCGTATCAGATTGGGCACACGGAGTCAACCCGCAAAATGCCGTTGGCGCTCTCGTCAAACCGTGTCAAGCCATAGGCAGTATCCTTGGTTGGTTTAGGGTCGATAGGGTTCGGTTTAGCAAAAAGATTCCCTATTTTGCCCCCACCCCGTAACTACGATGCATCCTCCCAACGGTTGATCCCTGGACGCAAGGGCGGATCATCCTGGGTTGAATGCTCATTCCGCCGGAGCTTCCCCCTCCCTGCTGTGGGGGCTGGTGTCAGGGGGTGGAGGCTGGGGGCAAATAGACTCTTAACCGAACCGTATTAGGTTTAGGGTCTGTCTGCAAAGCCCGCGAAACACCACGCCCGGCGCGTTTTACCTCATCCCTCGGCTCATTGCACTCGCCGTTTCGAGCACCGCTGAAGCGGTGCGGAAGGGGTGCGGTGAAAAGCGGTTTGCAGACACACGCTAGTTACTGTGCGGGAGATCGTGGTCAACCTCTTTGACGATCTCATCGAGGTCAACCTTCTCCGGGATGCGAAGCAGTTCCACCTCAAAGCGAGTGCGATCCCCGCGATGCACCGCCTGAAAGAACTCAATCGTGGTGCCATCCGCAAGATAGGCAAGGCTTTCAAGCAGCAGCACCGGGTCGCCGGGTTTGATGCCCAGCAGATCAGCCTGCCGCTCATCAGCGGCTACCGCCTCAATGCTGCGACGCCCGTTGACGATGCGCAGGTTGAAGCGAGTCTCAAGCGTGTCATACAGCGATGCCTTGGAGAGATCAACCGTCTCAATGCCGGGGCAAAAGGCATGGGGCAGATAGGCCCGCACCAGCAGCAGCGGCTCACCATCGACGAAACGCAGGCGCTCCACCGTATACACCGGCTCACCTTCCCTGATGTTGAGCCTTGCGGCGATAACCGGGCTGGCCGGGACGATATCCTCGTTCAGGACCTGGGTCACCGGGGTCTTCCCTCGCTCGATCATGTCGTGATAAAACCCGGTGAGCTTTTGCACAAGGCTCTCATTGATCTTTGAATCAGCGACAAATGTGCCTTTGCCTTTACGCCGGACGATCAGGCCGTCGGCCTCCAGTTCACGCAGGGCGTGACGTACCACGGTGCGGCTGATGCCGTAGGTATCGCACAAATCCGGCTCACTTGGGAGCTGATCACCGGGTGCGAGTGCCTCTGTCTCGATGGTCGCCTTCAGCACTTCCATCAGTTGTGCATAATACGGCACCGGGCTGTTAAAGTCGATTTGGGGGATGTTGGCGTTTCGCGTCATGGTTTGATCATTTCTGTATACAACAATGCAAAATGGGGCAGCCGCAGCGGGCCGTTAAACAGCCCCAGCTTAAAGACTCCCACATTGTACTCGACTTTATCCATTTGGTAGACACTCACGGAAAGTGAGTTATGATGAACATAAGACATCGGTCAGAAGCCGAGACCGGCCCGGGTTTACGCTCGAACTACCGGCAGCAGCAGGAGACGATAATGTATCTGTTCAGAACGCCACCATAGGGAACATCAACACCAATCGCGGAACCCGAATAAATAGGATGGGGTCTGTAGTCTGACCCAGACTTCACCTATTTCGAACGAATTTCTGGGTTTATGCGTAATCTGCCCCTGCTCTCTGCTCAAAAATGGATAAAGTCGAGTTGTAGTAATGCAGTCAATATACGTGCAAAAGCGCCCCATGTGACGGCCACCGTTAGCCGGTGAACACCGCACTGAGTGTTCGCTGCAATGCAATATACTGTTCAACCAACGGCTGATACTTCCCGCGATTTTCCGGGCGCGGCCTGATGGCATCACCGGCTGGCCGCGCATGGTTTGCGGCCACCGAAGCGAGATCATCAAAGACCCCAGCCGCCTTGCCCGCGATCATGGCACTCCCCCAACTGCCAAACTCTGACCGATCCAATCGCTGATACGGCACCCCGGATACATCCGCCTTGATCTGGTTCCATGCATCACTGCGGGCACCGCCACCAACCACGCGAGTCTCCAGCAGGTCAACCCCCGGTATTGCCTCGCGCAGAATCGACAGATACCACGCGTATTCGTATGCGATGCTCTCCAGGATCGAGCGAGCAAAATGGGCCTGTGTGTGGCTCCATGAGAACCCGACCCATGCGCCGCGCATCTCCGGGGTAGCCGGGCAGATACGCCCGCCGAGGTGTGGTGAGAAGAACAGCCCATCTGAGCCAACAGGTGCCTGCTCTGCCAGTGCGATCATGTGCGGATACAGTTCCTCGGTGAGGTCCAGCGCCTGGCCCTTGTGGGCGTTGAAGAACTGGTCCCGGTACCAGCGTAATGCCTGACCACCACCACCGATATATGCCAGCGGATTCCATAAACCGGGGATGACCGAACGCATCGTGATCAGCGCGCGGTTCTGGATATCGGCCACAAACGTATCCGTAGACACCGCCAGCACGGAGGCGGTGCCCGCCACATCGAACAGCATACCGGGGCGCACAATACCTGCCCCCAGCGCCGATGCAGCCGTATCACCGCAGCCTGCCGCGATGAGGGTGCCGGGTGCCAGCCCGAATTCCTGCGCGGCGGCTTCGGTGACCTCACCCACGACCTCCCACGGCTCTACGATGCGAGGCAGCTTTTCCCTGCTGATCCCCACCGATTGGCACAATTCATCGGACCATGTGCCGTGTTCCGCATCGGACAACCCGCTGAAGTGGATGTACGTATAATCGATGAAGGCATCATCTGCTGCAAGCCCTGCCATCTTACCGGCCACGTAGGTGCCCGGCATCACGAACTTCGCGATGCGGGCATACTCAGCCGGGCGTTCTTCCTTCCACCACAGCATCTTCGGGCCGTGGTCGCAAGTGGGGGCGCAGCCGGTCAGCCGCGTGACGAGGTCGCCATAATGCTGGTCGATGTACTTGATCTGTGGTTCGCAGCGCATATCCAGCCATGAGTCAAAGCGGGTTGCCGGGTTGTAATCCTCATCAATGGAGCCAACCCCGGCCATCTGGCTATCAAACGCAACTGCTGCGATCTGCCGGGGATCGATGCCAGACTGCTGGACGCAGGTACGAACCGCTTTCGCCGCTGAGGTATAGAAATCCTCGTTCTCCTGCTCTACCACGCCAGGGCGCGGATAGTAAAGCGGAACTTCAACCGTACATTCGGCCACCAGTTTGCCATCGGGAGTATAGAGGGCGGCCTTGGTGCTGCTGGTTCCAAGGTCTACGCCGAGAAGATACCTGGACTGCATGGCGATAATCCTCTGTTGAAAAGCCATCAGGCCGGGGGGCAGGGTGCCCCGCCCCCGGCGCTGCATGTGCGGGTACTAGAGTAAAGCGGACAGATGCTCAAAGCTGGTGATGGCTTCAGGGACCGTGCCACATTCGACGCTCAGGATGATATCCTTATCCTTTGCGACAGGCTTGATGATATCGATCACGCGCTTCCAATCGACCACGCCTTCACCGCAGGCGCAGCCCACCGGGGTCCCGGTGACCTTGCCGCGCTCGGCCTCACCCTGTTCTATGCCGATGTCCTTGGCATGAACGTGAACCAGCCGGTCGCGCACGCGCTCCAGCCATTCATAGGGGTCTGACCCCCCCGCGAGATAGCTGTTACCAGTATCGTAGTTGATGCCAATGGCCGGTGAATCGACGAGATTGTAGATTTCGTCGAGGCCATCAGGGGTCTTGCTGTACTGCTGATGCGGTTCAATGCCGATAGCGATCCCGTGCCGCTCGGCAACAAGAGCCGCCTCTTGCAAGGTGTACCGCATCAGTGTGAAGTCCTCTTCGCGGGTGGTCCATGTCGGCTTGGGGCCTTCATCGGTGTTGACCACCGGCGCGCCAGCATGGGCAGCGAACCGGATCGCCAGCTTGAGGTAGTTTACGCTGACATCGGGTTTACACAGCGGCGTGTGGGAGGACAGCCCGGAGAGCTTGATATTGTGCTTCTCGCACAGGTCACGCATCCAGAGTGGGTCCTCATACAGCGAAACTGAGTGGAAGTACCCCGCATCAGCCAGCAGCTGCCTGCCATGATGCACCATCGGTTCGATGTACTCGTAGCCGATCTCAGCGGCCTTGGCGACACCCCAGTCAAACGGTTTATCATGGTGGCGTACGAACTCCATATTGACGCCAAGTTTAATAGCCATGTTGCTCTTTTCCTTATTCTGCTCGCGGTCGGTTTGGTTTATCGCTAGGCACTCATGCGCGTGTTGGCATCTTCGACCAGTTCGCGCATCCAGGCCAGGCTTTTCTCAATCATAGGGCCGCCTTCGCCTTCGCATTCAATACTGATCACGCCGTCATACTTGATATCGACGAGGATATCGAAGCACTTTTTGATGTTCTCCACGTTGACGCCATCACCGATGGCTGTGTTGCTGACGGCAATGCCGGTCAGCTCACCACGCAGTGAGGCGGCCAGCGTTTCACTGACATCCTTCACGTGGACGTGGCTGACCTTATCCTTGAAGCGCTCAAGGAATGCAACCGGGTCCTGCCCGGCGATGAAGGTGTTGCCCGTATCCATGTTCATACGCAGGTAGGGGGAATCAACGAGTTCAAGCATACGCGCCATGAAATCGGGTTTGGTGGTGTAGTATCCGTGAGGCTCAATATTAATGATCATCTCGTAGTGTTCAGCCACTTCGAGCACTTCGCTGTAGATTCGCCTCATTAACTCAAGGGCCTCATCGTCTGTCTGGCCTTCAGGTTTGAACATGTGGTCGGTGGTATCGATTTGCTTGCACCCGGCAAGATATCCCCACCGAATGGTATTAATGATGTACTGGGTACCGATCGAGGCTGCATTGGGTAGTGAAATGGGATAGGCAGCATCTAACTGCGAGAATTTGACACCATAGCCATCCATCTTCTTGCGCAGGGCAACCGGGTCTTCCCACAGGGCTATATGGGGGTGATAACCGAGGCCGTGCAACCAGGACACACCATCAATCGCGCCACATTCAATATAGTGAACATCGTTTTTCTGTGCCCATTGCAGAGCTGCTTCAAAGCTCCAGAACGAACTGTTAAAGGCATCAGTGTGGAAACCAATTTCAATCATTTTGCGGTTTACCTCCGCGTAGTAAGAAACACTTTTGGCATTCAAGAAAAAGCCTGCACCCGGAATACTAGCCAGGTGCAGGCTGGTTCGATCTTTAACCTGGCACCAGGTTAACAACTTACCTGGAACTTACTCACCACCCCAGCCTTCGGGGAAGCCGGGCATGTTCTCGCAACCGCACATGGCATAGTGCAACGGCGGCATGTTCGGCTGGACATACTGATCCAGGTTTTCATTGGTGACGACCGGCTGTGGCAGACGCCACACAGCGGGGACCTCTTCACCTTCAAGGATGCGGACCGCCGCGATAACGGCAGTACGCCACTGGAAGGTCGGGAAGGTCGGGGAGATACCGTTGATGTCGTTCTCCTGCCACTTCACCAGGAAGTCCTGCTGGTCCTCACCCACCATGATCGGGTACGGCTGACCGGCATCTTCGAAGGCCTCAAGGGCCGCGACTGCCGTTGCGCCAGCGTCCATCCACACAGCGTCGATGGTGCCATAGCGGTCGAGGTAGTCCGTGACGATTGACTTCACCTTGGCGTTGTCACCATCACCGAATTCCACACCAACCACGTTGACATTGTCAGCTTCTTCGAACACGATCTTGGCAGCAGCCCAGCGCTCTTCGAGCACGTCTACACCAGGCAGAATACGAAGGGCCAGCACGTTGCACTCGCCTTCGCAGCTGTCAACGATGTGCTGCGCGCCCGCCAGACCAAATGCGTAGCCACCAATCGGCTGCACGAAGCTCACCGGGCATTCGGTGAAGACACCGCGGTCGAAGACGACCACCGGCAGCACTTCACAAGCCTGCTCAACGGCGGGGGTCAGGGCAGCGGTAGTGTTCGGGGAAACGATCAGGGCGTCACAGTTGCCACCGGCAACCAGGTCAGCGATGTCGGAAATCTGCTTTTCGTCGCTGCCTTCGGCGTCCACATGGATGAATTCCTCGATCTCAGGATGCAGGTCAACTTCAGCGAGCATGGTGGTGTAACCCACAACACGCCACGGGTTGTTGACACCGGCATTTGAGAAGCAGATGGTCCAGGGTGCCTCGGTGGCGAATTCGCTGGTATCAACGAACTCTGCCTCAAGGTACTGGAGCCACGGCTCACCTTCGGGGCCTTCCGGCTCAAGGTCCAGTTGACGCACGGAGCGATCAAACTGTTCCTGGCTGAAGAATTCAGCAGCAACAACAGCGGCCTCAGACTGCAGGCCTGCGTCAGCAGCAGCTTCTTCTGCCGGGGCTTCTTCTTCAACCGGGGCTTCTTCAGCCGGTGCTTCTTCTTCTACCGGGGCTTCTTCTTCAACCGGCGCTTCTTCAACCGGTGCTTCTTCAGCCGGGGCAGCGGTGCCACCACAGGCCACCAACAGGAGCGCGGTAGCGAGGATGAGCATCAGGGTAAACAAACGGTTCTTCGACATATTCGAAACCTCCTCAGATTTCTGTATAAACTGAACACCTTTTTGGGGCTTTCTCTTCATAGTTCCTGCTCGTATAGCTATCCTCCAGTTTGACTCTACACTGCATTTATGTTCTTCTCCTCGTCCTTATCGCCGAATACGCAACGGCCCCGATGATGATCAAGCCCTGTACAACATCGCGCAACGGCTTGGGCAGGCCGAGAAGATTCAACATCGTAAATAAAAGCTCCAGTGCGAGGCTGCCTGCCATAGCAGCAGGCATTGACCCACCACCACCCAGCAGAATGGCCCCACCCAGAACCGCGGCAGAGATCGCTTGTAGTTCAAGCCCGGTCCCGGCTTCCACATTGACCCCGGCAAATCCACCAAGCAGGATGCCGGCAATAATGGCAAAGACCGAAGACAACACGAAGGCGAGGACTCGAACGCGATTGGTATTGACACCAGAGAGCTTTGCCGCACGCGGATTATCACCCAGCGCAAGCACCTGTCGCCCGTAGTTGGTACCGTGCAGGATGTACGTGCCAATAATGCCCACGACAACCAGCACGATCACTGCAACCGGGAAACGGTCAATCACCGGAACGTTATCAATGAAGCCGCGTCCGAAGAAGCGGAAGTTATCTGTCAGGTAACCACGCGGTGCGCCGCCGGAAACATAGAGGCCAACACCTCTGATGGCCAGCAGCGTGCCTAACGTAGCAATCAGGGAGGGCACCTTTGCATGGGCGACGATCACGCCGTTGATGGCACCGATCACGACGCCTACCCCAAGGAAAACCGGGATCACCCACCACGTATTGGCGGGGTCATTATCGATCAGCAGTGCGGCACCGATCACCACCAGCGTCACCGTGGAGCCAGTCGAGAGGTCAAGGCCACCAGAAGCGATGACGAACATCTGACCAGCGGTCAGGATCATCAGCGGGGCCGCCCGGCGCAGCAGGGCCAGGACCCCCTGCGGCCTCAGAAAGTTCGGGTTGAGATAGCCAACTGCCAACAGCAGGAGAATGACAACGATGTAGATAGCGCTGACATTACGCAGGATCGAGCGCAGTTGGTTTGTAAATTTAGGTTGGTCTTGCGTTTTGCTCAATTCAGCCATGAGTCGTTATTCCTGCCTAGGCGGTTTCGCCCCTATTGCGGAAGGTGTAGCTGGCGACAGCCATGATGATGATTCCACCCCGCAGGACCTGTTTCAAGAAGGTGTCCATACCGATCTGGTTAAACAGCGTATCGAGGATGGCAAAGATCAGCACACCGGCTATGGTGCCTGCAACCCCGCCTTTACCCCCGGAGAGCGCCGTGCCGCCCACCACAACCGCCGCGATGCTCTCAAGGTCGTAGATGCCGTCTGGCCCAACCCAGGGCGCACCGGAACGCAGGCGGCTGACAATGAACAGCCCACTCACCACTGCCGTCACAGCACAGATAATGTGAGCGAGGATGACGACACGGTCTGTGCGTAAGCCAGACAACCGTGCGACTTCGTCGCTGCCGCCAACACCATAAAGGTGGGCACCAAACTTCGTTCGTTTCAGTATGAAACCGCCTATTAATGCAATCCCCAGGAAGATGAGGATTGATATGGGGATTGGCCCAATTGAGTCGTAGCCAAAAGACTGGAAGCTGGGGGGCACCGCCCCCACAAAGTTGGTGAAGCTGGCATTCAGGATGCCCTTCAGGATCAGCCCGACGCCCAGCGTCGTGATCAGTGGGTGGACCTTCAGCTTGGTGATAATCAGGCCGTTGACGGTCCCGATGCCAATCCCGATCAGCAAGGTGGCGGCCACGGCCATTGGTACGTTGGACGTCTCACCCTGCATGATGAAGGAGGCCATCACTGCCGTCACGCTGACGGTATATGCCACAGACAGGTCAATAGAAGCGCCCAGGATGACGAAGGTCTGCCCCACTGCGATAATGCCCAGTGCGACCGACCGGATGATCATGTTGGTCAGGATCGTCTGGTCAAGCATCTGGCCGCGACCCCAGATCATGTCAATGATGATCGAGAGTACAAACACCACCACCAGGATCGCATAGACCGGCGGTATGTTGAGTTTGTCGATCCGGCCTTGCCAGCTCGATTTTGCAGTCGTTGTTGCCATGAATTGAGTCCTCAGGTTACTTCGCTGATGACGATACGGTATCAGCTTCAGCTTTGCCGTTCAGGTTACCGGTTGCCATGCGCATGATGTCTGATTCAGATGAATTCGCGGGGAGTTCACCTGTGATCTTCCCGTCCCACATCACCAGGATGCGATCACTCATACCGATAATCTCAGGCAGTTCCGATGAGATCATCAGCACGGCAGCGCCCTGCCGGGCAAGGTCACGAACCATATCGTGAATACTGGCCTTGGCCTCAACGTCGATGCCACGTGTTGGCTCATCGAAGATGAAAATGTCGGCGGTCGTTGCCAGCCATTTGCCCAGTACCACCTTCTGCTGGTTACCACCACTCAGAAACTGGATTTCCTGCTGATAGCTGGCGGCTCGTACATCGACCTGTGTCGCGACTTCGGAAATCAGATTAGGCCGTTCTTTGATGCCGTTGGGCAGCACGCGGCTGAACAACGCTCTAAGCGTGCGCAGCGTGATCAGCATGTTGTCACGCAGGGGTTGATTGGGGAAGATGCCCTCAGATTTGCGGTCTTCCGTGACATAGCCCATACCCTGCCTGACGGCAGTGGATGGGTGCCGAATATTCAGGATGGTTCCCTTGACTTCCACTTCACCGGTTGTAAACGGATCCACCCCAAAGATCGCCTGGGCCAGTTCGGTACGCCCCGACCCCTGTAACCCGGATAATCCGACGATCTCCCCGGCACGCATCTCCAGGTTAATGTCCTTCAGAAAGTGGTTTGAAGCATGCGCTATGCGCAGTTTGACCTCACCCACATCGTCCGGCGTACCAAGCGGCGGGAAGTAGTGATCCAGTTTGCGGCCCACCATCATTTCAACAAGCCGGTCAGAGTCCGACTCAGCAACCGGGATGGTGCTCACCTTACTGCCATCCTTCAGCACCGTGATTTCATCGGCAAGGTCGAAGACCTCGGCAAGGCGGTGTGAGATGAAGATGACGGCAAGGTCACGCTGCAGCAGCCGGTTGATCAGGTCGGCAAGAACCTTGACCTCCGTCATGCTGAGTGCGGCAGTTGGTTCGTCCATGATCAGCACTTTGGAGTCAAATGACAGCGCCTTGGCGATCTCGACCATCTGCTGCTGAGCGACCGGCAGCGTGCGAACCAGTTGGGTTGGTTGAATGGAGTCTTCCTCACCGATCTGCTTGAGCACATCAAAGGTCATGTCATTCAGCTTGCGTTGGTCAATCAAACCATAGCGGGTTGGTTCGCGACCAAAGAAGATGTTATGGGCAACGGTTCTCTCGGGCAGCAGGTTGAATTCCTGGTGGATAATGCTGATACCCATTTCCTGCGCGGCACGTGGGTGAGCAAATATTACAGGCTCGCCACGAAACAGGATTTGCCCTTTATCGGCGGTATAAGCCCCTGCCAGGATTTTCATCAGGGTCGATTTGCCAGCACCGTTTTCCCCGACGACAGCATGCACCCTGCCGGTGTAAAACTGGGCAGAGACGTCGTTCAGCGCCAGTACACCGGGGAACTGTTTGGTTACATTGCGCACTTCGAGGATAGGATTAGAGGATTGAGCAGCCATGCGCTTGCTGTCTCCTTGAAACTGTTATCGGGTAAATAGTCATCTCAGGCCATCAGTTCTTTCAGGAATGCCAGGCCATCAGCAGCCAGTCTGTCCTGGCTGGGTGCGATTTCACGCCAGATGCAAACGGCTCTTGCAATTGATTTCACTTCCGGTGTGAAGGATTCGATCACCACCGGGCCATCGTACCGGATGTCTTTCAGCGCTGCCGCGACCCCGGTCCAATTGACCTGGCCGGTGCCCGGTACGCCGCGATCATTCTCGCAGGCATGGACGTGGAAAACGTGCTTGCCTGCACGGCGTATGGCCGCCGGGGTATCTTTTTCCTCAAGATGCTGGTGGAAGGTATCGAGATGCAGACCAACCGCCGGGCTTCCCACGTCATTGATCAGCCTGAGACCCTGATCAATGATGTTGATCATGTCGTTCTCAAACCGGTTCAGCGGCTCAAAGGCCAGCCGGATGCCATGCTGCTCAGCATAGGCCCCCCATTTTTGCAGACCTTCCACAGCGCGCGCCCATTCGGCTTCGCGTTCTGCTGCGGTCTCCAGCCGTTCCTTCCCCACGGCGGAGTACATAGGGCCAGCAATAACCGGGGATTCCAGTTCTACGGCAGCCTCGATGCTCCACTTGAGGTAGTTATCGGCATTCTTGCGGATGGCGGGGTCAGCACTGCTCAGGTTACGGTCAGGCCCATAAGCACCACACACAATGATGCCGATCCCGGCAGCCTGCGCTGCTTTACGCAGGGCAGCGACATCAACCAGGGCCGGGTCCTCGATTGCCACTTCGAGCAGATCGAAGCCCATATCGCGCACCTTATCAACCAGGCCAAGATGCTTGCTGGTAGAGAAAGGGGCACTAAATACAAAAGTGTTTACGCCAAACTTCACTGCTAACTCCGTTCAATCAGGTGAGTTGGGGCCAGCGAGGACTCACGAAACGCCAGCCCCGTGGAACCGCCTCCCGGTTTAACCGGCAACGTCACTGATGGCGATCTTCCTGCCTTCTTCTGCTGATTTGATCGCAGCAACCAGGACTTCGACTTCCTTGAGGCCATCGTAGAAGCTGGGCGCAATCTTGCCGCCCGTTTCAATGGCTTTCATGAAGTCCACAACACCATGATGAAATTCGTGCTCATACCCGATCATGTGCCCCGGCGGCCACCAGGCAGCGATGTAGTCGTGCTGGCCTGCTTCGGTGGCGATGATGGTGCGGAAACCCTGGGCATAAGCCGGATCATCACGCTTAAAGAGCTGAAGCTCATTGAGACGCTCAAGGTTAAAAACGAGGCTGCCCTTGCTGCCGTAAATCTCAAAGTAGTTGAAGTTCTTACGGCCCGGGGCAAAGCGCGAAGCCTCGAATGACCCCAGCGCGCCATTCTCAAACTCGGCCACCATGAACGCGGCGTCATCTACCGTGACTTCACCCATCTCGGTTGCGTCGCCTTCGCCCGCGCTGAACGTCGCAGCACCGGCACCCGGCAGCGGACGCTCCTTGATGAAGGTGGTCATCATCGCACTGACAGCCTTAATATCCCCAACGAGGAAGCGAGCAAGGTCAACACTATGCGAGTTCAGGTCACCATGCGGGCCGGAACCCGCCGTTTCCTTGCGCAGGTGCCATGTCAGCGGGAAGTTCGGGTCAACGATCCAGTCCTGCAGGTAGGTGCCGCGCCAGTGGAAAATCCGCCCGATCTCGCCTTCGTCAATCAACCGTTTTGCCAACATGATGGCCGGTACACGGCGGTAGTTGTGGTTAAGGTAATGGACGACGCCCGCCTTCTCCGCGGCTTCGTACATCTCATGTGCTTCTTTGACGGTGAAGGTAAACGGCTTCTCGCAGAAGATGTGCTTGCCGTTTTCGGCGGCTGCGATAGCGATGGTATGATGCAGGTGTGTCGGCACGGAGATATCAATGATGTCGATATCATCACGTTTGACGACTTCTTCCCAGTTGGTGGAGATTTCTTCCCAGCCCCAATTATCGGCAAAGGCCTGGGTCTCGGCTTCGTTACGTCCACAGGCCACCTTCAATACAGGCTTGATACCCATATCGAAGAAGCGCGGGGCATTGAGCCACGCGTTACTGTGCGCCTTGCCCATGAACTTCGTCCCGATGATTGCAACGTTCATAGTTTTCATAAATGCTTCGTCCCTTGCTGTTCTAGCGGATGATCAGTGTCTCACTGCGTAAACCACTCTAGTCTTTCACAACGAACAGGTTCTCCAGCGTGAGTGCGATGGCACCCAGTATCCCGCCGTCATCCCCCAGTTGTGAATGCTCAATACGGAGCTGCTGCGTGGATAGGGCGGTCGCCCGTCGCAGGGTAGCCTGCCGGATTGTTGAGAGATGGCTCAATCCGATCTTGCTCACCCCGCCACCGATAAAGATGGCCTGTGGGTTGTAAAAGTTCACCAGGCTAGCCAGTACACCACCGATCAAATAGCCGCTGCGACGAATAATCTCGTTCGCGATACGGTCGCCAGCCGCCGCTGCATCTCCCACATCAATCGCACTCAGCACGCCCTCGTTTTCTTTCAGACGACGGGCAAGAAACTGGCTCTCACCCGAGCGCGCTTTTTCGCGGCCCATATCTGCAATGGCCGGTCCAGCGGCCATGATCTCCACGCATCCGGGGTTACCGCAGTGGCAGATCGGGCCGTTGTAATCTACACAGATGTGCCCGACATCCCCCGCGCAGCCGTTGCTGCCGCGATATATCCGCCCATCTGAAATGATTCCACACCCAATTCCGGTGCCAATCTTGATGAACAGAAAGTCGGTCAATCCCTGCCCCGCCCCGGCGGTTTGCTCGCCCTTTGCCATGATATTGACGTCGTTATCAACAAAGACCTGGGCCACCGGGAACCACGGCTGGAAGGCCGTCTTGATTGGGAAGCTGTTCCACAGCGGCATCAGCGGCGGTGAGATCAGGCGTCCGGTTGAGAACTCGACCGGGCCGGGCACGCCCATGCCAATGGCAATGAGCTGGTCAGCCTTGATATTGTGTTTGTCAAAGAGCTTGAGCAACAGCGTGCTCAGGTTTTCGATAAATGTTTTGGGATGGATTAAAACGGAGGCTTCCTCGTGATAGCGATCGATAAGCCTCCCACGAAAGTCAGCCACAGCAATATCGATGCTTGTTGCCCCGATATCAATCCCCGCGATATACCCGTAATCTGCATTAATGTCGAGCATCCGGGGGCGGCGACCGCCGCCCGATTTGCCTTCACCAACCTCAACCAGGATGCCTGATTGCAGCAGTTGCCCAACGATACTTGTCAGGCTGGCTCGTGAATACTGTAATTCCCGGGCCAGGTCGGTGCGTGATTGTGGGCCGTTTTTAAGTATGCTTTGAATAGCAGCTGCTTCAAGAAGCTCAACTTCAATTAACTTACTCATCAAGTGCCAACCTTTGTTCACCGGTCATTCTGGGTGTGATGTGTTTCTGATGTGAACGTAAGTGATGACCAGTCGTTGCGTTGGCTATGTGTGTGTAAACAGCAGGTGGCCCATAAAAAGTACTAACATTAGGATATTAGCATTTTTGGTATTCTGTCAAGAATTGCTGCATTTTTGTTGGTGTGTGAATGACAATCCGGGTTTGTCAGGTTGTTATCCTGTAATTACAGGTTGTGACCATCGTATCAGATTGCGCCGATTTAGTCAATCACCAATTCCTGATTTACTTGCCTGAGGATGTGTGTGATGTTCAGGCAGGTACGAATCCGGGCCAGGGGCCTCTTGATTAATTCATAGCCGTACTTATTTCAAAGAATAAACTAAATGCGCTGATTCTGTCAAGTATGTTTTCCTGCTTCCCGGTTTGGCTCACAGCATGGATGCTTTCTGGCCTGGGCCGTACAAGCACCCGTGCCCCGGCAAATCTTGGTGTATACTTGCCTGTAGGGTACAGGCCGCAGCACCCTATCACTTTCACATCTCTTCTTGACAATCACCGGCTTATCATAATATCCTAATATTAGGATTTTTAAGGTTTCTGCCATGATGCCATCAACAATCGACCGTTCCAAGTTGGAGCCATACTACTACCAGGTTTACCAGGTACTGCACCAGAAGATCGCCCGGAACGAATGGGCACCGGGGCACATGCTGCCGCCGGAAAAGGAACTACAGGAGCAGTTTGGGGTCAGCCGCGCCACCGTACGGCAAGCGCTGGACATGCTGGTATCCGAAGGGCTGATCACCCGCCATCGGGGCCGTGGGAGTTTTGTGGCAGAGCCTGCCATCGAACATGGTATCAGCCGCATCATCAGCTTTACCGATGATATGCGCAACCGTGAACTTGAGCCGAGTACCCGCCTGTTAGCGGGCAGGCTGGTTGATGCCCCGGTGGACATTGCCCAGCAGCTTGACATTAACCCCGGCGACGAACTTGCTCATATCGAGCGGCTGCGGCTGGCTGACGGCAACCCGATGAGCCTTGAAAACTCCTACCTGATACACCGGTACTGTGCCGGTATCCTTGAGCATTACGACGGCAGCCAGTCATTGCGCAAACTGCTGGAAACCGGTTTTAACCTGCGTCTCGTCTATGCACGGCAAAAGGTGCGTGCCGTGAATGCCGAGCGCAAAGTAGCGTCCCTGCTGGATATCGAACCCGGTGCTGCCGTCCTGTATATCGAACGTATCACGCATGATGAACTGAATCGTCCGGTTGAACTGCTCAAGATGTTCCACCGAGGAGATCGGTACATCCTGTACAACGAGCTTCGCGACAGCTAGACCGCACCCTGACAAACCATCAGTATGAGCCGCTGATGGTTTGTTTTGGCTCACTATTGTCCGAATGTTCGTATTTATCAGCCATGACTGGTAGCATAAAAGAGGAAGCTGACCATGACCATCCTGACCCTGGGTGAACTCCTGGTGGATATGTTCCCCTCCGAACAGGGGAAACGCCTGACGGAAGTACCCGCCTTTCATCCCAAACCGGGCGGCGCACCGGCCAATGTGGCCGTCGCGGCCCGTAGGCTGGGTGCCCCTGCCGCGTTCATCGGCAAGGTGGGTGATGATGCCTTTGGCCTGCATCTGATCGGGGTACTCAAGGCGGAAGGGGTCGAGACGCGCGGCATTGCGCTTGACCACGACGCACGCACCACCATGGCGTTTATCGCCATGCCCGACCCCAATCACGCCGAGTTTGTCTTCTATCGCAACCCCGGCGCGGACTTCCGGCTCGAAAAAAGTGAACTGGACCGCAATCTGCTGCATGATGCGCAGGTCTTTCACTTTGGCTCGCTCAGCCTGAACCATGAGCCAGCCCGCTCTGCAACATGGACCGCGATTGAACTGGCTCGCGCAGGCGGTGCGCTGATCTCTTTTGATGTGAACTACCGCCCGGCCCTGTGGGCCGACCCCTCAGCGGCCATCGACCTGACCCGCAAGACCATTCCCATGGTGGATATGGTGAAGGTCAACGAGGATGAACTCGCGCTGTTGAGTGGGATGGACATCGACCCGGCCAACCCGGCCACCCTGCAACATGCCGCAGAACACTTGCTGGGGCAGGGGGTAAAGGCCGTGATCATGACGCTGGGGCCTAATGGCAGTGCATACTGCCTGCCGGGCGGGGTGTTCGGCTACGTGGCTGGCTTCCCCGTCGATGCCATTGATGCCGTTGGCTGTGGAGATGCTTTTGTGGCCGGGCTGCTGACACGGCTCGCCCCCCTCAATGGCGACCTGGCATCCCGGCCTGCCGCCTTCTTTGATGACGCCCTGCGGTTTGCCAACGCCGTCGGCGCACTGACTTCATTGACCAGCGGGGTCATACCGGCCCTGCCTTCTTTAGACCAGGTAAAACGCTTCCTGGCAGAAAGGGAATAATAAAAACTGTGAACCCCAAGACACCCTATACACTGGATGATCTCCAGGATATCGCACGTGATGTCCGGCTTGACATCCTCGAAATGACAACGAAGGCCGGTTCCGGCCATCCGTCCAGTTCGTGGTCTTCCACGGACCTGCTTGTCGCGCTGTTCTTTGGCGGTATCCTGCGCTACCGGCCTGACGAACCTGAATGGCCCGAACGTGACCGATTCATCATGAGCAAGGGCCACGCTGCCCCGCTGTTGTATGCCATCCTTGCCCGCGCCGGGTACTTCCCGCGCGAGGAAATGTGGCGGCTGCGCGAGGTGGATAGCCCTGTGCAGGGGCACCCGGTCCTCGGCCTGATGCCCGGCGTCGAAGCCACAACCGGCTCACTGGGGCAGGGGCTTTCGCTCGGGATCGGGCACAGCCTCGGCGCACGCCTCAACGACTATAAGTATCAGACCTACGTCCTGATGGGCGACGGCGAGATGCAGGCCGGGCAGGTGTGGGAGGCCGCAATGTATGCCGCCCACAAGAAAACCGGCACGCTGACGGGCATTGTCGATTACAACAAATTCCAGGAGACAGGACCCATCGCCCGTGAGGTAGCCCTTGAATCGCTCGTCGATAAATGGCACAGTTTCGGCTGGCATGTCGAGGAAGTCAACGGGCATGATATTGGCGCGGTACTCGAAAAACTGCGCCTGCTCCGTCAGCTAACCCCAACCGGCAAGCCGCAATTGCTGCTTGCTCACACTGTCAAGGGCAAGGGAGTCTCCTTCGTCGAGGAAGACTTCACTTTCCATGGCCGCGCACTCACCCCAGATCAGGCAGAAAAAGCACGGGAGGAACTCAATGCAACTCGGTAAACAGGCTGGGCTTACCCCCAGCGATAAACCACTGCGTAATCACTTCGGTAAGGCACTGCTGGACGCCGCCACCGCCAACGAGCGTGTTGTCGTACTGGATGGCGATCTCGGTAATTCGACCAAGGCAGAGACCGTGCGTTTCGCCTTCCCTGACCGCTTCTTTAACATCGGCATTGCCGAGAGCAATCTCGTGGGTGTCGGCGCGGGGCTGGCTGGCTGCGGTTTCAAGCCGTTTATTGTGAGCTTCTCGTCTTTCCTGCTGTGCAATGCGTATGACCAGATTCGGCTGGCGGTTGCTATCTCCAACCTCGATGCCGTGATCGTCGGCAGCCACGGCGGGATCACGCTCGGCAAGGACGGCCCGACCCAGATGGGTATCGAAGACCTTGCCCTGACAGGCGGCTTCCCGACCTTCAAGATCGTGGTGCCCAGTGACCCGGTCTCGATGCACAAGGCTGTGCAGGCCGTGGCCGAGCAGCGGGGGCCGTTCTTCCTGCGCTCCAGCCGCGTCGCGATGCCGTACATCTATGATGAGGACGATGAGTGGGAGATCGGCAAGGCTAACGTGGTCCGTGAGGGTGGTGACGTCACCCTGATCGGCAATGGTATGATGGTCTCTGCCGCGCTGGACGCCGCCGCCGTACTGGCCTCCGAGGGTATCGACGCCCGCGTGATCGACCTGCACACCATCCGCCCGCTGGATGAAGATACCATCGTCAGCGCAGCCCGTGAGACCGGGGCCATTGTGTGCGCCGAGGAACACCTGCTGCACGGTGGCATGGGTTCCAACGTGGCCCGCGTCGTCAGCATGCACGCGCCGGTGCCGATGCGCTATGTCGGCCTGCGTGACAGCTACGTGGAATCCGGTGACCCGTGGGACCTCGTCAAGAAGTACAACCTGACATCAGATGACATCGTCGCGGCGGCGCGCGAGGCCATCAAGGCGAAAGGGTAACCACCATGATGATCCGACACGAACTTCAGCGCCGTGAGGCCGCAGGCGACCCGATTCGCATCGGTGCCAGTGTGCTGGCATGGATGGGCAGCGGCTTTGTTGAGGCGATGCAGGGTGTCCCCGGCATGGAACTCTCGCTGGCCGTCAATGCCGACCCCAGCAAGGCTCGCGCCATGTTCAGCGCCTCGGGCATTGCCGATGATCAAATCGTCGAGACCGACGATCCCGGGGCCGCCGAGGATGCCATCTGTGCCGGTAAGCGCGTCGTGAGCAACTCGCTGCTGCTGCCCGCGCAGGTGCCATCCCTCGATGTCGTCACCGACTGCACATGGTCCCCGGCTATTGGTGCCGAGATCGCGCTGAATGCCATCGAGCATGGTAAAGACGTGGTGCTGATCAACATCGAGGCCGATGTGACCGTGGGCCGTGAACTCAAGCATCGGGCCGAGGAGGCCGGGGTACTCTACTCGGTGTCATCGGGCGATGAACCCGGCTGCCTGATCGAGCTGTATGATTTCGTCACCAGCCTCGGCTACGAGGTAGTTGCCATCGGCAAGGGCAAGAACAATCCGCTCAACCCGGCGGCTACCCCCGACGATGTAGCCGAATCGGCGGCGAAGGCCGATAAGGACCCCTTCCAGGTGGCATCCTATGTCGATGGCACCAAGACCATGTTCGAGATGACCTGTGCCGCCAACGCGACCGGCTGCGTGCCGATCCAGCGCGGCATGACCGGCCCCGCCGCTGAAGATACCCTGGCGGTCTCGGAGTTATTTGCTCTTGAGGAGGATGGCGGGCGCTGTCCGCATCCCGGTATCGTTGACTTTGTGCAGGGGCAGGGCCTCGCCGGTGGCGTTTATGTCACGGTGAAGGTCAGTTCACCGCGTATCCAGGATGACCTCAATTACCTCAAGGTCGGCAAGGGTAAGTATTTCACGTTCTTTCGCCCGTATCATCTGTGGTTCCTTGAGGCCCCCATCTCGATTGCACGGGCCCACCTGCACGGCGAGCAGTGGCTCGCTCCACTCGATACCCCGGTAGCGGAGAATATCGCGGTTGCCAAGCGCGATCTCAACCCCGGCGACGTGCTGGATGACTTCGGCGGCTATACCACGCATGGCATCATGGAACGCGCCGAGGAGGCCTATCGCCTCAACGCGCTGCCTGTCGGGTTGACGCCTGGTGCCCGCATGACCCGCGCGGTGAGCAAGGGCAGCATCCTGACATGGGATGATGTCGAACTTGATGAAGAAAGCGCCGTCGTCAAATTGAGACGATCGCAGGATCACAGGGTTAAAGTCGGTTCATAGGCAGCCACCCTGTCATATAATGATCACAGGCCATCGGTGTAGTGTCGGTGGCCTGCATTGAAGAATACCCGCACACACTCTCAGGAGATAACACAATGAAAATCGGTGTATTTACCGCGCTATGGGGCAACCTGTCTTTTGAGGAGGCACTGGATAAGGCCGTCGCACATGGTATGCAGTCCGTGGAGATCGGCGCTGGCGGCTATCCCGGTGACCCGCACTGCCCGGTAGAGGACCTGCTCAAGAGCACGGACAAGCGCCAGGAATGGCTCGCTGAGATTCACAGCCGTGGCCTGATGCTGAGCGCCCTCAGCATTCACAACAACCCGGTCCACCCCGATAAGGCCGTCGCCGAGAAGGCCGACAGCGTCATTAAGAACGCCATCAAGCTCGGTGCGCTGCTGGGCGTGCCGACCATCAACGGGTTTTCCGGGCTGCCTGCCGGTGCCGCTGGCGATAAGATGCCCAACTGGGTCACCTGTGCATGGCCGCCGCACTTCCTCGATATGCTCGAATACCAATGGAACGAGGTCACCATCCCTTACTGGAAGACCATCCACCCCATCCTGGAAGAACACGACATGACGCTGGGCTTTGAGATGCATCCTGGTATGCTGGTCTATAACGTGTACAGCCTGCTGCGCCTGCGCGATGCCGTTGGCCCGCGCCTCGGTGCCAACTTTGACCCCAGCCATCTGTGGTGGAACGGCGTCGATCCCGTCGCTGCCATCCGTGAACTGGGCGATGCGATCTTCCACGTCCACGGCAAAGATGTTGTGGTCGATAAGTACAACACCGCCATCAACGGCTGCAACGACTACAAGCACTATGGCGATATCCCTCAGCGCTCGTGGACCTTCCGCGCCATTGGCTACGGTCATGATGTGAAGGACTGGAAGGACATCATGAGCGCGCTGCGGCTCGTCGGCTATGACTACGTCGTCTCGATTGAACATGAAGATGCGCTGATGTCACCGGATGAGGGGCTCGCAAAGGCCACCCAGACGCTCAAGGCCTCGATGATCTTCGAGGATGCAGGAGACATGTTCTGGGCGTAACAGCACATCCATCCCGGCTCGTCCTGCTGGATGTCGATGGGACGCTGCTGTGGGCTCATGGCCTCGGTCGTGCGGCGATGGTCCCAGCCGTGAAAACGGTGTTCGGGCTCGCTGCTGATCGAGACTATGAGCCCGGCGGCCAGCCGATGAGCGGCATTATCCGCGACCTTCTTCAGGATGCCGGGCGTGACCCGGCAGAGTTTGACGCCCGCCATGCCGAGTTCAGCCTTGCGCTGGAAACGGCGTTCAACGGCCTGATCGCGGCAGGGTCATTCGATATCCGTCCCTGCCCCGGTGGCCCTGAACTCGTTACCCGGCTCGCTGCTGCCCCGGATATCCAGCTCGGCCTGCTGACGGGCAACCCGGAATCGGTGGCACGCGGCAAACTGCGTGCCGCAGGCTATGACGATGGCCTCTTCCCGGTTGGTGCCTACGGGGATGAACACCCCGACCGCGCCGAACTGGTGGGGTGGGCCATCCGCCGCGCCGGGGACCATACCGGAGTCCGCTTTGACCCCGCCGCCGTGGTGCTCATCGGAGATACCCTGCGTGATGTCGAATCCGGCCATGCGCATGGGGTGCGTGTCATTGCCGTGGGGACGGGTGAAACCCCCGCCGCTGACCTGGCCGACGCCGGGGCCGACCTCGTTTTGAATGACCTGATGGATGGGGATCGCATTCTTGCCATCATCCGGGGGGAGCATCCCCCCATAACCACAAGGAGAACGCCATGACAGATGAGAAAGGCTTCACCGAGGTAACCCCGCCCGACGTGCCCACGGTTGGCGTGGGTATGCTGGGCTATGCCTTCATGGGACGGGCGCATACCAACGCCTATAAGAAGCTCCCGTATATGATGGTCCCGGCACCGGCAAACCCGGAACTGGTTGCGGTGTGTGGCCGTAATGAGGAGGCCGTCCGTGAAATGGCCGCCCGCTTCGGCTACAAGGGGTACTATACCAGCTGGGAGCAGATGCTGGATGATGACCGCATCGGCCTGTTTGACAACGGCGGCCCCAACAACGTTCATGTCGAGCCATGTGTACGTGCCGCCGAAAACGGCAAACACATCCTTGTGGAAAAACCCATTGCCCGCACGGCTGAAGAAGCAAAAGTGATGTGGGATGCCGTACAGAAACACAGCGTCAAGGGCATGGTGGCGTTCAACTACCGCTTTGTGCCTGCTGTGCGGCTGGCCCGTGACCTGATCGCCAGCGGCGCACTGGGTGAAATCTATCACTTCCGCGCCATGTATCTGCAGGACTGGTGTATGCCACACTATGAGACGCCCTACCTTTGGCGGCATAATAAGGAAGTCTCAGGCAGCGGCGCTATCGGTGATTTCTCGCACATCATCGATATTGGACACTTCCTGCTCGGCTCCCGTATCAGCTCGGTACAGGCCTCGATGCGTACTTACGTCCCTGAACGCACCCTGCCCGGTGGCAGCGGCACCGGTAAAGTCGATGTGGACGATGCGTTTGCTGCCGTCATTGAGTTCGAGAACGGCACACTTGGCACGCTGGAGGGCACCCGCCTCGCCAGTGGCCGCAAGAACTATCACGTCTTTGAGGTCAACGGGGAGAAGGGCAGCATCGCCTGGAACCTCGAACGCCTCAACGAGCTGGAAGTGTACTGGGCGGGTGATGAGCCAGCGGCCACACGTGGCTTCCGTGATGTGATGGTCACCGAGGGCGACCATCCGTGGTTGCAGTATTGGTGGCCGCCCGGCCATATCATCGGGTGGGAACACAGCTTCGCACATGAAATCCATCATCTGCTGGATTGCATCGTCAACGATAAGCCGGTCTCCCCGCTGGGTGCCAGCTTCGAGGATGGATTCAACGCCGCTGTCGTCGCCGACGCCATTATTGACTCGGCTGAAAACAAACGCTATGTTACCTGTGAATACAAGTAAACGGAGCGTATCATGCTAAAGCCAATTCAACAGGATTCGGCCTTTCTCACCGATGTCAACCAGCATCGCGCCGATACAGATTCCCTGCATCTGTGGTGGCTGGGGCAAAGCGGCTTCCTTGTCAGTTGGGGCGGCTCGACGCTGGTCATTGACCCGTACCTCTCCGATTCGCTGACGATTAAATACGCGGATACGGATATGCCGCATACCCGCATCACGGAACAGGTGGTCGATCCCGGTCAGCTTGATTTCGTTGATGTGGTCACGTCCAGCCACAATCACACCGACCACCTTGACGCGGCGACACTGATCCCGCTGCTGAAAGCCAACCCGGCGATCACCCTGATCGTACCGGAGGCCAACCGTGCCTATGCCGCCGACAAGCTCAAGCTCGCCCTGGACCGCCTGACGACGGCCCGTGTGGGCATGCCCGTTGAAGCAGCCGGGTTCCGGTTCCATGCCGTACCTGCGGCTCATACCGAGCTGGACCAGGATGAAAACGGGCTTAACCGCTACGTGGGTTATGTGATTGAGGCCGGGCCGTGGGTGCTGTATCACAGCGGGGATACGATCTGGTACGATGGCATTGTGGAAACGCTGAAACAGTGGCAGATCGATATTGCCATACTACCGATCAATGGCAACCGCCCTGAACTGGGTGTGGCAGGCAATCTCAACGGTGAGGAAGCCGTCAGGCTGGCCCGCAAAGTCGGCATGGGGCTGGTCATTCCCTGCCACTATGATATGTTCGAGTTTAATACCGCATCCCCGGATGCGTTCATCGTGGCGGCTGAAGCCGCCACGCAACCGTATCGAGTGCTTCGGAACGGGGAGCACTACGTCGCCAGCACGTAATAGCTCTAATACGGTTCGGTTAAGAGTCTGTTTGCCCCCACCCCCTGACCCCCTCCCCACAGCAGGGAGGGGGGAACCTCCGGCAAAATGAGTATTCAAACCAGGATAATCCGCCCTTGCATACAGGCATCAACCGTTGGGAGGATGCATCGTCGTTACGGGGTGGGGGCAAAATGGGGAATCTTTTTGCTAAACCGAACCCTATTGAGTCCGGGTCCACATTATCACAGTCTATAGCCGGATGTACACCGCCACTCTTGACTCCGACGGACCATCCATTCTATGATCCCGGCATGACCCTGCAAACCCTGCTCGATGAACTGCGGCTTGACCCGCGCTTCATGTCCAACGTCGCGGCATGGGAGCGCCTCCCGGCACGGCCTGCGCAAGTTGCGCCCTTCCCGGCTGGCCTTGATCCCCGGCTGATCGACATGGCGCAGCGCGGTGGGGCAGCGCGGCTGTACAGCCATCAGTCACGCGCGCTGGAAACGGCCCTGCGCGGCGAAAACGTTGTGCTGGTCACGGGGACGGCGTCGGGGAAATCGATGGCTTATCACCTCGCGGCGCTGCAAACCCTCATTGATGCATCATCAGCCACGGCCCTTTACCTGTTCCCGACCAAGGCGCTGGCACAGGATCAGGCAGCATCGTTGAACGGCCTGCTGGACCTGCTGGACCCGCACCCGCCGATCCCGGTTAACATCTACGATGGCGATACCCCGCAGTCGCGGCGAACCAGCATCCGTAAAATGGGCGGCGTGCTGATCTCCAACCCTGATATGCTGCACATGGGCATCCTGCCCTATCATGCCCGCTGGGTGCGCTTCTTCTCCAACCTCAAGGTAGTGGTGCTGGATGAATTGCACACCTATCGCGGTGTGTTCGGCAGCCACATGGCAAACCTGCTACGCAGGCTGCGGCGCGTGTGCCAGTTTTACGGCGCGGACCCGGTCTTCATCTGCACCAGTGCGACGATTGCTAACCCGCGTGAGCTGGCCGAACGGCTGCTCGAAGCACCGGTAGGCCTCGTTGATGAGGACGGTGCGCCACGCGGCGAGAAGCATGTGATCCTGTACAACCCACCCACCATCGATGAGCGGCTGGGCCTGCGCCAGAGCTACCTGCTGGCGACGCGGACGCTGGCCGG
>CAYMGV010000019.1:0-34916 GCA_964390105.1 uncultured Anaerolineae bacterium | reverse complement strand
GGTGCCCGCCAGCATCGCCGCCATGCCGCCCAGCGCATAAGCGCCGGGCGGCGCTGAGATGGCCGGGAACAACGCATCTACGACCAATCCGAGGGCGGCACCCAGCATTGCACCGATGAAAAGTGTCGGGGCAAACACTCCGCCTGAACCACCGGAGCCGAGCGTCATATTCGTGGCAATCATCTTGAGGAAGGCCAGCAGCAGCGCCGTACCCAGCACAGCGCCTGTACCCAATACCACCTTGATGCTGTCGTATCCGCCGCCAAACACCTGCGGAACAGCCTCGTAGCCAAGGATGGGCAGCACCAGCGGATACAGCAGGCCAAACACGCCCAGCATCAAGCCGCCGATGGCCGGTTTGAACCAGCCTGGCAGCCCTTTCAGCTTCTCGAAAAAATCTTCGGCCCAGTACAGGCTTCGCACCTGGAGGACGCCAACCAACCCTGCCAGTACGCCCAGCACCGCGTAGAATACGAACTCCCACGGGCTGCGCAGATCGTAAGTAGCCGGGACGGAGAATATCTGCACGTTGCCGGAGATGGCGCGGGCGATGGTGTTCGCCGTCACGGAAGCAATCACAACGGTGCCAAGACTGCCGACGGTGACTTCGCCGAGAATGATCTCGACGGCAAACATCACGCCAGCTATCGGCGCATTAAAGATGGCGGCGATACCACCCGCCGCCCCGCATGCTACCAGGTTACGCACTCGCTCACCGGAGAGCCTCAGCATTTGTGCCACGACGGAGCCAATTGCGCCGCCCATCTGCACGATGGGGCCTTCCGGTCCCGCCGAGCCACCCGTGCCCAGCGTGATGGTCGAGGCGATGCCTTTGATAACCGGCACAATCGGCGCCATGCGCCCACCCTTGAGCGCGATTGCTGCCATTACCTCACTGACACCGTGACCTTTTGCCTCGGGCGCAAACCGCGCGATGATCACCCCGGTCAGCAGGCCGCCGATGGCGGGGATGATCACGATATACAGCCCCGCTGGCCCGCCTAACAGCCCCGGCAGTTTTTCAAAACACAACCAGGTGACCAACTCGACGCTGCCCTCAAAAGCCACCGCTATCAACCCGGTCCCAATGCCAACCAGCACACTGGCGATGATCAGGACCATGTCCCCCGACGGTTGCAGGCGGTCGAGGAGGTTGGTAAGGCGCGTTTGCAGACCAGCCAGGAATGGAAGATATTTCGTCGCGAAGCTCAAGTAGAACCCTTCATATCATGCGCAGCACTTGTGGATGAAACCCTGCGGTTATAGCTCTCATGTCAACAGGTTGCAAGCCGGGCCGCTGGTTCGGTTCTTTGCCTCTTGCCGCCTATCCGGGGAGTATGGTATGCTGTGAAGCCTGTAACGGGGTTGTATTCCACTGGGGCTGCCGATGCTGCCAACTGACCCAATCATCGAATTCATCACTGAACTGATGTCGCCCATTGAGATCACGTGGGCCGACGTTGTGCTGCGCCTGCTGCTTTCTGCGCTCGTGGTGGGGGTGGCCGCCCTGCTGCGGCTGCTGACGCTGCGCGTGTTCCGCAATCAGCTTAACGCGATGGACCTCACTGCGCGCCATCGCTGGCGTCGCACTTCCTCCTACATAGCAGGTGTCCTGACGATCTTCCTTGCCGCGCCGCTGTGGTTCGAGGGGATCCAGTCGCTGGCGACCTTCCTCGGCTTCGTCGCGGCGGGTCTGGTGGTGTCCGTCGCCCCGCTGATCCAGAACGTCGCCGGGTGGTTCTACATCATCAGCTATCGCCCCTTCACCATCGGAGACCGCATTGAGGTCAAAGGCGTACAGGGTGATGTTATCGACCAGCGCCTGCTACAGTTCACGCTGCTGGAGATCGGAAACTGGGTTGATGCCGACCAGAGTACCGGGCGTGTCGTTCATGTCAACAATCGCGTAGTGTTTGAGGCCCACATCAGCAACTACACCCGCGAGTTTTCCTACATCTGGCATGAGATCGCCCTGACCCTCACTTTTGAGAGCAACTGGAAGAAAGCCCATCATCTGTTCCAGCAGGTTGCCGACCGGGAGTGCGCGGACTCGGTGCGAGATGCCCGCCGTGAAGCGGAGCAGGCCGCCGAGGCGTACCTGATTATTTACCACACGATCACGCCGATTGTATATGTGCGTGGTCTTGAGCATGGCATCCAGTTTACAATCCGCTATCTGACGCAGCCGCGCAGCCGCCGCAGCACCGAACAGACCCTTTGGCTGGCGATTCTTGAGGCTGTCAGCAGCGAGCCGGATATTGAGTTTGCTTACCCCACACAGCGGTTTTACCAGCGCTCGCTGGATGGTGCCGTCTCGCTGCATCACCCCGATCAGAACGGATAGGGCCGCGCTGTGAATGCCCAGGAATCGCTGAGGCAGGCGGTCGCCCTGTTTGACGAAGGGCAGGTCGATTCAGCCTACCAGGTTGCGTCACGTATCCTCCGCCATGACCCCGACAATGCGGCGGCGTGGGGCCTGATGGCACTACTCGTCTATGACCCCGATAACCCCATCCGCGCGCTCGAATGTCTTGACCGCGTTCTGATGCTGCGTCCCGAGGATTCCCAGGCCCAACATTATTTATGGTCGATTCAGAAGATGAAGGCCCAATCTGAGGACTTGCCGCCCACACTCAAGGACTTCGGCAAACTCTCCCGTGATGGCACCCTGATCCTCTCCATCGACCGCCTTGCTGAACACGCCGCCCGTTCCTCAGACCTGGCCGAGACTCACACCGGTTCAGCGCGTCGCCCCATACCCGGCTGGGTTCTCTCGATGCTGGGAGCCGCCGCATTAACCCTGGTCGTGTTTGGTGTGATCCTGCTGCGCCCGTGGGAGAACTTCCCCGGTTTCCGGTCAGCAGCCGCAGTGGCCGCAAGGTCTGCGCCCACCGATGAAGCCCCCCTGATCGATCAAAACCGCGCGTCACAGAGCAACGCCGCTTACCTCGACTTCAGCCTGATCCCTGAATCAACTCACACGCTTACCCCCGACCTGGTAGGTGTTTCTGTCGAGCCACCCCCTACGCTGATCCCAACCGCCGTCGATTACCGCCCCATGGTCGAACTGCTGGAAACCTATCTTGATTGGTCGGTATACGCTTTCGATTATGACTTCGGGCTGGCCTTTATTGACCTCACCACCGGCCAGACGATCACCATCAGGGGCGATCAGCGCTACCATGCCATGAGCAGCTTCAAGGGGCCGCTGGCCGTACAGTACTACGATATGCTGGAGCAGGGCCTCATCACACCCGGTGAACGCGATGAGTACAACATCAACCTGATGCTCTCTATCAGTTCCAACACACATACCACCTGCCTGTTTGAAACCATAGGGGGTGTTCCCACCTTCAATGACTGGCTCTCTGAACAGGGCTTTGAACGCAGCCTGAACTTCGTTGCCCATTGGCGCGAATGGCCGTGTGCGCTGGGGAACAACCTGTTTTACACACCGGCCATGGACAATATCGATGAGCGCTACATCTATGGCGATGCTGCTCTCGGCCTGCCCGGCAGCAGCACACTGCTGGAATGCCCCATCGCCCAGCTTCCTTGTGATAAAGCCTTCTCCCCGGTCGAACTGGCTGAGTTTTATGCCCGCCTCTATCGCGGTGAGATCATCAACCCGACCCACCGTGCACAGGTCCTGCGCCACATGGAACGCGGCCCGCTGGAGTCGATCTTCCTGGTCGATCTGCCACCTGGCGCCGAGTTGCGCGTATATACAAAGGGAGGGACCCACGAAGCGGAGGATGAATACCGGGTGAACTTCATTAATGAGGCGGGCATCATCGAGACACCATCCGGTGCGTTTGTGCTGGCGATGTTCCTCCAGCGCAACCCCGACTGGCCAGGTACGGGGGCAATGGAACGCAGTGCGCTCATGATCTACGATTACTTTCTCGCCACCCATGAGCCACTCGATGAACCGTGGTCCGTGGTGCCACCGGGCCTCACTGAGCCGAAATGAGCGAGACGGGAATGATCTGCGGGTATTGTGGCGGCTCGCTTGACCATGTGCCCACGCTGCCGCTGATGCGCTGCCCGCACTGCGGGGAACTTGGCGCGCCGGATCGTTCCGGTCGCCATCTGATTCCGTGGGGGTGGACCTGCGAAGACTGTGGCGAACCGAACTCCGGCCTCACCAACTTCTGCCAGCATTGTGGGCACGGCCTGACTTCGATCTGTGTTCGCTGCGAGCGCCCTGTGACTACGGCTGTGTGCCATAACTGCGGCACACATCAGGCTCGTGCCATCCAATTCAGCCAGCGTGATCAGCGTCGCGCTGAGTGGGTGCCTGTACTCCGCGCCTATGCGCGCGAGATCACCATTGACCAGCGCCCTGTACGGGCATGGGCTGCCGTCGAGGCAGCCCCGGAACCATCAGAGGTGAGCCGCCTCCCACGCCACAACCGCAGCCACTGGCTGCGCCCCACCGTTTTGATCGCGTCAGTGATCGTACTGGGTGCTGCCTTTGCCTTAATGCCGGCCCTGCCCATGCTGGCACTTGACACACTGGCCTCGGCTGGAGAGACAATCCAGATGGCAGGTCAGCAGGCGGGTATCATCGGCATGCTGATTGGCGAGTTCTTCTCAGCGGTACGTGCCGTCCGGCCCGGCGATCCACACTATTCGCTGGTCATGGCCGGGATCGTGCTGTTCATTTCCCTGCTTCCCCTCACGCTCTACCTGATCGTCACGCTGCTGCAATCGCTTGCCCGGCTGCTGTACCGCTTCAGGCCCTAGCGCCAATACGGTTCGGGGGGCTGTTGCAAAGCCGAAGGGACAAAATCTCCTAATCACCCTCGGCAGCGGACCGCGCACAGCGGAAGCCCAGCCCCGGAGAGCGTACGTTGGGGTCAAATGCCGAGCGCCCTGTTGTGATCAGAGAATCTAATGGCACGCCCCATGCGCCGCCTCGTACTACTTTCAGTGTGCCGCCAGATGGGCCAGCCGGGTTAAGTTCACGCGCGGGGTCATACGGTGCAAACCAATCCAGAACCCATTCCGCCACATTCCCGGCCATATCCAGCGCCCCGACCGGGCTGGCACCAGCCGGAAAAGCCCCCACCGGCGAGGTCTCGCTGTAGCCGTCATCATAGCGTGTATCGGCATTTTCCAGCGTGCAGTTCCCATCACAGAAGTTTGCATATACCTGATCGCGTTCATTCCCCCACGGGAACAGCGAGCCAGTGTTGGTATCAAACTGCCAGCGCGCTGCCATCTCCCATTCAGCTTCAGTGGGGAGGCGGTAGCCCTGCCACTCACAATAAGCGCGGGCCTCTGCCCAGGTCACAAAAATAACGGGGTACTCTGCGAACGCCTCATCGCCATAGTATGGGTCACCCGCATAATTCGATGTGGCTGCCGGGGCCTCACAGGCTCCCGCTGCCACGCAATCGGCCCACTGCTGGTTGGTAACCTCCGTTTGATCGATGTAATACGGGTCCAGTGTCACGGTATGGGCCTCATCGCCAATGCCCATGGTAAACGTACCGCCGGGCACTGCCTGCATCTGATAGCTGCGCACAGGGATGACCGGTTCTGTGATCAGGGTGGGGGTCACATCCGGGGTGGGGGTCACATCCGGGGTGGGGGTCACATCCGGGGTGGGGGTCATATCCGGGGTGGCAGGATCGGCGGCATCAGCAATCAGTGGGGTTGCCGTGGGAAAGGGGGTCACAGAAGGCACCGGTGACAGACCGATGCGCGTGACAGTTGGTACTGCCTGCCCCACTGAGCCGCTCTCTGGCTGGCGAAGGCTGCCCGCCAAAAAGAGATACAGCATGCTGCCGGCCAACAACACAAAACCACCAGTCCCAATCAGAATTGGGAGCCACGGCAGCAAGTGTGAGGGTCGGGCCTTTGTCGAACTGGCCTGCGCGCGCTGTGATTTCATAAGTTGATGTTGTTCTCGATCTACAGAATGCCTCAATACAATCTATTAACTATACACCAGCATCAGGCCATGATCCCACCTCAGCCTGCGGGGAGCAGCAGCACCACGATCAGGCTCTGAGACTGACAGTATCTGTGTCATCTTCACTGACCTCACCGTCTATCCAGCGGGACCAGCGATCCAGCCAGGTACAAATCCACTGATATAACGATACTGTAATACATAAAAGATTCATATAAGGACTGACAAAACTTATAATATCTATATGAGCAGAATACAGAGCTTGCCAGATAGTCACCCCATTATTCGCCAGGGGAAAGAAATGTTCGTCTATTCCCTTGAGCATTTTTTGACTCTCATTCACGAGCGGACGCCCTCCGCACGCAGGATGATCAAATTTGTGCTGGGCCTCAGTGGATGGGTGATTGCAGCGCCACTGGCGTTCGTTCTGCGTCTGAGCCTTGAGCAGTTGAGCCACTACCTGCCCACGATACTGACATACCTAACTTTTTCCCTTGTCATCAAGGTGATCGTCTTCGCTGTATTTGCCCTGCACAGGCATAACTGGCGAGTCATTTCATTCAGCGAACTGGTACTTCTGACACAACTCCTCACCCTTGGCACCGCCCTGATCTACCTCGCCATGCTGTTTGTCCCTGTTTTATCCGCAGGGCCGCCCGTGCCAAAGAGCATCCCGCTGCTGGATGGCATTCTTGGGCTGATGCTGTTGGTCAGCCTACGCACACTGGCCTCACAGGGCCTGACACTGCTGGAAGAACACGATGCCGGGGATGATATCCGGCGCGTGCTGCTGGTGGGAGCCAATGACGACGGCCTGAAGCTGGCTCAGAATATGGAGCAGTTTCCACACTCAAAGCTGAAGCCCATCGGCTTCATTGACCCCGATGCCGCCAAAGCCAACCTGCATTATTTCGGGCTGCCTGTATACGGAACGCCGGATCAACTGGAAGAAGTCATCGTCCGGAAGCAGATCGACGACATTGTGATTGCCTCGCGTGATTTACAGGGTGGGATGGTACGCCGGATTTTTGAAACGGCCCGTCAGAATAATGTGCGCTGCCGCATTACCCCGCGCACCTATGAACCAGCAAACCGGTACCACACACTTTCAGATATCCGGGATATCCGCATTGAAGATATGCTGTATCGCCCTGCGGTGGATCTCGATATGGCTCGAATTGCTGCCCAGTTTCGCGGCAAAACCGTGCTGATCACCGGGGCTGGCGGCTCCATCGGTTCGGAGCTTGTCCAGCAGGTGGCCGGGTTTGATCCCGCCCGGCTGGTGCTGGTGGGGCGTGGAGAGGGAAGCCTTGCCCAGATCAAGCACACGCTGATGATCACCTTCCCACAGCTCATCTTTGACGTCGTTCTGACGGATATCCGCAACCGCAGCAAACTGCAGATGATCTTCCGTAATTATCTGCCCGATATCGTCTTTCACACAGCAGCCCATAAGCATGTGCCCATGATGGAGTCCAACCCCGATGAGGCTGTGCTGAACAACATCAATGGTGCGCAGAACGTGGTTGACTGTGCGCTCGACACCCATGTCAAACGGCTGATTAACATCTCCACCGATAAGGCTGTCAACCCAACCTCGGTGATGGGGGCATCCAAACGGATGACTGAATACATCGTGGCCTGTGGGGCACAGCGGGCGGAGCAGGATCAGGTGTTTGTCTCGGTGCGGTTTGGCAACGTACTGGGCAGCCGGGGCAGCGTGGTGCCGATCTTTCAGCAGCAAATCGCATCGGGCGGGCCGGTTACTGTCACGCATCCCGAAATGACCCGCTATTTCATGACGATACCGGAAGCCGCCCAATTGGTGATCCAGGCCGCCAGCTACGATCAGAATGGGCGCGTCTACGTTCTTGATATGGGCGAACCTATCAAGATCGACCGGTTAGCCCGCGACCTGATCACACTGGCCGGGCTTGAGGCCGGGCGTGATATCCCCATCATTTATACCGGGATGCGGGCGGGCGAACGCCTTTACGAGGAACTTCTGACCGCGGAAGAAGGCTCGACAGCGACCATGCATCAGCGTATTTTTGCCGCTCGGCAGCACCCCCCCGAGGCTGATGTGCTCAACGCCGCCATCAGAAGGCTGAACACAGCCGCCGCCGAATTTGATTACGAAACCATCCGGCAGGTATTCAAGGACATCGTACCGAATTACCAGCCCTATCATTACCCGGACCTTGTATCGTGACACATCTTTCCATGGACAGTGACGTCAATACCGTTTTCCAGGACCTGCAAAAATATATCATGTTTTTGCTGTCTCAGTGGTGGATACTGCTGCTATCGGGCCTGTTTGTTGGCGCTATTGCATTTGGCATCAGCAAAGTCATCACACCGGTTTACGAGACCTCCTCGACCCTGCTGATCGATGAGGCCAGCAATATCAGCGCGGGCGATTACAATGCCTTGCTTGCCAGTGAACGGCTGGCCCGCACATACTCGCAACTGCTGGTTGAGGAACCGGTCCTGATCGAAACGCTGGACCGGCTCAACCAGAGTATGCCCGTGGCTGATCTCCAGGAGATCGTGACTTCGCGGCGTGTACCGGATACCCAGTTGATCGAATTAACGGTTCAGCACACCGATCCCGAATTGGCCGCCCTCTATGCCAATACCATCGTTGCGGTTTTTATCGAGCAGACTCAGGCGATTGAATCCTCCCGGTATGCGGCCTCACGTGAGAGCCTGCTTCGGGAGTTGGAACGGCAGGATGACCTGATCGAAACAACCGCCACGCAGATACAGGAACTTGGTGACAACCCCACGGATTCCTCTGAGCGGGACCGGCTGCAAACGCTGCTCGCCCAGCAGCAGCAAACCTATACTAACCTGCTGCAAAGTTTCGAGGCGATCCGTATTGCCGAATCGCAGGAATCATCCAACGTCATCCAGATCAAGCCCGCCCTTGTCCCCGATCAACCAACGATCCCCAATATCCCGGTCGGTATTGCTGTAGGAACCATCCTCGGGGTGGTCATCGCCACTGCGGGGCTGCTCATCAAAGAAGTCATCGACGACACCCTGAAGAACAGCGACCAGGTTGAGCGGATACTGGGGCTGCCCACGCTTGGCATGATCGGGGAGTTCAGCCAGAATTCAGGCAACCTGCCCACGCTGCACAGCAACCGCTCGATGGTAGCCCAGTCGTTCCGATCACTGAGGACCAATATCCAGTACACTGAAGTGCATCGCGAACTTAAAACGATCCTCATCACCAGCCCGCTGCCTAAGGATGGCAAATCAACGATCACGGCCAACCTTGCTGTCACGATTGCGCAGAATGGCCGCAGCGTGGTGGTGGTTGAGGCCGACCTGCATCAGCCCGCCCTGAGCAGCATCCTGGGAGTTAAGGCCGAACAGGGCCTGAGCGACCTGTTCCTCAAGCCGCTGGATTACCTGCCCCACTTTGTGCAGAAGACGGATACCCCCGGCGTGAGCGTCCTGCCGTCCGGCATGCTGCCACCCAACCCAACAGAACTGCTCGACTCGGCGCGCAACGTCACGATCATTGAGACGCTGTGTGATCACTTTGATATTGTCCTGATCGACTCACCACCGGTGCTGGCCCTTGCCGACGCCTCGGTACTGGCCTCGCAGGTCGATGGCATACTGCTGGTGATCCGCCAGCGGAAGACCAGGGTCACCGCCATACAGGAGGCGCTCCAGCAGTTGGAGCGCACCGGCGGCAATGTGTTGGGCGTGGTGCTGAATGCCATCGACACGCGCTCACCGGGGCATTCAGGCTACTATTATGCGAACTACGACACCTATTTTGAGAAGGACGATCTGCCAAAACCCGGCCTCCCCCGCCTGATCAGCATGGCACGTGACCACAATGCTGCTGCGACATTGGAGAAGAAGCCAGAAGGGCAGATAGTGGTGGAACCTGCTGCGCCACATCGATCCGTGACCCGGGTGAACCTCAGTGGTGCGCAGATGCAGCCACACCTCGACGCATCACACCCGTCTCGATCAGGGAAGAAGCCGCGACGCATCCAGGTCAACCGCCTGATTGCACTGGCAAATACGCTGGTTGGTGCGGCGATCATCTCGGTGTTTGCGCTGTACCTGCTGCGTGCCAGTTATGATCAGTTTTGGATCGTCGTTATGGCTGCCAGCCTGTTCACCACTGCTGCGTGGCTGCTGCTGGCCGGGTTCGGATGGATGCAATCCAACCAGCTTACCCACATCGGCCTGATCGGGATTGGGTCCGGGGTGATCTGTACGGGGATGGCACTAATCATCATGAACGTGCTGAGTGTCCTCACATCCACGCCAGGCAACCTCTCTGTGGTGTGGGCTGTGGCGGGTATCATGCTGCTGATGCTGGGGCTGTTCATCATTGCATTTGGTACAATACGGTATCGGGAAATGAAGCCCCACAGTTGATGATGCGGTGACAGGCAGCCGGTAATGAACAAGGTGAAACCAATGACGATCAAGCCCATCCCCCTTACCCTGGTTATCGCGCTGGGAGTTATGCTGTCAGGCTGTGCCGCTTTCGGCGGCTTAACCGGCAGAAGCGATATCGCCACGCCGACCCCAACCGCACTGGCCGCCGTACCTGCCAGCCCCGCCACTGAACAGGCCGATTCAGATCGAGCGGGGGCCACCGTGGAAGCTGTAGAAGGGCGGGTTTTTGTCAAACCGGTGGGGGAAGCTGAGTTCTACGAAGTGACAACCGGGCACGTACTGCGTGCCGGGGACATGATCCGGACCGGGGCCGCAGGCATCGCCCGCATTAAATACGCCGAGGACACCGAAACCACGATGTTTGAGAACAGCCAGGTTGTGCTGACTGAGTTCAAGCTGGCTGAGGCAGCCCCCACAACGATCCATCTCCAGGTTCACATCGGTACCGTGTTCAGCCGTGTGAACTTTGCCCGGCAGCCATCGAGCTTTCTGGTTGAAACCCCTGCCTCATCGGCCTATGTTCACGGTACCGCCTTCTATACGAGCGTACTGTTCGATTTAGCCGCGAACAGGTCACCGGAAGAACTGGCCGCCCTGATCGAATCGACGGCGTTTTTTACCCAGCCCATCGGCCCCGATAACCCGGTGCCACAGTCACTTGGTGATGTCCAGGTGGCTTATGACCTCGCCAATGGCGTCATCAACGTGATCTACGATGCAGGTGACGGTACCACACTCAGCGTAACCCTGGCACCCAATGAGACGTTTAGCGTGCAGTGGGCAGTGATCCCGAATCCAACCTACCAGGCACTTTTAAACCGGGCGGTCCTGCTGACGGTTGCCCGCGATCTGTTGGATCAGGGAGACACGGATGGCGCGCTGGCAGTACTCCAGGGGCTTGAACCCGAGCGTATCTTCGCGCCGGAAGACCTGGATGGTGTTATCCAGGAGCTGGAGATTGATACCCAGATCGCAATTGGTGATGAACCTGAGACCATCGAAGCCATCACTAACCTGGGTACAACCGAGCGTGGATGCGGCGATTCCATCTGCGATGAGTACCTCGGTGAACCCGACTCCTGTGCGGCGGACTGCCCCTAGCACAGGCCTATCTGCCTGGGCCGCTAATGAGCAGTCGAACTGATGTGGAACGGATTGATACCATCGCCGGGGTCATCGTATTAGTCATCCTTTCCAGCATCCTGGCCGCAGCGGTCCGGGGGATGCGGTATATCAATCAGCCGTGGAACGACCCCCTGCCCGGACCAACCACGGAGGAGCGCGATAACGCGGGCCGCCAGGCGGGGCAGGTCGAAACGCTGTGCGGTGCCCCACCCTCTATGACGATTATCATCATCGGTTCTGATGCCAGCGACGATGACTTTGGCAGTGGCTTCGCCGATGTCATCCGGATAGCCCACATCGATTTCGTGGCAGGTACAGCGGCCATTGTGGCTGTCCCACGGGACCTGTCAGTTGTCATCTCCGGGCAGGAGGCACGCGGCATCGTTGAGGTGCGGCTGAAATCCGCGTTTGCCTATGGCAACCTCGATAACCCGCCTTATGGCGGCGTGCTGCTGACCACACAGACACTGAATGAGAACTTCGGCGTATCCACTGACCGCTACATCGTGTTCAACCGCGCGACGCTGAGCGCTCTGATCGATGCGATTGACGGCATCACGGTTACACTCGATGAGCCTGTCGCAGACTTCCCTGCCGGGCCTCAACTTCTCACCGGGGAACAGGCCCTGCGGCTGGCCCGCCTGCGCACCGAAACCGAAGACACCCGTGATACGCTCCGCATTGAGCGGCAGACATTAGTTGCGCAGGCCATCCTTAACCGCATGCTGGAACCCGATGTCCGCCCGATGTGGCCGCAGTTGGCGGTCCGTTTGCGGGCGGATACGTTCTCGGACCTGACGCCCGCAGAGATAGCCATGCTGCTGTGCCTGAGCCGCAGTGTCAGCCCGGATCAGCTCTCATTTCAGGCCATGGATGAGGCGCTTTATACCCGTGAACGGGACGCCTTTGGGCAGGAAATCCTCATCCCGGATAAGACGGGCATAACCGCCTGGCTGGATTCGTATCTCACGGGGGCCGCTCAATGACCGGGCAGCCTGTCACTCCCCACCCCGCTGAGGCTGACTCCACCCAATCAACCTGGCGATCATCGGGCATCCTGACGGGGGCGGTGCTGCTGGGGACATTGGCCTCTATCGGGACAAACGTGCTGCTGGTCGTGACCCTCGAACCCGATGCTTTCGGGTTGGTGGCCGTGCTGATCGCGCTGCCCACCATCCTGCTGGTCATCAGTAACTTCGGCTTGCATACCGCCGGGCTGTATTACATTGCAAAGGTCCCCGGCAAAGCCCGTTCCATCACCACCGTCCTGAGCCTGTACAGTGTCGTGATGGCGAGCGTGCTGTTCCTGCTAGGATCACTTTCGCTGCCGCTGTGGGCGGGCTACTTTGCCCCGGCACCGTCTCTGCTGCTGCGCCTGTCACTGTCCACCATTCTGCCGCAGATGCTGATCCTGTTTTACGCAGACCTCAGCATCGGGCTGGCGATCACGTGGCTGGCCGCTTTGCTGCGCATCCTGCCGGGGGGCCTCAATGCCGTGATCGTGCTGGGCCTGCTAATAGCGGGTCGTCTGACGTTGTGGTCCGCCATGCTGGCATGGATCACGGCACTGTTTGTCAGTGCTGTGCTGGCATGGGCCATCCTGGCTATGAAGCGGTTGTTTACCCTGCGGATCGAACCGGGTATTTTCAGGGCGATGCTGGGATACGGTACTGTCACGCACATCGGTGATACCGCACAATACCTGGTTTATCGCATCGACCTGCCCATGATCGGGTTGCTGGGCACATACTCCGCTGCCGGGTTGTATTCAGTTGCCACGCGGTTGGCCGAACTACTGTGGCTGCCGGCAGCCACCATGCGCTCGGTGGTACTTTCCGAGGTGGCTGGCGGCGATCAGTCCGGTGCGTTCACGGCAGCCTACGTTCGAGTTGCCAGTGGTGTCGGTGCGATAGCCGCCGTGGCGCTGGGGCTGCTCGCGATACCGCTGTTCCGCCTGATCCTGCCTGAATACGGACCCAGCCTCGTGCTGACATGGATCCTGATTCCGGGCACGCTGGCGGCATCGCTGTACCGCGTTATCTTCGGCGATCTCATCGCGCATGGCCGGGCATGGCTGGGTAGTCTCATCGCGGTGGCCGGGCTGGCGCTTTCGCTGACCTTGTATATCATGCTGATCCCGCGCTTCGGTGCGGGCGGGGCGGCCAGCGCCTCAACGGTCACCTATATCCTGCAATGTGGGGTAGTAATTGGTATCCTGAAGAAGGGGACAGGCCGAAGATGGTCCGAGTATTTTCTGCCCCGCCGTGATGATATGCAGATCATCAGCCGGACTGTGATGGACCTTTGGAAGCGCCTGCGGGGTATCGGGGAGGCTTGAAACAGGCTGATGTTCATTCTTCTGACTTTTGCGCTTGCCGTGTTAGGGGTTATGCTGGCTGATTACCGCTTTAAGGACAGCCTGGCCCCGGTCGGCGTGTTTTCCGTGATCTGGTTCAGCGCCCTGAGCCTGTTCGCGATGCCGATTGTGGATTACATTACCATCGAGTTCCGCACCTGGTTGATCCTGCTTGGCGCTGGCGTTATGTTTATCTTCGGTGCGATCATCATCAAACCGCCGCAGTCAGCCGAGGCGTTATCCCGGCACAATGCCGCCCCTCATGCCGAAGAAGGTGCCATCATGAGATCGCTGTACGTCGTGCTGATCATCTCTCTGCTGGGGATGGCGCTGTTTTATTACCGCGTCCATTCGATACTGGGGATCAGTGTGATCTGGGAGGACCCACGCCTGCTGCATTACCACCGCGTATACGGCGAACTCGCCAAGACCGGGATCGTCGGCGTGTTTTACGCCACCAACATCCTGCTGCTGCCGCTGCTGGCCTATTACTACGCGCGGTTTGGCAGGCTGCGTCCCATCATGTGGTTCATCCTCCTGTATCTTGTGGCATTCTTTTTCGTCGAGTCATCGCGTACGGCCACACTGGCAACGCTGAGTTGGGCCGCATTCGCCTGGTTTTACTTAAACTCTCGCAACAACACCCTCGCGCGGTGGGCCATCATCAGTGCAGCCGGCTTGACCATCATCTCCCTGTTCATCCTGGGGCAGGTGCGGCTGGAAAAAGGGGCCGCCGCATCAGGTAGTTATGTCATGGAGTATGCCGCGCTGGGAGATGATACCGCTGTTCAGTTCATCGACGGTTACGTGTATGCGACCGGGTCATTTGCCGCCTTCGATGTGCTGGTGGATCGCGCCGATTTCTATGGCTACAGTTGGGGCTTCGAGACCTTTGCGCCGGTCGCCCGGATGATTAACCTCATACTTCCACGGACCGTTTACGCCGAGAGTGTACGGGAGTTTGTGTACATCCCCTTCCCCTATAACACGTTCACATTCCTCGATGCATTCTACCTCGACTTTGGCTGGGTGGGGGCGTTGCTGGGGCCGTTCGCACTCGGCGCACTGAGCCAGGCCGCCTACCGCATGGCACGGGAACGATCCTCGTTTCTCTCGGTTCTGACCGCATCATGGTTCACGTCGCTGCTGGTATCCACCATCAGCGTGAACCGCTTTACCTGGGTGGTAAGCTGGTACTTCCTGGTGCTGTGCATGGCGTTGCACCTTGCGTTTTTCCGGCAAAACAGCCCCGCCCCACCGAGCGCATCTGCAGGCCCGCTGGTTACCCCAACGAGGTAATGACGTGGAAAACATCGCCTTGTCCATCATCATCGTCACCTACAACACGGCAGATGTCACCCTTGGCTGTCTCGGCTCCCTTGCTGCGCAGGATTTCCGGCATCATATCGAGATCGTCGTGGTTGATAATGGCTCTGTGGATGATTCGATTGAGCGGATAGAACGCGAACATGGATCGGTACGGCTGATCAGGAACGAGGTAAACGCAGGTTTTGCGCAGGCCAACAACCTCGGGATGCGAGCCACGCGGGGCAGATACGTGCTGCTGCTAAACAGTGACACCGTGCTGACGGATAATGGCCTTGACCAACTGATCGACTGGATGGACGATACCCCCGGCTGCGGGTTATTGACCTGCCGCCTGTTAAACCCGGATGGCAGTTATCAGCCCTCGCTTCGGCGCTTCCCGTCCCTGTTCTCCGCCGTCATGGATGCGCTGTTCCTGACCCCCGTTCTGGCACGGATTCCCCCCCTGCAACCGCTCACGCTGACCCAACCTGAACCCGCCGGGCGCATTCTGATCCAGCAGGCTGCGGGGGCGTTCCTCCTGCTGCGGCGCAGTATGGTCGATGAGATCGGGATGCTGGATGACCGCTTCTTCATGTACTATGAGGATGTGGATTACTGCCTGCGGGTAGCTCAAAGCCGCTTTGATGCCGTGTACACACCCGATGTATCGATCATCCACCTGGGTGGCTCAACCTATCGCCGACATCGCATGGCGGCCACCCGGCAGCGACTGGTGAGTAAAACCATGTATTTTGCCAAACATCATCCATCCTGTGCTGGCATTGTCGGGGCGCTGGCTGCGTTTGAATACAGCGTGCGCTACAGCATCGCATGGGCTGCTGGCACTGAGCACCTGGGCCTCGCCGATCTGCGTGCGGGGGTGTCTGCCATTCGCCAGCCGGTGCCGCTCTCATGAGGCTGCTGCTGCTCAGCCCCTACCCCGCCTATACGGGGGCCAGCCTGCGCTATAGATGGGAGCAGTATCGTTCCGCATTTGAGGCGGCTGGCATCACGATGACTGTCCGGGGCTTCCAGTCCATGGACCTGTTCATCGAAAACCAGTATTCTCGCGCAGGGCGCGCCCGGCGTATCGTGTGGACATTGGGTGATTTCGCCCGTCGCCCCCTGCATCTCCGCGATCTGACACAGTTTGACCTTGTGGTGGTCCAGCGCGAGGCCACACCCCTCGGCCCGCCGCTCATCGAACCGTGGTTGTACAGGCGCGGGGTCCCGTTTATCTACGATTATGATGATGCCTTGTTTGTGCATGACGGGCGCGGCATTCGTAAGTGGCTCGGCTGGCAGCAGAAGATCAGTTCGATCATTCGCTGGAGCCGCCATACCATCGCGGGGAATGCGTATCTCGCGGCCTTTGCACGGCAGCACAGCGAGAATGTGACCGTCATCCCGACGGTGCCAGACACTGATGTGTACCGCGTTCGCCCCATCCCGGCTGGACCTCCCCTGACTCTTGGCTGGAGTGGCAGCGCCGTCAACAGCCCGGTACTTGATCCCCTGCATCGTGTTTTCCGTGACCTCAGTCAGCGGCACGATTTGCGCCTGTATGTGGCGGGCACCCCTGGCTACCCCCTTGAGGGCGTCAGGGTAACCGGCAGCACATGGCGCTTCCCGATGTCGGATACACAGGTCTGGAAGGCGCTGGCGCATTTTGACGTGGGCCTCATGCCGCTTGAAGATACACCCTGGAACCGGGGAAAGTGCGGGTTCAAGGCACTGCTGTACATGAGCATGGGGATTCCACCTGTGGTATCCCCGGTGGGGGTCAACCGCCGTATTGTCCAGGATGGCGTCAATGGGTTCCTCGCATCGACCCCGCAGGACTGGGCGAAAAAGCTCGATGCGCTGCTCTCCGATGCGGCGCTGCGTGGCACACTCGGTCAGGCCGCACGAGAGACGATAGAAGCGGATTGGTCGCTGCGGGCACAGGCACCGCGCCTGATCGACCTGCTTAAAGAGGTCGCCAATGGATAGACCTCCCCGCCTGCTGTACGTGACCAGCATAGCCGTAACACAGTTTCTATTCCTTGCTGGGCAGAACCGCTACATGAGCGACCACGGGTTTGAACTCCATGCGGCTGCATCACCGGGGCCGTACCTTGACCGGCTTGCCGAGCGGGATGATGTGACCGTGCATCCGGTTCAGATCACGCGGTCGATCAGCCCGCTGTCAGACCTCCTCGCCTTTGCCCGGCTGACCGGCATTATCCGCCGTGTGCAGCCCGACATCATCCATGTCAGTACGCCGAAGGCCGCGCTGATCGGGGCTGCTGCCGCATGGCTGTGCCGCACGCCTGTTCGCCTGTATTACATCCGGGGGTTAAGCAGCCAGGGCGCTCGCGGCATCAAGGCGTCAAGCATGCGTGCGCTGGAGCGGCTCACCGCCCGCTTGTGTAACGCATGGATCGCAGTCTCCCGGTCCGTACTCGATTACGCGCAGGTGTATCACATCGTCGCGCCGGGACAGGGCCGCGTGATCGCCCATGGCATGAGCAACGGCATTGACGTCAGCCACTTTGATCCGGCACTCAGCCTCCCCGCCCTGACCATTGATGTGCCAGGCGACGCCGTTACCATCGGGTTTGTCGGGCGGCTCACCCCTGATAAGGGCATCCGCGAGCTGGCGGAGGCGTGGGCACATCTGTGTGCCGAACATGCCAACCTGCATCTCCTCATCGTTGGACCGTGGGAAAACCAGCACCGCCTACAGCCTGTACTCGATGTGTTCAAAGCCGATGCCCGCGTCCACCTGACGGGGTTCCTGGAGGATGTCCGGCCAGCGTATCAGGCCATGGACTTGTTTGTCTACCCTTCGTATCGGGAAGGGTTCCCCAACGCCCCGATGGAGGCCGCCGCTATGGGCCTGCCCGTCATCGTCAGTGACGTGGTCGGCAATTGTGAAGCAGTTGAGCATAATCAAACGGGGCTGATTATCACGCCCTTCGATACCGGGGCCTTGATCGAGGCTATCAATCGTTATCTGCATCATCCTGACCTCGCCGCCCGGCACGGACAGGCCGGACGCACACGAGTGATGGCACACTTCCGTAATGATCTAATCTGGGAAGGGCTGCACCGCGACTATCAGCGCCTGTTAGCAACCATCCATCCCGGACGCCAGTCATGGTACACGGCATGGGGCAAACGTCTGTTTGACCTGCTCGCAACCGTGCTGCTACTCATCCCGGCGCTGCCGCTGATGGCAGGCACAGCGCTGACGATATGGATCAGTATGGGCAGGCCGGTCCTGTATCGCAGCGAGCGCCCCGGCCTGAACGGCGAGCCGTTCGCTTTTCTCAAGTTCCGGACGATGACCAGCGACCGGGACGCCGCCGGAAATCCCCTGCCGGATGACCAGCGGCTGACCCCCATCGGACGTATACTGCGCAGCACCAGCCTTGATGAACTACCGCAGTTGTTTAACGTACTGCGCGGCGAGATGAGCCTTGTTGGGCCGCGCCCGCTTTTAATGGCGTACCTTCCCCTCTATACTGAACAGCAGGCCCACCGCCATGACGTGCGCCCCGGCATCACCGGTTGGTCCCAGGTCAATGGGCGCAATGCGCTTTCATGGGAGGAAAAGTTCGAGCTTGATGTGTGGTACGTGGCGCACCTTTCACCGGGGCTGGACCTCCGCATCATGGCACAGACAGCGCTCAGGGTGCTGCGCCGCAGTGGGATTAACCAGCCGGGGCATACCACCATGAGCCGGTTTACCGGCTCCCGTCCAGGGGATAACAACGAATGACCATCGAACAACCCATTGCCATTTACGGGGCCGGGGGTTTCGGTCGCGAGGTCGCATGGCTGATTGAAACCTGTAATGCAGACCGGCCCGACCGCTATCACATTGTCGGGTTTGTCGATGATAACGCCACCGTTCAGGGCACCCTCGTCAATAATCTGCCCGTCTTCAGCCCCGAGGCACTTGTCGAACAGTATCCCGGCTGCAAGCTTGCCAACGCAGTCGGTTCCCCGCGTGCGCGGGAGATGGTTGTTCAAAGAGTGGAATCGATGGGATTGCCGTTTGTGACGCTGTTGGCCCCCGATATGAAAGCCTCCCGCCGGGTCGAATGGGGGACGGGGGTTGTGGTCTGTGCCGGAAACATCCTGACAACCAACATCAGCATCGGTCATTACGTACAGGTGAACCTGGCCTGCACCATCGGCCATGATGCCATCCTCGGTGAGTACACCACGCTGGCCCCGGGAGTCCATATCTCCGGGTGGGTCCATATCGGGCGGCGTGCCTACATCGGCACCGGCGCGGTGATTATCAACGGGACGGCAGATGCCCCCCTCACCATTGGCGATGATGCCGTGGTCGGCGCAGGGGCTTGTGTTGCCAGGTCCGTTGCTGCCGGTGAGACAGTAGTTGGTGTGCCTGCCCGCCCGATCGGGAAGTCTGAACGTTAATGAAAAAGGACCCTGCACCTATGAAACCATCCACTGAGATGTTCCCCATGTCCTCTCCTGATATCAACGAGGATGATGTGGCGGCTGTTGCCGAGGTGGTGCGCAGTGGTCGGCTGGCACTTGGCCCCGCCACCCTGGCCTTTGAGGACGGCATCCGGCAGTTGGCAGGCACCCGGCATGCCGTTGCTGTCAGTTCCGGCACGGCAGCCCTGCATCTCATCGTCCGGGCGCTGGGTATTGGCCCCGGCGATGAGGTGCTGCTGCCCTCATTTACCTTCGCGGCCTCGGCCAACGCCGTGCTGTTTGAAGGTGCCACACCCGTTTTTGTCGATATCGAGCCGGATACCTATAACCTCTCACCTGCCGACGTGGCGCGCCGGATCACCTCTCGAACCCGCGCCATTATGGCTGTGGATGTCTTCGGCCACCCGGTGGACTGGGACGGGCTGCTTGATGTGGCCGCACGCCACAACCTGCCTGTCATTGATGACAGTTGCGAGGCCATCGGCGCGACATACCACGGCAAGCCCATGGGGCAGTTTGGCGCGGCTGCCGCGTTTGCGTTCTATCCTAACAAGCAGATCACCACTGGCGAGGGTGGCGTGATCACGACTGATGATGACGAGATTGCACGGTTGGCACGTAGTTATCGCAACCAGGGCCGTGACGAGATGGGGACATGGCTCAGTCATGCCCGGCTCGGCTATAACTATCGCATGGATGAGATGTCAGCGGCACTCGGGGTTTCTCAACTCAGGCGGCTTGATCAGTTCCTGCACATGCGGGCGCAGGTGGCCCGGCGCTATACCGATCTGCTGGCGGCGGTTGACGGGGTACACCCGCCTGCTGTCCGGGCAGACGATGTGACCATGAGCTGGTTTGTCTACGTCATCACACTCGATACCGGTATCCCCCGCGATGCTGTCATTGATGGGCTGGCAGACCGGAACATCCCCTCGCGGGCGTATTTCGAGCCGCTGCACCGTCAGCCATACCTCACGCCCTACATGGAGACAACGCCCGATCTTCCCGTTACGGACTCAATTGCCGGGCGTACGCTGGCACTCCCCTTCCACAATAACCTCTCCGATGAGACCGCGTTGGCTGTGGTGGAAAACCTGGTCCACGTACTCGATTCGATACGCTAATGGCGGGCTGACCTTTCCCCGGTAGAGCGGACAGAAAGATTGTCCCAATATAGTGTTGTGCAAAAGTTGATCTGGATCAAGGTCACCCTGTTCTGAGGGTGCATTCGTGATTGGGGGCAAAAGATGCAAACTCTCCGGAGAAAAGAAACGGAGAGAGCCATGCCCAAAGACAAGGAAAACCTGAAAGCACGTTTGATGAGGGAAGCCGAACAAGCCATCGACCGGATGTTGGGGGAAGCTGAAGACAAAGGTCAGTTGACGATTACGGATATCGAGAAGTTAGCCCGCAAGACGGGCGAGCAGGTGATGGAAGAAGCCACACAGGCACTGGTAGATGAGGAAAGCGGCCAGCAGGCCGATCAGGTGTGTCCGCAGTGTGGGGCGAAGATGCAGTACAAAGGCCTGAAAGGACGAGACCTGGTAACGGATACGGGTGAGGTTCGAATGGAGCGCGCATACTACTACTGTCAGAGCTGCCGAACCGGCGTTTTCCCCCCTGGATCGCCGGATGGAATTAGGTGAGACCGCGTTCAGCCCGGCATTAGCCCAACAGATGGTATGGGTGGGCGGCCTGCTGCCAGCACTTCAGTGCTGGCGGCATCCCGCAAACAGAAGTAAGGTATGGACACCTATCAAAGACCCATAAAGGACGGTAGTTATGCTGGATGTTTTCTTACTTCCCATTGCCAATCTGCTGGGGATCACCGTGACCCAGCTCATCGTGGTAACGGTCCTCTCAATCGGGCTGATCATCGGCTGGTATGCCCTGAAGGTGGTCCTCAAGCTGGCCGCAAAAGCCTTTGCCATTGGCTTCTTTATGATCCTGGCGGCGGCGGCGGCCCTGTACGTGTACTTCGTTTTCTTTGTATAAGCACACCCCGGCCCGAAAACGCTGCCTCGAACCGCCTGGCATCGATCAGCGCGTGGGCCTGCAGTTCCAGCCAGATTCACCACCGGCTGGGCATCCCCAAAGCCACCATCCGCAACTGACCTGCGCCAAAAAACTGATCCAGCAGGATCAGCCCGGTTGAACCGTGATGACGACATTTCCCTTCTTGTGTCCTTTTTCGACGTAGCGATGGGCTTCCGCCACCTCGTCCAGTGGATAGCACCTATCAATGACCGTCTTGATCTTGTCCGATTCGATTAAGTCTTTGAGTAACATGATTCTCTCTTTAGTTTCCATCAAGCCAGTCGCTGCAAATACGGCCTTTTTGCTGCCAACAAACGATGTCCACAGCATTTGCGGGAAGATGGTCGCTGTCGGCACTGTTGTCAAGTACAAGCCACCGTGTTTTAACACCCGTCTACAATCCGAAAAAGACCGCTTGCCAACAGTGTCAAAGACGATGTCATAACGCACATCCTCTGTCGTGAAATCCGTTTTTGTATAATCAATCACGGAATCGGCTCCCAATGATCGCACCATATCCAGGTTTGTCGTGCTGCAAACCCCTATGACTTCAGCCTCAAAGTATTTCGCAAGCTGTACTGCATATGTACCGATTGAACCTGACGCACCATTGATAAGGATTTTCTGACCCGGCTGAATCTTTGCCTTGTCCATGAGGAAAATCAGTGCAGTGAGCGCGCCATCGCAAACCGGAGCCGCTTCTTCATAGCTCATATTGGAAGGCTTTATCGCAATAGTTCCGTTTTCAGGTAAACATTTGTACTCAGCCAATGCGCCAAAATCTGTTCCACTTGACGCAAACACAGGATCTCCGACTTTGAATTGGCGTACATCTTTACCTACCGATTCAACATCACCAGCCAATACTGCTCCGAGTATAACTCGTGGCTTTCTCAGCCCCGTGAAGGCTCGTGTGATTAATGGTTTACCTTCTCGGAAAGCACAGTCAGCAGGTGATACGGCTGTTGCGTGAGTCTTCACGCATACTTCGTTATTTTCGGGAACGGGTTTGGGGACGTCACGCAGTTGCAGGACATCGGGAGACCCATATTTCTCATAAAAAACGGCTTTCATGAATTACCTCCTTTATTCGGGCTTTACAATGTGTACGCAGTAGCGTAGGCATCAGTTGCAGGTAGCACCACAGAATGGTGTGCTCATGTGAGCATCACCACAAACGCCTGTTTAGGGGGGCTGCCCCGGCACTCAGGGGGCACGAAAGGTGGGAGGGGCAAGTTTAAACATCCGCACCCCCTGCTGCCCCTTCAGGGCCTGGTGCGTGCAGATTGGGTTAACTGACGGATGATTATCAAGGCTGGGCACAATAAGCGTCCGCCCGCATTATGATTATAATGGGCGTATGATCAAAATCACCCGTAGCCACACCCCGTACCACCTTCTGATCGTGTCTGCCATGCTGGCGCTGGCTGCATTGGCCTGCGCTGCTGACGATGTGCCACCCAATGAGCGCACACCTACCGGACCACCGGAACCAGCAACCGCCGAGGTCAGCCCCACATCCACCGAACGGCCCACCGCCATCCCTACCGTCACGCTGACCCCGGCCCCAACCCTGGCTGCCCGAACCGTCAGTGACAACGGGGGTGAGACGCTGGCGGTCTGGCGCACGTTTTCATTGCCACGCTCCGCCTACTCGATTGCACTCTCCCCCACCGGTGACCGCGCGGCGGTGGGATTGATCAACGGCGATATCGTGGTGTTTGATATCGAATCCGGGTTGGAACTGATTACCTTTGAGCGGCACGAAAACCGTGTGCATGATCTTGAGTTCACGCCCGATGGTACAAGGCTGATCTCCGGCAGCGCCGACCGCACTGTGCAAATCTGGGATATGGAGACACTCGAACGGTACACTGGTGCCCGTACCACGCCCGAGGTGCTGTCGGTTGCCATCTCGCCGGATGGAACGCGATTCTCGGCGGCAGGCATGTACAGCGCACTGGCAGATGTGTGGCGTGTTGATGATCTCAGCCTGCTCGCAACGCTGACCGGCCATGAGACACGGCTGAGATCGGTGGCATACAGCCCGGAGGGGCGCTATCTTGCCACCGGTGACGAGGGCGGCGCGGTGCGGGTTCGAGACGGGCACAGCGGAGACATGCTGTACAGCATCCACGTTGATGGCGGGGCCATCTCGCTGGCCTTCTCACCGCTTTACCCGCACCTCGCTATTGGCACAGACCGCGCCGCCGTGATTGTGCGGGACCTTGATTCCGGGGAACCGGTATCGACATGGCTCGCGCACGGTGGCCCGGTTTGGGAACTGGCGTACAGCCCGGATGGTGGCGTGCTGTTCAGCAGCGGTGGAGATGCGCTGGTGGGCCTGTGGGATGGTACTACCTATGTCCGCCTGCGTTACTTCCGTGGGTTCAACGCTGATGTGCGCGGATTATCCGTGGCGCGGGATGGATCGCTGCTGGGGGCCTCCTCAACTGATGGCACGGCCTTGATATGGGCACCGTAACCAATGTGAAAAAATGCTAAAAAAGATTTACAACCCGATCCTTTTATGGTAGGCTGTAAATGCGTTGGGTGTTTTTGCTCCCGGCCCAAATTTGCAGCTCCTAGCATGCATCTCTTTCCCCAAAATATCCCAACGCATAGAGCCGCCCTCCCGGGCGGCTTTTTCTTGCCAAATTCCGCACCGCCCCCGTGTAAATTCACACGGGGGCGGTGTCGTCGTTCTGTGAAATGACTGAGGGTTCTTAGACAGCGTCCATGTTTTCGATGACCCTGCTGGCAAAGTCGGAGGTGCCGACCTGGGTGGCCCCCTCCATCTGGCGCGCAAAGTCGTAGGTCACGACCTTCTGTTCGATGGTTTTTTCGTAGGCGTTGGTAATCAGCTTGGCGGCATCCCACCACTTCATGTGTTCGAGCATCATCACGCCGCTGAACAGCAGGCTGCCGGGGTTGACCTTATCGAGGTTGGTGTACTTGGGCGCGGTGCCGTGGGTGGCCTCGAACATGGCGATCTCGGCACCGATGTTAGCCCCGGGTGCGATACCCACACCGCCCACCTGTGCGGCGATGGCATCGGAAAGATAGTCGCCGTTGAGGTTGGTGGTCGCCAACACATCGAACTCGGTGGGGCGCAGCAGCATCAATTGGAACATAATGTCAGCGATGCGGTCCTTGATGACGATCTTGCCCTCCGGGGCCTTGCCGTCGTACTTGTCCCACAGTTCGGCCTCGGTGATGGTCTGATCGCCGTATTCCTCGGCGGCCACCTCGTAGCCCCACTGGCGGAATGCGCCCTCGGTGAACTTCTGGATGTTACCCTTGTGGACGAGAGTCACGCTGGGGCGGCCACGCTCAATGGCGTATTCGATGGCATGACGGACAAGGCGCTTGCTGCCGAAGGCACTAACCGGCTTGATGCCAATGCCGGACCCTTCGAAGAAGTTGGCCCCCATCTCGTCCCGCAGGAAGGCCGCGACCTTCTCGTTTTCGGGGGTACCCGCCTCGTACTCGATGCCGCTGTAGACATCCTCGGTATTCTCACGATAGATCACGATATCAATGTTACCCGGCTCACGTACCGGGCTGGGCACACCGTTGAACCAGCGCACCGGGCGCACGCAGGAATACAGGTCAAGGACCTGGCGCAGTGTGACGTTGAGGCTGCGGAAGCCACCACCGACCGGGGTGGTCAGCGGGCCTTTGATGCCGACATAGAATTCGCGCATGGCCTCGAACGTTTCTTCCGGCATGTAGTCACCGTCATAGATGCCCGCAGCCTTCTCACCGGCGTAAATCTCCAGCCACGCGATCTTTTTGCTGCCGCCGTAGGCCTTCTCAACGGCAGCATCCCAGATGCGCTTTGAGGCGGTCATGATATCGTAGCCAATCCCGTCGCCTTCAATGAAGGCGATGATGGGGTTATCGGGAATGACGAGTTTGCCATCCGATACGGTAATGCGGTCACCATCGGGGATGGTGATGTGCTTGTAGCTCATTGGGGTACTCCTTCTTGCAGGGGTGGGGTAGTCAAAACTCGGGTAGAGTATACCATGACCTACCCTCTGATCTGCTACAGAATCGTAAGAATTCCCGGTTTAGAGCGGCTGCCGTGATGGCGTACCCGGTCGGCGAGGGTAGCAGGCAGGGGTGCTGTTCGTCTTTTCGATCAGCACGATCTGATGGGTATCCGCCACGCCGGGCAGCGTGACGGCCTCCATACGGGCAAAGGTCCCGCCAAGTTCCACGAGAGCGTTGGCGCTCTCCTCGATCTCACGTTGGGCGGTGCTGCCCTTTTGGGCCAGCATCCAGCCGCCAGGCCGCACCAGCGGAAGCAGGTACTCACATAACACAGGCATCACAGCCAGGGCACGGGCTACCGCCACGTCATATCGTTCGCGATGATCCGGGTTCTGGCCCAGTTCCTCGGCGCGAGCATGCAGCGTGATGAGGTTACCCAGGCCGAGGTCAGTGATCATCTGGTCGGCGTAGCGCAGCTTCTTCCCCACGGAGTCAGTCAGCGTGATTGACCATTGCGGGCGCATGATAGCCAGCGGCAGGCCCGGGAACCCGGCCCCGGTGCCTACATCGATCAAGGTCGAGAGGCCGGGCAGGTCATCCAGCACCGGCAGGCAGGTGAGCGAATCGAGGAAGTGCCGCGTCACCACCTCATCGGGGTTGGTGATGGCCGTCATGTTGATGCGGCTGTTCCACTCGATCAGGCCTTCGAAGACATGCTGAAAGGCGTCCAGTTGTGCGCCCGTCAGGGCAAGGCCCAGTGCGTCAGATGCAGCCTGTTCCAGCCGTGGGCGGATATCGGTCATGGCCGCGACCTCCCGGCCTTGTTACGCATCTGCTCAATGTACTCGGCGGCCAGTTCCTCTACAATGCGGGCGGCCCGGTCATTGAGATGAACCTGGTCGGTGAGCAGGCGAAACCCGTAACGGTTGGAGATAGCATTCCATGACTGCCCACCGAGGTAATGCAGCCGCATCGAGCGTTGGAGCAGCTTGTTTTTGTTGGGATCATACGGCTCGGAGTCGGTGCCTTCCGTGGCAATGATCTCCTTCATGCGTTCACGCAGCGGCAGCACCGTGATGCCCATCTCAGCTGCCAGCCGTTCGACGGCCTCACTGTATTCTTCTGTGATGCGGTTCGGTTTGGCGTAGAGATGTTCGCTCAGGATCGGTAGTGTAAACACCGCGATCTCGGCATCAGTGCGGCGCTGGAGGCGGTCGAAGATCATGCGCATATTCTGATCATACCAGCGGCGATCCGGCACGCGCGGCAGCCCCTTGTTGCGCAGATAGTCTCGCGTTTTGCGTGGAGTCAGTGTGGCGTTGACATCGTTGGTACCGATCAGGATCAGCACCAGGTCAGGCTGACATGCTGCCACCAGGTCAAGGCGCTGGCGCAGGTTCCATGCGAGATCGCCGTTGACCCCGGCATTGACAAAATCGACCCCTGGATCATAGCGCTGACGCAGCATCTCGACCCAGTTACCGCTGCCCGTGGCATGCGTGATGCTGTCCCCGGCAGCTACTACAACAAACGGACGCCGCCGCCCTTTACGCAGGTAACGAGCCGGGTGGTTTTTCGGCAGACCCAGCCGACCCGTCCCGACAACCCAGGCCATGATGCCCAGCACCACGAGGAAGACTAATATCCCAATAATAATTCGTAACAGCATTACCCCAACTCACTGGCCGCTGGTCGCTAACCCCTGGCCTCTTAAAAAACAAACCGCGCAGCGATCATACTCGCTGCGCGGTGGGTTCTCAACTGGTTTGGGAGATCAGGCCGTCTGGCGGATCACCGCCACAACCTTCCCCTGTACCTCAACCTGCCCCGGGTTATTGATGATAATGGGGGCCATCAGCGGGTTGGCGGGCTGCAGGCGGATCGTACTCCCCTCGCGATAAATGCGCTTGAGAGTCGTTTCCTCACGGTCACTGAGCCAGACTGCCACCATATCGCCATCATGCACGTCATGGTGCGGGCGCAGGATCACGATGTCACCATCGTTGATCATATCCTCGATCATCGAGTCCCCCTGCACCTGCAGTGCAAAGAGGTCATCTTCCGGCTCAACAATATCAGTGGTAAGCTGGATCGTCTCTTCATGCCCGAAGTACGCAAAGTCACTGGCCGGTACCGGGGCGGGTTCGCTGGCAACAATACGCCCGACCAATGGCACGCTGACCGTCTGCGGGATGGCAGCAGCCCCGGTCAGGCGCAGCCCCCGTGAAATCTCACGATCCCGCGTAAGCAGGCCCTCGCGCTCCAGCTTGTTCAGGTTGTAGTTCACCACCGAAGTCGAGGAGATATTGCACGCCTTCCCGATCTGGCGAATGGTGGGCGGATAGCCGTTTTCACGGATGAAACTGTCAATGTAATCAAGAATGGCATTCTGTCGTGTCGATAGTTTTTGCTGACCAGCCATAGACCGGCCTCCTTAATGATAGCTTGTGCATGGCATGGGGTAATATCACCCTACACCAATCAGCACAAAGGTTTCGCTCACAGGTTCGATTACAGGCAGTATAGCACGAACGCGCGTTCTAAGTCAAGGAAGCGTTATTCGTTGTTATGTTATGGGTGGGATCCGGGTCAGGGTAGGAGGCCCTCAAAGCCCTGGTCAATCGACGTGCCTTCACACAGTTCGACCCAGCTTTCAGACCCGCCCGGCATGTGCTGCTGCATCAGGTTCGACCGCAGTGCGACCTGCCGTGCTTCCTCCACCACATCCGGCTCAGCGGCGGCAAAGGTATCCACACGAACCTGCCAGCCTTCATCAACTGAACCCATCTCGATCAGGCGGTACAGGCAGGGGTAGCCGGTCAGGGCCGCGGTGTTGATATGCAGGCGATTCGCGCGGCGATCCAGCTTCTGGATGTGATGATGCCCGGCCAGCACGAGCCGAACCTGTGGATGACGATCCAGCACGGCCTCCACTTCATCTCCGTTAGCAACAATAAACTTCTCAAACGGCGGAATGCTGTTGTGCGGCCCCAGCACATGCAGCGGATGATGCACCGCCATGATCACGAGGTCATCGGGGCAGGCGCTCAGCTCGGCATCCAACCACGCAATCTGCACAGCAGAGATCGCCCCTGCCCAGCCATCGGCAACCCGTGAATCCAGCCCGATCAGGCGCACGCCGGGTTTGATGACTCGGTTCCAGCAGGCATACTGCACATGTGGTTCCGGGTTGGCAAGGCGCGGGTCAAAAAGCGGCAGGCCCTCGTGTGGGGCGTAGGCATCAGGAAGATTGGGATCGATAAAGCCGTCATGATTACCGGGCACAAAATGCCACGGCTTCTTGAGTGTTTGCAGGATATCGCGGGCGGCTTTGACTTCAGTGGCAGTGGCATTGTTGAGGATATCCCCGGTAATCAACACAAAGTCCAATGACTCAAGCTCGTTAAAATAGCGGACATTCTCGCGGAAAATATCGCCCGCCCGCCCGCCAAGCGTGCCCCATGTATCCTGCTCTGAGAGATGTATATCGGTGATGTGTGCAAATCGTACGGACGTCATGAGTTTTCCTTCGGATGTTCGGACGATCATACCGCCGCTGCCGATTCCGGACAAGATTCATGCGGCTGTGCGCTACCCGGAGCGCGAGTGGTATAATGCCCGTCTGTAAGATTTGTACCTGGAGTTTCTATGAGTAACCATTTGCAAAACATAACAACCCGGCGGCAGCGCCTGCCTGTGTTGATCGTGGCACTGGGCCTCGGTGTGCTGTTGTTTGGCTCTGGCGCGGCCCTGCGTGGGCAGCAGGAGCGCGCCATCGAGGTCGCTCTTGCTGCGACCGAGGCGTTGTTCACAGCGACACCATCACCAACCGCGACGGACACCGCTACCCCGACCAATACGCCCACGGCCACGCTCACACCGACAGCCACCGTCACGGGGACGCTGCCCCCGACCGGTACGCCAATCCCGACTTATACACCCAGCCCAACCCCGGTGCCGCCGCGCAGCGTGGATGGTTTTGCTGTGCCGACGGAAGTCGTAGTTGGTGAGGGTACCGAAGCCCCACCCGCATCGGAAATCCCGATCCCGGAGCCGGTGGATAACGTCACCCCGCGTGGTGTGACCAATATCCTGCTGCTGGGCAGCGATGAGCGCCAGAATATCACCGGTTTCCGCACCGACGTGATGATCGTGGTCTCGATCAACCCTGAAGAAAACACAGTCAACATGCTCTCACTCCCGCGTGACCTGGTCGTTTACGTGCCGGGCTGGAAGATGACCAAGCTCAACACGGCTTATGGGCATGGGCTGTCTGTCGGGCACCCAGGCGGCGGGTTTGGCATCATGCAGGAGACGCTGCTGTACAACTTCGGCATTCGCATCGATCATTACGCCCTGATCGATCTGGGCGGGTTCCAGGATGTGGTAAACATCGTCGGTGGGGTTGAGGTGCCGGTGGACTGCGCTTTGAGCGGTTATGTACTACGTGAGCCGCGCCTGCGCCAACAGGATTTTGATACCTACGAGGGCTGGGTCGAGTACACCGGCGACGAGAACAACTGGCAGGTGTATACGCTCCCGGTTGGTGTACATGAACTGGATGGCTACATGGCCTTGTGGTATTCGCGCTTCCGTACCGGCTCCAGTGACTTCGACCGTTCGATCCGGCAGCAGCAGGTACTGCGCGCGCTGGTGGTTGAAGGGCAGCAGGCTGGGCTGACCAATCTCTCCGTGATCCCGGACCTGTGGCGTGAATACAACGACCTTGTGGAAACGGACATGGGGCTGGGGAATATGCTCCAGCTTGCGCCGGTCGCCGCCAATATCGATAACTTCGAGATCACCAGCTACTTCATCAGTGATCTGCTGATGTTCCAGGAAATCGATGGTCAGGAGGGCTACATCGTCAGCCCGGGCCTTTCCGACGTCTTCCTGCAGCGCGTGGCACGTGCCATGCAGCCCCCGGCTGAAAACGTGATCCGCAGCAATACCGTTACGGTCGAAGTGCGTAACGGCACCACCATCGCGCGGATCGATGAGGTAGCTGCTGACCGCCTGATCTGGAACACCATCGACGCCACCGCAACCGGGGCCGCCGACTCCGACGGCTACGAGGAAACGGTGATCTATGACTTCACCGGGCGTGAGAAGACCAGCGAGCTGCTCGCCATGCAGCGCCTGCTGCGCGTCAACAATGACAACATCATCATACAGCCCGACCCCAACCGCAGTTTTGATTATGTGGTCATCCTGGGCAATAACTACTCAAGCTGTACCCGCGCCGGGCAGATCCCCATCTCACCGATCCCGACCAGCACGCCGGTACCGGAGGATGACGGCGGATAGCACCATATTCTGAAGCTGGAATCAAAAAACCCGACACGAGTGCCGGGGGCGTTCTTTCAATCAAGCCTTCCATCCTGCAACTACCGGGGCATAAATCGCAAAAAGAGAGGGCCGACCTTCTTTGCAGCAGGCCGGCCCGTAGTTGTTTATTCGTATGAAAGTGATTCGCGGACGCTGACCTGGGCCGCGCGGTTGGATGGCACCAGGCTCGATACCGCCGCGATACCCAACGCGATCACCAGCCATGATATCACACTCCATGGCTCGATGGAGAAGGTCAGCGGGCGGTCAAAGAAGGCATTGCCGATGAACACATCAAAGCCCCATGACACCGGGACGCTGAGCAGCACGGCGAAGAACCAGCTCATCAGGCCGATCAACTCACCTTCCGTTAAGAAGATACTGCGCACCGAACCATCCGCAGCACCAATAGCCCGCATCACGCCGATCTCGCGCGTTCTTTCCAGGACATTCAGGCTCATCGTCGATGCCAGCCCCAGCCCGCCAACAATGGCGAGCAGAACCGCCATGAACAACATGATGATCACGAAGATGTTCACCTGCTGTACAATCGAGCCGATCAGGCTGCCGATACTTTGCGTCTGCTGAATGACGATCCCGGCCCGCTTGAAGCGCTCCTCAAGGTTACGCCCTACCTCGTTGACAAAGGCTTCATCCCGTTGATCTGTGCCCACAGCGACGGCCATGGCGCGGCCCGGCGACTGCTGAAGGCGCGTGATGTAATCAAAATCGGCATAGGCAAACGGCACACCCGGCAGGTTCATAATGCCGATCACCAGCATATCGCGCTTGGTCGTCCCAAAATCGATACTGACCTCCTCCCCGACCTGGAAGGCGGGATCATCGAGCGCCAGTTCCGATGAGATGACAATGGCATTGGTATCCCCAGGCTGAAGCCAGCGCCCTTCAATCATAGTGGGCTGTACAAAGGTGGTATCGGCAGGTGGGGCAAACGTGATGAACGTTTCACTTTCGAGATCGTCACCACGGTTACGGCTGGCAACTGCCAACCCCCAACCTTCCACCTTGGTGATGCCATCAACGCGGGCAGCCTCACGGCGAACGCTCGCCATGGGGTAGGCATCCCCCAGCATCATCTGGATATCGTAATTGAACAGCGTGGTGATCGATTTCAACTCGATCAGCAGCGAGTTACGTACATTCAGCACCGACATGAAGATCGCACCAGCTATCACCAGTGTCGCCACCGTCAGGAACAGGCGGCCCTTGCGCCGGAAGGTATTGCGCAGCGAGAGCATCGTGGGGCGCGGCAGGCCACGTATCCCCGCCAGTGCCCGGTCAATGAGACCCTGCCGGGCGACCCCACTGATGCCGTAGTCACTGACGGCCTCACGCACCGTGACGCGCGTCCCACCGATGATCGGAATCATGGCGGCGACCAGCGGTGTAAGCACCGCAACCACAACCTGCAAACCGATGATCCACAACGGCGGGTTGAATTGATTAATATCGACATTGACCACCCACGCCAGCACACGGGTCAGCCCGTAGGCCAGCGCAATACCAATAGGGAGTGCTATCACCAGCGCCAGCACCCCGAACACCGCAGCCATCACCAGGTAAATACCCATGACATCTGGCAGCTGCGCCCCGATGGCCTTCATCATGCCGATCTGGCGTTTCTGCTGGGACAGAATGGCGGTCAGCGTGTTAATCACAAGGAAGCCGCTCAGCGCCAGCGCCAGCGCACCAACCAAGCCGAGCGCCGTCACAAAGCCGCCGACGATGTCATTGGACCAGTGTTCACCGGGTAGGTTGGTCTGGATAAACCCAACAAAATATCCGGCTCGTTCCAGCTCCTCTGTCATGCTGTCGGCAACTTCACGCAGTTCTTCCTCGGTGTCATATTCCGGGGTCGTCCGCACGTTAAGCTGGTTGAACTGGCCGCCATGCCCAAGCATCACCAGGGTATCCAGCGTGGTATACGCCGTTAACTGTGGGAACAAGTGAGCCGGGGTCGCCTGGAAATCATGCACGGTGCCCGCCACAACCAACTCGCGCTGGGTGCCATCGGGCAGTTCGACCGTCACCTCATCACCGATTTCCACGCCGAGGATCGGGAACGATGTGCGCTCCACTACGATCTCGCGACGCTGTGGCGGGAAGGTTCCCAGCTCCGGCGTGATCTGGTTGATGATCATCGTATCATAGTTTGGCAGCGCATTCAGGTCGATATTGACCCATTCCGGTACAGTCGGGTTGGGGTTGTTAGTCTGCACCTTGATCGACAGCGTGGCAACCGGTTGGGTGGATTCCACCTCCGGGAACGTCCGAACGGAGCGCGCCAGCCCCTCGCTGAAATCGGAACTGATGATGATCATGGTGCTCGGATTGGACTTCTCGAACTCGGTGTTCAGCTCCGCCAGGAAGACCGCCCGTGTAATGAACATGCCACCAAAGGCAAATACACCAACGGCAATAGCGAGGACGACCAGTGCCGTCCTCGCCTTGTTTTCCATGATATCGCGGACCACTTTACGCCAGCGAGGATTTAACAGGGAAAGCAGTTTATTGATCACAATGGGTTACTTTCACAAATCAACGGCCAGTTTGACAGCAGGTATCAAGCGTCACCTAACGATTCTCGTCAAGTGTTTTCATCTGATGCTCGCTGCGCTCGTTGAAGGTTTGTTCCACCTGGGCACGCGTCATATCAGACTGCGCCAGCATCTGCTCAAATTCGGATTTCTCCATCACCACCACCTCGACCTCACTGCTGCGGTCGGCGCGGACGGTAGCGGTGCGCTGCCCACCGCGCAGCAGGGCCATCTCACCGAAGTAGTTGCCCGGCCCCAGCGCTTCAACAAACACCTCACGCCCCTCAGGCTGACGCAGGTACACGTTCACCTGCCCACGGCTGATGATGTAGAACTTATCAGCCTCGCTATCCTGGGTGATGATCGGCTCACCCGGCCCAAAGACCTGCGAGGTCAGCTTCTGTGACACCTTCAGCAGTTGTTCCTGCGAGAGGTTGGGGATAGCCCGGGCGAGGTACTCATTGACGATCTCACCATCTGCGATGACGACCGTACGGCTGACGCGCTGCGCCTGATCGTCGTCATGCGTCACCATCAGGATGGTCTTGCCCTCGTCAAAAACCAGCCGCTCGAACAGGTCAAACACCTGCCCCGCAGTCCGCGAGTCAAGGTTGCCTGTCGGCTCATCTGCCACCACGATGGGGGGGTCATTCGCCAATGCACGCGCAATAGCTGCACGCTGCTGCTGACCACCGGAAATGGTCGTCGGCAGCTTGTGAGCCTGCTCGCCGATATCCACCAATTCAAGCTTCTCCATGGCGCGATCATAGCGCTCAGCGGGCTTGTACATGTTACAGAAGTCCATCGGCAGCATGACGTTTTCGATCACGGTCAGCGTGGGCAGCAGTTGGAAGAACTGGAATACCACGCCGATGCTGCGCCCGCGCCACTGCGCCATCGGGCCTTCCTGCAAGCCATGAACCGCCGTTCCATTCACGATCACTTCGCCGCTGGTTGGGCGGTCGATGCCGGTGATCATATTGATCAGGGTCGATTTACCACTACCGGATTTCCCGATCACGGCGACGAACTCGCCACGGTCCACCTTCAGATCAACGCCACGCAGCGCCGGGAAGTCTCCCGCGTCAGTCTTATAAACCTTCACCACGTTTCGCAGATCAATCAGCTTTGAATCATCATATCCGTTCGTGGTAGGCGCTTCTTTTCTACGCAAGCCAGCCAGTAAACCCATCTCAATTCACTCCGTCACATTTGATATCGCGCGAGCCTGTTCAAACTCTTATACGCAGGTTTCTTAAAAACGATGCAATTCATTCTATCATTTTGCCCGGCCAGAAGCACACGTTTATTGAATCTTTTTAAATTATCTTTAGAGTCCTCTGAAAAAACTCAGGCAGCCACAGCACGATCATGCGACCGAACGTCG
>CAYMGV010000018.1:0-35988 GCA_964390105.1 uncultured Anaerolineae bacterium | reverse complement strand
CGCTGCGCACCATGCCCGGCACACGGTTTCCCCGCCAGTTGATGACATGGGCGCTGCGCGTGATGCAGTTGGGGCGTCGTTAACAATAAGCCGTCTTACCAGACGCGGGCGCGCGGCAACCGGACGGTAAAGCAGGTCCCCGCACCGGGTTCTGATGTAAAGCTCACACAGCCATCAAGATAGCGCTCCATGAGCAGTTTGACGCTGTAGGTGCCCAGCCCACGATCTTTGCCCTTTGTTGAGAAGGATCGCTGGAACAACTGTGCGCGGACATGTTTCGGCATGACGGCGGGGTTGTGAACGTGGAACAGCACGTCGTACTCTGTTTCCTCCACCGAGATCGTCACCGTATCGCCGGCTTCCGAGGCTTCGAGCGCGTTCTTGACGAGGTTGCCCAGCACGCGTGATACCAGCGTGAGGTCCGTGACGAAGACCTTTGCATCCAGCCCATTCATGTGGGTAACCAGGGTCTTATCGCGGCTGATTTCATGGTGCTGGTACTGGCTTTTGATGCGGTCAAGCGCTGTGCTGACGGTGATCGGTTGGAACGAGACACTCAATTCGTTGTTTTCTGCGGCGGCCAGCATCTGCTGCGCTTTGATCTCATCAACCAGTTGATGGGTGATGGAGGTGAGATCGCCGCTGAACTGCTGGATCATCTCCGGGCTGCCACCGGATACAATGTCACTCAGCATGAGCAGGGCATTAGCGGTGTTTAACACATCATGGAAGAAGATGCGTTCCATGGCGCGGCGGCGTTTTTCATCCTCAATATCCTGCACGGAAAACAGCAGCAGGTTTTCATCCTGCACCCGGGTTCGGGTTGCCATCACGCGCAGGTCGAGCGCGGAGTCATCCTCACGCATGATGCGGCATTCGTTTGGTTGTGGCGCATGGCCTGCCTGACCGGCGAGGATGGTCTGCATCGCGCCGCAGTAACGGCATTCGTCGGCGGTGCCACAGCCGCCGGGTTCAGTAAGGGCATTGACACAGTTCAGGGCTTCACCCAGGCGCTTGCCCAGCGCGTCCTGCGGGGTATCGACCCCCAGCATCTCAAGCATCACGTTGTTGGCAAAGATGATCTGCCGGTGTTCGTTCAGCACAACAAATCCATCGGGGAATGCATCCGCCATGGTCACAATGAAAGGCTCACCGTTGACGATTTTGTTCTGATCGCCGATAGTCTCCTGCACTTCACGTTCAGCGGCAGCGAACTTTGTTGGTTCGATCACGGTATGTCCTCCTGCATGACCCGTATAGATATGATCATTGTAAGGTTGATGAAAGGGTTCTGAAAGTAGGAAAAGTACTCATCCGGACGGTTGCGATTATAAATGAAGGGATGTACAGGCTGCCAGTATGGGCATTTGTGAGAGGTGTGGGATTTATCTATACTTTTCACATAATTTCAGTACAATAGGGTTTAGGGAGTCGTGATCAGTAGGCCGACAGGTGGAATAGAGCCATGAACAACTACGCCGTTCAGTATACCGATCGAGTAACCATGCTGGTTCATATCGCCGAGATGTATTACAAGCGGCAGATGTCTCAGCAGGATATTGCGGACAGTCTGTGTTTTTCACGGTCGGCGATCTCGCGTTTCCTGACCAAAGCCCGCGAAATGAACATCGTCAATATCCGGATCAAACACCCGGCGAATGACCTGCGCGGCAGCCCTCATGCCGACCGCACCAGTATGTTGTGCCGGGTTGCGGAGATGTATTACACGCAGCAGATGTCTCAGCAGGATATTGCCAACGCGCTGGGGTTTTCCCGTTCTGCCATCTCCCGTTTCCTCAATGAAGCCAGCAAGCAGAATATCGTTCGGATCGATGTGAATCACGTCACGGCGCAAAACCGGAAACGCTAGCACGATATCGCGACGCCCCCGTAGAATCCCATACCTGGGCTGTGTGCCCGTTCCACCCGGTCATCAGCATGACCTGGCGCGGCATCATTAGCGGCTTGCCCTTGTTTGTACGCCTGATGCGCTATAATGTTAGCCAGCTTACCTATCACCCCCGCGGATACAGGTTTATGGCACATAAAACGGATACCAAACCCACAGATCGGATGGTGCTGCTCTCGCGAGTTGCGGAGATGTATTATGAGCAGCAGATGTCACAGAAGGCGATTGCCGATACACTCGGCTTCTCACGGTCTGCGGTCTCTCGTTACCTGAATGAAGCGCTTGAACTGGATATCGTGGAAATCCACATCAACCGGCCCTTCGAGCGTAACGCCGATATGGAGACGCTGCTCAAGGCCAGCTTTGGCCTGTCAGACAGCCGCATCCTGATGCGGGGCTTTCAATCCATAGAGCAGGCGCTGCCGCAGTTAGGTATCATCGGCGCGAATGTGCTGGATCAATACATGGGGACGGACAGCATTCTCGGCCTGACGTGGGGGTCCTCTGTTTATCATGTTGCAACAGCCATGAGAAGCCGGAAGCTGCCCGATGTACACGCGGTCCAGATTCTCGGCTCAATCAGCCCACACCAGGCCCAGTATGATGGATACGAGATCGTGCGGACGTTCTCGCATCACCTGGGCTGCTCGTATCAAACACTGCCGACGCCGCTGTTGGTTGATTCGGAACAAATGCGCAACGCGCTGAAACAGGACTCTCACATCCGGCCCGCCTTTGACATGATGATGGAGCTGGATATTGCGCTGGTCGGCATCTCATCCATGGACCCGGAATACTGCAGCCTTGTCCGCGCGGGATATGTCACAGTCGAGGCAGCGGAGGATATGGCGGAGGCTGGGGTAGTCGCGGAGACCTGCGGCATGTTTTTTGATATGGAGGGGCAGGTGGTCGATAGTGTACCGCTGGCCCGGCAGGTGTTGGGCATTGACATCGATACATTGCGCCGCGTTCCACTGGTCATCGCGATTGCGGCAGGACCGATGAAGGCCGAGGCCATTCTTGGCGTGCTGCGTTCCGGGGTGGTGGATATCCTGATCTCCGATGACATCTCGATTGAGGCGGTCTTCCACCTGTGGGGTAAGGAGCCAAAGGGCGGCCTGCGCGAATTGAGCGGGTAATCAGCCGCGAGTGCTGGCAGAGATTCCGCCCCGGCGATGGCTCCCCGGTTACCCCTGTCGTGGTTGACCTTCCAATCAACTCATTTGACTCAGCCCCTATCCACGCCAGTATAATGTGGGCGGGGGCTGCGATGTGGTTAACCAGCCACGCGTGAACGCCTTCATACCGCAGGTTTTATTTACAGCGATGCAGGAGGAGTGCGATATGTTGTTAGACCTTGGCCTTGTGGGGAAAACGGGGTTGGTGTGGGGCATTATTGGTCTCGTTTTGATGCTGGTGATTGGGCTGCTGGGCGCATTTGTGCCGCCGTCATTCGGCCTTGAAGGGCTGTCAATGGTAGGTTACGCAGCGATCTTCGCTGGCGTTCACTTCGGCCTGCGGGTCGAAGGAAGCTGGGTGATGGCGCTGATCGGCGGGGCGCTGGCGGGGACGCTGGCTGCGCTGATCATCATGCTGGTGATCCAGTTCGTGCCGCTGCCGTTTATGTCAGGCACGGGTTTCACGGTGCAGGGCCTGGTGGGCGGCTTCGTTGCGGGGCTGGCCGGTGGGCTGGGTATTCGGCTGGCAAAGCGCTTCTAGTGGGGGGCTGCCAGCCGCAACACACAGCCATCGTGCCGGGCTGAGTTAAACCGCATCAGCAGGGCTGCGGCAGGGTGAAGCAGGAGGACGTACTGCCTGCACGCGGCTGACTCTCGTCCTTGGGACCCCGGAGGACAGAAGCGGTTCATGATCTACACTGTTACGCTGAACCCGGCCCTTGACCGTGAGATGGTCGTCCCTGAGATCAGGTTCGATACAGTGCTGCGTACCAGTGGTGTGCAGGCCGATTTTGGCGGTAAAGGCTTCAACGTCTCACGTCTGCTTGCCAACTTCGGGGAGGCAAGCACGGCTATGGGCTTCCTCGGCGGTGATGTGGGTATCGCCATGGAAAAGGGAATCAGGGCGCTGGGTATATTGACCGACTTCGTGAATGTTGATGGCGAAACCCGTACCAATGTCAGCCTGCGGTCGCAGGCTGATTCGCGTTACATCAAAGTCAATGAGCCGGGGCCAACCATCACGAGCGCAGATGTCACACAGTTAATCAACCGGATCGATGCGGCAGCAAAACCCGGCGATTGGTGGGTACTGGCAGGCAATCTGCCGCCCGGCTGCCCAACCCGTATCTACGCTGACATGATCACCATCGTGCAGGGGCGGGGCGGTAAGGCCGTGCTGGATACCAGCGGCGAGGCGCTGCGGCTGGGGTGTGACGCCGGGCCGTACCTGTGCAAACCCAACATCACCGAAGCACGTGGCCTGGTGGATCGTGACGATCTGCCACCGCTGGAACTGGCTGCGGCGGTGCGGGCACTTGGCCCACAGCACATCATCCTCTCGATGGGGGCGGATGGCGCGGCCTGCTCCGGTGCAGACGATGCGTTCACAGCGCGGTCACCGCAGATCGAAGAGAGGAATCCCATTGGCGCAGGCGACTCGATGGTGGGCGGGCTGGTCTATGCCCTGCATCAAGACAGCGGTATGCGTGAGGCCGTCCGCTGGGGGGTGGCCTGTGGAGCCGCTACGGCCAGCCTTGCGGGTACATCGATTGCCACGAAACAGGCAACCGTTGATCTGCTCACGCAGGTCGTCATTACGTAAGATAACGTACTCGGCAGGCTGTACAAAGAGCGAAGAACGAGACTTCCCCAACACGCCTGGGTATTGACTTGCAGCGGTGCAGGCTGCCGTAACCGGGCTTGAGGGTGAGACACTCAGCGAGAACAGGGAACAGGCCGGATCAACAAGCCCCTGAAAAAACACCAGCCTGGCACGTTTTACCTCCCCCCTCGGCTCATTGCCCCCACCCCCTGACCTGTGGGGGAGGGGGTGGGGGCAAATAGACTTTTAACCGAACCGTATTAACGCTAGTGACAGCTACCGCTGCCGCATGTTGAACCCACGGCAGTCAGCGGGATGATCTCCGCGCTGGTGCTGAGTTCATACGAGCGCGGCATCTGCATTACAAAGGGGCATTCCCCCTTGACTCCGCAGGTGCCGCAATCTTTCCCCCCGGCACTCTCACGGATGGCCCCCTTGCGTACCCAATACTGGATCATGCTCTCAAGCTGCGGCATTGAGACATCCAGATCACGGGCGATGGCCCCCAGTGTCACCGGGCCGTCGGCCTGTTCAAAGGCCAGCAGCACGCGCTTCAGCTTGCTGGTTTGCGTGGTTGTTGTCATGGTTTCCCCCTCTACAGGAACAACAGTTTACCGACCTGGAATACGAGCACCGAGGCGACCCACGCCAGCCCGAATGTATAGCCGATTTGTGCCCACATCCAGCGTGTGCCGAACTCCTGGCGCATGGCGGCGACAGCGACCATACAGGGCACGTACAGCAGCACGAAGACGTTGAAGGCCACGGCGGCAATCGCCCCCGCCTCGCGTGAACCGGCAGACGTGGTGAACGCACCGATCAGCGCGGCTTCAAGCGCGGTCGTATTCTCAGCTTCTTCTTCACCGGGGAAGAAGTTGATCTCGCCGATATCCACACCCGGCACCGCGTTGATGGTGCGCGGCACGATGTTCAGTACTTCCTGCACCGTCAGTACGCTTGCCTCACCAAAGCCGATGATAGAAGCGCCAAGTTCCTGGCCAAACGTCGTGTCCTCGGCGGGTTCCTCGGCTCCAGGCGCGGCAGCAGCGGCGTCGCCCGCCTCATCGACATAAATCTGGTTCATCGTGCCCACGACGACTTCTTTCGCAAGGAATCCCGTGATCAGTGAGCCGGAAGCCTGCCAACTGTTGAAGCCTGCCGGGGCGAAAATCGGCGCAATCGCACCGCTGACCGTCCCGAAGATGCTGTCCTGCGCGGCCACATCGTTGAAGGACCCCTTGCTGGCACCCGCCGGGATCGCCATCAGCAGCCACAGCACCACCGACACCGCGAGGATGATCGTCCCGGCCTTGACGAGGAAGCCCTGCGTGCGTTCCCACATCTGGCGCCAGACGTCTTTTGGACGCGGCATACGGTAGGGGGGCAGTTCCATCACGAAAGGCGCGGGCGGCTTGCCCTTGTACACGGTCTTCTTGAGCGCGAAACCGGTTGCCAGGGCCACCGCGATACCCAACAGATACATGGCAAAGATCAGGTTGCCGGATGCCGCGCCGAAGAACGCCGCACCAAACACCACGTAGACGGGCAGGCGTGCGCCGCAGCTCATAAAGGTGGCAAGGAAGCCGGTCAGCTTGCGGTCCTTCTCGTTCTCAAGGGTGCGGGTGGCATAAACGGCGGGGACGGTGCAGCCAAACCCGACGATCATCGGCAGGAAGCTCTTGCCGTGCAGGCCCATCCAGCGCATGACGCGGTCCATCACAAAGGCCGCGCGGGCCATATAGCCGGAGTCCTCAAGGAGGGCAAGTGCAAAGTACAGGAACATCAGCACCGGCACAAACACCAGCACACCACCGACCCCGGCGATGATGCCGTCGGTGAGCAGGCCGTCAATCCACGTTCCGCCCAACCCCAGCAGCAGCATCAGGTCACCAGCCCAGCCGTAGATCGTTTCATTGACAAACCCATCGACCCAGTCGAGGAACGGTGCGCTGACGTTGGCCGTAAACTGGAAGACCAGCCACATCATCAGCAGGAAGATAGGCAAGCCCCAGAAGCGATGTGTCACGATCTCGTCGATCTTGTCGGAACCCGTCAGCACCGTATCCTTGGGGCGCACGATCACGTTTTCCAGCACGGAGGCCACGTAGGTATACCGTTGATCCGCGATCAGGATTTCGGCGTCCTCGCCGGTCTCGGCTTCAACGCGCTCACGGGCGGCTTCAGCCTTTGCCAGTAGGTCAGTTTTGCCTGCGGCTTGTAAAGATTCAAGAATAGAACTATCATCTTCAAGGAGCTTGATCGCAAGCCATTGAGGATGATACACCGGGGCAAGGGTCTCATCTTCGTTGATAATGGCAGCCAGTGCGTCAAGCTCTTTCCTTATGGCCCCTTTGTATTCAGGGTAGGAACCGATCTTCAGTGGGGTGGTTGCCAGCTCTCCCAGCAGTGTCCTGATCTCATTGATACCTGTCAGCCGGTTGCCAACTGTCTCAATGACTCGCACGCCGCCCAGCCGTTGGGAAAGCTGCCCGGCATTGATGGTCAGGCCACGGTTGGTGGCAATATCCATCATATTGAGCGCGACGATGACCGGGACTTCCAGCTCAATGATCTGGGCGACAAGGTACAGGTTGCGTTCGAGGTTGGCCGCATCAACGACCACCACCACGGCGTCGGGATGTTCATTGACGATGAAATCACGGGCGATGATTTCCTCGATGGAGTAGGCCGTGAGGCTGTAGGTGCCCGGCAGGTCAACGACGAGGACTTCGTTGCCATTAACCCGGACGCGCCCTTCCTTCTTCTCTACCGTTTTGCCGGGCCAGTTCCCGACATGCTGGCGCGACCCCGTCAGGGCGTTAAAAATCGTACTCTTACCGACATTGGGATTGCCAGCAAGTGCAACAGTTGCAGTCATGGGATTTCCTTTGGTGTACGGTGGTTAATCAACTTTAACGAGGATGTGATGAGCCATTCCACGGCCCAGCGCCAGTCGTCCATCATTCTTGACGGAGACGATCAGGGGGCCGGTGGCATCATTTTTGATGACCCGGACGGACGCACCGGGGTTCAGGCCAAGGTCATACAGGCGCTGCACGAGTTTCCTGCCGCCTCTGATGTCGAGTATGCGCACAGCCTGGTTGGCGGAAACGAGAGTGAGTGGCATCGTTACCCCTGTGCTGTCTGAGGAGTCGTGAGCAAAAGCGGCAGTGCGATCCATTGTTGTCGTTGCCATGTTATACCTCAACCTCAATCATGCTGGCCTCGGATTTACGCAGTGAGAGGCTGTACCCGCGCACCTTGTATTCAACCGGGTCACCAAATGGTGATGCTTTCACCATTTCAACGCTGGTATTGGGCGTTAGCCCCATATCCATCAGGCGGCGGCGAACCGGACCTTTACCCGAGAGGCGCTTGACGGTGGCGATTTGCCCTTCAGTGAGAGTGTCGAGTGTTGCTATAGGCATGGGTATTCTTTCTGTGTAGATTGTATGAATGTAAATTGGCTAACCTACAAAGCAATTATAAGGTAAACCTTATAATATTAAAGCAGGTTTTCCTCATGTATTATTGATGACATATGTCATGTTTAATAGATTCCGGGTAAAGACACGCACGATTTCTGACTGAATCAAGTGCCCTGTATGACCTCTGTCCGGCGGAGGTCTGGGCCTGGCTGGAACCAGTGTGGTGCCGTTTCAACCAACCCTCCCCTCTTTTTGTGAAAAATATCACATTTAGATTGACCATCACGCCATTGGGATTTACGATAAGGGTAGAGGCAGGGGGCAGGAGGCTGGACGCAGTGCGTCTGCATGGCCGGGGTTCCCCCTTTTCTGCATGTTTGAAAGAGCTAACAAACGAAGGGACACATGGACACTTACGATGTAACAATCATCGGTGGCGGGATCATTGGATGCGCCATAGCCCGTGAATTGATGCGCTATGATTTGCGGGTTATCCTCGTGGAAAAGGAATGTGAAGTTGGGTTTGGTACGAGCAAATCCAACAGCGGCATCATCCACGCGGGGCACCACAGTTCCCCCTCGACGGTGAAGGGGTCGCTGGAGTGGGCGGGTAACCAGAAATGGGATGCCCTGCACAAGGAGCTTGATTTCGGTTTTTCACGCATTGGCGAGTTGACCATCGCTTTTGATGATGACCAGATGGATAAGCTCCACAAGCTTAAAAAGCAGGGCGAGGACAAGGGCGTGACGGGGCTGGAACTGTGGGGGCCGGAGCGCATTCGGCAGGAAGAACCCGCGCTGACCGAGGAGGTCATTGGCGCATTATACGCACCGACTGCGGGGGTCATCAACCCCTATGAAGCGTGCTTTGCGCTGATCGAAAATGCCATCCTCAACGGCCTTGAGATCAGCGTTGAAAGCCCGGTTACCGCGCTGGAAACAGCCGAGGATGAGACGTGGACGGTCACCACGCCGGGGCGTCGTATTCACACGCGGTTCGTTTTAAACGTGGCCGGGGTGTACGCTGATCGAATTGCAGCCATGGCGGGCGTACAAACCTTCAGCATCCAGGCCCGCAAGGGCGAGGAGTACCTGCTGGATAAACGCCTGAAGGGCCTTGTGAAGCGCATCATCTTTCCATGCCCGACCCCGGTTTCCAAGGGTATCCTGGTGATCCCGACCGTTGACGGCACGCTCATGGTTGGGCCAACCGCCCACGTAGTTGAAGATAAGGAAGACCTCACGACCTCCACAGCGGGGGCCGACGAGGTGTTTGCCAGCGTGAAGCGGACGGTGCCGGGCATCGGCGAGCGGGACTGCATCGCGGAGTTTGCCGGGCTGCGTGCTGCGGCTGATGGTGAGGATTTCATCATCGGGGCAACGGCACGTAAAGGCTTCATCAACGCGGCAGGCATTCAGTCCCCGGGTTTGACGGCGGCCCCGGCAATCGCTGAGATGATGGTGGACATCCTGCGTGATGAGGGGCTTGACCTCATCCCCCGGGGGAGTTTCGAGCCGAGTTCGCCCGACCGGGTGCTGATCGCAAACATGAGCATGGATGAGCTGATTCGGCTGGGCAAGGAGGACCCGCGCTATGGCCGCGTGGTGTGCCGTTGTGAACTGGTGAGTGAGCGCGAAGTACTTGATGCGATTGACCGGGGTGCCCGCACCCTTGACGGCATCAAATTCCGGACTCGTGCCGGGATGGGGCGCTGCCAGGGTGGGTTCTGTTCGGCACGCTGTATGGAACTGCTGTCGAGGGAGTTGCAAATGCCAATGGTCGCAATCACCAAACGCGGCGGGGACTCATGGATTGTGCTTGAACGCGACCAGGGAGGTAACGAATGATTACCAGCGATCTCAGCCATCTTGAGAAGGACTATGATCTGATTGTTGTGGGTGGTGGCCCTGCCGGGATGGCGGCGGCTGTTGGCGCACGTGAGGCCGGGGCCGAACGCATCCTGATGGTGGACCGCGAGAAGCAGGCAGGCGGCATCCTGTGGCAGTGCATCCATGCAGGGTTCGGGCTGCATCATTTCAAGGAAGAACTGACCGGCCCGGAATACGCCCAGCGCTACCTTCGACAGGTAATGGATAAAGGCATTGATATCGTCAATGATACATTTATCTTTGACATTGACCGCGATAATGGGCATAAGCGCGTCGGGCTGATGTCCGGTGACGAGGGGTTCCGCACAGTGGCAGCGCGCTCGGTTGTGCTGGCGATGGGTGCGCGAGAACGGACACGCGGTGCCATCCGGATACCGGGGTCACGCCCGGCAGGCGTGCTGACGGCAGGGCTGGCCCAGAAGTTCGTGAATATGATGGATTATCTACCCGGCAGGCGCGTCGTGATCCTGGGTTCGGGTGATATCGGCCTGATCATGGCGCGGCGGCTCACCCTCGAAGGGCTGGACGTGAAAGGCGTGTTTGAGATCATGCCCCATGCCAATGGGTTGAACCGCAATATCGTCCAGTGCCTGCATGACTTCGACATCCCGTTACATCTTTCGACGACGGTTGCCCACATTCACGGGCGTGACCGGGTAGAGAAGGTGACCGTGGCCCCGGTCGATGAGCACTTCAGGCCCATCGCAGGGAAGGCATGGGATATCGAGTGCGATACGGTGCTGCTTTCGATTGGCCTGATACCGGAGAATGAGCTGTCCCGCAAGATCAACGCCCTGATCGACCCGGTGACCAGTGGCCCGTTTGTCAACAGCCAGATGCAGACATCGGTTGAAGGGGTGTTTGCCTGCGGGAACGTGGTCCACATCCATGACCTGGTCGATTTTGTCAGCCAGGAGTCGTACCTGGCAGGGCAGAGTGCCGGTCACTACCTGTACGGCAATACCCCGCCCGCTGATAACATCCGTCTGACCGCAGGGCAGAATGTCACGTACTGCGTGCCCAACACGATCTCAACCGACCGGGAGCATACGGTCTACATGCGGGTCAAGCGTTCGCTTGATAAGTGTGTGCTGCGGCTGGGGGATGTCTATGAGAAGAAGCTGCGCTATGTCTTCCCTGCCGAGATGATCACACTGAAGGTCAAGCCACGCTTCCTGGAAAACTTCCACGGTGGTACGCTGCAGGTTGATATCCTGCCCCGTGATTGACGAGAGGACAATGCACGATGATTAGAAGTGACGAACAGGGGAATATCTCACATTATCTATGTATCGGCTGCCCGCTCGGCTGCCGGCTGGAAGTCGAGGAGGATGAGCAGTCAACCATCGTTGAGGTGCGCGGCTGGAGCTGCCGTCGAGGCGATACCTACGCCCGGCAGGAGCATGTTGACCCGCGCCGCGTGGTGACAACAACCGTGCGCATCCGTGACGGGATGTGGGCACGGCTGCCGGTGAAGTCAGATGGGGACGTGCCAAAAGGCATCGTCCATCAGATATGTGATGAACTTGGCAAACTGACGATCAGCGCCCCGGTGCAGATGGGTGATGTAATCGTATCCAATATCCTGGGAACGGGGGCGGATATCGTTGCTACGCGTGACATGGGCGTGGCGCAGGAGACGACCTGACCCTTCACGGAATATCGGTGGGGCGTGTGGTTTCTTCCCGCTGCATACACCCCCCATCCAGTGGAAAAGGGTGGGGGGTGTACGGTGTGTCACGCACCGGCGATTCCGCAGGCCGCGAGCATGACGGGCTGTGAACTCCGCACGGTTGACGCAGCCTATAAGCGGGGGTCGGCGTCCCGGCACTCATTGCTGCGGGACGGTTTATTGTGCATGCTGCCGTGTCCTTATCATCGCGGCGGGCATAAAGCTGGTATATAATCACCTGCATGATGTTGACCACTAATCATGCAGGTTCAATGATGTTTCCCCAGGATGCCGCGCAGGCGCTCCAGCAGGCAAGAGAAGACCTCGCAACAGATTTGTCACGCCATTTCAATACGAAGTGGCCTTACTCTCCGGGTGAACAACCGTTTGACCGCCTCGCAATTTACTTTCACCTGGATAATCTGACAGAGGCGCTCATTAACGCCAGCCCGTCCATTTTTGTCGATTATGCACATTGGTTTGAGATCGTGCTGGATGAAGGTCATGTGTCTCAAACAGTGCTGCCCGACGTGATGAATGCCACCAGGGAAGTCCTGCACCGGCACATCGACCCTGCCTTCGCAGACCTTGCCTCCACTTACATCGATAAGGCGCTGGGCCAACTGGGCAAGCGGGGCGAACTCCCGCCAACGCACGTCAGGGAGGATGCACCGCTGGCTGACCTGGCCTCGGCTTACCTCACCGCACTGTTAGATACAGACCGGCAAAAAGCCTCCCGGCTGATCCTTGACGCGGTTGAAGGCGGCATCCCCGTTAAGGAGATTTACCTGCATGTGTTCCAGGTGGCCCAGTACGAAATTGGCAGGTTGTGGCAGATCAACCGGGTTACGGTGGCACAGGAGCATTACTGCACTGCGGCGACGCAGCTCATCATGTCACAGTTGTACCCGTATATCTTCTCCACCGAACGCAACGGGCACAGTATGGTGGCGGCCAGCATCAGTGGTGAACTGCATGAACTCGGCATCCGCATGGTGGCGGATTTGTTTGAGATGGCAGGCTGGGATACCTACTACCTGGGTGCCAGCACGCCTGTTAACAGCATCATCTCGGAGGTACTTGTACGACGTGCCGATGTACTGGCGGTCTCCGTGTCATTACACGCCAATATGCCGAAGCTGCGCACGCTGGTTCAACAGGTCAGGAAGGTGGATATTCCACATCCCCTATGGATACTGGTCGGTGGCTACCCCTTTAACGCCAACCCGGGCCTTTGGAAATCCGTGGGGGCAGATGGCAGCGCGGCAGATGCGCAGCAGGCGGTCGCCCTGGCTAACGGGTTTGTTGGATTGGAGCCGCCATCATGAGCAGCGATGCGCAAGGGCCAGGCAGGTTTACGCTGGAATGTGACGATACCGGCGCGATCACGAATGTGCTGCATGATCAAGGTGGTGCGCTGACCCATATCGCCATAACGAAATCATTCATGGGGCTGCTGCATCCCTCAAGCTGGGCTAAAGGGCGGGCTTTCTTTAATGAGATGGCTGCCAGCGGCGCAGCGTATGACTGGGAACTCAGGGTATTGTTAAACGGCTCAACCGGTATCGTACAGTTTGATGGGCTGTACCGTGATGACACCTACCTGATCATGGCGAATGGTCAGGCCGCAGATGTCAAAGCCCTGCTTGAGGAGATAGTCCGCATCACAAACGAGCAGGCCAACCAACTGCGGCTGCTCACGCGTGAACGGATACTCCCGGCAGCGACCGGGATGGGGCGTCATTATGATGAGGTGAGCCGGGTCAACAATGAGCTTGCCAACCTGCAGCGTGAACTGGCGCGGAAAAACGCCGACCTTGAGCGGTTGAACACCCTGAAAAACCAGTTCCTTGGGATGGCGGCGCATGACCTGCGTTCGCCGCTTGATGTCATCATGATGTACAGCGATTTCATCCAGTCTGAGGCTGATAATGCGCTGAACCAGGAGCATCGTGAGTTCCTTGATATTATCCAGCAATCCAGCCAGTACATGCTTCAGCTTGTTGATACCTTCCTTGACCTCAGCGTGATCGAATCCGGGCGGCTGGTCATGACCCCGCGTTCTGTCAATGTTGTGATGCTTGTGCGCGAAAACGCCGCGCTGAACGAGGTCATCGCCCGCCGTAAATCCATTACCCTTGTCGTCGATGCGGATGTTCCCGGCATCATGGTATCCGTTGACCCCGACCGCCTGAACCAGGCGCTCACCAACCTGCTCACCAATGCCATCAAGTTCTCGGAGCCGGGTACACAGATCACAGTGTCGGTGTCACAGGACGGAGATAGTGCGCGCATCGCTGTGCAGGACGAGGGGCAGGGAATCCCGCCGGATCAGATAGACACCCTGTTTGATTTCTATGGCAAGCGCAGCCACCGTGGCACGGAGGGTGAAAAAGGCAGCGGGCTGGGGTTGGCGATTACTTGCAAAATTGTGCATGAAAGCCATGGTACAATTGAAGTGACCAGCCAGCCCGGAATCGGCTCAACATTTACCATTGTGCTTCCCATTCAACATGAAGGCCAGCCAGATCAGCATGAGTGATGCACCTTCAGCGCAGCCAGCGATGGATCAGGCCACGATCCTGGTCGTCGATGATGACCCGGTTCGGCTCAATGGCACGATCCACCTGCTTGAGCAGGCGGGGTATACGGTGAATGGTGCGTTATCTGCTGGGCAGGCGCTCGACAGTGTGGCGGCGAACCAGCCCAATCTGATCCTGCTGGATGTCGTCCTGCCGGACATGAGCGGGGTCGAGATCAGCCAGCAGCTCAAGCGAAACCCCGCCACGAGTGGTATTTACATCATTCTCCTGTCAGGGCTGCGCACGTCACCCGATGATAAGGTCAGTGGGCTGAATGCCGGTGCCGATGGCTACATCAACCGGCCCGTTTCCAACCGGGAACTACTGGCCCATGTCCACGCTATTCTGCGCTTAAGGTCCGCTGAACTGACCATCCGCAGGTATGATCGTGAGCAGCAGAATCAGCAGGAACGTGAGCTGCACGCACTGGACGAATATCATGGCGAGCAGGTGACGCGGCTTACCGCGCAAATGCTGGGAGTTGAAGCACTCTCCAGCACAGCATCTGAAGTCTTTGATGGCCTTGTCGAGACGTACGCGATCATCCTGGATATGGCGGTGGATCAGCGTGCTTACCATGTCGATCATCAACTGCCCAGCCACCTGTTAACTCTTGCTGAACAGCTTGGCAGGTTGTCTGCCGGCCCGCGTGATGTGATTGCTATCCACCGGGCAGCCATCCGCGCCAAGGCACATGACCATGATCAGAAGAAGGTCCAGGTATATCTTGAGGAAGCGCGCTACCTCGTGCTGGAACTGATGGGATACCTTGTGGCTTTTTATCGTGCGTACAGCACGCTGGCGATGCGTAACGCCCGCAAGGCCAGCGAAGATCAGGGATAGAGGCACATTGTGGCTGAATCAAAATATAGGCTCAAACTGTATATCGCTGGCCGGACAATACGCTCCGAGAATGCGATCAATAACCTGGAACGGCTGTTCAGCCGGGCGGTGAACCTGGATTATGAATTGCAGGTCGTTGACATCCTGCAATGGCCTGACAAAGCCGAGGAGGCCAATATCCTGGCGACGCCGACTCTTATCCGTGAGGCCCCGCTTCCTGTCCGACGCCTGATCGGTGATCTTGCCAATGAGGACAATGTCCTCCACGGGCTGGACCTCAACTTTGGGGCGCGTTCATTTACAAAAGGCAGTAGTGACTGATGGGTAATCCACAATCCATTACAAAGCTCGAAACCGGTATCCCGGGCTTTGACCAGATTTCTTACGGTGGCCTGCCGGAAGGCCGCACTACCCTGATCTCAGGCACCGCTGGCAGCGCTAAAACGGTGTTCGCGGCTCAGTTCCTTGCAGAAGGAATTATGAAGTCGGATCAGAGCGGCGTGTTTGTAACCTTTGAGGAACAACCCGACGATATCCGCCGTAACGTACTGGGCTTCAACTGGGATATCAGCCAGTGGGAGGCGGAGGGCCGTTGGGTTTTTGTAAACGCAGCCCCGCAGCCACAGCAGGAAGCGCTTATCGTCGGTGAGTATGATCTCGGGGCGCTGCTGGCCCGCATCGAGTATGCCGTGCGAAAGAGCGGGGCTAAACGGGTTTCCATGGATTCACTGGGTGCCGTGTTCGCTCAGTTCGAGGATGTCATCACTATTCGGCGTGAGATGCTGCGTGTCGCCGGGGCGTTACGGAAGATGGGGGTGACTTCGCTGCTGACCGCTGAGCGTGTGTCGGAATACGGCGAGATTGCGCGGTATGGCGTGGAGGAGTTCGTTGCCGACAATGTGATCATCCTGCGTAACGTGCTGGAAGGCGAAAAGCGCCGTCGTACCATGGAGATTCTTAAATACCGGGGAACCCGCCATCAGAAGGGGGAGTACCCGTTCACCATTCTGCCGGAACAAGGCATCGTTGCGCTGCCGCTTTCCTCCATCGAACTGAAGCAATCCTCCTCCGATTTGCGTATCACGTCAGGCAGTGAGGAATTGGACGTGATGTGCGGCGGTGGCTTCTTCCGTGATTCCATTGTGCTGGTATCCGGGGCAACCGGGACAGGTAAGACCCTGATGGTGACGGAGTTCATGGTCGGTGGTGCGCGTAATAACGAACGCTGCCTGTTGTTTGCCTTTGAGGAAAGCCGCGAGCAGCTTTTTCGCAACACCAGTGGGTGGGGCGTCGATTTCGAAGAAATGGAGCAGTCTGACTTGCTCAGGGTGGAGTGTGCATACCCGGAAGTCAGAGGGCTGGAAGACCACCTGATCGAAATGCGCAGAATCATCCATGAGTTTAAGCCGGACCGCGTCGCGGTTGACAGTCTCTCGGCGCTTGAACGGGTTGCCACGGTCAAAACCTTCCGTGAGTTTGTCATCGGGTTGACCTCGTACATCAAGCAGGTAGAGGTGGCGGGGCTGTTTACCGCCACAACCCCCACGCTGATGGGGGGCGAATCGGTGACAGAAGGGCACATCTCTACCATCACCGATTCGATTATTCTGCTGCGCTATGTAGAAATGTACGGTGAGATGCGGCGCGGGATCACGGTGCTGAAAATGCGCGGTTCGCGGCACGACAAAGACATCCGTGAATTCGTCATTGACTCAAATGGTATGTCAATTGGGAAGCGATTCCGCAACATCACCGGGATTGTGTCAGGCAGCCCATCACATATCCCGCCCAGTGAAATGGATCGACTTGACAACCTGTTTTCCGGCCCGCTTCCAGGCGAGTAAAATACGTAATTGAGTAATTAAGATGGCCCACATCAATTCTATACTTCCCATCATTGTCATCATTGAAGACGATCCGCACCAGGCCCGGGGGATGCAGCGCATCCTCGCTGATGCAGGGTATACCGTCGAGACTGCCGCTACCGGGCAGGACGGTTTGCGGCTGGTCGCGGAGACGAATCCTGACCTGGTGCTGCTGGATGTCATGCTGCCTGATATCCTGGGCACCGAAGTATGCAGGCAAATCCGTGAAAGCGGTACGCTGGCCCGGATCATTTTGCTATCCAGTGCCAAAATCAAGCCCGAAGACCACGCGAATGGCTTGAAACTTGGCGCGGATGATTACATCTCTCGCCCTTTCTCAAGGATGGAATTCATGGCCCGGGTTCACGCTGTGCTGCGAACCCATCAGGCTGAATACTCGCTGAGGCGCAGCCGGGACCAGCTCGAAAAGATCATCAGTTCCATGGCGGACGGCGTTCTTGTGGTCGATCATCACGGCACGATCCAGTTTGCCAATAATGCGGCTGTTGCGATGTTTGGACGCAGTTCCGAGGAACTCATCGGACGGCCCTTTGGGCACCCCGTGATCAGTGCGCAGTACACGGAGGTGGATATCTACCGTGGCGACGGAGAGGTCGGTATTGCCGAGATGCGGGTGACCAATATCGCATGGCATTATGTGCCTGGCTGGCTGGTCACGCTGCATGACATCACGCGCCGCAGGCAGATCGATGAACAGCTCAAGCGCCAGGCTGTTGTCTTTGAGGCCGCCCCATACGGCATGCTGATTACGGACTCGAAGGGGGTGATCGAGTGGGTGAACCCCGCCTTCACGACCCTTACCGGGTATGGGCCGCATGAGGCCATCGGCCAGCATGTTGCCGTGCTTCTGGCTGATCCGGCAGATACTGAACAGACAGACAGCAGCGTGGCGGGGATCAAGGCCAATGCACAATGGACGGGGCTGGTCAGCAGTTCCCGTAAAGATGGCAGCACGTTTACGCAGCGGCTCACCACGGCAGCGGTAAAAAACGAACTGGATGATCTGACGCACATCATTGGTATCATGGAGGATATGACCGTCCAGCATCAGGCTGAGGCGCGCGAAGCACAGGAAAAGGACTTCGCCATTGCACTGGCTGCAAACACGGCGATCATCACCAGCGCCATGGGCGATATCGACCGTACACTTGACCTGATTCTTGAAAGCGTCGGGGCTTTCATCCCGCATACGGGGGCCAACATCCTTTTGACGCAGCCGGACAGCGGGATGTTCCGCATCGCAAGTGTGTGTGATTGCTATGCGGAACATGGTGTGCCCGCACCTCGAGTCGGGCAGCAGCTAAACTTGCAGGAGTGGCCGATCATGACCTCGGTCCTCAACGGTGCCGGTGGGGAGATCATCGCTGATGTGCGGGATCATCCCGGCTGGGTAGTGGATAGCGATCTTGATTGGATACGATCCTACGCGATGGCTCCCATCAGGGTACGCAACCAGTTCATCGGGGTGCTCAATGTCGATCACAGGGAGCCGGGTCAATATGAAGCGGAGCATTTGCGCAGACTGCAGGCTTTTGCGGACCAGGCTGCCATCGCGATCTCAAACGCGCAGCTCTACGAGCAGTTGGAGAACCAGGTGACCCTGCTGGAGACCGCTGTACAGGAGCGAACCCATGAGTTGTCTGAAGCCAAAGAGCGCGTAGAACGCACGCTGAACAACAGCCCTGATCCCATCCTGCTGCTGGATGTTGATGGGGTGATCGAGACAGCCAACCCGGCATTCTACACGACCTTTGGATACGAGCCGCGCGAAGTGACTGGTGAACACTTCTTCCTGCTTTTCACCTCTGAAGATCATGAGACCCTGTCCAGGATACTGACCACGCCGTTTCCATCGCGGGACGCACGGCGTCTTGAATTGGTCGCGAAACGTCGCGACCAAAGCAGCTTTGATGCCGAAGTCGCCATTTCGCCGATCCTGCGCTCCACAACAGCTATCGGGTTCGTGTGTACTCTCCATGATATCAGTGAGAGCAAAGAGATTGAGCGCCTGAAAGATCAATTTGTTTCCAACGTCTCACATGAGTTGCGCACGCCGCTGACCAGCATCAAATTGAATCACAAGCTGCTTTCGATGGCACCGGGGGAGGTGCCGCGTTACCTGGAGCGGCTGGACCGCGAGACCAACCGGCTGCTCAACCTGATCGACGATCTGCTCAACCTGTCCCGTATTGATCAGGATCGCATCCAGCTCAACAAGGCGACCATTGATCTTAATGAGATTATCGATACGTTTGTCCGGGATCGAACAACGCTGGTCGAGTCCAATCAACGGATCATCAGGTTTCTGCCTGATCCTGACCTCAAGTTGGTAGAGGCTGATCCGCGCCTGGTTGACCAGGTACTCAGCATCCTGCTGACCAATGCCATCGCCTATTCTGGCGCAGACACAACAATCGTGCTGGCAACCGCCACAATCCACAGAGATAACACGGACTGGGCTGCGTTTTCCGTCATCGACCAGGGGGTCGGCATCCAACCGGACGAAATGGAGAACCTGTTTGACCGCTTCTATCGTGGGTGGGCCGCGCAGGAGACCAATGTGCCCGGCACAGGGTTGGGGCTGGCTATCGCCTCCGAGATCGTCGCCTTGCACGACGGTATGATCGAGGTGGAGAGCCGCGCAGATAGTGACGCCGGTACGACCTTCACCGTACTGCTTCCGCAGGGCAGCGGGTGATACGACACGGACTCACATCGAACTGGTTTGGCAAGGCTTCGCTGCCTCAGTGGCGCTGCATTCACCCGTGCCTCAGGGGGCGATGTGCGTGGGTGTGGACAGGAAGACCTCGGCGGCTTCTGCAAGTGTCTCGGACAGGGTGGGGTGCGGGTGAATGGTCATCGCAGGGTCGCGTGCGGTAGCCCCCATTTCAACAGCGAGCGCCCCTTCAGCGATGAGTTCGGCGGCACCATGGCCGACGATCCCGACACCGAGGATGATGCCCGTCTGCCCATTGATGATCAGTTTGGTTAACCCGGCTTTTTTATGGTCAGCCAGCGCTTTACCCGACGCCTGCCACGGGAAGCGGCTGACGACGAAGTCAAGCTGTGCGTCATTGGCTTCCTGCTCCGTCATACCGCACCATGCGATTTGCGGTTGGGTATAGACCACCTGCGGCATCGCGCGTACATCAAAGGCCGCAGGCTGACCGGCGATTACCTCCGCGGCGATCTTCCCTTCGTACAGCGCCTTATGGGCCAGCATCGGCCCGGCAGTGACATCGCCCACCGCGAAAATACGCTGATCGGTCGTGCGGCGTTCGGCATCAACCCGGATGCGTCCCTGCTCATCCACCTCAACCTGCGTGTTCTTCAACCCCAGGTCTGCTGTATTGGGTTCACGACCAAGATCGACCAGCACGCGGTCGTACTGTGTCCGTTCAATGCCGCCGCCCCCCTCAAATTGAACGGTGACGTGATCGTCTGTTTCCGCCAGTTTCGATACAGTGGCCCCGAAATGGATCGCCTCGAACCGGTCACGAACAGCACGGGTAAGCACCCTGACCAATTCCGGGTCGGTGCCCGGCAGCAGGCCATCCGTGATCTCAACGATGGTGACCCGGCTGCCAAGAGCGGCATACAGCGAACCCAGTTCGAGGCCGATGTAGGAACCGCCCACTACCAGCAGGTGGTCGGGGATATCGGGCAGGTTGAGCGCGGCGGTCGCATCCATGATGCGGCTGCCTGCTGCAAAGGTCCCGGTGGGCGGCGGGGTGGGGTGTGCCCCGGTGGCAATGATCGCATGGTTAAACCTGATGCGTGCAATATCCGATTCCGTGAGCCGCACCTGTTCGGAGGACTCAAAGCGGGCGCGCCCCTTGATCACGTTGATATCGCGTTCTTTACTGAGCATGCCCAGCCCCCGTGCCAGCCGGTTACTGACCTTGTTCTTCCAGTCGCGCAGGCGGTTGAGGTCGATCTGCGGTTCACCAAAGGTGATGCCCAGTTCGGATGCGTGACGGGCATCGCTGATCAAATCACTGACATGCAGCAGTGCCTTGGACGGGATGCAGCCACGGTGTAAACAAACACCGCCAAGCTGTTTCTCGTCGGTTACCAGTGTCACGTTTAACCCGAGGTCTGCGGCCCGGAACGCGGCGGCATAGCCACCGGATCCGCCACCAATGACGAGTAAATCCGTTTCGAGTGTTTCTTCTCCCATGACCATGAGATGATGTCTCCTGTGATGTTGGTGCCAGGATGCCGTTATCAGGTGCGCAGCAGCATCTGATGCGGGTCTTCCAGCATGGTGATGATGTCAGCCATAAAGCGGGCTGCCTCTGCGCCGTCCGCCAGCCTGTGATCAAACGCGAGGATCAGCGGCAGGATGAAGCGCGGCTCGATGGACATACTCCCCGGTTCGTTCCCGGCCTGCCCTCGAACCACCGGGTGCCAGCGTGCCGCTGCCATGCCGAGGATCGCTGCCTGCGGGTAATTGATGATGGGGTTGAAATGGGTCCCGCCGATGGGGCCGATGTTGGTCATCGTGAACGTGCCGCCCTGCATGTCCTCCGCGCGGGCCTCACCATTCCGGGTCCGGTTGACGAGTTCATTCAGTTCCACGGCAATGTCTATGACGCTCTTGCGGGGGATGTTCCGCATGACTGGGACGATCAGGCCCCGGTCGGTATCCACCGCAACACCGATATCGATGTAATGCTTGAAGATGATCTCACCGGCCCCGACATCAAGGCTGGCATTGAAGCGCGGTGCCCGGTGCAGCGCCGCGCCCGCCGCCTTGAGTACGAACGCGGTCAGGGTCAGGCTGTCGAGTTCGAGCCGGCCTTTGTATTCTCGTCGTATCCCCTCAAGGTCTGTGATATCGGCCTGATCATGGTGCGTGACGTGCGGAATCTGTTGCCAGGACTGAGCCATATGCTGCGCAGTGATACGCCGTACCGAGCGCAGGGGCTGCCGGGTTACCTGGCCCCAGCGCGTGAAATCGGGCAGGTCTGATGCGGCTGCCGGTTCCATCGTGCGGGCTGGCTCCTGTGCTTGAGAGGGTTGTTCTGCGTGACCGCCGTTGTTGGCAAAGGCCGTCACGTCATCACGAGTCACACGGCCACCGGGGCCGCTGCCCGCAACCTTGTGCAGATCGACCTCAAGCTCACGCGCCAGCCGCCGCGTCGAGGGAGCGGCGGGGACAGGATACCCCTCTCTACTGCCCTGCGCCCACTCACCTGTGGGCTGCGTAGTGGCTTGGTGTGGAACAGGTTCAGGTTCAGCGGTATGGGGTTCTTGCCCCTCACCGCTGAACACGACCATCACATCGCCGACCCGAACCAGGTCTCCTTCCCCTACGCGGATCTCCTTGACCTGCCCGCTGTACGGAGATGGCACCTCGACAACGGCCTTGTCGGTGACGACGGTCAGGAGATCGGCATTTTCCTGTACGACATCTCCCTCGGAGACGTGAATCTCAACGATCTCCGCTTCATGTAACCCTTCAGCGAGATCGGGCAGCCTGAATTCGCGTGGCATGGTTCCTCCTGATGCTATATGGCGAGAGTCTCACGGGCAGCGGAAAGCACACGGTCGGTACCGGGCAGGTAGTCATGTTCATAGGCAAACGATGGCACGATGATGTCATGCCCTGTGACGCGGCGGACCGGGGCCTCAAGGTACCAGAATGATTTCTCGATAAGGCGTGCCATGACCTCCGCTGCCGTTCCGAAACTGCGCGGCGCTTCATTGACGATAACTGCCCGCCCCGTCTTGCGAACCGATCCGGCAATCGTTTCATGATCAAGCGGCGAGATTGACAGCAGGTCGATCACCTCAACCGATGCGCCGTCTTCCGCCGCGAGCCTGTCGGCGGCGGCCAGGGTAGGGCGCATCATCGCCCCGTAGGAAATGAGGGTCAGGTCGCTCCCTTCGCGCACCACCTGCGCCTGCCCAATGGGCAGGGTTTCCTCGTCATCGGGCACGTCTTCCCGGAAGGCGCGGTAGACGGATTTCGGTTCAAGGAAGACGACAGGATCGGGGTCACGGATGGCACTGACCAGCAGCGCACGGGCGTTTCGTGGCGTCGATGGGATGACGACCTTGAGGCCGGGTGTGTGGGCATAGTAGGCCTCGCGGCTTTCCGCGTGATGTTCAAGCGCCCTGATTCCTGCCGCATAGGGTGCGCGCATGACCATCGGGACGTGAACCGCGCCACGAGTGCGCCAGCGAAGCCGTGCGGCATGCCCTTCCAATTGTTGGAAGGCGTAATAGGCAAAGCCCGAAAACTGCATCTCGCAGATGGGTTTCAGGCCGTATACCGCCATCCCAACAGCGGTTCCAACGATGGCTGATTCGGCAAGAGGCGTATCGAGTACCCGGGCCTCTCCGAACGTTTCGTGCAGCCCGTCAGTGACGCGGAACACGCCGCCAGCGACCCCCACATCCTCACCGAGGACGACGACGCTGTCATCCAGTTTCATCTCCTGGTGCAGTGCCAGGTTGAGCGCCTCTACCATGGTGCGTTTCGACATTACCGGGTCCTCCCATCCTGTTGTCCCCTTGCGAGGAATTCATCGCGTTGTTCTGCGAGGTACGGGGGCAGTTCAGCGTACAGATGATCGAACATGCTCTGTGCATCGCCTGCCAGTTCTTTTGCCCTGGTTTCGAAAGCCCTGACGGCATCGTCAACCCGGTTTTTGACCGCCTCCTCCTGTGCCTCGATTGCGCCCTCATCGAGCAATCCCTTGTGTGCCAGGTACTTTTGAAAGCGGCGGATCGGATCACGCTTTTTCCAGTCCTCGACTTCACGATCATCCCGGTAACGGGTTGGATCATCGGCGGTAGTGTGGACAGAGATGCGGTAAGTCACACACTCAATCAATGTGGGGCCTCCGCCGTTACGGGCACGGGCAGCCGCCTCACGGGTGGCGACGTACACCGCCAGCACATCGTTACCATCGACCTGAATGCCGGGCATGCCGTAGGCCAGCGCCTTCTGGGCAAGGGTCACTGAGCGTGTCTGGTGTTTGCGCGGGATGGAGATCGCCCAGTGATTGTTCTGGCAGATGAAGATACAGGGCACCGCAAAGACCGCTGCAAAGTTGAGGCCTTCGTGGAAGTCGCCTTCGGAGGTGGCCCCGTCGCCAAAGTACACCATCGACAGGGTATCGCTGCCGCGGTATTTCATCGCATAGGCGATGCCCGCAGCATGGGGTATCTGGCTGCTGACGGGTATCGAAACAGGCAGCATGTTCAGGCGGTGGGCGGATGCACTGCCCTGGTAAAATCCGGCGCTGAACAGGAGGAGGTCACGCATCGTCTCGACGACGGCATCCTGGCCGCGCCAGAGAAACGCCGCCGCTTCACGGAAGGATGGGATCACCCAATCATCCTGGGTCAGTGGGGCGCATGACCCAACCTGAACGGCTTCCTGCCCTTTCACCGGGGCAAAGGTGCCGATGCGGCCCTGGCGCTGCATGTTCATCATCTGTTCGTCAAAGCGTCGTGTCAGCAGCATCGAATCGTGCATCATGCGGAGCAGATCATCATCAAGCGTGGGGTCAAGGTTTTCGTCGAGTTGGCCGTCTTTGTCAAGGATGGATAAGTACTCGATCTGGTCGTCAAGGTCGATGGTCTTACGTGGCATAGGTTGGCCTTGGTCCTGGCTAGTGTGCGTGTTGGTTATTGCGGTGATAGGGTTCACTGTTCCGTACATCTACCCGGCATTGCATGGCGGCAGATCAACCACCCCCGGCTCAGCAAAACAGGTTCTAAGATAGAGGAGAGTTGACCATGACAGCGGGCTGTACTCTGCTGCCGGGATCAGCATATCGCCCACCTGGAGTACAGGCCGTACGAGCCGGGTTACTTGCCGGTGCAGGGTGTTGATCGTGCCGGGCAAACACTTCGCCCAAGCGGTGATAGAGGCTCGGATTCCACTACGGGAATGCCGCGCACGAATCGATTAATCGGATTGATATGGTCAAGTATACTTAAGCATGCATCAGGTTGACGGGGTTGTCAAGTGACGGAAAACCGACGATTTCGCAGCGGTCGGGTGGGTTACGGTAGCGTGGGCAGGCTGAATGTTGCTGAGCGGGGCAACTGCCGGGCGTGAAGCGAGGTGGCCGGAAGGCCACCTCGTCACCGGGGTTGGTTAGCTGGGGGTAAGTGGTGAGTTCCTGCTAAAGATTCACAGGGAATCGGAAACAGAGAATTAAAGGGATTACAGGCATGCGGAAGGTCCCGTTGCCATCTTGTATATGACTCGGAATCACCCGCAATCAGCGGGGTTCCCCAGGTTTTCATGATTGCCCCGGATCGCCTGCATTGATATGATTCAGATAGCAAGATAGTTGAAAAGGGGCAATAATGAACCGCCGACTGGTTGTACCTGCTGCCGTTTTCCTCGCGCTGATTCTGTCTGCCTGCAACCTCGCCAATCCCCAACCTCCGACGCAACCCACACCTGATACCATGCCCACCGAGGCCGCATCGATTCCAACTGAGACCACAATCCCGTGGGAGCCGCCTGAACATCCCATCCAGGTACGGGATGGGGAAAATGGCGCGGAATTCTACCACATCGGCACCGGCGAAACCTTCGTGCCGCGCGGGGCCAACCGCATCGAATTGACCTGGACGGGCACACATTATGAGGACCGGCTGCTGGCGACCGATGTGTGGGACCCGGCGGGCTTCCGTGCAGATATGGGGGCGCTGACGGCACGGGGCTATAACACGGTTCGTATCTTTATCGACAGTTGCAATGCCGGGCCAGGCTGTATAACGAACCCCACCGGGCGCGGCCTGAACGGCGAGTATCTTGATAACATGGTCGAGATGATGCAGATCGCCAAAGAGGAAGGCATCTTCCTCCAGTTGACCTCCAATGACATCCCCGATGATGGCGGTTATGGGGACCTTGCCAACCGCGAAGCATCCGGCCAGATCGAGGGATACCGCAATGCGCATATGCTCACCGCCAGCGGCCATGAGGCTGCCCGCCGCTACTGGGAAGATTTGATAACCGGCCTGATCGAGCGGCAGGCACCGTTGGATGTGGTGCTGGGCTGGCAGCTTCTTAACGAGCAGTGGCTGTTCAGCGATCAGCCGCCGCTGTCCCTGGCGGAAGGGAGGGTTCAATCGACCGTGACCGGCGAAACCTACGACATGGCCGACCCGGATCAGCGGCGCGATATGGTCGCCGATTCCGTGCTGGCCTACATCAGCACGATGACGGAGACCATCAAAACGCTTGACCCCACCGCGCTGGTCACGATGGGCTTCTTCGCGCCCCGGTTCCCCAACCCGACCGGCATCGGTGGGTCCTGGTATGTGGATACCGCGATCCTGCTGGAACGTGGGTCGGCACTGGATTACTATGACTTCCACGCCTACGCCGGGAGCGATATCTCATTCGAGGCCATTACGGAGAACTTCGGCATGATCGGCTTTGACGATAAGCCTGTTGTGCTGGGGGAATACGGCGCGTTTACAAGCCAGTATGCGGAAAGCGGAAGCGCCGCACGAGTGCTGGCGGAGATGATGAGTACGGCCTGTCAGTCGGGTTATGACGGGGCGCTGCTGTGGACTTACCGGGCGACTCCATCCGATTGGAGCGACAACACCTGGGCGCTGACGGATGAGGACGGCTACTTGCTTGATCTCTTTGCACCGGGTGCCTGGCCCGATCCCTGCGTGCCCATCGAAATTCCCACGGATAACCTCGCGCTGGGTGCCGTGGTGACGGCCAGCCAAAGCCCGCTGCCCGCTGAGCCGCCGCCGCTGGCCGTTGATGGCGATCCCGGTACCCAGTGGGGTGCCGGTGGCGGCCCCTACCAGTGGATCGAAGTGGACCTCGGTGCGGGCTACACCGTGAGGCAGGTACGCCTGCTGGTGGCGCAGTGGCCGGCAGGTGAGACGGATCACGAGGTCAGCGTGGCCGGGCCAGACCGCGTCTTTGCCCCGCTTACCGGGTTCAGCGGCACGACTGCCGACGGCGACTGGCTGGAGTTCAGCCCCGCAGCACCGCTCGAAGGCATCCGGTATGTACGGGTCCAGACACTGAGCGGCCCCTCCTGGGTGGCGTGGCGCGAGATCGAGGTGATCGGAGAATAAGCAGAAAATACCGGGGAAAAGGAGCGCCCTTTACTGGCAATTAGTAAAGGGCGCGATAGAGGAGGACCAGGTGGAAGGGGTTATCCCACCAAATCCTGCATCAAATGATGCCAAAGTTGAAACGGCAATTACCGTGTGAACTCATGTCGAACTCAGGTCAGATATGCCGTCCTCTGCCCACACGTCCTTGCCCTTTTTCTGGCGGTGTGCAGGTATCACACACAGGAATCCCATGGGTTCCTCACCAATATTGACAAGTTGATGGAAGTCATTGGGGCTAATGTAGGCTACGTCAAACGGCTCGATGACAAATTCCTCATCGTTCAAAATGAGCCTGGCCTTACCGCGCAGCAGCACGACACCGTGATCGTGGGCGTGTTCCTCCGCATGTGAGAATCCGCCCGGCGCAACTTCGTAGTACCGGATGGCGAAGTTGCGGGCGTCTTCGGCTTTGCCCACCAACCAGTTTTCGGTCACACCTCGCACGTCGTCGGCATCACGGTAGCGGCGTGAGCGTGCGCCGCCCCACTTGAATGATGTGCCATCTGGCTGGAATTTATGAATAGCTGACATGAGGTTATCCTTTGATTTGTGTGATCGTTCCATGGGCGAGTATATCAATGAACCGCTCACAATTCTCGCGGGCAGAAGCCCCGCGATGAAGCCCGCCGCCCATAACGTAGAGGACATCGGGGCCGTATGTCGCTTGCAACTGGGGGATGTTATCCAGCGTGATACCACCACCCGGTGCTGCCAGCATCGGTGGGAGGCCCCCAAGCGGCTGCCGGGCGGCGTGAACCACGTCCAGGCAATCTTCACGATTGGATGACAGCCTGCCCAGGTAGTTAGGGAAGATTGAGGCATCGGCACCGGCAAGCCGTGGCAGCAGGCCATAATGGACCCGGGCCGACATCCCACTGGTGCCGTTTGTGTAGTAGACACCGGAATAAGACGGGTGCGAGATGATGGGCAGGTTGATATCATCCTGCGCACGCAGCCATCGAATCGCGTCCCAGCCCACCAGCCCCGGCATGACCAGCAGCGCACCGGCACCGGCATTCCTGGCGAAGCGGGCCCTGTCGATCAGTTCGTCAATCGGGCCGGAGACATTTGCTGCATAGATGCAGTGGGTGCCCGTGCGCTCGTTCACGTCATGAACCGCTTCCGCACAAGCTGGCACTCGTTCTTTAAACGGCATCAATGGCTGATTGGTGATGCCATGATCGTCTTTAATGAAGTCCGCCCCGCCCAGGGCGTATTCAACAGCCATATCAACGAACGCGTTCAAGCTTAACCCCATGGGCTTCAGCGTTGCGCAGACCAATGAACGATCTGTGATCCCGGCTAACTGGCGTAAGCCTGCTGCGCCAAAGCGCGGCCCATTGAAGGCGGTGAGCATCTCATCGGGAAGGGTGATGTTTTGCACCCGTACGCCAGGCATCATGCTGACGTTGCCGTAAATGATGTTAAGGAGCTGAATGAGATCATGGGTTGCCGTCTCAGCCGCATAGCTGATTGTGGCAAGGTGATACACATCCGAGACGGTGACGAACTCCTCGATGTCACCGGTGACTTGCTCCCACACCTGATCGGCGGGCAGCAGGTCATAGGGGAATTCAATGGATTGCTCGACGCAAATCGCTTTGGCTGTCTTAAGCGTATCAGATTGCGAACCTTGCAGCCCATAAGTTACGGAAAAACGCACGCCCGATAATGGTGATGGGACGGTCTGGTAGTTTGTCACAGATGCCTCCCGAAGAAGCATGAGAGAGTGGGTATTGTTCAGCACCCATCAACACAAAACCCGCCCGGTTTGAATGATTCAAACCGACTGAACCAGGTGCTTTGTTCGCACTAACCCAGGTACTCGGACCTAGCCGGCTGGTTTTTTTAACTCCACGATCAGACCTTGCAGCAGGTCAGAGGTATCAAAGTAGGCCCAGCGGGTAGGGCCATGTACGCCGCGCCCGCTGGCCATCATCTGAATGCCCCTGTCTTGCAGGGTCTGTGCGATCTCGTCAAACCGGCTTTCGGTAAAACGGACATGATGGATACCGGGCCCGTTTTCCTCCAGGAAGTCCTTAAATGTACTTTCCCCCCACAGGGGCTGAATGACCTCAACCTCAAACTTGCCGACCTTTCTGAAGGCCAGCTTGAGCTTGAAATTGGCGGGTTCTCCATAGTACGTGATCCCGGCCTCCTCCGCATCAGGGGGATACTCCAGGACCTCGAAGCCGTCGATGCCCAGCAGGTCATTCAACATCTGAAGAAACGCATCCAGGTCATGTACCACAATTCCGATTTGGTCGGCGTTGGATAGGGGGAATTCCATGTTAAGAACCCTGTCTTTTGCTAGTTTGCCAGGATATCGTTGGCGACTTTGAGGATTTCCTCGATCACGGCATCCTCACCAATGCCGGTGAGCAGCGCTACACCCTTGACAACGGGCACATTAATGCCGTTGGGCAGCGGGCTGGTCGTGACCACGAAATCCACACCGCCGCGATCAACGTAGTCCTTCACGGCAGTGGGGAGCGTGCCAATCACTTCGACGGACGCCACCGATTTGAGAATATCCTTCAGTTTTTGCTCAACCATAGATGAACTGACAACCCCTGACCCGCAGACTGCAAGAACAGTCAGCTTTTGTTTTTTGGCCATCGTGATCCTCCTCTAGGATAGGGTGGTGTAAAGAGTGACTGCCAGGGCAGCCCCAAACAGTGACACTACGCCTCAGTAAACACACTATTCAGGAAATCCACAAGCGCCTGGCCATCGGTCGCGGAGCGGATCGTGGACAGTGTTTCCTCGTCCTGGAACAAGGTCATCATCTTTCCGAGGAAGGGAACCTGGTTCTTTGGGTCTTTCATGGCGATTGCAAACACGATCTCGGCCCATACATCCCGTTCGGGTGTGCCCATTTCCTGGAAGTGTACCGGGTTGACGAGGGTGGCGACAGCCACGGCAGTCTGGTTCACATGTTCCGATTCGGTATGACAGATGGCAATCGGAATGACCGTAGGCAGGCCCGTTGGGAAGACTTCCTCACGCTTCAGCACGTTGTCGTAGTAGGTATCCTTGACATAACCAGCGGCCAGCAAACGGTCACTTAGGATGCGAATGACATCTTCCTTGTGTTCAGCAGTAACGCCAATCTCGACCAGGTCCTTCTCAAAAGTGATGGTACCGTTATCCATTAGGCGAGCAACCTCCGAGGTTGTGAACGGTCGGGCAGTAACCCACTGCCCGACCGCTGTTTATGAAGTGTGAGAGAATGTTCTAGTCGCCAGCGGCAGGAGCCAGGTCTTCGTCGGACATGTCCAGTGCTGCCTGGGCTTCCATGAAGTCATGGATCTTGGTTTTGTTCCGCTTCCAGAGTACGTACAGCGGGACATACAGCACGGACAGGACGATGATGGCAATCCAGCCCCAGGTCAGCGCCGGCATGAAGATCAGTCCACCGGCAATCGGTTTGTTGGCGATCATACCCGCTGTGACGACAGCGCCCTCTGCGAGGGCATCCGGGGCAAACTGTGCGTATACCTCGGTGAAGATCGGGGCCGTCCAGGTTGTGATATACAGGCCAATGGAGAACCAGATTGCGGAAAGAAGGACAGTCTTGAAGATGTTGCCGTTAGTTGCGGCGACAATGGGCTGAATGATGAACGCGATGGCGATCAGGTCCACCAGCAGCAGGGTGCGGTTACCGGGCAGGATGGCACCAAGCAGCAGCATGACCGGGATCAGGATGATGCCCGAAATCAGCGTCGCGGGTTCGCCGTAGCCGGTCGCGTCGTTGATGCCGATATAGAGGTCGTCGCCAGCCTGCATGTCCTTGGTGGACCGCTTGCGGGCGGCTTCGGTGATGGGCATAAAGGCGGACGCAAAGATGTTGGCAACCCTCGGGAAGATAGCCATCACCGCAGCGGTGCCGATGGCGATGCTGAGGATGTTACCCCACGCGGCCAGGGTGCCGAGCTGGTTCAGGTTGCCCAGGAAACCCAGGCCAAAACCGAGGAGAATACCCAGCGTGATCGGCTCACCCAGGAAGCCAAGGCGTTCGCGAAGATCGTCAGGTGTCCAGCGGATTTTGTATGCGCCCATCTTGTTCAGCGCCCAGTTGCCAGCAACAGCAAAAGGCGTTGAGGGGGCGATATGCAGGGCGGGCACCGTGCAGTTCGGGTAACCGTAGTAGGTAGACCACCGCTTGGAGTTCATTTCAATGAAGATGACGTTGTAGAACGTCAACAGGGCCATGACGGCGAGCGACAACCAGATATCATTGGTCACGACATAGATCATCGAACCCCAGAACATATAGGAATAGTTGTTCCACAGGTCACCGGGGATGAAGACATTCGTGAACTTGACAGCGAACAGCACGATTTGCAGCAGCAGCCCGAAGACGAGGTAGAGCATACCGGCCTGGGTGGAGTATGCGATCACCGATGTTGCCTGCCAGCCGATGTCAACATAGGGCAGGTTGATCCCGGTGGTCTCCACGAAGGAGTTGACCGCAGGGACGATGATCGGGATGTATTCGTTGATCAGCCAGGTGAACCCGGTCAGACCAATGCCGGCATAAATGCCGGACATAATCGATTTCTTCAGTTCAACACCCAGCGCCAGGCTGATCGCGATGATGATCACCGGCACAAAGATGGCAGGACCAAAGGTGTTAAAGACATTGCTGAATGCTTGTAATACGGTATCGAGAGTCATAGTTCCTCCGTGTGTGTAAGCTGCCAGATCAGAGCATAAGGCCAGTGGTTGAAACGTATTGCATCAGCACCTCTCTTTGATGTGGGCAGGCTGTGCTGCCTGTGATGGGGTAGCCTGACAGTGGGCCTATAGGTGAAAATGGAAAAATTTCTCATGCAATTGAGATATTTGTCGATAACGTCATTGTAAAGGAGTCCGATGACGTTTGTCAATAGGAAATTTACGATAGTGTTGAAAAAATATTCAGGGCGCAGGCGGCAGGGAATCCGCCCTTTACGGCAGGCCAGGCAGGGGGGCAGCTAGCGTGAAAGGAGTTCGCGTGCGGCGTCTGAGTCAGTCACAACGACGTTGATCAGCCCACCGTTGATAGCACCCAGCAGAGGCTCTACTTTGTGGATGCCGGCAGCCACGCCAATGACGGTGTCGATTGCGGCGAGATGCTTGAGATCAATTGCAACAAGACGTTTATTGAATTCGATATCGATGACGCGCCCGTCAATATCGTAATGAAGCCCGAATATTTCACCGACAGCACCATATGAGCGGAATTCGTTGAGTTCTCTTACACTGATGAGTTTGTTGCGCAGGATGGTTGAATGGGCAGGGTCCATGGTGCCCATTCCAACCAGGCCAAGATTGACGTCTTTGGCTGCCGCCAGTGCATGTTCCACGGATTGTTCACGGACGAGCATGTCACGCACTTCGACACTGGGGAGCAGCCAGGGAGAGGGGATCAGGATCGCTTCTCCGTTGATCTTGCTGGCGAGAATCCGGGATAGATTGGTGCCTTCCATGATCTCGAACTCGGCGGCACCCTGCAGGCGAAAGACCTTGCATCCGGTCTTCTTGGCACTCTTGTACGCGCGGATCGTTGCCGCAACAGACAGGCCGAGCGAGATGCCCAGGCTCATGTCATCTGCGAGGTAGCGGTCAAGCACCATGGCTGCTGCTGTGCCGAGGTTCTGCACGAGGTCAAAGTAGGTCACCCCTGAGGTGGGGATGACATAGGCGTTCTTGAGGTTGTATTTTTCCTTCAGCTCATTCCCCAGCGACGGGATCACGGCGTAGGGGTACTTGATGACGATCTCAACGACGCCAACTTCCTGCGCTTCCTTCAGCAGGCGTGAGACGGTTGAAATCGAACAGTCCAGTTGTTTGCTGATCTCTGTTTGATTGAATCCCTGTTCATAGTAGAGATGAACCGCTTCAATGATCAGGTCGAGCCGTTTCTGATCGGACATGATACCTCATTGCGCCATTGCGCAGAACGTTGGACAACAATCATCGCAGGGTTACGAGAATGTCATTATTACTATCGTCAACCTGGGAGTATATCGCAAGTTTTGCAGCGGATTCATGTTTGCGAAATGAATTCGTGCGCAGGGTGGGTTTACAGGTGTTGTCAGTGCGTATGGGCTGGTAGCAGAAAAATAGACACAAAAGATGTCCCATCGAGTAAGATAAGGATCGATGGAAAAGACCGTCAGCAATCAGCTCACGGCATGATGAAGAAGCCATTTGATGGGATTGCCGATGGGGGCTCCGGGCAGGTTGTGGGAATGATTGCCCAGCTTATATCAGCTCCCTGATTTTTTGCAACCGTCACATAAGCCAAACCGTTAGGGGGTAATCCCGGTGTTGCAGCGGTAAAGTTCAAATGTCTGCTGCCTGCCTGCCTCCGAACGAATGACATTGTAATAGATATAGACGGTCTCGGTGCCAATAAACGATTCCGGGTCCGAGCGAATTACCTCCCCCTGCCCATCATTACATCGCAGCATTGTATCTTCACTCCCCGCGCCAATACCCCATACCCAGGCTTCCGCCAGTGCATAGCCTCCTGACTGCTTAACTACCAGGCTGATATACGATCTGCCTCCAACTGTAAATACTTCTGGAGAACCGATGACGGTATAGGCCGACTCGCCAGGGACCTCTAACGTCGCAATGCGCTCCCAAACAGGGCCGCCTTCGTCTTTGTAAACATCGATGCGTGTATCCTCGACGACGGTGAGGACCAACAGGTCATCGTATTCAGGCGCAATCCAGCCAAAGGCATAGCTGTTCTGTTCCCCTGTATTGGTAATAGGGTTTGCCTCCCCGGTTCCCGTGTCATAGAGCACCACCTGTCCCTTTTCTGACCCGCTCATGCGAATAAAGGTAAATAACGATGTTCCCTCCACCCATCGCACACCGCGGTCAATTGTATCAACAACCATCTCTGAGGCAGCCGGATCGCGTTCGTCCAACCAGCCAATCATGCCCTCGTCACCGGAGAATCCGTTCCAGGCATACAATAGACGCACCGTTTCGGTAGATGGGTCTTTACTCGCCAACGCGCTTAGTCGGGGAATCTGATCTGTGGTAAGGGGCCTGGCAACCACCTGTTCATCACTGACTGTTGCTTGCCAGATTTGAGGAACACCTCCCTGATCTTTGGTGTAGTATAAAGCCCACCCCTCACGGTCTACGCCAAATTCTGGCCCGTTGAAGGAAACCAGCAGCGGTGTTACAGCCCTATCGATGAGCCGGTCTTTTCCATCGGGTGTGATGAAGAAACCTGCCTGGGGGTCCAGCGCTGCAAGCCAGATCGTTCTGTCTTCATCGGCGAAGGCAATCAGGTTTTCCTGGCCGTAGAACTCAGGGTCGATGTAACTGAACGCCGGGTCGCCCATGCGCACGGCGTCTCCTTCCCGGATTTCTACCTGGAGAGGTGCTCTGTCGGATCGGGCTGGGGCCTCAAGGGCCAGCAAGTAGCGCCAGACCTCCCGGTAGATCGGCTGACCGCCCTGGTCAAAGTTTAGCGCCCAGTCCACGGCCACTGTGTTGTGCGCGATCTCGCCTTCTGGTGGTTGGGTTGATGCGATCAGACCGTGGCTTCCCTGGTAGGGTGGCGCGTTCTCTTCAACGACAACAGGTTTACCAAAATTATCCAGCCCCAGGGCCATCATAAGGGCCGATTGGTAGCGAGCGATGAGCCGGTCGTCTTGATGCCAGAAGAGATAAATATCTTCTGGCGGAGTCTGGAAGGTGGCCGTGGTTAGCCACGGAGCCAGTTCTCTGTTTTTCACATCCACCCACGTAAAAGCAATTACATGATCGACCTGGTGTTCTCTAGCCAGGAAAACAGCATGTCCCCCGCCCTGCGAGTGACCGGCCACCACCAGGGCAGACCAGGCAATCTCGTCGCCCCCTTCCAGAAATTGATCCCAGCCTTCGCCAGGATATTGTTCACGCAGGTAAACCAGCACGCTCCGCAGCCTTTCCTCAATCGAGTTTGCCGGGTCAACGGAGATTAACTCGGACGAATCGCTGCCGTACAGCGTTTCATCTCTGATATGTTCATGACAGCCTGGGTCGGTCACCTGCGGGCACAGGTCCAGGTTCACACTCTCGTCATTTGGATATCGCAATCCAATGCTGTGGAAGCCTGCCTGTGCTGCATCCAACAGAAGGTATGTGTAGTCCGTTGGCGCAGCCCCTGTGCCGGGCAAGAACACAAACAGCTTTTCCTGCTGTTGTGTGCCCTCTTCCGGTGGGCATAAGAGATGCGGATCATTCCACTGATTAATGGCATCATTCGTCTCACTCGGCGTTACCCGGTGACAATGATCGAGGGGCAACTCTGTGGCCCCCGACGTGTCAGTTGGGGGTGTGGGGGAGGTCTCTGACTCTCGGTAAGCAGATAGACTACAAGCAGGAATCAGTGTAAGACTACCCAGCAGCACAAACCAGATCGGCAGACGCCTCATCGTACTATCCTCATGTGTCATGAACAGATTTACCTGACATCATAGTAGGGTAAGTGTGTTGGCTTTTTTAACGGATTGTGTAAACCCTTTGTAAAAGGTTGTAGATGGAGGTACTTCCTCGCTGTTCGCAGGTCTATCTCCAGGTTCCGGTGCATCCCCACGCCTGCCCGTGTGTCATCGCAGGCTGATCCCGCTGATCTGGCCCGCATCAAGCGGGTACGGTCGGCGCATCGTGACGCGCTGGTGCTGATCCATACCGGATCGGAGGTGCTGGCCTACGGGCCGGATGCTGACCGCGCCGCCCGCCTGTTGGGTCGCAAGGTCGAGGTGTGTGCTTCAGGTGAGAACCCGATCCCACGGCTGGCGGTGGCACTGCCCAGCGTCGGGGCCGCCCTGACTCGCCTACGCTCAAAGGGGTGCCGGGTGGCGGTGATCATGCC
>CAYMGV010000017.1:0-36023 GCA_964390105.1 uncultured Anaerolineae bacterium | reverse complement strand
ACGTCGATGGCCCCGGCGGCCATCTCAGCTTCCAGCACAGCCGCCTGGAGTTCGGTCTCACGGGCATCCAGCGCCTGTTGAATCGCGGCCTTGATTTCGTTAATGCGCTTTCCGGCTCCCGGACGCTCCTCGATGGGCAGGGTCGGGATGGCGCGCAGTGCCTCGGTGACCCGGCCCTTCTTGCCGATGGTGGCCCGTTCGATGGCGTGCAGCGCATCGAGGTCCGGTGCCGCGGCGATCTCGGCGGCTGTTTTCTCCTTGAGTTTCTCCAGTTGTTCGAGCATGTCCTCTCCTGTTATCAATGCGACCCGGCAACAAAAAAGCCCGCATCCCATCCAGGGACGCGAGCCAGGCTCAACGCGGTACCACCCTGCTTGACGCACCGAGGTGCGCCCGCTCAGTCAACCAGCGGCAACAGTCACTGTCACGATTGGCGGCCCTGTTAACGGGGGGCATCCGGGGCACCCTACTGACGTTTGCGCGTTCAGGTGTCGGCTCCGGAGTGAACGTTTGCTGTCTGCACCCGGCCCGGTTTACAGTCATAGGCCCGGCCTCCCTGTGGGTACGTTTTACAGCAAACCCTCTCCATCACAGCCTGTGGATATGGGTTGAACAGCGCCAATTATGCCATTGGCGGCGGGGGCTGTCAACCGGTATGTAAAAATTATTTGCTAATTATCTAATGATCAGTGAGGCGTACTGCGTTATACTTAAACAGGTTCATTGAATGAACTCATAACCCCCTCACAAAAGGAGAAGTCCCTCTATGAATTACCGCAACGTCGGCACTTCAGGCCTGAAAGTCAGCGAACTCAGCCTCGGCGGCTGGCTGACCTTTGGCGGCAGTGTACGCGATATGCAGATCACACGTGACATTATCATTACAGCTTATGACGCGGGTATTAACTTCTTCGATATCGCTGATGTGTACGCGCGCGGCGAATCCGAAAAGTATATGGGCAGCATCCTGAAGCTGTTCCCACGTCACACCCTCGTGATCTCCTCCAAGGTGTTTTGGCCGATGAGCGATGATGTCAATGACCGTGGCCTCTCACGCAAACACATTATGGAAAGCATCGATAAGTCACTGGCCCGCATTGGCACCGATTACCTCGATATGTACTTCTGCCATCGCTACGATGAGGACACTCCGCTGATCGAGACCCTGCGCGCCATGAATGACCTCGTACACAGCGGGAAGGTGCTGTACTGGGGCACCTCGGAGTGGACCGGCGAGCAGCTTCAGGACGCGGTGGACCTCGCCGAGAAGTACGGCCTCGTTCCGCCTACCGTCGAGCAGCCGCAGTATCACCTGATGGCGCGCCAGAAGATGGAAGAAGATGTCATTCCGAAGGTCAAGGAACACGGCATCGGGCTGGTGACATGGAGCCCACTTGCCAGCGGTGTGCTGACTGGCAAGTACGATGACGGCATCCCGGAAGGCACGCGCCTCGCCGATAACGAATGGCTTGCCAGCCGCTTAAATGATGAGACCGTTGACCGGGTCAAGCGTATGAAAGCCATCGCCGATGGCCTCGGCGTGAGCCGTGCCCAGCTTGCGCTGGCATGGGTGCTGAATGAGGGGGCCGTCAGCAGCGTGATCACCGGGGCCACCAAGCTCGCGCAGCTTGAATCGAACCTCGGTGCGCTGGATGTCAAACTGAGTGATGATATCCTTGCCGAACTGGATGGCATCTTCCCGCCGGAGCTTATGCCCTAAACAGGCTGTCCGCGTGATGACACGAGCAATTCAACCGGGCTGGCCCTCCGCAGGCCAGCCCGGTCCATATCCACAGAAGGAGCCACCATGCCAACCATCGCCGTCCGTGACCTGACCATGCACTATCTCGAACGCGGTGACGGGGACCGCACCGCTATCGTCATGCACCCGGCCACCGTCGGCGGAGCTGAAATGACGTGGCTGGCCCCTACGCTGGAAGATCGCGGTTTCACCTCGTATTATCCCGATCAACGTGCTCACGGACGCACAGAAGGGCCTGCCCCCGATCTCAAACTCAATACGCTGGCCGCCGACCTGCGCGAGTTTGCCTACCAACTGGGGCACGGCCCCTATCACGGGGTCGGGTTTAGCCTCGGTGCAGGGGCATTAATGGAGGCCGCCCGTCAGCAGCCCGAGACGTTCAAATCGCTGGTACTCATGGGCAACACCTTCCAGCCGCTCGACCCCGTCCGCGTTGATGCGGTAGCTGGCCCACCCGAAACACGTACCGGACTCAAGAAGCTGGTATTTGACCCCGAGATCGGCTATGCCGCGCCGTGGGATAGCAAACGCGAGGACCTTGCCGTCATCCCGGTGCCGGTCCTGCTCATCTGCGGGGACCGTGACGAGTTCTTCAGCGTTGAGAACATGGTCGAGTTGTATCACATTCTGCCGGATGCCGAACTACTCATTGTGCCTAATGCCGGGCATTTTGATCTTGTCCGGCACCCGCTGGTCATCAGCGCCATCGCTGATTTTTATCGCCATATTCTGAGTTGAGCCATCACTACAGACTGCCGGTGGCTATGCCACCGGCAGTTGTTTCTCACTGATAACGATATATCACCTTGTGGTATACGCTGCTACGCCGTTTGTTTTCTCAACACGGAGACAGCACGCGCGGCTGGCGGGGTCAGGATGACCAGCAGGGCAGTCATGATCAGCGCCGAGGTTAGGCACCATGAGCAGGAAGCCCCGATCACGAACGGCTCAAGGAAGGTCAGGTACATTGAGAACAGCGTGCCAAACGCCACAAACAGGAACATCGCGCCAGCGGCAGCCGGTTTGAGGTTCTCCCCACCGAACTGATGGACGGCCCACGCTCCCAGGATCGCAACGTACCCCATCAACCCCAGCACGCCCACCGGCAGGAAGCCAAACAGAAAGGCGTAATCACTTTGTTGCACGGTGTTGCAATCGCCCACGGGGCCACATACGGCGGCGGTGTTCGTCGTTTCGACATAGGCAAGATACCCCGCCACGAATATCCCGACAATGCACAGCGCCAGCACAGCCCATGACCGCCATCCATCCAGTTGATAAGTGGCACCTTTCAGTGTCTTGCCACGGCTGCGCAGCAGGTAGGCACCTACCCCGAACACGCTGGCGAGCATCACGCCCAGTATGCCGATGGCGAATGCATTACCGGCAGGGTCACGTGCGATGCGCTCGGAGACGGTGAGCGTAGCGGCATCGATGCTCACCTCCGCGGCCTCCGCGGCCTCCGAGGCCGCAGCTTCTTCCGGCGGCAGGATGTTTGCCAGGCCGGGGATGGCAGGCCACGGGATCCCACCCTCAGCCAACCCATTCTCAACAATGCCGGGGAACAACTGCGGAATCTCGCCTGAACCGACCAACACGGTATCACCAACGACCATGGTCGGCACGCCGACACGGGCATCGGACACGCCGAAGACCTCGCGCATGGCGTTATACAGAGCCGCACCCTCAGCCTGGCTGACATCCACACCGAGGATCAGAAGCTGCTCACCATAGCGTTCCATCAGTGGCGGCAGGTCGTTGTCGATCACATCATGACAGTGCGGGCAGCTTGGTGAGTAAAACAGCACGGCATGAACCACCGGTGTCTCCTGCGCATGGGTGACAGCAGGCAGCACCAGTATGATCAGCACAATTAACAGGGCCATCACGGCCCGGCCTGGTTTGTTAAGCATCATCATTGTCTCTATCCTTCCAAATCTGCGTAGGCTCACAGTATAGATGCCTCTTTCCTACAGCGTATCGAAAATCCTTCGATCTAACATGTGAAAAACATCACTTTTAAGGGGGATGTTTCCATATGCGGGCACCTGTCATACTGGATTGCAAGAGGCGGTCCTATCCTGTAGACTGGCCCCATGAAAAAGCCGACCTGCTCATTCATCCTTGTTTTTTTGCTGCTGACACTGGCCGCCTGTTCTGGCGATGCGGGTGCTGAATCGAACTCACTGGGCCGTGAGACCTACCCCGATGTCACGGGTGTGGGGGGAAGCCGCCTTGCTGCGGTCAGCTCATGGGGATACCAACTTCAAAACATTGATATCGATAGATTGAGCGGGGCCGGGTATGACGTGCTGGTCATCGACGCCGCCGACAATGACGGCATCCCGTGGACACCGGGGCAGATCGAACAACTAAAAGCCGGTGGGCAGACGCGAGTGCTGGCCTATTTCAGCATCGGGGAGGCGGAAAGCTACCGCGACTACTGGGATGACGGCTGGCTGCTGAACCCCGATGAACCGTGCCGCTCACCGCTTTCTGAGACGGCCCCCGGCTGGCTGGAGCCGGTCAACCCCGAGTGGTGCGGCAATTACCCGGTTCGATACTGGGACGCGGCATGGCAGGTCATCCTCGATGAAATCCTCTTGCAACTGGTTGAAACGGGGTATGATGGGGTGTATCTTGATAAGGTCGATACCTACTACTACTGGCTGGGTGAGGAATACACCGGGGCCAGTGACGTTGTGCCGGGGGCCGGGATCGAGATGGCGGCGTTTGTGGAGTACCTGGCAGAGACCGCCCGTGCCATCAACCCCGGTTTCATCGTTGTGCCCCAGAATGCCGTGGAAATCGTCGAGACGCTGGACGATGACGACATCATCACGTACCTGTCCGTGATCGATGCGGTGGCCGTGGAAGATACGTTCTTTGTACCGCGCGGCAACCGTGAGGCCGGGGACAACGCCGCGTATCGACCCAATGAATACACCATCTACCTGCTGGGGCTGTACCAGCAGGCCGGGCTGCCGGTGCTGGCGGTCGATTACGTGATCGACCCCGGTAAGGTGGAGCGGTTCGAGGAAGAAGCACGCAGCTACGGATTTATCCCTTTGGCGGCGACGCGGGAGTTGGACCGTATTCCGTGATCCCCCGGTTTGATCGGAAAGAAACGTGAACGTTATTGAATTAGACCGCCGCGACCGCGCCGGGGTTTGGCGCTGGCTTCGACTGCCGTTTGAGGTCTACCGTGACATCCCGCAGTGGGTACCCCCCATCCAACAGGGCGAGCGTGCCCGCTTCAAGGATGATTACCCCTTTTATCAGCACTCCGAGGCCGCCTTCTTCATGGCTGAAGAAGGCGGGCGCGTTGTGGGGCGGTTGGCCGTCATGGACCACCGCAAGTTCAACGAGTATAAAGGCACCCGCGATGCGCTGCTGTACCTCTATGAAGCCTTTGCGGATGACGCCATCGCGGCGGCATTATTTGAGGCTGCCGAAAGATGGGCCGGGGAACGCGGCCTGGAACGGCTGGTCGGGCCGAAGGGTTTCCTGACCGCCGAGGGGCTGGGGCTGCTGGTCGATGGCTTCGAGCATCACCCGGCGCTGGGCATCCCATACAATCCGGCGTACTACGTGCGTCACTGGGAAGATGTCGGCGGCATGAAGAAAGAGATCGACTACTTTTCCGCTTACGGGGAGCGCGAAGGCTTCGAGTACCCGGAGCGTGTTCAGCGCCTCGCGGAAAAGATCGAGAAACGGCGTGGATTCCATGTGCCTGAGTTCAAAACCCGCAAGGAACTGCTCCAGCACGCCCAATCACTGGTCGAGACGTATAACACCGCCTTTGGCAAGGCGGATATCTGGGCGTTTACCCCCATCCCCCCCGCCGAACTGGAGGAAGTGGTCAACCGCCTGATGCTGATCGGTGAACCGCGCCTGATGAAACTGATCTTCAAAGATGATCAGGTGGCGGGGTTCACCTTCAGCTTCCCCGATATCTCCAACTCGCTGCGGCGCTGGAAGGGGGAACTGCACCCGCTGGCGCTGCTCGATATTCTGATCGAACGGCAGCGCACGCCGTGGCTGAACGTCAACGGCAACGGCATCCACCCCGATTACCAGGGCCTCGGTGCGAACGCCATGTTGTATAATGCACTGCTGAAATCACTGGTGGACAACGAGCAGTTCAAGTATGTTGATATGGTGCAGATGCAGGAAAACAACCTGCGGATGCTCTCGGATGTCAGTGAAATCCTGCCGCTGACGGTGTATAAGACCCACCGCATTTATCATAAGACGCTGGCGGAAGCCTGATCCCGGCGTCGCCACTGGAGGATGACCTCATGACCACGGCCACCAACGACAAGCGCATCAACTCGCGCAGCTTCCGTTACACGATGTTCCTGCTGTTGTACTTCATGCAGGGCATCAGCTTTGCCTACTTCCGCAACTTCCAGAAACCGTACCTCGCTGAGTACGGCATCGACGTGGATACCATCGGCATCCTGTCGTTGGCGGTACAGCTTCCGTTTGTGCTCAAGGTATTCATGGGCATGATGAGTGACAGCGTGAACCTGTTCAAAATGGGGCATCGCAAACCCTACATGGCGGCGGGCCTGCTGCTGGTGGCGGCCTGCTTCGGTGGGCTGGCGTTCATCTCACCGGAAAGTTCGCTGGGGCTGTTCGGGACGGTCGTGTTTATCGGGGCGCTGGGTATCGCGCTGTTTGACTCCACCACCGACGGTTACGCCATCGATACCACCCCACCGCAAGATGAGGGCCGCGTGCAGGGCATCATGACTGCGGGGCGCGCGCTGGGCGTGGTCGTCCTCTCGCTGGCGTTTGGATTGGTCGGGGCAAAGATCGGCTATCGTCCGGTGTTCTACGTGATCGTGCTCGCCACGCTGATCCCGCTGGTGCTGGTATTCAACATCCGTGAGCCGAAAGAACGTCATGAGGAGCAGCGGTTCACATGGTCGGCTTTCAGTGAGATGCGACACCCGGTTTTCCTGGTCTTTGCGCTGTACGCGGCAGTGTACTCCATCGCGTCGTTTGGCACGGATGGCCTCATCCCGTTGTATATCAGCCAGGTCTTCGACGGGGGTGAATCCGCCATCGGTTTTTATGGGGTGACACGTGGTCTCGGTGCGGTGCTTGGTGGCGGGCTGGCGCTGCTGCTGGTGGAGCGGCTCGGTAAGCAAAGAGCCGGGTACGGGGTGGCCGTTGCCCTTAGCCTTGTCATCATTGTGCTGGCACTGGCCCCCACCGTGAACGCCGTGATCTGGCTGGGGCTGCTGTGGGGGGCGGTATGGGGTTTCCAGGAGGCGGTGTTCTTCACCTATGCCATGTATATCGCCGACGCCCGTATCGCGGCCTCAATGTTCGCCATCATGATGGCGATCTCGAACCTGTTTTCAGCGCTGGGGGACGGTATCGCAACCTCGTTGGTAGATGACCTGGGCTATGCTGCCGTCCTGATCGGGCTGGCGCTGATCAACGTGCTGGTGATCCCGGTGCTGATCTGGTTCTTTAACGTCCAGGAGAAGGCTGACGCAGCAGCCTGATGCTACTCAATGACGATGATACGGCTGGGGCTGTTCGGGCGCATCACCCGCAGTAACCACCATTGAATCCCATACTTCTTCTTGAGCGCCGCGAAGCCCGCCTGGCCTTCGTCTGATTCGACGGGAACCACACGGGCTTCAGCCTCAACCGTGGCCTCACCTTTGGGGACCCCGCGCCCATCTGACGGGCCAATTACCACGCGGCTGGTGTGTGCCAGCCGCTTGAGCTTGTATGCAGCTTCTGCGGTGATGACGTAGACCTTACCGTCTGTGAGGGCAAACCACACCGGCGTCGTGACACCTTCGCCGTTCTTGCGGAAGGTGGTCAGGTTCATGTATTGATGGTTATCCAGCAGCGAGAAGTCGGTCATGCATACCTCCTGTCGTCTGATCGTGGTTCGGTGAAACAACTCCACCGCTGACTATACAGAGTACGGGTGAACAATACAACGGAATCCATTTTCGTGGGTGATCGGGTGCAGCACCTATTCCACTTTTACAGCAGAACCGGTGCTCATGCTGTTGGCGGAGTACAGCATCGAGGTCGAGGGCTGGCACGACCTGTAATACGGTTGTGGATGTATTTTTCAGACCCTGCGCGCCTGCATAAGGCCGGTGCGGCTTAGTAGCGGCGCACCAGCGCGCGGTAGATGGCGGGCTGACGGTTCTGCAGCGTCTGGCGCTGCTCACGGTGCTTACGGATTTCGTCGAGATCAATACGGGCGACGGCATAACCTTCAACCGGAACGGTGCGAGTTTCATCCTTCTTCTCGGCTTTCTTATCGCCGTCCTTCTTCTCGTCGTCTTCGGCTTTCTTCTCGTTGTCCTTCTTGTCGTCGGCTTTCTTGTCGTCGTCCTTCTTCTTATCCTCGACCTTGATGGTCTCCTCACCGGGCAGGCTGGAATAGACCTTGCCGCGTGGGCCGACGATCAGGCTTTCACCGCCGAAGGTCACGGTCACATCCTCACCAACACGGTTGGCACCCGCAACAAAGCAGGCGTTCTCATAGGCACGTGCCTTAACCAGCGTCTTCCATTCGTCGATCTCGTCCTTTTCCCAGTTTGCCATCACGCACAGCAGTTCAGCCCCATCAAGGACCATGGCGCGGGCAACCTCAGGGAAGGCGATATCCCAGCCGAGCATCAGGCCCAGCGTGCCGAATTCGGTATCGAAGGTATGCAGCTTGTAGCCTTCACGGAAGGCCATGCGTTCCTCACCCTTGAGATGTGTCTTGTAGTAGTGGCCGATCATGTCACCATCGGGGCCAATCAGCACCGCCGCGTTATACAGAATGCTCTCAACGCGCTCCTTGGCGACCATCCCAAAGGCGATGTAGACACCCAGTTCCTGGGCACGCTGTGCGATCAGGTTGGAGGTGGGGCCGGGGATCACCTGGGCAGCCTGCGTGAATTTGACGCCAAGTTCATAGCCGGTGGTGATCAGTTCCGGGAAGATGATGAGGTCAACCTTCTGCTGAGTGGCGATCTTGCTCACGAACTCAGACATCTTCACCAGGTTATCTTCGATCTCGCCCAGGCCGGGGTTCATCTGGACGGTTGCGACGGTGATCTCTCGCATGGTTACGGTACTCCTGTTCCATTATAAACTGTTGGCCCTGGCCTCATCAGGCGTTTGGTGTTCAAACTCCCCCGGCTTGCCCGTGATGGGCGGTCAGAGGCACGTTGCCAGCCTGCATATTACCAGTCTCAGCGTTGAACTGTAGCGGAACAACGCTGATATGTCAAGCAAAATCCGAACGAATGTTCCCGTAGTCCGTGGCCGGGGGCTTACCCCATGTTGGTCAGCGAGTTCAGGAAGTCCTCGTTGTTTTCAGTCCGGCGAACCTGATCAAGCAGGGCTTCGGCGGCACCAATCGAGTCCATACCTGCACCGTTGGGTGGCGGCGCGGTCATTTGGCTCAGCATGCGGCGCATCAGCCACACCCGCTGAACAACATCAGGGCCCAGCAGTAGTTCCTCGCGGCGCGTGCTGGAGCGTTCGATATCGAAGGCGGGGAAGACGCGGCGCTCCTGCAATCGGCGGCTGAGGTGCAGTTCCATGTTACCCGTGCCCTTGAACTCCTCGTAGATGACGTCATCCATACGGGAGCCAGTATCGATGAGACAGGTGGCGATGATGGTCAGTGAGCCGCCTTCCTCGATGTTACGGGCCGCACCAAAGAAACTCTTGGGTGGGTACAGTGCGCTGGGGTCGAGACCACCGGAGAGTGTGCGTCCACTGGGTGGCACGACGAGATTGTAAGCACGAGCCAGGCGTGTGATCGAGTCCATGAGGATGACCACTTCACGCCCACTTTCCACCAGCCGCTTACCGCGCTGGAGTGCCATCTCACTGACGCGCACCTGGTTATTCCACGTCTCGTCAAAGGTCGAGGCGATCACCTCGGCATCAACGGAGCGGTCCATGTCGGTGACTTCCTCGGGGCGCTCACCAATCAGCAGTACCATCAGGTGAACCTGTGGGTAGTTATGGCTGATCGCGTTGGCGATCTCCTTGAGTACGGTCGTCTTACCGGCCTTGGGTGGCGAGACGATCAAACCGCGCTGCCCCCCGCCAATCGGTGTCACCAGGTTGATCATCCGCGTCGAGAAAACGCGCGGGCCGGTCTCCAGGTTAAATCGGCGGTCGGGGAAGATCGGTGTGAGATTCTCAAAGTGCGGGCGCTGCTTGGCACCCTCCGGATCCATCCCGTTGACGGCCTCAACGCGCAGTAAACCGAAGTACTTCTCAGTATCCTTCGGCGGTCGTACCTGGCCGATCACCATATCACCCGTACGCAGGTTAAAGCGTTTGATCTGCGTCTGGCTGACATAGATATCATTAGGGCCGGGCAGGTATTTATCTGAGCGCAGGAAGCCGATGCCATCATCAATAATATCGAGTACCCCGCCACGCAGTTCGAACCCCTGCTGTTCGGCCTTATGGCGCAGCAGGGCAAGGATGAGATCATCCTTCTTCAAACGGCTGTAACCGGCTACACCCGAATCTTTCGCAAGTTCGCGAAGTTCCGTGAGCGTCATTCGATCCAGATCTGCAATGTTCATAAAGCGATTTCCCAATTGAGCAAAAACCTTGGATGATTATCAGAGTAATAAGTGCAATGAAGCATGATGCAATCAGGGTGTATCCCTGGGGTTGCTGGTTGTGGGTTCAAACAGGTGAAATACCGACGTGCTGGTCAGGCCGCTGCTATCATGACGGGCCGCTTCCCACGGATGAGGCAGGTGGGGCACGGGTTGGTTTTCACTCAGCCTGGCTATTACTGAAGCCTCTATCCATAAACTGCCCCACAGGCCCCAGGAAATGACCGCAGGCAGGCTGGATAAGGACGCACCAGTTCTCTTTGAACTAGATTTATGGATAGATACTAAGGTAAAAGGTGGAGAAGTGATCACAATGCGACGGCACGGAGGCCGCCGAACGTGGGTTGAGTACTGGTTTATTTTAACCCGTCAATCAGTATAGCATGACGCCACCACCCCGTCAATTCAGGTTCTGTTACAAAAAATGGGGAGCATGAGATCAGTTGGCCGTCCATCCCCTGGACTCATGTGGAGAAACATGCTGCACCCATCCGATACGCCCTTCAAGGGGCGTCACGATGAAGGTGAGATCATCCGGTTGTGTGTCACGGCGCATTGCTTCGCCGCGTCGGCTTTGAAACGGGTAATAAAACGGTATTCTTCCCCCACACGGCAGGGCACACCCTAACCTGCAGCGCCGCTGCCCAGGTTTCATTACGGTTGGTATGAATCTCCTATTTTTAACTGTAAATAAATCAATTACTATTTTTATATATACCAAGCAGGGCATTTCGCACATCGTAAAACCATATTCAAACGATAATTTAAATATCCTCTTATTGACGTTTGTTAGAGCCAGCCATTACAATTTTCGAACAGGTGAGCGTTAAAAACGTAGACAAGGGCAATGTCACGGCAACGGGAAACCTCGTGAATCACCACACGGGTCGGGATTACTGGTAGCAAGACACCGGGTTCGGTGTCACCATGGTTAGGGGATAGAATCAGAGATGTATACAAATAACGAGATCATGTTTCCATCTTCCGTCATCCCATTGATGCGCGACATGCGTGGGGATGAGTGGCGGCAGTTGATCGACCACATCGTGCCGCTGGGGGAAGAACACCCTGAGAAGTTAGCCCTCATCCTGATGATGATCCGGTTTAATGGCTGTCTCGACTGCGAGACGGATAGTTACCGGGCAATGCGCGGCTGTGCCATGTGTACGGCCCAAACCCTGCGCCGCTACAAGGGCCGCGATGAAGAACTGCTTGAGATGTACCACGAAGCCCTTGTCGATATGGAAGAATGGCTGCGCGAGGAGCAGGAGATCGGCATCCGCATCGCCTGACGCGCATCAGCAACTGCATTTGCTCCAACCGCCCGGATCAGCCACAATTCGGGCGGTTCTGATTCTCGCCCTCGGATAGTGGCTATGATCCTGCTGCGCTCAATACCTTGGTCGATTGCCTCGATGTTGGTTTCGGCAGCAGCGGTTGCCGCAATAACTGCTGTTTTGCTGACGTTGTTTCGCCTGCTGCATCGCTCAAAATGGGGGCAGGCAGTCACCGTGATCAGCATGCCGCTCCTGCCAGGCGCGGCGCTTCTGGCGGCCCCGGCGCTGGCGCTTCTGGCTGGTTTTGCGTTAATTCGCTTCGACATACTGACTGCCGCTGACCTGTTCGGGCCATCACCGGGGATAAAAGCAAATCTGATCAAAGTGACGATCGCCGGGATCAGCGCCGCGCCGCTGCCTGCCATGTTGGCGACGAAAACCGCGATTGCAGATCGAGAGCAAGGAGCCGCCTTGAACGCCATCCGCCGATCTGCGGGGTTATGGCTGGCTGGATTGCTGGTGGCCGAGGCCATCATCAGCGCGCCGGGGCTGGGTTCGATGCTGCCTGATGTGGCTGCCGGTTGGCCGCTGGTGACGTTGATGCTGGGCATAGTCCTGCTTGGTATCATCGTGTTGATTGCGCCCGACAGGGCCAATTCCAGGCCCGGCCCTGATGACCTTTCACGCCCGGTTCGCCCGGTTTTGATGGCGCTGGCACTGCTTGCCGGGGCTGCGCTGCTGGCCTTGATGCTGTCCGGCCCATTAAGTGGGGCAGGGCTGAACCCGGCGGCTGATACGAGCCTCCTCAATCAGCCGCCCGAATCCATCGGCAGGCTGGGCACCGACCGCGCAGGCCGCGACGTACTGACGGTGCTTGGTGCAGCGGCCCGAAACAGCCTGCTGCAAGCCGGGAGTGCGGCGCTGCTGGCACTGCTGCTGGGCATGGTATGGCGTCGCTTTGCATCCCCCCTGGCAGGGCTTGACCAAAACTCCCGGCTCAAAACCGTATTCAATCCAGCCCCATGGCTGCTGATCCTGTATCCCATCCTGCCAACCCCAACCTCGCGGGTCGCGCTTGTTGCGATCCTGCTGGCGTTGTCCCTGCCTGCCGGTCGATTCCACCCGGCCTCGCTGTTGTCGCTGATGGCGGTGGCGTTCCTGGCACTGCTGTTCGTCGATGTGCTGGCCGGTGGGATGACGCTAGGCGGGCTGGTAGGGCAGGCCCATGAGCTGGCCGCAGGGGTCAACGTGGTGCGCGGTGCGGGGTACTACGGTCTGGCGTTGTGGTACGGCATCGCGACGTTGGTGGCTGGAGGTGCGTTGGGCGTGCTGACCGGCGCTGTAGCAGGCTGCGAGAGAATGAGCAGCGATACCCGTGGCTGACACGGTCTGACAGGTAGGGGGTCTGTCTGCAAAGCCCGTCAAAACACCAACCTGGCGCGTTTGTAGACACACCCTGGCAATTCAATACTGTATCGGGTAAGACCATTGGCTGACAATTCACTGACAGGGCTACCTATACACAACGATATGCACTACACTGTTACCGTTTCAAGTATTTTATCCACCCCTTGAATTTGATCGATTGACTGAAGGAGTGAGTTGTCATGGCAGAACAACCCTGGCATAGTTTGACGCCAGAAGAAGTAAGGACAAAGCTGGAGACAGACTTTGAACAGGGTCTACCTCCTGAAGAAGCTGCCCGCAGGCTGGAAGCATACGGGCGCAACGAACTGCGGGAGCAGCCGCGCCCCGGCTTTTTACAGCGCTTGCTGGGCCAGTTTAAAGATATTGTTGTTATCCTGCTGATCTTCGCGGCATTGGTCTCAGCACTGCTTGGCGAATGGCCCGAGGCCATCGCGATCATGCTGATCGTGGTGCTGAACGCCGTGCTGGGTGTGGTACAGGAAGGCCGGGCCGAGGCCGCGCTTGCCGCGCTGAAGAAGATGTCTGCGCCGGAGGCGCGCGTGCTGCGCGGCGGCAAGGTGGTCGACATCCCGGAGGCCGAGGTCGTGCCCGGTGATGTCGTGCTGATCGAGGCCGGAAGCTACATCCCCGCCGATATGCGGCTGGTCGAAACGGCCAACATGCAGATCGAGGAGGCCTCGCTTACCGGCGAATCGGTGCCAGCGAACAAGGACGCGAAACTCGACCTTGAACCGGATGCCAGCCTCGGCGACCGCAAGAACATGGCCTACAAGAGCACCACCTCGACCTATGGGCGGGGCAAGGGTATCGTCACCAGTACCGGGATGGAAACCGAGATCGGCAAGATCGCGGAGATGATCCAGGCAGTGGAAGAAGAATCGACACCGCTGCAAATGCGCCTCGATGAACTGGGCCGCTGGCTGGTCTACTTTGCGCTGGTCATGGTCGGGATCGTGTTCGTCATCCAGTTCTCGCGCGTACTGGGCGAACACGCCGTTGAACAGGGCCTGTCGCTGAGGCAGTATTTCGGTACGCTGTTTGACGGCATGCACCCCGCTGAGATGGCCGCCATGCGTGACGCCGGGATCGAAGCCTTTCTGACCGCCGTGGCGCTGGCCGTGGCCGCCGTGCCAGAAGGCCTGCCCGCCATCGTGACGATTAACCTTGCACTCGGTATGCGTGAGATGATCAAGCGCAACGCCCTGATCCGCCGACTGCCCGCCGTCGAGACGCTGGGCAGCGCCTCCATCATCTGCTCCGACAAAACCGGAACCCTGACCCAGAACGAGATGACTGTGGTTGAGGTCTACGTGCCGGAAAAGACCATTAAGATATCCGGGCGCGGCTACGCGCCTTATGGCACTTTCTCCGAGGCTGATACGGATGTTGAACCAACGGATATGCCCGATGTGTATCACCTGCTGCGCGGCGGCCTGCTGGCCTCTGATGCGCTGCTGGAGGAGGACAAGAACGATAACGTTGACCCGGTCTTCCGCATCGTCGGTGACCCCACCGAAGGCGCACTGGTGGTTGCCGCTGCCAAGGCCGGGATGGGTCGAAAATCAATCGAGACGTCCTATCCGCGTATCAATGAGCTGCCGTTCGACTCGATCCGCAAGCGCATGAGCACGCTGCACACCACCCCTGAAGGTGACGTGATTCTGTTTGCAAAAGGCGCACCTGATATCATGCTGGACCTGTGTGCCAGCGTGCAGGACAACGACGAGATCAGGCCGCTGACGGACGAGATGAAACAGCACATCCGTGACATAAACAGCGAGATGGCAAGCAAGGCGCTGCGCGTGCTGGCCGTCGCCCAGCGCATCTATCCGGGTGAGCCGGAGGGCCTGACCGTCGAGAATGACGAGAAGGACCTGACTTTTGTAGGGCTGCTCGGCATGATCGACCCGGCACGCCCGGCGGTCAAGCCCGCGATTGCCCGCGCCCGCAGTGCCGGTATTAAGACAGTCATGGTGACCGGTGATTACCCGGATACCGCCCGCGCCATCGCCGCCGAGATCGGCCTGCTGCATGCTCACGGGCAGGTGGTAACAGGTAAACAACTCCAGGCGATGAGTGACCCCGACCTGCGCAAGATCGTGCATGATGTCGATGTGTTTGCCCGCGTATCACCGGAGCATAAAGTCCGCATTGTGGATGCCTTCCGGCAAGAAGGCGATGTCGTCGCGATGACCGGGGACGGGGTCAACGATGCGCCCGCACTCAAACGGGCCAGCATCGGTGTGGCGATGGGCATCACCGGCACTGACGTCAGCAAGGAAACCGCCGACATGGTGCTGACCGATGATAATTACGTCAGCATCGTCAACGCCGTGGAACAGGGCCGCATCATCTACGACAACATCCGTAAGTTCGTGGCCTTCCTGCTCACCTCCAATATGTCCGAGATCATGGTGATCCTGATCGCGTCACTGCTGGGCGCACCCAGCCCGCTGACCGCCATTCAACTGCTGTGGCTCAATCTCATCACCGACGGTGCCCCGGCGCTGGCGCTGGGCGTCGAACCGGCGGACCCTGACGTAATGGACCGCCCACCGCGCCCGCCGGAAGAACCGATCATTGACCGTGTGCTGGGCATTAACCTGGTTGTGCAGACGATCTTCAAAACTGGCGTGACGCTGGCCGCGTACTTCCTGACACTGAATGGGACCATTGACTTCGGCTCCAACGTCGAGCCGCTGCTGGCTGCCCGCACGATGGCTTTCACTGTACTCTCCTTCACAGAGCTGGCTCGTGCCTACTCAGCCCGCTCCGAGGTGTTCAGCATCTTCAAGATCGGCATCTTCAGCAACAAGTACATGCAGTATGCGGTCGGCGTTTCGATCCTGCTGCTGCTGATGGTCATCTACGTGCCGTTCTTCAACCCGATCTTCGATACCTCCCCGATTGATCTCGCGCATTGGGGGATCATCATCCCACTGGTGTTCCTTCCCGCCGTGGCTGCCGAGATCACAAAGATGTTCACGCGGAATGCGCACGGCAGCATTGAGAAGGATGACGACCTGCTTGAAGCGGCATAAGCCCGTACCAACCTGATCACCAATCTGCGAGGGTGTGGAGCCATTCACACCCTCGTTTTTTTGTGAAAGATTCACTTTACCTTCAGCCGCAAGTTGACGTACCTACACTTGTATATATACAATACGTATATATACAGGTATATTAAGCGGAATTGCCCGGCATGAGCGAGAAACACACGACATCAAAATTACTAGCAACCCGCAACCTCATCAAACCCAGCGAATGGCATATCGAACAGTCCGTTGAGCGTATCCATGAGGCGGGTGAGGGCACGGTCTCTGTGGCTTGCCTCGATATTGACCACTTCACGGAAGTGGAAGTCGAACGCGGCTACGAGGCCGCCGACGCACTGCTCAACGTGCTGCACTGGCACCTGGTTAAGGAGGCGGAAAGCAACCCGCAGATCAACCGGGCCAGCCGCTATGTACGTGATTCATTCCTGGTCATCATGGATGGGCAGGGTATGGAAGAAGCCTTCCTTGCCATAGAAGGGCTGAGAGCCAGCCTTTCCATGCAGGAGTGGAAGGTCAAGGGGCCGTTTGGTACCATGGTGCCGATCAGGGTGACCTTCTCTGCCGGGGTCGCAACGTACCCGGGCCACCCGGAAGACTCGGCCCAGTTGATCGGGCTGGCAGAAGATGCAGCCTTACGCGCCTTGCAGAAAGGCGGGGCCACGACACTGTTTGCCCGGCCTGAGAAGATGGAGATGAAAGCCAATTATTACTTTCCCTCTCAGTTGGTACGGCTGAAATCAGCCGCCATACGGCTGGGCCGTACCGAGGCCGCCGTGCTGCGCGAAGCGCTCGATGACCTGCTGCGCAAGTATGATCAGCGGGAAATCCGGCGGAGACATGTTTACAAGGATGGAGAATAGAGCAAAGGAGCCGCCCCCGGAAGCGTATCAAGAGACGAGATCGACCAGGTGGGACGCTGCGTTTAAAAGGGTTGCCCCGGTGTGGCAGCACCGGGGCGGGTCAAGAGCAGCATTAAAAAAATGCCTGTACAGATACAGTATACGCTAATCCCTGTGCTGAAATCAAGGGGCGCGTGCCTGCTGTGTCTCCAACCAAAGGAAAAAGCCTCATGTGCTTAACCGTAACGGCCGAGCTGGAGCAGAACCACTTGTCAACGCTTTGTGTGATCTGTGGGCGCATGACGGGCAGCCGGGTGACACCCAATGCCCGCTACATTCTGCATGATGACGAGATGCAGATCGGTGACATGTGTGAACGCTGCGCGTATGGGTCCACGGAGCTGTGGCACCTGGCCCTGATGGAATACGCCACCCGCCTCGAAACCAAGGCCGTGCTGCTGCGTGAGCTGGCAGGCCGCACTGACGATGGCCGCCCGCTGCGCGAGGGTATGGTGGAAGACCTGCTGCGGCAGCATGCTCGCAGCAGCCGCCCGGGCCGTCCGCCCTTCTTCCCGCCGCACGGTGATTAACACACCCCGCCCACACGGTCCCGGTCGCTGGAATCCTGGCGACCGGGACCGTGTGCCGTGTAACCGCTTTTAAAACCGGCATCACATCGCTCCTGAACACGCTATACTCCTACGGTGTATCACCCTTGATTGCCAACATAACAGGAGCCTGTTTGTGTCTCATAGCCCATTGAATGTCATCGGTGAAGCCCATCGTAACAACGCGCCATGGCTGTCTTATGTCGCCCTGGCCATTGGCGTCACCGCGATTGGCTTCACCGGCATTTTTGTTAAGCTTTCCGGCGTCACCGGGGATGTCTCGACCTTCTTCAGGATGATGTTTGCCGCCAGCCTGCTGGTTATTCCGCTGGGCGTGCAAATAGCGCGAGGCAAGATCGTACTGACTAAAACGATCCTGTTCTGGGCTGGTATTGCAGGCTTTCTCTTTGCAATTGATATCACCATCTACGGGCAGGCACTCACGTTGACCAGCGCCGCCAACGCCACGCTGTTGGGCAACACCGCCCCGATCTGGGTAGGGCTGGGCGCGTGGCTGCTGCTGAATGAGAAGCTCAGCCCGGCTTTCTGGCCGGGACTGGCGGTGGCCTTGATCGGCGTGGTGGTCATCGTCGGTGCAGACAGCCTGCGCGGCCTCGGCACCAACCCCGGCAACCTGATGGCGCTTGGCGGTGGCTTCTTCTATGCCATCTACCAACTGCTGAACCGCCGCGCCCGTCGCGAGATGAACGTGTTTACGTTTCTATCAGTATTCACCATCACCGCCTTTCTGACTATGATAGGTGTGGCGACCATCACCGGCAGCCCGCTTACCGGGCATTCAATGGGCACGTACGGCTGGCTGCTGCTGCTGGGGGTCGTTTCACACATCATCGGCTGGCTGATGCTGACGTACGCCTTTGGCAATCTACCCGCCGCGATGGTGTCTGTCTCGATGCTCGGCCAACCTGTCGTTACAACGCTGGCAGGCATCCCGATCCTGGGCGAGGTCCCCACGAAGATACAGATGATCGGCATGCTGATCACGCTGGGCGGCATTTTTATCGTGCATCGCAGTAACATCCTGCAAGTCAGCACCAAACCCGTTGGAGTGCCTGCTACAGCCGAGTAAGGGAGGAATACCATGAACAGAACACGGAGTTGCAGGGGAAGCATTCAACTGGATGAGATCGAGGACGCCGACCTGATCCACTGGCGGTCAATCAGGTTCTGTTGCAAAAAACCAGGGGGCTGAGAGGGGGCAGTTCATTTTCGTGGGTGATCGGGTGCAGCACCTATTCCACCTCACCCCTCTCGCACATGATCAGCAAGGGGCAGGTTCGCGGTGTTGATAAAGGGGACAGCCTGGCACAGAAGCAGGTCAGTGAGGGACGGGCAGGCAGCCCGCAATGTGACAACGTGCCTGTATTCCGGTGACATGTCTCACTGATTAGATCGCCATGGTGCGGCTAGTATATATTCATAATATCGAATATATCTGCGTGGTACAGGCCCGCAGCTACCGTATAAACAGGAGGTATCATGGCCCAGACAGCTTCGAAACCCACCTTCCGGCTAAGCCAGGTGCTGATTGTGGTGGGGGTCATCATGGGTATCACCGCCCTGCTGATCGTTAAAGGGATGACGGAGCGCACTGTTCAGGTTGATCTGCTGCCGGAAGAACAGCTTGAGCAGGCACTCGCCAGCGGACAGCCCGCAGCGGTATTCTTTCACTCTACTAACTGCGAATCCTGCATGCAGATGATCGAGACGGTCGGTGAGGTTCACCCGCAGTTTGCTGAGGCGGTGGTGCTGGTCGATGTTAACGTCTCGGAGACCTACAACCACGCCTTTTTGCGGGAGCAGGGCATCCGGTTGATTCCCACAATGGTATTTTACGATCAGGGCGGCCACGCAGAGATCGTCTACGGGGCCATGACGCCTGAACTCATGCAAGCCTATTTCCAGTATCTGTCGGAGCGGCAGTAACATGACTCTCAACCCTGACCTGCTCCAGGCGACCTCCCTCCTGGGTTATCTGCTTGTTTTCCTGGGTGGGCTTGTCACCAGCATTGGGCCTTGTAACATCGCCATGGTCCCGCTGGTGATGGCCTTTGTGGGCGGATCCACCGAACTGCCCCGTGGGCGCTCCTTCACACTATCGGGGGCTTTTGTGCTGGGCCTGTCGATCACCTATGTACTGCTGGGACTGATCGCGGCACTGCTGGGCGGCCTGATCGGCGGGGCGTCATCGATCTGGTATTATGTGGTGGCGGCAGTCTGCCTGCTGCTGGGCCTGCAAATGCTCGGCGTGGTTCAGGTGCCACTGCCGGGCGGCCTGGCCGGGCTGCGTGAGAAGGTCGCGCTTAAAGGGCTGCCCGGTGCGCTGGTACTGGGGCTGGTCTCCGGCTTAGTGGCTTCGCAGTGTGCCACGCCGGTGCTGGCAGCTATCGTCACTTATGTGTTGGTGAGTGACTCAGCCCTGGTGTATGGGGCCGTGCTGTTGTTCATCTACGCGCTGGGGCGCGGCGTACCGATCATCCTGGCTGGCACCTTCACGGGGGCGCTGCGGCAGTTCCACTCGCTGGGTCGCTGGTCACATGTCATCGAACGTGCCAGCGGCCTGATCATGCTGCTGGTCGGCTTTTACTTCATCTGGATCGCCTGATGCTGAGCGACACGTGATGGGGCTGTGCAATATCTGTTGTGATCAAGGCTAAAGAGGGGAATGTGAACCAATGACACAGACAACTACTGCCGGGCAAGGCAGCGTGATGAGCCGCTTATCGACGCTGGATCGCTTCCTGCCGGTCTGGATTTTCGCGGCAATGGCACTCGGAATTGGTTTGGGGAACGTCTTTCCCGGGCTGGGTCCAGCGCTGGATGCCGTCAAGCTGGATACTGTATCGCTGCCGATTGCCATCGGCCTGCTGTGGATGATGTACCCGGTGCTGGCTAAGGTCAAATATGGCAAGATGCCTGAAGTTGCCTCCAACTGGAAGATGTCGGGGACTTCGCTGTTTCTGAACTGGATCGTTGGCCCGGCGCTGATGTTCGCGCTGGCCTGGCTGCTGCTGCCCGATCACCCTGAATACCGTACCGGTCTGATCCTCGTCGGTTTGGCACGCTGTATCGCAATGGTACTGATCTGGAACATGCTGGCCTGCGGTGATAACGAGTATGCCGCCGTCCTGGTAGCGATCAACTCGGTCTTTCAGATCGTGATGTACACGGTGCTGGGCTACTTTTACCTCACGGTCGTCCCCCGCTGGTTGGGCGGCTCCGCTGTTGTGCTGGATATCTCGATGTGGGAGATTGCCAAAAGCGTGTTAATTTTTCTCGGCGTGCCACTGGCCGCCGGGTTTCTGACCCGGCTGATCCTGACGCGCGTCAAAGGGGAGGACTGGTACGAGACGAAGTTTGTCCCACGCCTTTCACCGACGGCCATCGTGGGCCTGCTGTTTACCATCGTCATGATGTTCTCGCTCAAGGGTGAGGTGATCTTACAGCGTCCGCTGGATGTAATCCGCATCGCCATTCCGCTGCTTATCTACTTCGCTGTGATGTTCACCATCTCGTTCGGTGTCTCCTACCTGATGAAGTTCCCCTATGCGGATACAGCGACCATCTCGTTTACGGCTGCCGGGAACAACTTCGAGTTAGCCATCGCGGTGGCGATTGGTGTGTTCGGCCTGACATCCGGCGAAGCGCTGGCGACCGTCGTCGGACCCTTGATCGAAGTTCCCGCGCTGATCGCGCTGGTCTACTTCTCGCTGTGGCTGGGCCGCCGCCTCTACCCCACCGATCCGCTGTGGGCAGCCAGCACGGAGGCGCCAGGTGCAGATTAGGCGGGAGCATCGGTTGCGGATCAGGGGCAAAATGTCACTTCTCCCAGCCCGCTGATCGCGCATATAATCGGAGTGAGGTGGTACACTTTTCGGGAGGGATTGCCATGCACCTGATCCCACGCTGGATCTGGCTCCTGCTTGCCGGGGGCCTGCTGCTGAGTGGCTGCCAAACGGCTGCCGTGGGCCATATCAACCTGAACGACCTGACCCCGTTGGAAGAGCATCCCCGTGACGAGGTGCTGCCGCTGCGTATGGCGGTCGCGGCGGTCATCTCCCCACAGGGCACCGCCGAGAGTTACGCGCCGCTGCTGGATTACATCAGCGAGGAACTGGGGCGTCCCGTACAGTTAGTCCAGCGGCGCACCTACGGTGAAGTCAATGATCTGCTGGAAGCCGGGGAGATCGATTTGGCCTTTGTCTGTACCAGCGCCTATATCGCCGGGCAGCGCGATTTTGGGCTGGAACTGCTGGCCGTCCCGGTTGTTCACCAGCAGCCGGTCTATTATTCCCTGCTGATCGTCCCTGCAGGCAGCACGGCGCAATCAATGGCCGACCTGCAAGGGGCGATCTTTGCCTTCACCGATCCGATGTCCTTTACCGGGCGAGTCTACCCGACTCATCTGGTCAGTGAACTGGGCGGCACGCCCGAAAGCTTCTTCAGCCGGGTTTTCTTCACCTACAGCCATGACGACGCGATCCGGGCAGTGGCTACCGGTATTGCCGATGGCGCGGCAGTTGACAGCCTGGCCTATGAATTTGCCATCATCCGCGAACCTGAACTGGCCGATGCGGTCCGCATCATCTATCGATCCCCGGCTTTTGGTGCGCCACCGGTGGTCGTCAGCCCGCATATCCGCCCGCAGCTCAAGGCTGAACTGCTGGACCTGCTGCTGACACTGGACGATCCCCACGTCCTCGACGCCATCGGCATAACCTACTTCACACCGATTGAGGACAGTGCCTACGAATCGGTACGGGCGCTGACCGAGACCATCAGCCTGACTGACTTACAGGCAGCCCCCTGATGCCTGTGCCACTGAACCAGCATCTGTTTAACCGCTTCTGGTCGGTCGCGGGGGCCGTCAGCCTGCGCATCAAGCTGATGGGCATCGTGCTGGCCCTGGTGCTGCTGCTGGGCCTGGGCATCACCGTGCAGGTACGCGTCACACTGACGCGTACCCTGAACGCCAGCCTCGAAGAACGCGGCGTATCCATCGCCCGCGATCTGGCGGCCCGATCCACCGACCTGATTCTGATCAATGACCTGTATTCGCTGCACCTGGTGCTCAACGAAACACGCGACAACCATGCCGATGTACGCTATGCCTTCCTTGTCGATGATCAGGGGCAGGTGCTGGCCCACACCTTCGGTGAGGGTTTTCCGGCAGGGCTGATCAGCAGCAACACCGCCCTGTCGGATCAGCACCACGTCGGAAGCTGGCTGGACAGTGACGAAGGGCTGATATGGGACGTGGCCGTGCCGGTCCTTGAAGGCCGTGCCGGGACGGCCCGCGTTGGGCTGTCTCAGGCCAGCACACGGCAAACCATTGATGTGGTAACCGGGCAGATACTGCTTTCCACTACGCTGGTTTCAGCGGTTGGCATCGCAGCCGCCACCTTCCTCACCTGGATCGTCACCCGCCCGATCCTCAGTATTGGGGAGGCCGCCAAGCAGGTGGCACATGGCGATCTCTCGCCGCGCCTCGAACGCTGGGCCGCGGATGAGATCGGTGATCTGGCGACGGCTTTTAACCAGATGACTGAATCGCTGGCACGGGCCGCCGAAGAACGGCAGGAACGCGAGCATCTGCGCGGCATGTACGTCAGCGGCGTGATCGCCGCGCAGGAAGAAGAACGCAAGCGCATCGCTCGTGAGCTGCACGACGGCACCAGCCAAAGCCTGACTTCGCTGCTGATCGGGCTGCGGTCACTGGATGAAATCTGCGACAGCCCGCAGATTCATCAGCAGCTTGGCGAACTGCGCGGCATCGTCTCGCAGACGCTTGATGAGCTGCACACGCTGGCGATTCAACTACGCCCCAATGTGCTGGATGACCTCGGCCTGAGTGCTGCACTGGACCGGCATATCTCGGACTATAACCGCCGCTCAGTTGTGCCGGTCGATCTCGCCATGCGCGGTCTCAACGCAGGTGAACGGCTTCCGGCCCCGGTCGAAACGGCGGTCTATCGCATTGTACAGGAGGCCCTGACCAACATCGCCCGCCATGCCGGGGCCAAGACGGCCAGCGTACTGATCGAACGGCGGGATGACCGGCTGCGGGCTGTGATCGAGGATGATGGCTGCGGCTTCGACCCGACGGAGGCAGGTCGCAACCAACGGCAGCTTGGGCTGTATGGAATGCGTGAACGGGCCGAACTGCTGGGTGGCACGCTGGAGATCGAAACCGCCCCCGGCGGGGGAACCAGTTTGTTCATTCATATCCCGCTTGCGGATGCCGGTCTGCCGGTCAAGTCGATAGAGGCCCTGCCATGACACGCATCCGTGTACTGCTGGCCGACGATCACGCTATCCTGCGCAGTGGGCTGAGCCTGCTGATCGCCGGTCAACCGGATATGGAAGTCGTAGGTGAAGCCGCAGACGGCCTGACGGCGCTTAATCAGGCTGAGGCGCTTCAGCCTGATGTGGTCCTGCTTGATCTCTCGATGCCCGGCCTCGGTGGGTTGGAGGTACTGCCCCTGCTGCGCCAGGCAGTACCGGGTAGCCGGGTACTGATCCTGACCATGCATGAAGACGAACACTACCTTCAGCAGGTTTTACGCACGGGTGCGGCGGGCTACATCCTTAAAAAAGCCGCCGATACCGAACTGCTTGCCGCCCTGCGGGCAGTGGCTCGCGGCGATGTCTATGTTCACCCAACCATGACACGGGGCCTGTTGACACAGGTCATGCCCGATGCCTTTACCCCTGACCCCGACAGTGACGAATGGGCAGACCTCAGCGAGCGTGAGCGCGAGGTGCTGTTGATGGTTGCGCTGGGGCATACTGGCAGGGAGATCGCCGAAGGGTTGTCGATCAGTGTCAAGACGGTGGAGACTTACCGCGCACGTGGTATGGAGAAACTGGGCCTGCGCAGCCGCGCTGCGCTGGTCAAATACGCGCTGTCCCACGGACTGCTCGATCAATTGTAACCTCCTAAATCACCCACCGTCGAGCGCCTCTTGTGGGGGGCAAAAATGGTTCTGCTGTAAAAACTGAGCGTGAAAAGAAAAAGCGCAATCCCCTCAGCGGCTGGAGTCCAGCTTACGCAGCGATGCCAAACAGCCCGTCGATGCCCTCCTTTTGGCCCGGCTATCCTCTTTGCCAGCGCCCCGAACCTGCCCCTTGCTGATCATGTGCATGATTTCATCGCCCCGTAAGGTTCGCCATGCGGCTCTCATCTGCGGTATCAGCATGATGCTGGGGGCTGGATCGCTCGGCCTAATCTTTCAGCGTCAGGCTGATCGGGCAGTGATCCGACCCCATCACGCCGGCGTGTATCTCCGCCGTCTCGACGCGGTCGCGCAGGTCTTCGGAGATGAAGAAATAATCGATGCGCCAGCCGACGTTCCCCGCACGCGCGCCACCTCGATACGACCACCAGTTGTAAGCGCCTTCAAGCTCGGGGTTAAGCTCCCGGAAGATATCCACCCAGCCGTTCTCCACGTAAGTATCCAGCCATGCGCGTTCTTCTGGCATGAAGCCGGTTGTTTTCTGATTCTGCCTGGGGCGGGCGAGGTCGATCTCGTTGTGGGCGGTGTTGAGATCGCCGCAGAAGATCACGGATTGGCCTTCGCTGCGCAGGGCATTGACCTTCTCCAGGAAGGCGTGGTAATAATCGAGCTTGTACGGCACGCGGCTGTGATCCCGGCTGCCGTTGGGGAAGTAGGCGGTAATGAAGATGAAATCCTTGTATTCGGCGATGATGGTACGGCCCTCAACGTCAAACTCCTCCAGCCCCAGCCCGGTATGCACGGAAGCGGGTTCAACCTTGCTGAACAGCCCGGTACCGCTGTACCCCTTGCGTTCGGCGCTGGCCCAGTAGGTGCGGTAGCCAGCCGGGTTGAGCAGCTCGTCATCCAATTGCCCAGGGTGAGCCTTGGTTTCCTGCACGCCCAGCACGTCCGGCTTTGCTTCTGCCAACCAATCCAGCAGGCCTTTTTTCTGCGCGGCACGGATGCCGTTGACGTTCCATGAATAAAGCTTCATAGCAGGATACCTCTCCTTGTTGATGGTACTTGCTGATCATAGCGCTTTGCAGGCCTTAAAGCCGTAACAGCCATTCCAGCCCATGATGTGCCTCACTGGCCCATGCCGGGTAGTTGTGCCCAGCCATGTATTCACTGTACGCGACGCTTACGCCGCGTGCTTCGAGCGTGTCGCGCATCAGCGGATTGCTGGCGGCCAGCCCGGGGAAGTCATACTCACCGACGGTCAGCCACACTCGCAGCCCATCGACCGGGGCACAGAGCAGCAGGTCCCAGATGACATAGGCCCAATCTCGGCGGTTGAATGCCCCCGAAAAGCTGATCACGCCGCGAAAGATGCTGGGCAGCCGTAATGCGGTATAGAGGGCCTGTAAACCGCCCATCGAAGCGCCCATCACGGCAAAGGAGCCGGGGTGGGCGTTGATGTCGATCAGGTTGAGATGTTCGTACGCAGCAGGGGTGACAACATCACGCACCAGCCTGACCGTGGCATCAGAGGCCCCATACTCAATGAAGCGGGCGCTACTCTTGTTATCGATCATTGCCAGCGCCACGGGGTGAATCCGGCCAGCGGCGATCAGGTTATCAACGATAACAGGCAGGGCGGCCCGACGGTAGAAATCCTTGCCATCAAACACCACGATCAGCGGCACAGGGTCCAGTACGGGCGGCTGGTACAGGTACAGGTCGCGCTTGCCGCCGACCAGCAGGTCATCCGACTCGATGCGGTGTTTGCTCACCTTGCCCTGTGGCACGCCGCGTTTGGCTTTGGTGAGCCGCGTAGTGATGTACTCCGGCATGGCGAAAGCGTGCTGCTTATGGCCGATGCCGGAATCGACGGTGCTGGTTGCAAGTGGATTGCCGTAACGGTCCTCGACGTCAGACGGCGAAACGAAGTTGTACTCGATATAGGCGGTGCGGGGTAGAGTCAGGGCGTACTGCCACACGCCGGGCGCGATCTGACCGGGGACGATCTCGGGTTTGGCCGTCCCCCAGTTATTGAAATCGCCGATCAGCCGTGCGGCGGCCTCGCCTTCCCAAATGAAATAGGCGGTATCACCATCAATAATAGGGGTGCCTTCAGACTGTGCCCGTGCGATCAGGACGTTGGCATCGATCATGGTTGGTTCTCTCCGTTGCCCTCAGTGTTGCATGATGCCGGTTAAGGATACCGGCGCGAGCCTATTCGCGCATTTTCTGAATCTGAGTATGGTAAACATGAATAGACTATCATTGTCAAATGGAGTGAGGAAACATGCAATACCCACTGAACCTGTCATTTAAAGTGATCTCGTGGGGGCCACAGATTTTTGTCACGGATGCCACCGGGAAAACGGTGCTGTTTGTGCATATGAAGGCCCTCAAACTCAAGGAAGATATCATCGTGTATCGCGATGATTCCCGCAATGAAGAACTGTTCCGCATGAAGGCCGATCGCGTCATCGATTTCTCTGCCCGCTACAATTTCACCCATGCCCAAAATGGGGCCAGCATCGGTTCGATCAAGCGTGAGGGGATACGCTCGATTTTCAAGGCGACCTACAACATCATGGCGGCAGACGGTGATCGGGTCACACATACCATCACTGAGGACAACCCCATGATTCGGCTTGGTGACATGATCTTTGAGTCGATTCCGATCCTGAATTTCGTTGCCGGGTATGTGTTCCACCCCAGCTATACGATTCAAGCGGTGGGGTCTGAGCAGGGCATATTACAGATCGAGAAGCAGCCAGCCTTCTTCGAGGGCAGGTTTGAGCTGCGTAAACTCACCGAACCCGCGTCACAGCAGGATGAGGTTCGCATGATCCTTGCCATGCTGATGATGATCCTGTTAGAGCGGATGCGCGGGTAACAGAACCCAAGGGCTTCCATGGGAGTTACAGGGGGCCAGCAGGCGGGCGTACAGGAACATCACGATGCTGGGATAAAGCAAAAGCGGGAAGGTGGCTGTTTAGTCCCCACCTTCCCGCTTCATTGTTTGGGGCAAGCCCCGTTTATATCTTGATTACGCGCACCGCGGCGGGGCCTTTTTCGCCCTGCTCAACTTCGAACTCCACGCGGTCGTTTTCGTCAAGTTCCTTGTAGCCTTCCATCTGGATGGCTGAGTGGTGGACGAAGACGTCCTTGCTGGCATCGTCAGGGGAAATGAACCCGAAGCCTTTGGTTGAGTTGAACCACTTGACGGTGCCTTGAATACGGTCTGCCATGATGTTGTTTCTCCTTACCCTACATAGGGTGGTGATTGATTGTGCAGGGAAGGTCTTCAGACATAATAAAAAAGGCCCGCGCAACTTGCGGAGCCTTTGTTACTTCTTGAAGTACTGAGTTCCTGCAATCTACTAAAAGATAGTGTATCAATGATTGCCGAGTTTGGCAATATTTGGGTTTCTGTTGCGAAAACTGAAAGCGATCACCCGCGTTCGGCCATCATCTCCACCAGGTCTCGGTAGCTCAGCGAAGACGTCAGAACCCACCGTACATACATCTCTTGCCTTTTATCGTAACTACTCAGGCAGGCCCCCAAAAAGGGCTTGAAAAAAGGCGCGATAGGCAGATAATAAAGGCATGACGGAGACACCTTTCTTTCCACCCGACATGACGCGGGAGCAACTGGAAGCGCTCGACAAAGCAGATGATTGAGTTGATCCTGGCGTGGCAGCAGCAGATGCAGCAAATGGCCGTGTGGCTGCGGAAACTGGAAGATCAGGTCGCGAAAAACAGCGGCAACAGCGGCAGGCCACCGAGCAGTGATGGGGTGAAGAAAAACCCGGCACCAAAAAGGGGAGCGCAAGCAGGGTGGACAACCCGGTCACGCGGGGCATACGCTGCCGCCGGACCGCATCGCGCACTATGAAGCGCGTTACGACGCGCTGCTCCAGGCAGGCTTCGACGCCAATCCTCCACCTGCAATACTCCCGCCCAAACAACGGGGACGCCGCAAACAGCCCCCACCCAAGAACCTGTTGGACCGGCTGTACAAATACAAGGCCGAGACGCTGGCCTTCATGCACGACTTCCGGGTTCCCTTCGACAACAACCTGGCCGAGCGTGATGTGCGCATGATCAAGGTCAAGCAGAAAGTCTCCGGCACATTCCGCACACGCCCCGGCGCTGAGCTGTTCTGTGACATCCGCAGCTATATCTCGACCGCCCGTAAGCAGGGTGAAAACGTCTTGCACTCATTACATGACGCACTGCTCATGCGGCCCTTTGTCCCTGCCTGAGTAGTTACGGGTAAATCCTCATTACATAAGCAGAGAGGACCTGGTAAGATATCTGTCATACACGGACTGTGCCTGACATGCAGAACCGCACAAAATCCACGCTGGCATCCACCAGGGCACGGCGAGCGCCCGGGGGATAAGTTAATCCGGAGGTACACTAATGGCAAAGTATGAATTGTTTCACCCCGACACCGAGATCATTGGACAGGCGATTCTCGACTTCGGAGAAGCCGTTGGCAACGAGCAGTTCCAGGCGTTTTTTGACAGGCACAGGTTGACCGACATTCAACCAGACAGGTGGTACCCTGCCCAGAAGTGGATGGACGTGCTGAACGATATCGACGACACCGGTAAATCCATGTTCGACTTCGTGAGCATTGGCATCCAGCAGCTTCAGATGGCTATCATGCCACCGGAGTTTGACACGATGCCGCTGATCGACATCCTGAAAAGCCTTGAAGAAGCGTACCAGATGAACTATCGCGGCACTGATATCGGTGGCATTACCGCCGAGATAGTGGACGATAAAACTGTCAAGATGATCATCCAATCGTTTGAGCCCGATCACCTCTGGTATGGTAATTTGCACGGGCTGATGCGCCGCTTTGCGCCAGATGGCATGGAATACACGATTGCCTACGACCCGGATGTTCCCCGCCGCGAGGAAGGCGGCGACGTGACAATCATTCACGTGAACTGGAAGTAGCCGGGCCAGTAAATCCGCGCGGGGTGCAACAAACAAAAACGACGGATTATTCGAAACAGGCCGTGGGAATCCACAACCTAATCGTCGAAATGTTTGAGGTTCTTGCATGGCGAAGCTGGAAGATTTGCAGCCAGGCTCACAAGTTCTTGGAATCATTCCGCAGCAGGCTGTCTTGATCATTGATTCGAAGTGGCATGGGACCAGTGCTGTCGAGCTAATCTACAAGCGGGCAGATGGTCAACCCGATACCCAACTGCTTTTCCGGAGTGATGAAGACAGGATAGAGATCGTCGAAACCGGGCTATCATCTCGCGTTGTTCGACGATGATCTCCCACATCATTTCCCGGCTCAGATCCGCTGGTGGTACTGGCTTCTTCTTCATGCCTTAATTATGGTTCCTTTTTCGCTTATGCCCACTTTTGCTCTTTATGTGTGGGCCTGCCTGAGTAGTTACCAATTCCAGTCCCTTACAAACCAGTCCCAAAGGGCTGAATTATATCGTTGAATTACCCGTGTTTCAGGCCGGATACGCTAAGTAACCCCCACAGGAGGCCAGCAGGCGGCCATGGCCCATCGGTTCCAGCAGGTCGAAGGGCACGCCGTAGTGCGCCAACGAGCGCGACAGGTAGCAGTTGAGGGCGAAGGTCTTGCCTGATCCGGTGGTACCGACCCACACCTCATGCAGCGCCTTTTTGCCCGCCGAGAGGTCCCAGTCGTCGGTGATGTAGGGCCAGCCGCCGGTGACGGATTGCGGGGGATATTTGTAACAATGGGGTGGACGTTGTGTGACCGTTTCAATACAAGCCTGGTGTAACGGAAATGCGATTCCAGTGGGGATTTGTTACGGGGTTGGGGGCGTTGTGTGACGCCTGGGGTGATGGAACGGGATTTTGTTACGGGATGTGGATCAGATGATCCGGGGGAAGGAGTTGACTTGTGCAGAACCTATGTTCTACAATGAGGGAGGGTGTGAGGAATCGGAAAATAGGTAGTGTCGTAGAAAGTGATGGATAATTCCGGAGTGCCGTTGGCGGCGGGGGATTAGGCCTCAAAAAGCCATCAGGCAGGCGGTGCCCACCCACCCTTGCGGGTGGGTTTTCGGTTACGATGCAAGCTCACGCCGCCGGAAAGGGGTGAAAGGCAGTCCCTTCAGGCAGCGGCAGGAGCAGGATATCGGCGATGGACCACGGTCTGTGGGTGAGACCTGCGGCCATGGCGGGGGTACGGTAGCGTTTTCGACTGGGGCCACGTACCCGAACCTCAAGCGAGCGGTGTGGTCGGACGAGATGGTAGTAGGCCAGACCCCAGTACAGATGATAGAGCAAGTGCTCACGGTCGAAAGCCATCGACCAGGTGCGGCGAGAAAGCGGCGCGATGAGTTCCCGCAGGGTGAGATTGGAGCGCTCGATGTAGGAAGTCTGGGTCTTGCCGGTCAGGCCGAGGCCACGCAGAATGGCACTCAGGACCTGCCGGGTGCCCAGCCGGATGATGCTGAAGAGAAAGGTGACCTTGCGACCCTGTCTGAGTTTTCGAAGCTGGGCGTATTGCAGGCGCTCATCGGGAATCCAGTGAAACTTGCGGGCGCGAGGCGGCTTCTGCCAACTGCCAAAGTGAGCGGTGATGGCGTAGAAGTAATGGTTGAGGCCATCGGAGGTGAAGGCGGGCAGCACATCGGGAGCGAAGGTCTGCTGAACCTTGTGCAGCAGTTCGTGGGCATCATTCATGCTGCGGCCACCGGCATGCACGGCGAGTATCAGTTTGCTGCGGGCTGTGATGGCAGTCCACAGCCAGACCTTTTCGGCATCCTGCTTGACGCGGGTGACCAGTTCATCAAGCTGAACATGACCAGCGGTCACGGGCTGGGAAAACAACTGCTCGTGCAAACGCATGCTGTGCTGACCGCTGCGTACCAGCCAGGCGGTTAGCGTGGATGGATGGTGGCCAAAGACGCGCGATGCAGCGGAGATATCCATGCCTTCGGTCAGGGCATGCAGCACCATCGCGATGCGTCGGGTGCTGGTCTTGAGGTGATAGAGTGGCGTGCCAACCCGACTGGAGCGGCAGCTCCCGCAGGCCTGGCACTTGAAGTACGGGATGTCATGGTTCGCCCCGCGATGACCGTTGCAGACCAGTGCATGGATGTCCGCGTCGGTGACCCCGAAATAGTGACAGTCGAGATTGAGGCAAGCATGCCCGCTGGTATCGATGGTCTTCTTGCGACCGCGTGGACTGCGGAACTCCGACCACGGGATGACTTCCGGGTAGGCCCGGCGAGGCAGGCGACACAGGAGTTCCGAGCATTTTGGGCAGTCTTCCGGTGCCCGTGGTTTCAGTTCTCGCGGACCACGTCGCTGGGTGTGAAGCGCTTTCCACCAGCGTTGGAGACGCTTTCGGTAGCGCAGCCAGAGATAGAACAGGACGTTGCCCATCACGACCAGGGCAACTTCAAGCAGGGTTGGATTGAGTTTCATTCGGCAATGTGGTATGCTGTCGGCTCAAAGGCGACAACCTTACCTCATCTCGAAGACCCCGTCCAATTATCCATCACTTCTTAGGGCACTACCTGGTTTACACCCATGACCTACCTTTTTCACCTTGACTGAGTTACTAGTTTTGTTAGTTTTTACACCCTACGCCGGTTTTAAGGCCGATCAGGCTCCGTCGGGTGGGTCGGGCTTCAGGCTGCCTTCTGCGTATACAACCTGATCGCCCTTTTGGCGGTATGCGGGGATGATGCAGAAAGCCCCAAAGACCTCCTTGCCCCGATTCTGGAACTGGTGGAACTCATCGGGCGGGATGAAGGCGACATCCATCGGATCAAGGTTGGTTTCGGAATGCGCCTCACCCAGCACCACCGTGGCCTGGCCCCGTACAACGATGATCCCGTGCTCGTAGGGGTGCTGCTCCGGGGTTGAGGTTCCACCCGGCGGAATCTCGAAATACCGAATGGCAAAGGTGGGTGCGCTTTCGGCTTTGCCCACCAACCACTGAAGCACGGTGCCGGGCAGGATGCCCGGCTGCTGGCTGTAATCCTGCGTGCGCTGTCCCTCCCACTCATAGTGTTCACCTGGCTGGCCCTGAAACTTATGAACGGTGCCCATATCGGTACCTCCTAGCTCACCGCATGACATATATCATGCGGATGAATGACATTTATCACTTCGTGCTGAGCGATTTTCATCGACAATCAGTATATCATGAACTATTGTAAGTGATAATGAACATATGATCAATAATGCTGGTCAGACTGACTCAAACGAGACCCGCCGGCTGGCACGAGTTGCCTGGATGTACTACATCGACGGGATGACGCAGCAAAGCATCGGTGACCTGCTCAACCTGTCACGGGTGAAGATCAACCGGTTGCTGCAACAGGCCCGCGAAAGGGGCATCGTGGAGGTCCGCATCCATACGCCACAGTCGATCTACGTGGAGCTTGAGCGCGGCCTGTGCAGCCAGTACGGGTTGAAGGATGCGCTGGTGGTGACGGAAGCCGAGCCGGGCGAGGCGCTGTATCGGGCGCTGGCCCAGGGGGCGGCCTTCTGGCTGCGGGATATGCTGCGGGCCGATCTGCTCGTCGGGATCGGGCAGGGGCGGACGCTTTCGTTCATCCCACAGGTATTTGGCTCCGAGCACCTGATCGGCTCGCAGTTTGTGGAGATCATCGGTGGGGCGAGCAGCCCCTCAGCCGATTTCGCCAACTACAACATCACATCACGCATGGCTGAGCTGACCGGCAGCCGGGCCAGCTATTTACATGCCCCGACGATTGTAACCAGCCCGGAGATGGCTGCGGCACTCAAGCAGGAACCCCCGATTGCGGCAGCGCTGGAACTGGCTCGGCAGGCCGAAGTGGTGCTGCACAGCGTCGGCCCGGTGGATCGCTCGGCGCTGCTGTATCTGCATGGCTACCTCAGCGATGAGGACCTGGCGGACCTGCGGGCACTGGGCGCAGTCGGTGACACGCTCGGCCAGTTCTTTGATGAAAGCGGCGACTGCGTGCGCCACTCGATCTGCAAGCGAGCCGTTGCGATCAGCCTCGATGACCTGCGCCGCATCCCCTACAGTGTGATGGTTTCCGGTGGGACGGAGAAGGTCGAGACGCTGCGGGCAGCCCTGAAGGGCAGGCTGATGAACGTCCTGATTACCGATTCCCGGACCGCCGGGCATCTGCTGGAAGGGGCCTGACATGCTGAGTGATTATTTAGCCGAGCCGATGATTCGCCTGAAAGTGGCGGCGGCTGACTGGGAAGAAGCTGTCCGGGCGGCAGGGGACCTGCTGGTTGAGGGTGGGTGCTGTACGTCCGGCTATATCGAGGCCATGATCGCCGCGGTGCATGAGATTGGCCCGTACATGGTGCTGGCCCCCGGCCTGGCGCTGGCCCATGCCCGCCCTGAAGACGGCGTGCTGAAAGTGGGTATCTCGCTAGTCACGCTGGCCGAACCGGTCTATTTTGGCTCGGAAGTCAACGACCCGGTTGGGCTGGTGATCGCTTTCGGCAGCCCCGATAAGGCCGGGCATCTGGAGATGCTGGCGGGGCTGGCGACCTTCCTTGAGGACGAGGACCGGCGGGCTGCGCTCACCCGCCTGGCGCATCCCACCGAGGTACTTGATGCCTTGCGGGCCTTCGAGGATGCCTGAGAGCGCACGGTGTCGTTTCATGGTTTCAGCAAGGTGAAAGGCAGTGCATGATGCGCGTAATGGTTGTATGTGGGTTCGGGCTTGGATCCAGCATGATTCTCAAGATCAAGGTCGATGAAGTGCTCAAGGAACAGGACCTCAAGATCGAGACCTTCTGCTCCGATATGACGACAGCCAAGGGGGAGCGTTTCGACGCCGTGATCACCTCTCAGGATATTTCGACGATGTTCGAGGGGATCGCTCAACCCGTCGTGGTGATCCATAACTTCCTCAGCAAGCAGGAGATCGAGGAGAAGGCCCTGCCGATGATCCGCACCCTGCTGGAAAGTGACAGCTAAGCATGACGGCTGTGTTTCGCTACGGTGCGTCCTACTCGCCGCTGATCTACCCGCCGGAGGAGTGGGGGGCCGACCTGGCGCAGATGCAGGCCGCCGGGATGAACCTGATCCGGGCGGGCGATGTGCATGGCTCCTGGGATCGGCTCGAACCCCAGCCAGGCCGGGTGGAGCTGGACCGGCTGGCGGACTTTTACCAGCAGGCTCACCAGTACGGCCAGGATGTCCTGCTCAGCACAGGGGCTTCCTGCCCGCCGTTATGGCTGGCCCACCAATACCCGGACTGCGTGATCCTCTCCAACCGTGGCGAGCGTTACCCCCTGGCGGCGTCGTATCACTGGGCCTGCATCCATCACCCCGGCTTTCTGGAGGCCAGCGACCGCTACCTGATCGCCCTGGCCCGTTTTGCCGTCGAGCAGCCCAACCACTTTGGCTGGCAGATCAGCAACGAGATCGGCTTCCCGTTTAACCCCACCCGTGAGCGTGGGCGCATCGACCTGTACTGCTACTGTGATCACAGCAAGGCCCGCTTCCGCGAGTGGGTGCGTGCCCGTTACGGCACGCTGGAGGCCCTCACTGAAGCCTGGACGTGGAGTACCACCGCCTTCGTTTACAACGACTGGGAGGAAGTGGATCCGCCGGAAGCGACCCCGGACGCCTGGTCCGGTGTGACACGCTGGCAGGACTGGCGGCTGTTCTGGCAGGAGTCATTTACGCAGTTTGCCCGCCGTCAGCATGACCTGCTGCGCCAGTACGACCCCGACCACCCGACCTCGATCAACACCTTCGCCTTCAAGAGCTATGACCGCTTCGGGGTGTACACCGGGCTGGATCAATGGGCACTGACCGGGGCGGCAGATTATATCGGCTATGATCTGTATCCGGGCAGCGGGGCCAAACTCCTGAGCCGACCAGAACATAACTCGATCTTCCTGGACCACGGGCGCAGCGTCAGCCGCTACGGTGGGCGCGATTTTTGGCTGCACGAGATCGAGAGTGGGCCAATCGGCGGGTGGGTGCTGGGGCCGGATTACAACACCGGCCCGGCGGATATCTGGCGTAACGGCCTTGAGGCGCTGGGGCATAATGTGAAGCTGATGCTGTACATGCCCTGGCGTGAATGGGATTACCAGCCGCTGCACTGGGGGGCATTGGTTGACCTGGACGGTCAGGCCACCCCACGCCTGGAGGCCGCCTCGGCGCTGGGTTCCTACCTGCGTGAAAACGCCGAGTTCCTGATGCAGGCCAGCGCCCCTCCGGGGGAGTTCGCGCTGCTTGAATCCAAGCCCAATGCGATCTTCCTGCGCGGCATTGACGCCGAGGAGCTGCTGTTCACCGCACAGCGCGGAGCCTATCGGGCGGCCTGGGAGCAGGGCTACGGGGTCGATTTCATCACCCCGGCGCACCTGCGCGAAGGCCGCGATCTGCCGCACCGTGTGATCATGCTGCCGCTGCTGACCCTGCTCGACGCAGCCGACGCGGAGAGCCTGCGTCGCTTTGTCG
>CAYMGV010000016.1:28429-37406 GCA_964390105.1 uncultured Anaerolineae bacterium | reverse complement strand
AGGGGTGAGGTAAAAAGCGGTTTGCAGACACACTCTAATGCTATGCACCTGCTCGCAAGAATAGGGGGTGTTCCCCCAACTTCGAATGCACCCATAGGGGATTCCCCCATTGACCCCTTCGCAGCCCCGTGCTACGATGAATGCGAACCAGCTACATCGTGCTGCCATCCTGGGGTGCCCAACACCCCTGTCACACACATCGCTTTGACCTGGCACGATGCGCCTGCTCCTGTACTGATTGATCCCTGGTGACAAGCCAACCGGCAAAGCGTACCCCCTGGGAGTGGGATAGGTGCGGCTTTGATATACCTGTTTGGCTTGAACAGTGACAACAGCACAACCGAGAGGCACATATACAATCCGGGGCCAGCGGGTTGAACCCTCAGGAGGTTGTAACAAATGAACGGCATTTGCAAACAGTGTTCCGGGCCACTACGTGAGACGGCTCGCATCTGCCCGTCATGTGGCGGTGTACAGATCACCGCTGCTGATATCACGGAGTGGGGGTCCGAATCGGCGCGCTACTTCGCATGGGATGGCCGGGTATCGCTGGCCGGGCGTGACCTCGCATGGAGTGATCTCTCCGCCCATGATCTCAGTGGTGCGGATCTGACCGGGGCCAACCTCGAAGGGGCTAATCTGCATCTTGCCAATCTCTCCGGCGCAACGTTGCGCGGAGCCAATCTAAGCCGGGCCGATCTGCTGGGTGCCAACCTTGCCCGGGCCAAACTGAACGGCGCGAATCTCTCGGATGCCGTACTCTGGAACACCAACCTGGAAGGCGTATCGTTTTCCGAGGCCGACCTGACCGGTGCCTACCTGCACGAACTGGACCTATCGGGCACCTTCCTTGATATCACCGCCGGTTTAAACGATTCCTACTGGAAAGATGTCAACCTTAGCGGTGCCAATTTACAGGGGGTGCCGCTGGTCAGGGCAGTGTTTACCCATGTCACGTTTGATGAGGTCATGATGGCCGGTGCAGACTGCACAGCGACGCGCTGGCGAGAGTGCAGTGCCAGCAACGCCGAGATGCTGAAGGTCAATTGCACGGGCGCAACCCTGTCTGACACATCCTTCGAGGGTGCCCAATTAATGAACGCGCAGTTTGCCGGTGGCACGCTGGAGGGTATCGACTTCACCGGGGCCAACCTGAAGCATGCGGATTTCAGCAAGGCTCGCCTGAGCTATGTCGAGTTCAGCGGCGCATCAATGCGGCAGGTGGGGCTTGCCGGGGCCGATGTGTCACGATCCAGCCTTGAGGCGGCCTCGACGCTGGCGTTTGCTGACCTGCGCGGCATGATGCTGGATTATGCCAACCGCTTCATCCCCGCCGAGTTTGCCACCCGTTTCAGGGAGACGGGCAACCTCGAAGGGGCGGTGCTGCCCGATGGCACGACTTTGCCGGGGCAGCTATCCGTCTACAACCCACCGGATGAATCATGGCGGGCGGTGCTGGCACAGATGCAGTAAGCCGTCGGGGGGAAGGGCGGTTCACTTGCGCGCGATCTGACCTCGTTGTATAGTGAGAAAACCATTTATTTTATGTTTGTCTCATTGCATCGGGGCCAAAATGGCAGAGAAAATACTCGTCATTGATGACGAAGAAACCACGGCACAGTTGTTAACCATCCTGCTGGAACATCGCGGGTTCGAGGTGGTAAAGGCCACGCGCGCCGATGACGGCCTGCGCAAGGCCTATCGCAACCAGCCTGACCTTGTCCTGCTGGACATCATGATGCCGGATATCGACGGCTGGGAGGTGTGCCGCCGCCTGCGGGAACTATCCGATGTGCCTATCATCTTCCTGACCGCCAAGAACGATTCCAGGGACATCGTGCGTGGGCTGGAAATGGGCGCTGATGACTACATCGTCAAGCCGCATGATAACGATGAACTGGTCGCCCGCATCAAGGCGCACCTGCGCCGCGCACCGCGCAATGCCATACAGGAGGAGCTTGTTTTTGATGGGGGTGCCTTCCGTATCAACCTGCTGAACCGGGAAGTCACGGTTGCTGGCGAGCCATGCCACCTGACCCCCAAGGAGTTCGCGCTGCTGAGCGTGCTGGCTCGCAACGCGGGCCGCGTGCTGACGCGCAAGGAACTGGTCAGCGAGGCCTGGGGCACCGAATACGCCGATGCCATCGACAGCCTGAAACTGTATATCCACTACCTGCGCAAGAAGATTGAGCAGGACCCCAATCATCCCGCGTATATCCTGACTTCACGCGGGGTGGGGTATCGCTTCGCCAATAAGTAGGTCATAAAAACGCCCGGCTTAGCCGTGCGTTTTTTGTGTGCTGGAGTTCAGCGGTAAGAAAACCAGTGCGGCTATGCCGCCTATGACGACGCCTACCCCTCCTCCTCGACCACCGGGGGCAGGTCCTCGCCGAGGACCATCGGCACGACATATTTCTCGATCACGTCAAAATCAACCATACGCAGGTCCTTGAACGCCTCCGGGAGCATCTCCGGGAACAGGGTGCTGGTGGTGACGACCATCACGGTATCGAGTTCGGGCAGCACCACGATCATCTGGCCGCCATAGCCATAGGCGATCAGGCCCTGGTACCCACCCTGATCACGCACCCACCACCCGTAACTGTAGCCGAGTTCGGGCAGACCTTCGACGTTATCAGCGGGCCGTGTGATGACCGACGGCTCCATCACATCCGCGACCCACGCCTCGGATACGATCTGCTCGCCCGCATTGTAGCCATTGTTCAGGTATAACTGGCCGATGGCAGCCATGGACGGCGCGCGGAGGCGCAGGCCGGTTCCGCCAAGCGCATTGAACTCAATATCGCGCAGCCATTGGATTTCAACGATGCCAAGCGGCTCAAACAGGTATTGGTCGGTGAACGTGACGGTCTCCATGCCTGTCGCCCCTTCCACCACCAGCGAGAGCAGATGATAATCGACCGAGCTGAAATTGTATGTGGTGCCCGGATCATGGATCAGCGGCAGGTTCAGGATTTGATCACCGTAGTACGGCTCACCCTCTGTGATATCGTAGACGCTTTCATCCCAGTCGAGGCCGGACTGCATATCCAGCAGTTGCCGGATGGTGATCAGCCCCTTATCCGCGTCGTCAGGGTCCACGAAACGGGATGGGATGTATTTCGAGATCGGGTCGTCAAGGCTTTCAATCGCGCCGGTCTGCACAGCTGCACCGACCACAGTTCCCATCACGGCCTTGGTCACGGAGTAGGTCGGGTTGGTGGTGATCTTGCTGCTGGACCCGCCCCAGTAACGCTCCCAGAACAGTTGGTTATCTTTCACCAGCAGGAACGACGTATAGCGCTCGCCCTGTGTACGCAGATAGTGGTCCGTCACGCGGGCCTGATCAAGCGGGATGCCAACGGCCTCCGGTTCCACGCGCAGCCAGATATCACCCCCTGAGAAGTACTCTCGCTCAACAGGTGCATCGGAGTAATCCGGCTCAATGATGACACTGAGGGCATAGGCGATACCCCCCATGATGATCATGATGGTAAGTGCCAGTGTCACGACGTTACCCCATTCTTTGGGCGCTTTAAACTTGAAAGGTGTCGTGCGGCTCATGTGGGTTCCCCCTGGTCAGGTTGCGAAATGACCACTAAATACCCGGTTATGCAGGAATTGGAATAATTATAGTGTTGTGAACTCGACATGCAAATTGAGGTTAGCCCTATCCTGTCAGACGCACTCAAGTGTAAATTGATTGTACGGGAAAGCGAAGCGGGCGACCACAGGGCCGCCCGCTTGTTGTTCTGTTGCGATGTGCTGCGGGCAGATGCAATTACGCCCGTGACCGTGAAAACGGCAGCTCGCCCTTCTGCCATGAGACCAGCAGGGGGACCGCGGTGAAGATCGAGGAGTACGTCCCACTTAACAGACCGATCAGCAGGATCGCGATGAACTGTTTGATAGTCGCGCCACCAAACAGCAGGATGGACGTCATGATGAACATCGCGTTGATCTGCGTGGCGAGTGAGCGATGGATGGTTTCCAGCACGGAGCGGTTGACCACGGTGTCGTAGTCCTCGCTGCGGCGGCGCAGCAGGTTCTCACGGATGCGGTCAAACACCACGATGGAGTCCTGCACCGAGTAGCCAACCACGGTCAGCACGGCGGTGACGAACAGGGCATCGGCCTGCCAGCCGAAGAACAGCCCCATGATGCTCATGGCGCTCAACATGATCAGCACATCATGCACCATGGCAAGGATGGCAGAGACGCCATAGCGCCATGAGAAGCTGACCGAGCGGAACGCAAACCAGATGAACCCGGTGATGACGATGGCTGCCGCCAGCACGGCCCACAGCCCTGCACGGGTCACTTCCGTACCGATGGACGGGGCCACCACGTCAAAGGTGGATTCATCTGCCACGATGGGCGCGATGTCCGCCTCCAGCGCATCGAGCAGGTCGGCCTGTTTGCCGGGGGTCATCTCATTTGAGCGCACCTGCCAGCGGTGGTCGGCGTCATCACCCAACTGTTGAATTTGCGGGTCATCAAAGCCGAAGCCGGTGTACACGTCACGGATGGCCTCCTCGCTGGCGTCATCCGCAAAGGTGATGACGAACAGCGAACCGCCACGGAAATCGATGGAAAGCTGCACGGGTGCCCCGGTCGTCACCGTGGAGTAGATCATGAAGGCGATGCCCGGCACGATCACCAGCGCGGAGACCAGGAAGTACCAGCGCCGATTCTGTGCAATGTTAAACATAAGTAGTCGCCTCCTCTTTTACAGGCCGAATAGCCAGCGGTTCTTATCGAGCGCTTCCTCGCTGAAGGGCATCAGCAGGAAGTGCAGGAAGGTCCGCGTGACGACGGTAGCCGTAAACAGGTTGATGAGCAGGCCGAGCGCCAGCGTCACGGCGAAGCCGCGCACGGCCCCCGCGCCGAAGCTCGTACCGAACAGGAACAGGATGAACGCGATGATCAGCGTCGAGAAGTTAGAGTCACGGATGGAAGCCCATGCCCGGCCAAAGCCAGCCTTCACCGCGATGTTGACGCGCTTGCCCGCGCGCAGTTCTTCCTTCAGGCGTTCGAAGATCAGGATATTACCGTCAACTGCCGTGCCCACACCGATCAGGAAGCCGGTGATGGCGGGCAGTGTCATGGTAACCGGGATCAGCTTGAACAGCGCGAGGTTGAACAGCGCGAACACGATCAACGCCAGCGCCGCCGATGCACCCGGCAGGCGATAGTAGATCAGCATAAACAGCAGTACGACCCCGATACCGATGATGCCAGCCCGGATCGACTGTTCAACCGAAACCCGGCCAAGGGTGGGGCCGATGGTGCTGGTTGAATCAATGCGCAGCGGCACCGGCAGCGCACCAAAGCGAAGCTGCGTGGCAAGCTGCTGGGCTTCTTCCAGCGTAAACTGGCCGGTGATGCTGCCCTGCTCACGAATTTCCGCGTTGATGACCGGGGCGGAGATGACCTGGCCGTCCAGCACGATGCCCAGCAGCTCCCCGACGTGATCCCCCGTATAATCGCCAAACTGGGCCGAGCCAGCCGAAGTCAGCACGAAGGATACCCCTGGGTTACCAAGCTCATCGTAGGACACATCAGCGGTTTGCAGGATATCACCGGTCATGACGGTGGGATAGATGAATTCTGCGATGTCCTCAGCAAGGTCTTCCGCTGTCACGGGTTCATTGGTGTCTTCGGAAATCTGCAAAGCCTGCTGCTCCAGTGCCAGCGATGTGATCACCGGGGTGCCCTGCGGCGGGGCGGCGTTACCGGGGATGGAGATGAACTCCAGCAGCGCAGTCTCCTGGATCAGGGCGATGGCCGACTCGGGGTCTTCGTAGCCGGGAAGCTCAACCACGATGCGGCGCTCACCCTGGATCTGGATGGTGGGTTCGAGTGCGCCCAATGCATCGACACGCTGCTCAATGATGCGGCGTGTCTGGTCCATGTTGCCTTCGGGGATACTCTGCGATTGCGGGATGTCAGCTTCCAGCAGAATTTTGACGCCGCCGGCAAGGTCAAGGCCCTGCACGATTGCGATGTTACGGTCGATCCCTGGATTACCGTCGTTGTTGATATCAACGTAAAGGCCGGGGTTGCCTGGCACAGCGACCCATACACTGAGGGCGATGATCAGGGAGACGATCACCAGCCATGTCCAGTGACGGTCCGGGCGTAAGATGATTAACGCCCCGGCACCAAGCACCACCAGTGGCAGCCAGATGATAAAGAATGTAGGCACGGAACGATTGCTCCTCGTAACTGGGTAAATGGTGGTTCTGATAGCCGGGCGATCTTAACGCGCAGGCAGGGGGATTGCCAACAAACTGACACGATATCTTCGATATACAGGTGCAGGTTCAGCGTAAGCATAGCGATCCACAAGCGAGTACTTACAGGGGGGACCGTAGCAAGATAGCGTTTCCACGGGTTGTGATACGGGGCTTACTCAGTCTGATCGTCGGGGTGCTGGCCCAGCCAGTCCCGGATAAAATCCAGCGCCGCCTGGGTGACTTCGTCGCTGCTGAGTTCATCGGTATCCAGGACCAGGTCGGCATGCTGACGGGCATGGGCCAGCTTATCGGCCTGGTCAACCAGCCGTTCCGGCCCCCAACTGATGCTGCGACGCCGGGCGGCGTGATCATGGGAGACGGCCAGGAAAACGAGGATATGCGGATCGACCAGCTTTTTCCACATATCCTTCACGTAAGAATGTTCCTGTGCGATGGCACGGGCCACATAGCCCGCGTCCCTGAGGCGGCTTACCAGCGTCGATTTACCAGACGTGCAGGGGCCAACCACCCCGATGATGGGGTAACCATGACCCACCGAAGGCAAGCGCCCGTGCCCGGTCATTCCTGTCGTTTTCGCGCCCGGTTCCACGTTGAGGAAAGTTCACGGACGCGGTGCAGTTCCGAGACGATGTGCAGCACATCACCGGCATGAAAGGCGACGTCACGGTCAGGCGTCACATCAACATGATCGGCGCATTGCAGCAGCACCACCGCCGCATCGAGTTCCTCCTCCAGTGTGCCTACCGTGCAGCCATCGAGTTTGCTGCCTGCGTCCACCTCAAGGCGGCTGAGCACCATCACCAGTTCACCGATATGAAACGACTGCATGATCTCGGTGCGGGTGGCCGCGCCCACAAAGGCCGGGGCAGCCAGCGCCGAGGCGGACAGGACCACATCGACATCAAGGCTGGGCGCGATCTTGCGCCCAAAGGCTTCCTCAAACATACGCAGCACGATGCGCACGTCCGGGTTGATCTCACGGATGCGCGTGGCGATCTGGAGGTTGGCGAGGTCATTGTTGGTGCAGATGATCACTGCATCGGCCCGGTTCAGGCCAGCTTTAACCAACACCTCGGCGGAACGCGCATCGCCGGTAATGACCGGGATGTCATAGCCGCGCACCTCATCAATACGCTCGTTGGTGTTGACTTGCTCAATGACGACCACATCCTCATGCAGAACAACCATCTGGCGAACGACCCGAATCCCAACGTTACCCAGCCCGCAGATGATGGTGTGATGGTTGAATGTTGATGCCATGGACCCCTCCCATTGAGGCTGGCGTGCCTGGCGGTTAAACAGCAGCACGGCGAAATCGGCAACACCGAGGCCAACGAAGATCACGCCGACGATCGGTACGACAAAGAAGTACATCTCAAGATACCACTGCTCCGGGAATTCCTCGTTGGCTTCCAGCACCATCAGCGCGATGATGTCATAGGCCGCCCGGAAGATGGAGATAGTTGAGTTTTCGGCGACGACGTTCCACAGGTAATGAAAGCTGGAAGTGAGCAGCACGAACACCACGGCAAAGGTCAGGACCAGCCAGCCAAAATCCTTTGCAATTAACATGGCATAGCGCCGCCACGCACGCAAGCGCTGGTTCAGTGTTCGGCGGCGATGGGCCTTTTGTGCATCTGAACGGCCATCAGGCATAAGTCAAACTCCTCTGTTATGGCCTGAGCAAGGGCGGCACCGGCAGCGTCAGGCTCATGCGGCGCACCTCGCCGGGGTCTCCGCCCCGGATTGCCAGCACCATGATTGACATATCATCCTGCGGACGCCCGGCGTCAAGTTCAAGGGCTTCGTTCAACAGGCGATCAGCCATGGCCTGCGCCGCCTGCGTTTCGACCATGACATCAGAATACAGGGCATTACAGCGTGCGATTACATCGAAGGGTTGACTGGACCGTTCCCCGGCTGTAAAGATACCATCGGTGAACACGATGACCAACATCCCGACCTGCAGCCCCATCTCCTCGATCTGGGGTTTGTTGCTGCGATGCACCCCAATTGGCTCGACGGGTTCCTGCATCAGCCGCTGCATGTTGGGCCCCGCCTGGATGATGACCGGGCAGTGGTTGTTGCGGCTGATGACCAGCGTCTTGGTCACCATATCCACTGAGACAATGTTCAGGGTCGCGGAGACCTTGCCCTTGCGCTGCGTGTACAGGTAATCATGGGTCGCGCGGGCGGCTGCGCCGTCGCGGACACCCTCAGCCAGCAGGCTGATCGCCTTGCTGGCGGCCATGTTGCTGATGGCCTTGGCCCCGTTCCCGGACCGCTGTCCGTCCACCAGCACCAGCGACAGCCCGCCATGAGGCCGCTCGACCATCTCCAGCGTGTCACCGCTCTTGCTGCTGGCGTATTTTCCAATCTTGGCAACCCCAACCTGAATTTCCACGTTGACCGTTTCCCCCCGTCGTGGATTCCTATGCTCAGCTTATTTCGAATCGGTGGGTTTGCCAAGTGCGCGCTGCGTGCTGGCTGCGTATTCCTCCGGGTTATACTCATGCATGATGGCCGCCGCCACTACCCGGATCACCACACCCTCCGCGATCTCGACCGTGACGACACCGGTGTCGCGGTTGATATCCAGCACCGTCCCGATCACGCCGCCGTAGGTGACGATGTCCGTGCCGGGCGTTACATCACTGACAAACTGCTGGCGCTGACGGTACTCGCGCTGACGGGGTGCCACCAGCAGGAAGTACACG
>CAYMGV010000016.1:0-28419 GCA_964390105.1 uncultured Anaerolineae bacterium | reverse complement strand
ACACGCCCGCCACGAAGATCACAATAATGAACAGGTTGATCAGCCAGTTGGCTTCCATGGGTTTTCCTTTGGATAGCGGCCAGCAGTCAGAGACCGGAGGCCAGCGATAGAGATTGATCTTAAGCCATCAGCGCAGCTTCGTTCCTACAGCGACGGCAGGACCTCGATGATGCGGATCACGACGATGATCACGACCAGCCCGATAGGCAGCAGGGCCAGCCGGGCGCGGCGCGAGATGGCCGGGTTGCGCAGCATCGAGATGCTGATGACCAGCATACTACTGAGGGTTATCAGGCCGATGACCAACACGACCAGCGGGATATGCACCACGAAGATGATGGTGACGCCGATCACGTTGAGGAAGGCCCACAACATGATCGTGCCAAGCATCTGGCGCGGCTCAGGCCCGGTATCGATCTCGACCCAGTCGGCGAGTTGGGCGCGCACGGCGGCGTAATCGTCAAGCAGGTCCGGCACTGTGATCGCGCGGTCGTCGCGCTCGGTGCGCAGCAGAAGGCCCTGCTTATCCCGCTCATGAATGCGGGTGATCTGCCCGCGCCGGATGCGCACCATCTCCTGGTTAAGCTGCTTGCAGGTCACAACGTTGTCTGCGACCTGGAGTTCATAGGCGGCCATCTGTGCCGTGATGCGTTTGACTCCGCGTATCAGCCCGAACCCGCTGCCCGCGATGAACACCAGCAGCAATCCGCCATACAGGCCCAGCGCTGCGCCCGTGGCCCCTTCCTCAAGGGTAGGGCGTATCAGCAGGGTCAGGGCAATGGCGATCACGCTGAACAGCGCCAGCCCGGACAGGATGCTGCTCAGCACGAAGTCTCGGCGGGCCTTGCGGATGCCTTGTTGGGAGATACGGTAAATCTGCACAGGGTTCCCTCTGGATAGGACTCAATTGCCGGGGTGATTCTAGCGGGTTTTACGGGGCTTGGCGATGGAAGATGTAAGGGGGCAGTGGCTCAAGCGGGCGGCGCGGGCAGCGTGAACCAGAAGGTGCTGCCCTGGCCTGGCTCACTTTCCACGCCGACTGTACCGCCCAGCTTGCGGACAATCTGGTGAACGATAGAAAGGCCAATGCCAAAGCCGGGTGCTGCACCTGCGTGAGCGCGCTGAAACATTTCAAACAGCGTGGCCTGGCTCTCTTTCGCGATGCCGATGCCGTTGTCAACCACCTCAATGCGGACCATATCTCCTGCGCCCGTCGCGCGGATCGTGATCCGGGTGACATCTTGAGTGATGTCACGGTACTTTATCGCGTTTTCGGTCAGGTTAGAGAGAACGCTCACAAGCAGATCATGATGCCCCATGATGCGGGGCATCGGTTTCTCGATGGTGATTTGCACCTTGTGAGGTTTCGCTCTGTAGACCGCGTCCTCACTTACCTCGTGCGCAACCCTGTCCAGGCTGAGCGGAACGATCTCAATATCATTCTTGCGCAGACGGGTCAGCATCAGCAGGCTGTCGACAATATTCGCCATCCTGTCGAGGGCGTGTTCGCTGCGGCGGATGTAATCGATCTGCTGGTCCGAGGCGTCCTCAGTAAAATGCTCAAGCAGTTCGAGGTACCCGTGCATCAGGCTGATGGGGTTGCGCAGGTCATGTGCCACGATCTGGCTGAATACTTCCAGTGCGGCATTCTGAGCCTCAAGCTCAGTTGTGTAGCGGTTTAGCTTGGCCGTCGTGAGCGTCAGTTCATTGTGCTGTTGGGTGAGTTTTTGTTGCAGCCTGCCATATGAGGATTGATCCTGCATCATCAGCAGCAGGCCCTCTGCGGGCTTATCCGGGTGAATTGGCACAACCGTGATGTTGGCGTAGCGGATTTCCTCATCGCTGCCGGGGAAGTTCACCATCGCGATGGTGAACTTCGGGCTGTTACCCCGGGCAATGGCTTCAAGTTCCTCGTCTGCCCCAATTAACGGGTTAAAAACCTCGGTGATCTTCTGCCCGATCAGCTTGGCCGGTTCCGCATTCATCCGCTTTGCGGCCATAGGGTCGGTATACCGGATGCTGAGGTCGGCGTCGAGAATGGTGATGGCATCCTGTGAAACGGCGATAATACGGCCCATGATGGCGGGATCAATGATGGGGATGGTTTGTTTACTCATGAGCTGCCGTCTCCTCAAGCTGGCGGGCCAGTGTCTCGAACATCGCCTCGACGTGTTTACCGGTCAGCGCGCTGGTGAGGAACCAGCGGGATTTCAGGCTGTCTGCCATCGCCTGCACCTCGGCCTCGGTGACTTTCCATTCGGCCTCAAGGTCGGCTTTATTGGCCGCGATGATGATGGCGGAACCTGGCCGTGCGGCAAGGAAGTCTTCCGCATGTTCTTTTAGCTGCTTCAGGGTATCTGCCCGGGTAAGGTCACATACCAGGAGCGCAGCAGCGGCTCCGGTCAGGTAGCTTTTAGTCACAGGCCCAGCGCCATTGTTACCTGCGATGTCCCACAGGATGAAGTTAACCGTCGTTTGGGCATCAAGCTGAACCGGCTTCCGCGAGATGTTTACGCCCACCGTGCTGAGGTACTTGTCATCAAATCGACCTTCGACAAAACGCCTGACCAGGCTGGTTTTGCCCACGGCAAACTCCCCCAGCATACAGATTTTCTTCTGCACGGTACGTGCCATGAATTACTCCCTCATGAGCCAGCGCTTACCCACCGGGCGATCACCCAGCCACGCAGAACTTCGCCATTAAGGCCCGGGGTCAGCGTCTCAACCTCCAGCCATACGCCCTGGCTGCCAAGGATGATGATCGGTGTTCCTGCCGGGATTGCGCCTAGCACGGAGTCCGGGTCGGTGTTGCTGGCATAGACAAAGACATGTCCAATTGTAACAGATTGCGGCGTCGCGGACGGGGGCATCACAGTGAGTGTGGCGGTAGGGACCGGGCTGGGCGTTAAGATGGGTGGCACAGTCACCGTGGGTGAGGGGCTGATTGTCGGGGGGATGGGTGAGGGTGTCACTGTATGGGTGACGGTTGGGGTCGGGGTTGAGCCGGGGAAGGCTACCGGCAGCAGTGAAGCGGTAAAGATCGCATAGAAGACAATCAGGCCAATGCATAGCAGGCTGACGAGGGCAACCAACGCTGCCAGGCGGCGGCGTGTTCGAGATTCCTGGGCAGGGTCCGGTTCAGGTGCCGCACTGACATCCTCAAGAAACCCGTTTAGCAGAGGGTCGAGATAGGGCAGCGATTCTGGTGAGCCATCGTATGCCTGTATCTGCCGGCCATACTGAAGATTGACTTCCGAGACCAGCATTCTCAGCTTGCCACGGTATCCCTCTGATTCAATGCCGTCAATCACGGTGGCGATGTACGCTTCAGGCCCGTTTTGTACAATGATGCGGCTGCGCCCATAGCTGATCTCGTCGAGTTCGGCGCTGTCATCGCCCGTGCCAAATGAATCCCGTGCAAAGTCACGGATGGCGGTCAGCATCCCGCTGATCAGGTCGGCGTCACTCTGGCTGTATTCACCGGGGGTCAGGTCGAGATGGCGCAGCAGCAGCCCCGATCCGCGTTGTATCACAAAGACCTGGTAAATCGCGAAGGGAAGGGCATCACGCAGGGCCAGTTCAGCCGGGTTCACACCCCGGATTCGTGCCCGCAGGTTGCGGAGGATTTCACTGATGTTGAAGGTCGAGCGCAGGCGGCTGTCAATGTTGCGTTGAAGCTCGCGAATCGATTCCATGACAGAGCGCTGTACTGTCTGCCCAATGATGGGATACAACGCCTCAACCATCTCCTCGCGGCTGTCACGGATCTGCACACGGATGGCATCACCCATCACCGGGCCGATGGCCTCCGCCATGGTGTCCGGCGAGTCGCGGATGGTCCGTCCGATCAGGTCACCCATGAGCGGCTTCAGCCGCCGGATGATCGCCTCGGTATCAGCCTGTTCAGTCCGCAGGTTTTCCAGTTCGGCATACAGATGCTCGATGCGATCCCGGTCCTGGGTCAGCAATATGGACTGAATGATCGCCAGCAGTTCATCGTTGTCAGAATACCGGGATGGGGCCGGGCGTTGCTCTGTCATTAGGTCTCGATCCGGTTCAGGAAGGATAGGCGCTGCTGCCTAGGACTGATTGGCCTGGGTGATCTCAGCCCCAATCTCCTCAAGTGCCTGCGCCAGCTTCGCGAAGCTGGCGGCCAGCTCCGCGCGGTCCGGGCGGGTGACATTCAGGTCATCGAGGCGGTGTTCCATCTGAATTCGAAAGCTGTCATAAGCGACCTGGTGAGCCTCGACCCGCTCCTCCAGCGAAACGATCTGTTCCTCCAGGGTTTGGATGCGGGATTCCAGCGAGTTGAGCCGCTGGGCCAGGCCGCTCTGGGTCTCGGACAGTTCTGATTTCCGGGCCTCGGTTGAGGACGACAGCGCATCACTGAGTGATTTCGCCGTGCCTTCCAGTTCAGCCGCTGTGGCGGCCAGCTTTTCCTCGATAGTGACGACTCGCCCGGTCAGATGCTCCAGTTGTTCGGCCTGTTCACCGGTCAGAATATTGCGCAGCACATCCAGGTCGCCCGCATTGGGGCGCGGAGCGCTGGATTGATCGTTTGTGGCAGCCATAGGGAACTCCGCTTCTCGTGCGATACACTATTGTGTGCGCTGGAATGATGTCGAACACACTATAGCATTGATCTCAGGCACCGACAATAGTCATATTTGCCGATTTCCCGCACGTTTCGCATAAGACCCGGCCCAGCTTTGTGCCCGGTTTGCAACCAAATTCGTCTTTTAACGTATACTGGTATGGAACTCACTGATACACTGTAAGAGAGGTAGTGGAAACCATGCCATACAAAGTACCTGCTACAAGTAAGACTCCCGCGCTGATCATCTATCTGCTCGATGTGAGCGGCTCAATGGGTGAAGACCTCGGTGGCAAGCCGAAGATCGAAGTGATCTCCGACGCCCTGCACCAGGTAGCCGTTCGCATGGTGCAGCGCAGCACCAAGGGCACGACCGTTGCTCCCCGTTATCGTGTTGCCATGTATGCCTACAGCTCACAGGTGATGGACCTGCTGGGCGGCATCAAGACGGTGGCCGAACTCGCACAGATGGGCGTGCCGCGCCTTCAGCCGATGGACGCCACCAACACCGCCGCCGCCTTCGAGGAGGCCGAGCGCCTGCTCAAGGCCGAGCTGGGCAACCTGCAGGACAGCCCGGCCCCGCTGGTCTGCCACATGACCGACGGCGAATACAACACCGGCGGCGACCCTGAGCCGGTTGCCAAGCGCATCATGGGCATGAGCGTGCCTGATGGTAACGTGCTGATCGAGAACATCTTTGTGACCGATAAGGCGCTCACCACCCCGATCACGGACCCGCGCGGCTGGCAGGGCGTCTCTGATGAGTCCACGCTGGCCTCACCCTATGCCGAAACCCTGCTGCGTATGTCCAGTGAAATCCCGGACACCTACGCCAGTGTCATAGCCGAGATGGGCTACAAGCTCCAATCCGGTGCCCGCATGTTCTTCCCCGGCAACGCGCCGGAGATCGTTGAACTGGGCTTCAGCATGAGCGGTGCGACCCCGGTTACCCCGGTGGCAGGCACGGGCGAATAAAGACAGAATGCCGGGCCGCCTGCGGGCTGTCCGGCCTATGAGCGAGACGGCAGACACGCGGGCCGGGCATGGAGTGCTTGCTCCGCCCGGCCCGGATCGTTGTTTCGCTGCTCTCTTTGTGGACGATACAGCTATCATTGCTGATGGCGCATCGAGGAAACTGACTGTTGTCGCAGGGTGCAAACAGAGCTTACAGCTAAGCGCCACTTGCTAATCGCTTTGCTATTGAATGGAAGACCGTATGCCAATTGATCCAACCCCGCAGGTGATCCGCCTGCCACAAGACCGTGAAACTGCGCTGACCACGCATCAGACCGCTGTGGGGACGGCGCTGGTCTTATATTCCCGCTCCAACGACAGTATCGATGCGGATGTGGTCGGGCAGGATTATCTCGTTTTTAAACACGGCCCCGGGGACCTGACCTTCGCGGTCTGTGACGGGGTGGGGCAGTCCTTCATGGGGGATCTGGCGGCCAGCCTGTTGGGGGATGCCATGATCGAGTGGCTGTGGACCATTGAGCGCCCCGCCGATGCCGAGGCATTCCGTGTACAGGTCACGGGTTACCTTAACGCGCTGATAAAGGAGACCGGGCCGAAGGTCGAGGCGTACAGGCTCCCACCTGCCCTGCCGCCGATCCTGGTGCAGGCATTGGAGATGCAGCGCAAGTATGGCAGCGAGTCGATGATGGTGGCAGGCCGTGTCTGCGTGAAAGAAGGTGGGGTATGGGCGGCGCTGGCATGGCTGGGCGATTCGCCGATGGCTGCCATTGATGTGGATGGCAAGCTTGTCGATATTGGCCCCAATGGACACACCTCCGAACGCTGGAACGCCACTACAGGCGTCAAGGGTAACATCCATACATGGGTGGGGGGGGGTGATTCAATTGCGCGTGTGGCGGGCTACACAGATGGCCTCGGTATGGAGGGTGAGCCAGTCGATGATGAACTCGCCAGCCTGATCGAAAGCTGGGAAAACAACCCGCCCGGTGACGATGCCACGTTGTTTGATCTGCGCATCGCGCCCAGCCCGGCGACGACCGGCAGCACCGGGCCGATTTCGGTGCCGGAGGGCATGGAGAAGCAGGCCCGTATTGGCAGCACGGCACCGATTAACCCGGAGACCGAATCCAGCCCAACCAGCGGCGTCTCGTCGATTAAGAACCCCGCTTCTGATACCGGTGCGGTAGGGGAGTGGCGTCCGCTGACGGGGCAGCCTGAATCCGGTAAGGATGAACAACCGTCCATCCCCGGTGCGGTGGCCGCACTTGGCCTGCCGACTTCGCTCAGCGACGAGGAGATCAAGGCGCTGGAGCAGATGATGCAATCCGGCAGCCTGACCGAACAGCAGCAAATCCGCACGTGGCAGAATCTCGCCATGATGGGGCTGACCGGGGCCGCGCTGGCCATGCTCATGATCGAGCGGCTGATCGAGCAGGGTGCCGGGGACGGGGGCAAAAAGGCGTAGTGGCGCTATGATCCTGGGGTGCTGCCCCCCCACATTCCGGGCGGGGACATCACGCCCCTGCGCCCGGGTAATGGGGAGCCGCTGGGGACGAGGATAATCGGGGTGGGTGCTGATGGGATACCGTTTGTACTGGGACATTGGGACGGGGAAATTGAGAGAACGTGTTTAATCCAAACCTGCAATCGACACTAGACATAGACGGGCACACCTTCCAATTCTCCCCGCATCCAGTGGTGCCATCACTGGTGTGGGGGCAGGAGGGCCGCCACGCGATTGTATACCGCATGACGACCAATGGACGCGGCCCAGCCAAAGCCTACGCGCTGAAAGTGTTCCGGCCTGTGTTTCGGCATGCCGGTCTCATCGAGGCGGTGGAGGCCATGGCATGGTACCAGGAACTGCCGGGGATGCGGGTCTGCGCCCAGCAGGTACTGACACCCGAAACGCATCCCCGCCTGATCGCACAGCATGAGGACCTTGACCACGCCATGCTGATGCCGTGGATCGAGGGTGAGACGTGGTTCGATTACCTCCAGAAGCGCCAGCGAGTGACGCTCGATCAGAGCCGTGCATTGGCCGAATCGGTGGCGTGGGTGCTGTACGCGCTGGAACTGAACCAGATCGCGCATTGTGACCTGTCGAGCGGCAACGTCATTGTCGATGACTCATTGGAGCAGGTCAACCTGATCGACGTTGAGGACCTGTACAGCCCGTGGCTGGAGCCTCCGCCGTTTGTGCCCGCCGGGTCAATTGGCTACGCGCATCGCAGTGTACAGCAGGACGGCCAGTGGGGGCCGCTGGGTGACCGGTTTAGTGGGGCGGTGCTGGTGGCAGAGATGCTCATCTGGGCCAAGCCTGATCTTCGCATGATGGCGCATGGTGAGAGCTTCTTTGACCCCGCCGAGATGCACGATCCGGGCAGCGAACGCTATCACGCCCTGCGTGACATGCTGCGCGTGTTTGACCCTGCCTTCGCCGAGGCCTTTGAACAGGCATGGCGATCTCGCACGCTGAACGAGTGCCCGCCGCTGAAGACATGGTACGATCTGCTGGACGGACTCCCGCGTGAGCCGGTGGCCTCATGGGCACCGATCAACCCGCGTGAATTCGAGGCCAACACCCCCAGGCCGAAATCGGTGGCGGTGGGTGCAGGCCGTGCGGCCAGCAAGGCCGGTCTTCCCGTCGATACGAAGAAGCGCGGGCGGCTGGGGCAGTGGGCGCAGAACATCTCTCGGTCGCTGGGCGTGGGCTGTAACGTGCTGCTGGTCGCGGGGGCGCTGATCTCGTTTATCACGTGCTTTATCATCGTGGCCCTGATGACGGGGTAGGATGGGCGAGGTTAAATATGAGTTTAGTTGCTCGTAGCCGTGCATTTGAGTATGAAATCCGTGCATTAGATGATGCCTATTTCTATTGGCGTAACTACCATGATCCCGCAGATTTGAATAAGCTGTTGTTAGAAATATTTCTTTTGCATACGAGGATACTACTAGATTTCTACGATGATGAGCGAAATAATGCTTTCGATATTAAAGCCACGAACTTTATTCCTGAGTGGAAGATGCGACATGGTGAAAAGTTACGTTCTCATCGTGTTGGGCTAAATAAAGCTTTGGCCCATTTGAGTATTGAACGGCTAGAGGGGGATCACATTAAATGGCCCATTCATAGTATATATTCTCAACTAGCAGATAATACAGAGGAATTTCTGAAACAAGCTAATCCATCAGATATAACCGATGATTTGAAGAACTGGAAGCGTATTGATCGGTAAGTTGAAGTGATATTTGATGCCGGGACTTAGCCCCCACCCCTGTCCCCTCCCCCACAGCTTCGATGCGATGCCGCATCTACGCGGAGGGAGGGGGACCTATGGCAAGGTTGGGTGGATAATTCTTGAAATGTCATTTTGACGAGATGATTAAAATTCTTGTGGTCAGGCACCCTTTCCCTCCGAGAGCGCGGCTCGCAGAGCGGCGCGAACTTGTGGGGGAAAGGGAAGGCGACATCGTCGCCGGGGATAGGGGGCTTGTGTCCGATGTCAGACAGGGAAACATGGACCATATCCCCAGCACTATATCGGAGTATGCTTGAAATCTCGCGTAAACTTCGGCATGAGATGACCGAATCAGAGCGGATATTGTGGCAAGCATTACGCGGTAAGCAGTTGTCTGGTCGGCGGTTTCGTCGTCAGGAGGCTATTGGTCCATTTGTTGTGGATTTTTACTGTGCCGCAGAACGATTAGTGGTTGAGGTTGATGGGAAGATTCATCTTCATCAGGTTGAACTCGACCGTGAACGCCAGTCATTATTAGAAAGTCTCGGCTTAAGATTTGTTCGGGTGACCGTTGAGCAGGTAATGGAAGACCTGCCGGGGGTTTTAAGCCAAATCGAGGATGCATTTTGCGCTGATGATTAGCCCCCGCCGGGGATAGGGGGCGTGCAACCAGCCCCCTGACCATAGTCCCGGTGTGGCGACGGATGCCACAGGCGTACGTAATACTCAAAAGAGACAGGTATCAAAAGGGAATTGAGAAGTACTGATGGGAATGAGCTTTTTTAGTCAATCAGAGATCGTGCCGATACGCACGCAGCGCGTACCGCAGAACATCGAGACCGGGGTGACGTTTACCCCGGTGCCCGGCGCGTATGTGCGCTTCGCTTATTCACGCTCCAGCGAGAGCATGGCGAGCCAGGTCGAAGGGCAGGACTATCTGTGCTTCCGGCACAACGACCAGCGCTTTGTGGGCGTGGTGTGTGACGGCGTCGGCTCGTCGTTCTGCGGTAACCTCGCGGCCCGAATCCTCGGTGATAACCTGCTCGACTGGTTCTGGTCGCTCGATATCGCCTACGTGGGCCGCCCGGAGGCCCTCGGCGAATCGGCTACAGCGTATCTCAACAAGCTGCAAAAGCAGGCACAGATCGAAGTGGAGGAATACGAAATCCCGGGGGAGATCACGGGGCTGATCCGGCAGGCGCTTGAATCACAGCGGGCTTACGGCAGCGAGGCGATCTTCGCCGCGGTACGCATCGATCACCCCAGCGCCATGATCCCGGAAGGGTTGGTCTCGATCCTGTGGATGGGCGATACCACCATTCGTGCGTTGAACCATGAGGGTGGCGATCACGCGCTTGGCGGCGATTTTGCCAACGCCAACCGCTGGTCCACGGTGCGCGGCGCACGCGGCGCAATGGGCGTGTGGATGAACTCGCTTAAGGATGTGGGCCGTGTGTTGGCGCATACTGACGGTCTTTCTGCCCATGCCGACCAATTGCAGGAGTACGCTGACGATCACCTCGACCGCGAGATCAGGGCCGGATCACGTCTGCCCACCAGCGATGACGTCGCGTTTCTCGATGTGGTGATTCGCTCACCACAGTACGAAGGCCACCCCGACCCCGACCTGCCCGATCCCAATGCCGAGCGCCCGACTCTTGAACCCATCTGGAACCCGACCGGTGCGCCCGAGTACGAACTCAAATGGACGTGGGAGGGCAAGAAGGCCCGCTTCCTGGTGCAGGAGGCCAGCACCCCGGCCCTCACCGATGCACGCACCTTTGAGGCGCAGGGTGACAACACGATGTGGCGTCCGTATAGTACACAGAAACCCGGCAATTATTACTACCGGGTCCGCGCCATCCCGCGATGGGGGGCCATGACGCCGTGGAGCGAACTGCGCGAGACGCATGTCGCGTACCCGGTGCCCGGCCAGCCGGTGCTGACGGTCAACGAGGTTGGTGCATCACCGGAACTAACGTGGGCCGTCGAGGGTGAGTCGCTGGATTACGTGCTGGAACGCTCGACTGATATCGAGTTTATCGATAGTGAACACGTCTACGAAGGGCGCGGCACCTCATGGGCGGTACAGTCTGCTCACCTTGAACCGGGTACGTATTTCTTCCGTGTGCGCGCGGTTTCCGATGGTGGCGAAGGCCCGTGGAGCGCCACGCAGGAAGTCAGGATCAAGGTGCCGCCGCCGGCGCGTCCGCATCTCGGCGGCATCAGCTATGACGGCCTGAACGGATATTATCTACTGCGCTGGCAGGGTGCGCCGGGTGCCACCCATTACGAGGTGCAGTCCGTGCTGGATGGCGAGGAAGCCAGCATTAACCGCGTCGATGAGACGCAGGCGGCGCTGTTGGACCTGGTCCCCGGCTCCTATGAGTTTGCGGTGCGGTCCTGCCATCAGTATGGATGCAGTGAGTGGAGCATTCCGCAGACTCTGACGGTCACCCCACCCGCGCCTGATACTGCCCCCAACCTGGCCCTCAGTGGGCCGGACGATGCAGGCGTGATCGAGTTGACATGGGATGAGGTGCCCCATGCTGCCGAATACCTGCTGGAGATCGCAGAAACGCCTGATTTTGCCAGCGCCCGCATGCAAAGCCTCTCTGAAACCAGTTTCAAGGTTAGCCGCCGCGAACCCGGCGTGCTGCACTTCCGCGTTGCAGCGGAGAATGCCGGGGGGGTCGGCCCGTGGAGCAACACCGAGCAGATCGACATCGCGCCGCCCGCCCCCGCATGGGTCGAGGCTGTTCTCTCCGCGGATGGGGCCACCGTCGACCTGGCGTGGGGGGGTGTGGGAGGCCGCGTCAGTTACCGGGTGACCGCAGCCCGCCTCGATGCACCGGGCCAGCAGACCGAGGTCTATCGTGGTGATGAAACCGGTGTCAGCGTGCCGCTGTCCGGCGGCGCAGGGCTGATCATCTTCAAGGTCCGTACCGAACTGCCCGGCATCCACAGTGAGTGGGTGACCACCACCCCGATCCAGTCACCCTCGGACCTGACCGCCCCTACTTTGCTGGACCCGGTCAAACAGGATGGTGGAGGCTACAAACTGAGTTGGACACCGGTGCCTGCCGCCGCCCATTACGAGATCGAAGTGAGCCAGACGCCCGGTTTTGAGGCTGTCATGCGCTCGATCAAGGTCGAGAAGGTCGGCTTGATCTTTACACCCAATGCCGGGAACACATACTATGTGCGCGTGGTCGCCCGCCGTGATAGTGAGGTCAGCGCGCCCAGCAACGTGATGCAGGTGCAGGCGGCAGTGCCCGCCCGCCCGACGCTGTGGCCGGTCGATGCGGTGACTGCGCTGACCGGGTTTACGCTTAAATGGAGTGGTGTGCCCGGCACCGATCATTATGATCTCGAAGAATCGACCGCATCAGATTTTGCCAAACGGCAGACGCGCGGCTGGTCGATCAAACACCCGGAGCAGGTCTTTGACCACCCCGGCCTGCAACCAGGGACATATCATTACCGGGTGCGTGCCGTCAAGCCGGGGGAGGACCCCGGCCCGTGGAGTGATATACTGATGGTAGATGTACAGTAAAAACATGGGGGCGGGTCACAAGGCCCGGCCCGTTACGGATGATGGAATTGGTTGTTGAATTGATGACAGGAAAGCTGAAAGCCAGAAATGCCTGATTTTAACCCGAATCCGAACGATACCCTCGATATTGGAGGGCGGACGTACCAGGTACAGCCCCATCCGGCGGTGCCCAGTTTTGCCTTCGGGCAGGAGGGCCGCAAGGCGATGGTGTACCAGGTGCGTGATGCTGCGACCGGCGGCCTGTACGCCCTTAAGAAGTTCAAACCCGCCTATCGCCTGCCTGATCTGGTGCATATCTGCGATCAACTGGCGCAATTCAGCCAGTGGCAGGGCCTTGAGGTGTGTGCCCGTGCCTGCCTGACTTACGGCCCGCACGATGATGCACTGGGCCAGTACCCGGACCTTGAGTACGCAGTGCTGATGCCGTGGATCGTCGGCTCGACGTGGTACGATATGGTGATCGGTGAGACGGCGGTCAGCAAGGTCGAGGCGTTGACTTTTGCCGCTGCTGTCGCGCAGGTGTTGGCCGGGCTGGAGGAATCCGGGCTGGCACACTGCGACATCTCCGCCGCCAACGTCATCATCAGCGGTGTGACCAGCAACGCCCATCTCATCGATGTCGAGGACCTGTACGTCCCCGGCTTCCCGCTGCCTGCTGCACTGCCTTCCGGGACGGATGGGTACGCCCACAAGGCCGTACGCTCCGGTCGATGGGATGCGGTAGCTGACCGGTTTGCCGGTGCGGTGCTGATGTGTGAAATGGCCGCATGGTTCCACCCGGATATCCGTCACAAGGCCGACGAGGAACATTACTTCGCGCCGGATGAGATGCACCAGGACAGCGAACGCTATCAACTGATGAGAACCGTGCTGGTCGATCTCGATGAGCGGCTGGGTGACCTGTTTGATGAGATGTGGTTCTCGGATACGCTGGAAGAATGCCCGCGTCTCAATGACTGGCAGGATGTGTTTGAAGATTTGCCTCGCCAGGCCCGGCTTGCCAATGTGGTTGGCGGCTGGCAGCCCCTGATGCCGCCCGGCATGACCGTCGATATCCCTGGGCGGGGACCTGCTAAACCGATCAATCCGCCGCCCATCCTGCCGAAATCGGAGCCGTTCCCGATTCCGCGGCCCGTATCTGAGCCGGTGGTGCAGCAGGACGATCAGGAGGAAGAACCTGCGCAACCTGCCGCATCAAAGCTGGTCAACCCGGCCCCGGCGCAGCCACCGGCATCGCAGGGCAACGGCCCGGCCATAGCCCCCCCGCCACCACCGACGATCAGGCGCACTCCCTCCTCGATCCCGGCACCACCCGCCGGTCAGGGGGGGCCGGTCAGTGAGTGGCGTCCGCTGGGGACGGTTCCGGTATCTGCTTCGATGGGTAAAGCGCGTCCTATCGAGGTTCCCGTCTCCCCAGAGACCTCCCCATCACGGCCCATTGTGCCACCTGCCAGGAAGGACCCGGAGTCTTTTGAGGTCGGCGGCCCGGGGGAGGGCGTTCCAGCATTTGCTGATGAGGACGATCCGGTACCCGCCGAATTTGACGACTCGTGGGATGACGACCCCGTGATGGAGGCTGAGGACGACAGCACCTATGGTGATGCGCTATGGGTGGAAGACGATGCAGAAGAAATTGTGTCACTCGATGCCCCGGACCCGGTGGATGATGCCCTGCCGCAGCCCGGCCTGGTGCTGCTCAAGCCCATGCTGGACCTCAGCCACGTGGATAACCGCAGCCGTCCGCATCTTGTCTGGACCGAGAGCCAGGACGCCGAGTCGTACCTGTTGCAGGAATCCAAAGATGCCACGTTTGATTCACCCAAGGATATCACCATCAAGGGCGATGAAACCTACTGGAGTCCGCTCCTGCCGCGCCGGGGCCGCCTGCATTACCGCGTCCGCGCCGAGGCCGGTGACGATGCCGGGCCGTGGAGTGACCCGCTCAGTATCCGCGTGGGTGATGGGTAGGGAATGTGTTATGCGGGGTTCTGCCCTGCACCCTGTTAATGGGATTGATACAAAAACGGACGCTGGCTGACCAGCGTCCGTTTTTGTTTTTCAAGTCACTTGTATTCCCGGTGTGAGGCCGGATTCTTAGCCCTGTGAATTGGGGCCACTTCGTGGAGCGTCGCTGGGTATTCAACTGGCCTTTTGCTATTTCCGTGCCGCCTCCATCAGCGCATCGATCACACGCATGGTCGCGACGGCGTCCTCCGGCTCGAAACGGGGTAGGCGGCCCTCAAGGAGCGCGTCGGCAAAGTCCTCGACCATCAACTGGTACTGATCGACCGCGGCAATGCGTTCCGTTGTGACCTCATCCCCATGCCAGATTTCGATCACGGGTTCCTCATCCGGGTTGGGTGTAAAAGGCTTACGCACCACGATGCGCCCATCGCTGCCGTGGACCTCAAACCGCTGATGGAAGGCCGCCGCGAAGCCGCAGTCAAAGTGCCCGATCACGCCTGATGGGAATGACAGTACCCCGGCAAACAGGTCATCGACGCCGGTGCTGCCCAGTTGTGCATATCCGCTGACTTGCTCTGGTTCCTCGCCCATAATCAACCGTGTGTACGTGATCGGATAGCAGCCGACATCCATCAGGCCGCCGCCGCCCATCTCCGGTTTGAGGCGGTAGTTGCCGGGGCGGTCAAAGTTGAACGCGAAGCTGCCGCGCAGCAGGCGCACCTCGCCGATTTCACCCCCTGATGCCAACTCTGCCACGCGGTCTGTTTGTGGGTGGAAACGATACATGAACGCCTCAGCCAGCAGCACCCCGCGTGTGCGGAAGTCCACGACCATCGACTCCGCCTCATTGGCATTCATCGCGAAGGGCTTCTCACACAGCGTTGGGATGCCTGCTTTGGCGGCGGCAAGGCTCCACGGGGCGTGCAGATGGTTAGGCAGGGGGTTGTAGATGGCGTCGATGTCGGGGTCGGCGAGCAGGTCCTCGTAGCTGCCGTAGGCCCGTTCGATGCCCAGGTCATTGGCGGCGGCCTGCGCCGCTTCCATGCTGCGGCTGGCGATAGCAAGCACCTCGCCGTTGCGTGACTTCTGGATAGCCGGGATCACGCGGCCTTTGCCGATGCGGGCGGTGCTGAGAATCCCCCAGCGGATGCGATCCTGGGTCATGATGTGGGTTTCCTCCGTGTTGGTTGCCTTTTATGATACACTGAACCTGTTTGATCCGTCGATGATTTCACAGGGGACTTTCAATGACAACACCCAATGACCTCTACACACTGGCGCTTGACATCATGGCGCGTGCGCCGTACAGCTTCATGATCACGATGGCGGGGGCTGAGGCCGGGGTGCATGCCCGGCTCATGGAACACTACGGCCCGGACGAGGACGGCGCGATCTGGCTGGGCAGCCTGCCCGATACGCGCAAGGTCGATGAGATACGGGCCGACCCGCGTGTGACGCTGACGTTTGAGATCACAGATGAGCGTGCCTTCGTGGTGGCAGCAGGGCAGGCGGTGGTGGTCGATGACGTGACGATCCGCCGCCGCTGGTGGCGGTCAGAGTGGACGGCATTCTTTCCGGGTGGGCCTGATCACGGATACAGCGTGATGCGGGTTGACCTGACCCGCATCGAGGTGCTGAGTTATGAGGCCGGGGTGGCGGGTGAGCACGCCCCGCTGCTGGTTCGGTCTGATGATGGGTGGCAGTTGGGCTGATTAACTGGCCGTCTCATCGAGTGAACGGCGGTCAGAGACGATCCACGTGCCATCCACAAGCTGCAAGGTGTAGGTGTAGAACGCTGCACCGCTAAAGCTGTACTGAGGTTGGATCACGTCATCACACAGTACATCACCATCACGATCCACCCGGACCTGTGCATCGACCCTTGCGTCATCAATGACGACCACCTCCAGCAGGTTCAACCCGCGATACTCAAATGACCACACACAGCCGCCCGCATTACGCAGAATTTCGGCGGATTCGAGGCGGTCGGTCAGTTCGGGGTTGATCGTTACGGTGTCGATGTGCGAGGTATCCCCGGTGGAGAGCATGTACATATTCTCCTCCTCGAAATCGACGATGGCCTGCCGGATCAGCCGAACCGGGTCTTCGGTGGGCGTGGCAGTGGGCGTGTTGGTGGGGACGGCGGTGACATTTTCAGGGTCGGCATCACTGACGGTGGCGGTCACCGCCCCAGCGGCAGGGCTGGTTTCTGTGATCTGTGCAACAACCTCCGGGGTAAAGGTTTGGGTTGGCTGAAGCTGTGCGATGCGAGTTGCCAGTTCCGCTGAGTCCTGTTCACGGGCAGCCGCCAACTGCACAAGCTGGGCCACTTCCGTCTGGCGGAAACTGGCTTCTTCGAGGAATGCCTCGGCGCGGCGCAGGTTGCGCTGTGACTCGAAGCCGAGGAACACCGCGATCCCGGCCAGCACCACGAGAATCACGACGTAAGCCCGCAGCCGTACGATCTCCTGCTGGCGGCGTTTTTCCTCGGCCTCGGCGCGGTGCTGCTGCGCGGCACGGCTCTCACGGATGTAATCACGCTGAAGCTCATTGACGATGTCGAGCTGTTCGGCACGCTCCCACCAGTCGAGCGCGATCTCCAGTGCGGTGCCGCGCAGCAGGTACGAGGCATCGAGATCGGCTTCATGCCACGCCAGCGCGTCACGGCTGATCTGTGCGCCGTAGTTGAGGTCATCGCCGGTCGTCTCGATCCATTCAGCAAGGCGCGGCCAACTGGTGAACAGGGCCTCGTGAGCCACCTCGACGATGGGGCGGTTCTGTTCATCCTGGCTGCGAACCAGCAGGCGGCGGTCGGTCAGTTCATTGACCAGCGCTGCGGCGTTGGGGTCGGCGGTGACAAGGCTCAGTGGGGCACGGCGGCGGGTCGGGGTGCCGCGCTCATCGACGGCAACCAGTTCACGGAACACAACCGGCAGCGCGACCTGTGCATCGCCGGGCAGGGCATCGAAGGCTTGCTGTGCCTGCTGCCCGATGGCACCCTTGACGCCATCAAAGCTGTTGTAGGCGGCCCATGTGAGCCGGTTATTTTCGTCGCGGGCCTCGTAAAGCTGCTGAAGCGCAAAGGCCAGCAGCGCCAGTGATCCGGGGTTATCGCCGGTGTCATCCAGGATGCGGGTGACAAGGCCCGGCTCGAAGGTCAGCCCGGCTCGTTCGGCAGGCCGTTCGATCATCTCACGCAGGGCGTCACGGCGCGGTGCGGCCAGCGGATAGGTGCTGCTTTTGATCAGTTCCGACAGCCGTGGGATTTCGACACAGCGGGTGTAGAAGTCGGCACGCAGCGTGACAACGATCCGGATGCGCGGGTGGCTGGCCGCCGCCGCCAGCATGTCAACATAGGGCTTACGGTCGGTGTCATCAATGCGGGTGAATAACTCCTCGAACTGGTCGATGAACAGCATCGCCTCGGCCCAGTCCTTGCTGTGCGGCAGGGCCGCTTCCAGCGTGCGGGCCAGCAGGTCAGGTTCCTCGCGCAGGCGTTCCGAAAGGCGGTTCCCCTGTGCGTTGATCGGGTCGTCGATCAGCATGGCGGCAATCGAGGCAAACGGGTCACCTGCGCCGACTTCATCGGGGGTGACGCGCAGCAGCAGCCAGTCACGGCTGCCGTCAATCGCGCCTTCGGCCAGCCGTGGGAACACGCCGGACCACACCAGTGACGATTTGCCGGAGCCGCTGGCACCGATCACGGCGGTAAAGGGGTTGCTGCGGATGCGGCCCAGCACCTCACCGGTCTCAATGCCGCGCCCGAAGAAGATGGGGGCGTCTGCCGGGGTGAAGGGACGCAGGCCGGGGAAGGGCGAACCCTGCCACAGTTCGACGGCTTCGACATGGGCCTCCTCACCTTCGATGTGTTCCTCCTCCATGCGTACCAGCAGCCGCGCGACGAGGTCTCTCAGGTGAATCTCAAACAGCTTGCGGAACTCGGCGGGCGATTGATACGGGTTGAAACCCTGCCGCGCCGAGCCATCCTCGTTGATAAAGCTCTTGAAGAACGCATCGACCATCTGCCACTGCATGCGTTTGTTGTCAAAGTCGGGGTCATCAATGGTCAGCGAGATCGGTTCCGTGCGGCGGTAGACCACCACCATCGGCAGGCCGTCCACCGACGAACTTTCCATGGCATCGATATATTCCCACTCCGTACCGGAATAATAGCGGGTGGGTTCCATGCCGTTCGGCGCGTCGAACTGGTAGCCGGGTGGCTTCTCGTAGCCGCGTGGCAGCGGTGTCCCAATGCGGGACCAGAACAGCACGATCACGATGTCAACGTCAGAGGGCCGCGCAAGGCCCTGGTTGATCGCTTCCTGTGGGGTCATGGTCGCCAGCAGCGGCGTCGAGGCGTCGGGTTTATCCCACGCGACGGCCTCCATCGTGACTCGGTCGCGCAGCAGCGGATCGTAGGGCAGGTCTTCGATCACCTCCATCGCCAGCGCACGTTCCTCGGCGAGGTCACTGGGCGAGGAAATGAACACGCGGATATGGCGTGAGGTCGACCAGCGCGCGGGCTGAGTCGTCAGCAGATCAAACAGCTTATTGAGCCGGGTCTCAAGCTCACCCGGCAGCGCGCTCTCATTGACAACCATCTGGATGTTACGGCCAATCGCGATGCCGCGCGCGTTGCTGATCGATCCAATATCGATCTTATCGCCCAGCACCTTGTCACCGAGGATGTCATCGGCATCATCGATATCAATGCCCAGCGTGTCAAGCGTATCTGCCAGCGTATCAAACGCATCCATATCGCCTGCGCGCACATCGGCGATGGCCTTCTCAAGTGCCGCTACGGCTTGTTCGTGGTCTGTGCTCATGGAGATAGTCCCTGCCCCAAGTTATGAATTACAAACCATTGTAATCGGATGTTGCCATGCGTCAAAATGGTGCCGTGGTATTATTGGGGTTCGTTTCGCGCCACATCACGGGGATGATATGGAGTATCAACAGGCTGAAAACCTGATTTTTGAGAGCTATAACCGGGTGGGCCGTCATCTGACAGGGCCGGATTCCGTCATTCGCAGCCTTGAGCCACTGCGTAACCTGATCAGCCGTACCGATACCCAACTGGACCTCGCGCCAGCTATCACCGTGACGGGCAGCAAGGGCAAAGGCTCCACCGCGATCCTGGGTGCCGCGCTGCTGGCGTCACAGGGCGAGCGCGTGGGCCTTATCAGCAGCCCCGCTTACCGCACCCACCGCGAGCGGATCCGGGTCAACGGTCATGCCATCCCGGGAGAAGATTTTACCCGCATTGCAGCCGACCTTGCCCCGCATATCGAGGCCGTCACTGCCAACCTGCCGCCCGGTCAGTATCTTGGCCCGAATGGATTGTTTATCATCGTGGCGATGTGCTGGTTCGCGGAGCAGGGAGTCTCGCGGATCGTGATCGAGGTTGGGCGTGGTGGCCGGTTTGATGACGCTTCCCTGATCCCGAATCGTGTCGCGCTGATTACCCCCATTATGGGTGAGCATCTTGATCGCCTCGGCCCCACACTCTCCGATGTGGCGTGGCATAAGGCGGGGGTGCTGCCCTATGCCGGGGCGGCCTTCCTTGCGCCGCAGCCCGCCGATGTGCAGGCCGTGTTTCACATCGAGGGGCGGCTGCGTGAGACCCGCCTGAAGATCGCTGGCAGTGATTTCCCGGTAGAGCGTGAGGCGATCTTCACCAGCCCGGCAGTGTATCTGCCGGGGAACCTCTCATTGGCGTGGGAGGGCGCACAGGCGGTGCTGGACAGGCCCATTGACGAGAGCCGGGCCATGGCTCAGCTTGCCGTCACGCAGATACCGGGGCGCTGTGATCTCGTCCATGAGACCCCTGCGGCCTGGGTTGACGGTGCGATCAACCGCCAGTCGGCGCGGCTGGCACTGCAAACCCTGCGCCGACGTTCCGCGCACCCGCTGGTGCTGGTCACGTCACTGCCCGGTGACAAGGACGGTATCGGTGTGGTGGAAGAGCTGGGACACATTGCGGATCACCTGATCATTACGCAGGCCGGTGCAGGCTACCTGACCTATGATGATGCCGTGGCACACGCCGCCCATGAGCGTGACCTCGATGTAACCGTACTGGCAGACCCGCTCGAAGCGTTTGAACATGCCTGCACGTACGCAGCCTCCGGGGGAACTATCTGGGTCATCGGGACGCAGTCGCTGGTAGCGGCTGCCCTGCGATACTGGCAGCGTCCCACGCTTGCCCTATGGCCGGATCATACCGGTTGAAACGGGCCTCGTTTTCTTCCTATACTCAATCCACTGGAGACATAACAAGGAGGAATGGCAATGACTGACCCGCTACAGGCTCATGAGGGATGGGTGCGCTGGCTGATACCTGCGGGTACCTCTCACTTTCTGTCCTCCTCCGATGACGGCACGATCAGGCTGTGGGACCTCAACCAGATGGTGCTGGTCCGCACGTTTAGCGGGCATGAGGGCGTGGTGCGCGGCATCGCGCAGTTGGATGGTGTGCGGTTCGTGTCGGCCTCGTTTGATGGCACCCTACGCATCTGGAACATGGCATCGGGCCGCATGGAGATGGTGTTTGACGGGCATCATGCGCCGGCACGCTCTGTGCTCGTTCTGCCTGATGGCATGATTCTTTCCGGGGCTGAAGAATCCACGCTGCGCACCTGGAACCCTGATACCGGCGAGGAAGTCCGTTCCTTCACCGGTCATGAGGAATGGGTCAATGCGTTTGTGCTGCTCACCCCGGAGCGGCTGGTGACGGCCTCCGGGGATACCACCCTGCGCCTGTGGGATTTGCCGACCGGAACCACGCTGCGCAGCTTCAGCGGCCATACTCACTGGGTTGCCGGGGCCGTGGGCCTCGATGAGACGCGCTTCCTGTCTGGCGGGTCGGATACCACCATCCGCCTGTGGGATATCGATCATGACGCCGCGCTGCACGTCTACGAGGGCCATGATCGCGCCGTACGCTGGCTGATCCCGCTCGATACCGACCGCTTCCTGTCCTTCTCGCTGGACCAGACCGTGCGCACCTGGGACCTCGTCACCGGTGACTGCCTGCATACCCGTGAGCTGGATCAGGCTGCCCTCACCGGCTTTCTTGCCTCCGATGGCCGTGTCATCTACGGGGATGAGGCTGGCCGCATCGGGGTTCTATAGAGTTATGGGGGCGGGTTAGTATGGGGCAGCGCCCCATAAAAAAGGATTTAGAATGATCGAAACCGTACAACGCTGGCTGACCGAACACCCGCAGGTGGCATGGATCGGGCTGCTGGGGGTGCTGGCCCTGCTGCTGATGGGCGGCGACCTGATCCCGCCGGAGGGCCAGGTCGTGGGCGCGCAGGATATGCGCGGCGAGTACATGATGTACTACAAGCTTCAGCATGAAGGACTGGGGGCCGGTCAGTTGACGCTGTGGGACTCCGACACCTTTTCCGGTATCTCGCATGTGGCAAACTCACAGACGTGGCAGTTCTACCCGTTTGCACAGCCCTTCCTGTGGCTGATGAAGCCCAACGTGGCGGCAAGCTGGCTGTGGGCCATGAATATGTGGATATGCGGGATCGGGATGCTGCTGTTTACCCGCAGGATGGGCGCAAGCTGGCTGGGGGCCGGGCTGGCAGCGATCACGTGGGCATTCAGCGGCTTCGTGATCGCCCGCATGATGGAAGGGCATATCACCATCCCGGCCACCATCGGCTATACGCCGTGGTTGATGTGGTCGAGCCTGTGGGCCATCGAGAAGAAATCGATCCCGGCGGGGCTGCTGGCCGGGGTGCCGCTGGGGCTGGCGTTTCTGGCCGGGCATGTGACATCGCTGTTGTTCATCGCGCTGATGTGGGGAGCGTTCCTCGTTTATCTGCTGGTGCGCGGTGAGCCATTCTGGATCGTGGTGCAACAGGCGGCGCTGGCGTCCGTGGTCGGATTGCTGCTGGGGGCCGTACTGCTGATCCCGGTGTTCGAGTTCACCCAACTCTCGACGCGCTCCGTCGGTGCCGATTATGACTTCGCGTCACGCTTCTCTTTCCCCCCGGCACATCTCATCACTCTGCTGATCCCGGATTTCTTCGGGGAGCCAGTTCAGACCGGTTACTGGAGCGTGCCCAACTTCGTCGAACTGACCTATTACGCGGGTGTACTGCCGCTGCTGATGCTGCCGCTGGCGCTGCGACGCCCATCAACGCAAACGTGGTTCTGGCTGATCTTCGCGGTCTTCGGGCTGTTGATGGCGCTGGGCACCTATGGCTTCCTGCACCGCCTGCTGTGGGACATCTTCCCACCGTACCGCCTCAACCGTGGGCCGGGCCGGGCCATGATCCTGTATACGCTGGCGGCATCGGCGCTGCTTGCCGATACGGTCACACGCTTACAGGCCATGTCCATCGAAGAACGCCGTGACCTGCTAAACACCGTGCTGCGTGTCACGCTAATCGTGATCGGGGTAGGGGCAGTCGCCGCCCTTGCTGCGACCGGGGCGGTGTTTGCCAGCGTCCACCCGACCGATACCTCGGGGCGGCTGTGGCATCAACTGGGCGGCTGGGGCAAGGCCGCGACCCTGCTGTTGGGGGGGGGCGGTCTTCTGTGGATGCTGCTGGGCAGCGACGACCGGCGTCGGCAGATGTGGGCAGGGGCCGGCCTGGTACTGCTGGTCACCGCCGACCTGTGGCTGCTGGGGGCGCGGCTCATCGAGCCCGGTTATATCATCTATGACCCGGCATGGCCGCAGGCCGATGCCATGATTGGCGACGACCTTGACGGGCGTGTGATCCCGTGGGGGCTTTCGGAGTTCTCGCAGGATTTCGCCATTGAGTACGACCTGCCCAGCGTGTTTGGCTACCGCAGCCTGAAGTTGTATCAATACGAGGCCTTCACCGCCGCTGTGCCGGATCCGCGTGCCCGCACCTTTGACATTCTCTCCGCCGAATACGTGATCTCCTACGATCCGCGTGATGACCTGCTGGGTGATGGTCGGCTGGAGTTGGTGGGCAATGATGAGCGTGCGTGGGTGTATCGACGCACCACGGCGCTGCCGCTGGTGCGCGTGGTACATGATTACGAGGTCATCCCCGATCCTGGCGAGGCAGTCGCGCGGCTACTTGCGGCGGATTTCGACCCGGCACGCATCGTTATCCTGTCGCAGGAACCCGCCTGCGAGGTAACCCCGGCAGAGGACTCCACTGCTGCTATCGTTACCCATGATCCCGAACACTGGGAGATCGCCACATCGAGCGACGCGCCCGGCCTGCTGGTGGTCTCCGAGTCGGCGTACCCGGGTTGGCAGGCTGCCGTCGATGGTGAGCCGGTCGAGGCGCTGACGGCCTATACGGTGGTGCGGGCGTCCTGCCTGCCTGCTGGTGACCATCTCGTGACGTGGGAATTCAAACCGGGATCGGTGCGGGTTGGGGCGGCGCTGTCAGCGCTGGGTCTTGTAATTGTGGCAATTAGCTTTTGGCGTTTGCCTGTTAGCGATTAGCAGAATCGAATCATACGTTCACCTTGCAGACCCACTTTAGTTGAGATAGAACCCAAGAATTTGAAAAGAAGCGCTGGCTAAAAACCAGCGCTTCTTTTCAATAACGCGGTGCAGGTGCTCGCAGCACCTGCCGGGGGTTGGGGCAGCGCCCCAAATACCCCAGTTAACGACGGAGTTTCTCGTCGATGAGGTCAGTTATGCGGTCACGGACCTCCTCGAAGGGGATGCGCTGCATGACGTCATCGAAGAAACCGTGGATGATCATGCGCTCGGCCTCGACGCGCGGGATGCCGCGAGCCATCAGGTAGAAGATGTGTTCTTCCTCGATCTGGCCGGTGGCGGCGGCGTGCGTGCAGGCCACATCGTCGGCCTGGATTTCGAGGCCCGGGATGCTGTCAGCGCGGGCGGCGTCATCGATGATGATGTTGCGGTTGACCTGGAACCCGTCGGTTTTCTGCGCACCGGGATCGACCAGGATCATACCCTGCCACACGACGCGGCTCTCACCCTTCAGGCCGCCCTTGTAGAGCAGGTCCGAGGTGTTGTGCAGGGCGTGGTGATTCTGCTGCGTGTCGAGGTCGAGGTGCTGGTCATCGTGCGTGAAGTACAGCCCTGAGATACGGCCCCATGTGTTGTCTTCATCGAGGTCGAGCGTAGTGAAGACCTTGCTGAGTTTGGTGCCCAGCTCGCTGACCACCCAGTCAACCTGGGCGTCACGGCGAACGCGGGCACGCTGGTTCTCAAAACTGAGGACGTTTTCGGCCCAGTTCTGAAGGCGCACAAAGCGGATGTTGCTGGCCGGCCCGGTCAGCAGTTCGATAACGCCCATATGCAGCAGGTCGTCATCGCCCGGTTCCGAGACGCTCTCATGCAGGTAGGTCATGCTGCTGTTTTCCTCCAGCACGGCCATGATGTGGGTGCTGGTGGTGACGTGGCCGTCAACGTACTCGACGCTGTGGAAGGGCAGCTCGATGTGTTTGCCCTTTGGCACGTACAGGAACACGCCATGCGTCCACAGGGCACCATGCAGCGCCGCGAACTTGTCGTCGGTGGCGGGCACGCCCTCGGTCATGAAGTGCTTCTGGACAAGGTCGGGATGCTCGTTGACAGCGGTGCTGAGGTCGGTAAAGATCACGCCCTGTTCCGCGATCTCGGCGGCCAGTTCAGCATGAACGGGCTTGCCGTTAACAAACACGATCAGCCCGCCCTGCTTGTCCCCGATCAGGGGATGAACCAGTTCTCCAGGGACGGCATCAAGGGAGGCCGGGGCGTCCCCGTCGAAGTTCGTGATCTCATCCCAGCGGATGCGGCGCAGATCGGTGCGACGCCACGGCTCATCGCTGGTGGTGGGCATCGGCGTGTTTTCCGCGATCTCCCATGCCTCAAGGCGCTTGTCAAGCATCCAGTTTGGCTCGGCCAGCCGGTCTGATAGTGCCGTTACGTCTTCGCGCGTTAATGGTATTTCAACTTGTGTGGTACGTCCTGAACGTCCCAATGTAGCGTTCCTCCGGTATGGCAGAGATGCGGGGCCGGGGCGAACCCGGTGCCCCGCGTTTTGTTGATAAAGCGATGTTAACCGATGGAGCCTTCCATCTGAAGTTGGATGAGGCGGTTAAGTTCCATCGCGTATTCCATCGGCAGTTCTTTCACCAGCGGCTCAATGAAGCCGTTGACGACCATAGCGTTGGCCTGTTCTTCGGAGAGGCCGCGGCTCATCAGGTAAAAGAGCTGATCCTCACCGACCTTGCTCACCGAGGCCTCATGGCCGATGGTGACGGCCTTCTCATCGATCTCGATGTAGGGGTAGGTGTCGGAGCGGCTGAGTTCATCCATCAGCAGCGCATCACACACCACATTGCTCCTGGAGTTGGTCGCGCCCTCGTAGACCTTCAGCAGGCCGCGATAGCTGGCCTGACCGCCGTCCTTGCTGATTGACTTGCTGGTGATCTTGCTGGTGGTGTTGGGTGCGGCATGGACGATCTTGCCGCCTGCGTCCTGGGTCTGGCCCTTGCCCGCGAAGGCAATCGAAAGGACCTCACCGTGCGCGCCTTCTTCCAGCAGATGCACAGCCGGGTACTTCATCGTGACCTTGGAGCCAAGATTGCCATCGACCCATTCCATCGTCGCGTTGCGGTAGGCCACGGCACGCTTGGTGACGAGGTTGTACACGTTGTTCGACCAGTTCTGGATGGTCGAGTAGCGGCAGCGCCCGCCTTCCTTGACGATGATCTCCACGACGGCGCTGTGCAGGCTGTCGGAGGAGTAGATCGGGGCGGTGCAGCCCTCAACATAGTGGACGAATGCGCCCTCATCAACAATGATCAGTGTGCGCTCAAACTGGCCCATGTTCTGCGTGTTGATGCGGAAGTAGGCCTGCAGCGGCATCTCGATATGGACACCGGGCGGCACATAGATAAACGAGCCACCAGACCACACGGCGGTGTTCAGCGCCGCGAACTTGTTGTCATTGTACGGGATGATGCTGGCGAAGTATTGCTTCACCAGTTCCGGGTACTGGCGCAGGCCGTCATCCATGCTGAGGAAGACGACGCCCTGTGCTTCAAGGTCCTCGCGGATTTTATGGTAAATCACCTCGGATTCATACTGCGCCCCCGCGCCCGAAAGGAACTTGGCCTCGGCTTCAGGGATACCCAGCTTGTCAAACGTGTCCTTGATGTCTGACGGGACATCATCCCAGTCACGTACACCTTTTTCAGTGGGGCGGACGTAGTAAAAAATGTTATCGAAGTCAATACCGCTGAGGTCGCTGCCCCAGTTGGGCATGGGGCGATTCATGAAGTGGTGGTACGCCTTCACACGGATGTCCGTCATCCATGTCGGTTCTTCCTTGATCATGGATATCTCGCGCACGCCCTGCTCGTCGAGACCCCGCTTCGATTTGAAAACGTAGTTGTCTGGCTTATGAAAGCCGTACTTCTCCGCGTAACTGTCCTTTAAGCCTTCGAGTTTTTCGGCATCACTCATGTTGGTACTCCCTTGTGAGTCTAACCGCCATCAGGCGGCGATTCGTTCGGTTGACCGCGTGAGCCACGGCGGTGTTAGGCACCGGCTTCGCGGAAGCGTTCATAGCCGTGGTCTTCCAGTTCGAGTGCCAGTTCCGGCCCGCCGCTCTCAGCGATACGACCATCAAGCATAATATGCACGTATTCAGGCTTGATGTGGTTCAGGATGCGCTGGTAATGGGTGATGACCAGCACGCCCATCTCCGGGCCAACGAGCCGGTTCATGCCTTCGGCCACAATGCGCAGCGCGTCGATATCGAGGCCGGAGTCAGTTTCGTCCAGCACCGCGATCTTCGGCTCAAGGGTGGCAAGTTGCAGGATTTCAGCACGCTTCTTCTCGCCACCGGAGAAGCCGTCGTTCAGATAGCGTCCGGCGAAGCTGTGATCCATCTCGATCTTGTCCATCTTCTCCTTGAGCAGGCGGCGGAACTGCGGGATGGGCATCCCCTTATCCTCGGGGTCCTCGACCTTGCGGCGGGCGTTGATGGCCTGCCGCAGGAAGTTTGCCAGCGTAATGCCGGGGATGGCAACCGGGTACTGAAAGGCAAGGAACAGCCCGGCGCGGCTGCGCTCGTCTGCATCCAGTTCCAGCAGGTCGATCCCGTCAAAGATGATCTGGCCGCTGGTCACTTCATAGGCCGGGTGGCCCATCAGGGTCGATGCCAGGGTACTTTTGCCCGAGCCGTTAGGGCCCATCAATGCGTGTACTTCGCCCTGCTTCACCGTCAGGTCAACACCCTTCAGGATCGGGGTGTCTTCAACATTGACGTGGAGATTGCGGATTTCGAGCGCTGTGATCATGTATGGAATGCCTCCTACGGTAACGATTGACGAGACCTTTATCGCCTCGGTGATCCTTGAATCAAGCGTGCAGATTGTAGCGTGCGCACACGGTTAAGTCAATAAAACTGATATTTATCTTGATTATTGACGGGGCTTTGCTGCGTCGCTATACTTTGACCGTACGTGACCAAAGGGTACAGGGTGAAAAATGAGTAAAACCAGACAGGTGATCCTGCAAGCGCTGGCCGCGCAGGGCGAGGCAACCGTGGCGCAACTGGCGGAGCAGGCAGGGGTGAAGGCTATCACGGTCCGGCATCATCTGACAAGCCTGGATGCCGCCGGGCTGATCGCGCGGGATTCACGCCGTCAGCCGGTGGGCAGGCCGTATTATGTGTTCAGCCTGACCGCAAAGGGGCAAATGACAGCCGAGGAATTTGCGGCGGTGGACTGAGCCGCCCATCACGAAGTACACTTAAGACACCCCGCTGTGCCGGGGCATGACCTGAGAAGAAGGATAGATAACCATGGCAGAGACCAAGCAGAAGATGGAAGACAAGATATACGACGCGCTGCGCAAGGTGATAGACCCTGAGATCGGGATGGATATCGTGACATTGGGCCTGATCCGTGGTCTTGATCTGACCGACGACAGCGTCCATGTGACGATGATCCTCACCACCCCCTTCTGCCCCTATGGGCCGCAAATGCTGGAGCAGGCGCGCCGTACCGCTGAGGTGGTATCAGAAATACCCACCACCATTGAGGTGGGTTCCGAACTGTGGGACCCCAGCATGATGGAGGAAGACGCAGGCGCTGACTGGGGCCTGTTCTAG
>CAYMGV010000015.1:0-37509 GCA_964390105.1 uncultured Anaerolineae bacterium | reverse complement strand
TCATGCGTGTGCGGGCGCATGGCAGGCAGGCCGAACACATCCGCCGTGATCTGCATGGCCGCGCGGCTTTGCGATCCACCGCCAGCGACGCGCAGTTCCGTGATCGTCGTGCCTGCCCGTCGTTCGGTCCGTTCGAGGCCCTCGCGCAGCGCATAGGCCAACCCTTCGAGGATGGCGCGATACATATGCCCACGCCGGTGGACATCTCCCCATCCAATGATGGCGCCCTTGGCCTCCGGCCCCGGCACCCGCAGACCCGGTGACCAGTACGGCTGGAGCATCAGCCCCATCGAACCGGGTGGCACGTCCTCGATCAGATGGTCAAACAGCGATTCAACCGGCACGCCGCGCTCCTCGGCAAGCTGACGCTCGCGCAGGCCAAACTCCCGCTTGAACCAGCTCACCATCCAGAATCCCCGGTAAATCTGCACTTCAAGGCTGTAGGCATCGGGCACGGCAGAGGGGTAAGGCGGCACCAGCGGAATGGCCTCAACGTACTTGTGCTGCGTCGTGTTGAAGGTGGCGGTGGTGCCATAACTGACACAGCCCACCGAAGGATGCAGCGCACCCGATCCGATCACCTCACAGGCTTTGTCTGCTGCTGCCGCGATGACCGTCAGCCCGGCAGGCAGGCCTATGTGCTCGGCGGCTTCGGGGGTCAGTTCACCCAGTGGCGATGCCGCCGGGACAAGATCGGGCAGCACATCAGGCTTGATGCTGCTGACGGCCTGCCACTTCCAATCCGATGACGCCGCCCATGTCTTGTTCTTGTAATCAAATGGCACATAGCCGACCTGGCAGCCCACCGAATCGACAAACTCCCCGACGAGTTGGTGAGCCAGGTAGCCGGAGAGGAACAGGAACTTGTGTGTTCCTGCCCACATCTCCGCTTCATGGGTGGCAAGCCAGTTGGCCTCGGCCTCCGCCTGGAAGTACGCGACCGTCTCACGCAGGCCGCCCAGCGTAAACAGCAGGCCCCACAGTCCGCCGACCGGCTTCATGCCCTCGGTACGGCGCTGGTCCAGCCAGACAATGGCAGGGCGCAGCGGCGTGCCGTCGCGGTCCACGTTGATCACGGTGGAGCGCTGGGTGGTGAGGCTCAGCCCGGCAATCTCGGCAGGCGAAACGACCCCCTTTGCCCACAGCGCTTTGCAGGCTTCGCCCATAGCCTGCCAGTAAATGAGGGGGTCTTGCTCCGCCCAGCCGGGGCGCGGTGTGACATACGGTTCGATCTCGATCCTGGTCATATCGAGCAGCGTACCACGCAGATCAAAAGCAAGGGCACGCACGCTCTGGGTGCCCACATCAATAGAGAGCAGGGTCTCAGCGGCCATCTGTTTTTCTCCGGTCAGGCAGAATCTGGGAAATCAGGGTGTGGGACCAGTGTATCTCACGTTGGATGGGTTGTACAGCGGGAGCCTGTCGATACAGGCCCCCGCTTTCAGTGGTTGGTTACGACAAGGCCGCGTGCGGCTGTTCCGCATACTGGGCCGCACGGGGGCTGTAATGAGCTTCCCACAGCGCCCGGTACCGCTCGACCTCCTGCCACCAGCGGACATCATCCCAGCCGAGCGGCTCCTGCACACGCTCACGGATGCGCGGCATCAGCTTGATGGCCCCATCGGGCAGCAGCAGGCCCAACCGAACGCGGCGCAGCAGCAAGTCATCCAGATGCTCAACGGCTTCATGCTCAGCAGCCCAGCGCAGTTCAAACCAATGAACAGGCAAATACCTGCGAACATAACGCCGATCTGCGGCGATACTGGCTTCGATCAGCCCCAGGATGCCGTCCCCGTAGCGGGCCACCAGCCGCCTGAGGTCATCATCGGTCAGGCCGTCAATATCGACGCTGGTAACAGGAACCGGGTCCAGTGCGTGATGCGACTGCCGCATCAATCCCAGTTCGGGGAAGATAGGGCGCAGCGCCCGGATGGCATCCAACGCGATCTGGCGGAAGGTGGTCAGCTTGCCGCCGGTCACGGTCAGCAGCCCGGACTCCTGCCATAGAGCATGTTCGCGGCTTTCCTTTGACGGGTCCACATCCTCACCGTGGCTGATGACCGGGCGTACCCCGGCAAAGGTCACCAGCACGTCATGCTCACTGAGGCTGAGGGCCGGGAAGTGATGGTTAATGGCCTCCAGCAGGTAATCGACCTCGGCCTGATTGATCGAGGGTTCCTCGTCAAGATCAGTGTGATGGTCAAGATCGGTGGTGCCGACCAGCGTCACGCCCTCCCACGGGAAGGCAAACACCGGGCGGCGGTCCCCCGGATGCGGGAACGAGACGGCCTGGTAAACCGGGAACCGATCCGCACGAAAGATCAGATGGCTGCCGCGCAGCGGTCGGATACGGGGTTCGCCACCGACCTCGACACGCAGGCGGTCAGCCCATGCACCGGTGGCGTTGACTACGGCGCGGGCATTAACCCGGCGAACCGTGCCCGTGACACGGTCCTCAACCGTCACACCGCAGACCTGGCCGCCCTCATCGCGGCCCAGGGCGGTAACACAAGCATAGTTCAGGGCGATGGCGCGGCCCGCTTCGCTGTTGGCGGGCGGGTTAACGGCCTCGCGGATGACGCGCAGCACCAGCCGAGAGTCATCGGTCTGGGCGTCATAGAAGCGCAGGCCACCGTTCAGCCCACTGACAGACAGGCCGGGTGACATCATCTGTACCTCGTACTTGTCATAGGTCTGGTGGATGTGCCACTTACCGCCCATCAGCCCGTACATATACAGGCCGATCTCGACCATCCATGACGGCATCGAGTCATTCTTGTAGGTCGGATAAATGAAGGGCAGCTTATCGATCAGCCCATCGCCGTCACGCAGCAGCACCTCGCGCTCGGTGACAGACTGCCACGTCAGCGCGAACTGCATGTTGTTCAGGTATCGCAGGCCGCCATGCACCATCTTCGAGGAGCGGCTCGACGTACCTGATGAGAAATCGTTCTGTTCAAGCAGCAGGACCGACAGCCCCGCTCGGCTGGCTTCGCGCAGGATGCCTGCCCCGGTGATGCCACCACCGACCACGATCAGGTCTACACCCTGATCGACGGCCTGCCATGCCTCGCTGCGGTTCGATGCGCCATATAAAAGTGTCATGAGAGTTGCTTCTCCTGTCTGTGGCCAGGGATCAACTTACCGGGGTTCATCATGCCGTTGGGGTCCGTGTTTTTGAACACGCCATCGATCAGAGACAGCGTCAGAGCGCCCTTCTCCGCCTCCAGGTAGGGGGCGTGGTCAGTGCCGATGGCGTGCTGATGCGTGATCGTGCCGCCGTGTTCGATAATGGCGCGGCTGGCCGCATCCTTAAGGCGATGCCATTCCGCGATCTGGCGGTCGGGGTCGTCCTTGACATGGAACATATACGTCGTGTAAATGCTGCAGGATGTCGGGTAAACATGCGAGAGGTGCGCCATCACGAAGCCGCGCTCGCCATTGGCTGCCATACCGTCGCGGATGGCCTGCTGAATATCGGCTGATGCGGCAGGAACCTCGCTCCACGACACCAGCGTCTCTAAGGTGTCGATGGCGTAGCCGTGCTCCCACAGGGTATTACGCAGGTAAGGCGTCAGAAAGCGGCTGTGCGCCCATGTCCTGCCGATGTACTGCCCGGTGTGGAAGCCGCCATAGGACCGTGTGATCGAAAGCACGTCGGCGCGGGTACGGCGGACGTGCTTATCGGCCCCGGTGATGCCGACGATCAGCAGGCATTTCTCACGGCGCTCCTGCCCGATCACGCCCAAACCGGTATGGGCAAAATTGACCAGCCGCTCATGCCCGGCGAGGTTGAGGTTGGCCTCGGTTTCCGCGCCGTTGCTGAGACGCAGCATCGAGAGGGCCAGCCCGGATTGAGCCAGCGTCCGCGTCGCCTCGACCCCGGAGGCCCAGTCCGGGAAGAAGATGCCGTGGAACGCCTCGGCTTCCGGCAGCGGCGTAATGCGGATTGTGGCATCAGTGAGGATGCCCATGCGGCCCTCGGACCCCATCACGACCTCGCGGATATCCGGCCCGGCGGCGCTGGCCGGGTGTGGCAGCATGTCGATGCCCCCCACCGGCGTCACCATGCGCCCGCCGAGGAAGAAGTGCTCCACGCGGCCATAGTGTAAGGACTGCTGACCGCTGGAGCGCGTCACGATCCAGCCGCCCAACGTCGAGAGTTCAAATGATTGCGGGAAGTGCCCCAACATGTAGCCCTGCGCACGCAGCGCCGCCTCCAGGTGGGGGCCGCGCACACCCGCACCGAAGCGGGCCATGCGGCTGGTCTCATCGAGGTGATGCAGCGTGTTCATACGAGAGAGATCGACCGTGATCACCGGGGGATCGTCGGGCTGCGCATTTATGCCGCCTACCACGCTCGTCCCGCCGCCATAGGGTATGATCGCCGCGCCCACCCCCTCCGCATAGCGGTAGATGGCGGTGATGTCCTCCTCGGTTTCGGGGTAGGCAACTGCATCCGGGAAGCGCTCGATACGGCCATGGCGCAGCGCAACCCAATCCGGCAGGGACTGGCCCCGCGCATGGTCGAGCCGTTCAGCAGGATCGGTGATCAGCCATGCCGGGCCTTCCGACAGGCGCGAGACAGGCACGGACGCCAGCACGGTATCACGGGCTGCATCGGGGATAGGCTGTGCTGCGCCGATCTCATCAGCCAGCCATCCTTTGGCGTTTTCCGGAAGCGGGTAAAGCTGGCTGGTATGTCCCCAGCCATTCCAGCGGCGCATGTTAGTCTCCTTCCCCTGAACCGCTTAGCGCGTTCCAGTGGGCGATGCTGAATGACATGACATCCTGCACCAGTTGGCGGGCACGGATAACGTCATTGCTGCGTGCACAATCGAGCAAGTCCTCGTAGAAACGCCGGGAACTGGTACGGCCTTCCGGCAGGCTGAAATAGTGCAGGGCCATTTGTTCATAAAACCCGGCAAAGCCATTCAGGATCAAAGTGTAGATGGGATTCATGGAGAGGCGGGTTAAGGTGTGATGCAGGTCCCAGTCGGCGGCTGCAAAGGCTTCGTCGGTCTCGTCAAGATCACGAAGGACCCCTTCGAGCAGGACAACGACCTCGGGGGCGTTGTGAGTCACCGCCTCGCTGACATAGAAGGGGGCCATGGCGAGGCGCACCTCCAGAAGCTGGGGGATGAACGCCTGTGGCATCACGCTGTGATGCTCGACCAGCGCTGCCAGCGTGTTGAGGCTGCCTTCCACCCAGATATCACGGACGCGGGTGGGTTTGCCCTGTTGAATCTCGATCCAGCCATCAGCGGCGAGACGCTGTAAAGCCTCGCGCAGGGTTGAACGGGTAACGCCCATCATCTCGGCAAGCTGACGCTCTGCCGGGAGCATACTGTTGGGTGGGAAGGTGCCCTCAAGAACCGCATCGATCAGGCGACGATAGGTGAGTTCTGCCGGTTTTACCGGGACGGACCATCCAGGTTGTTGTGTCATGTGTTATCCTTTTCGTAACTGGTCGGACCACTGACCAGTTACCCGTAGTGTACGACGCGCACAGACGGGAGTCAACCGGAATTCACAACGGTTTTCACAAAAGTGAGGGGGCAGGCCGGCCAATATCATATTCCTGTGGACGTGCGGGGGTATATCTATGCTACAATTAAACGAGGAACCAACCAGAGGAAAGAGACTATGGAATCGAACGGCCTTCAGGAAGAATCCATCCCGAAGCAGCGACCCACCGAGGTTAACCCGGAGACCGCGCAGCTACATCGCAAGGAATGGTGGTGGCAGGTGCTGATCCCGGTGATCGTGCTGGCGCTGCTGGGGGTAGGGTCCATCGTGCTGATGCTGATCACTGAAGGGTCGGGTGACCTCTCCGTGGTGGCGGATTACGTCACTATCCTGATGCTGCTGCTGGTCGTGATCGTGTGGCTGCCGGTGGCGGCCCTGCTGATCTACCTCGTCACACTGCTGCACAAGGCCAACAAGGGACTTTCGCCCTATGCATTCATCGCGCAGAAGGCGCTGAAGCAGGTCTATGAAGTGACCGAGGAATACACCACCAAGGCTGCCGAAACGGTGATCTCATTCAAGGCGTTTATGTCTGGCGTGACGATGTATCTCAAAGCACGTGGCATGATGCCGCCCCCACCGGCAAGCAACGGCACGCCGCCCAGCGAATCCAATACATAGCATAAGGGGAAATAGTGATGAGTGACGAAGTAACGGACATCGTGCCGGTTGAAGATGAAAGCTGGCGCTCGAAAACGCTTCTCATCGGTGGGCTGGCGGGTGCCGTGCTGGGCCTGATGACGGCCTTCCTGTACATGCGGGCTGCCGAGGAAGAACACGGCGGCGGGGTACCACCAGAGGCACCCAGTGCAGGCGATGCGGTCAAGGTCGGCATGTCGCTGCTGACGCTGGTGCGTACCATCAGCGAGTGGGGCCGCCGCACCTGACCGCAGGCTGAAGCTATCTTGAACCCAGTTGACGGCACCCTCACGGGTGCCGTTTTCCTTTTGTGATCAATAGAGTCGACGGTTAGAATGCGCGGTTATGGACATCAACGGTTTGCTTTCCATCTTCCGAAATCTGCCCAACGTGGAGATACTGCGCCGCGCAGGTCGGCTGCTGCTGGTACTGCTCATCCTGGGGGTGATGCGACAGCGCCCGGCCTACGTGATCCTCGGTGAACCGCAGGTAGTCGATACACAGCAGCCGGTCACCTGCGTGCATACGCGGCTGACCGACGAGGTCGAGGAGTGGAAAATCCAGCGCACGCTGGTCATGGCGCGTGAAATGGGGGCAACAACCATCGTCGAGTTCTTCCCGTGGGCGTACATCGAGCCTGTCGAGGGCGAATACACATGGACACACTCTGACCTCGTGATCGAACATGCACAGGCACAGGGGTTGACCGTCATCGCGCGGCTGGGCATGGTGCCGGGCTGGGCGCGCCCCGACCCCGATGAGGGTGGGCAGGAGACCAGTCTCAATTACCTGCTGCCGGAATATGACGAGGACTTTGCCGATTTCGCAGCGGCCTTTGCCGAACGCTACCGGGGTCAGGTCGATTACGTCCTGATCTGGAACGAACCGAACCTCGCCTTCGAGTGGGGTTTCCAACCGGTTGACCCGCAGCGTTATGTCGATCTGCTCGCCGTGGTGACGCCTGCCGTGCGTGACGCTAACCCCGATATGCTCATCATGGCCGGGGCACTGGCCCCGACGCTGGAACCGGTTGGCAGCCCCAACGGCATGAATGACCTTGACTACCTGCGCGGGCTGTACGAAGCCGGGTTCAGCCAGTGGTACGATGTGTTGGCGATCCATACCTACGGCTTCAGGTTCCCCGCTGATGAGCCGCCCGCCGAGGATGTGCTCAACTTCCGCCGGGCGGAACTACTGCGCACCATCATGGTGGAATACGGCGATGGCGACAAGCCCGTGATCGTCACCGAATCCGGCTGGAATGACCACCCCCGCTGGACCAAAGCGGTGACGCCCGGTCAACGCATCACCTACACGCTTGACGGGCTGGAGATCGCGGCGGAGGATTGGCCATGGCTCGACAACCTGTGTATCTGGGCCTTCCGCTACCCCACTCGCACTTACAGCTACCCGGACTACTTCACCCTGGTCGATGTGGGGTTCACCCCGCGCCCCATCTACTACGAGATACAGGCATGGGCACGTGGCTGGAATGATGAGGAATAGGGATCGATTGGTATGGGGCGATCTCGAATGCCTCCTCCCCACGGCGATTGACAGTCAGCGTCCACACCCCGTATACTCGCTTTATCCTGCAAGATCAATGACCCCGGAGAGTTCCCACCGTGGAAGACCGCATCAGCCGCGCCTGGCTGGAGTACAACGCCGATCAGATCGAGCGGCTGCTGACCGCCCACCGCATCTACGCGGAGGTCACGGGGGTACAGCTTTCGCCGCGCTGGGTGCGGTATTACCTCGATCTCGGCATGGGGACACGCATTACCTCCATTGAAAACCTGACCGACGAACTGGCACTGGTACTCGAAGCGCCTGCCGTACGCGTCAGCCGCAGCGCCGGGGCATTAGCCATTGAGGTGGGCCTGCGCAATCCGCAGCCGGTTTACCTGACTGCACTGCTGGGTGCCGCCCCGATGCTGCCCCCGGTCACCGGGATTATGGGGCTGGACCTCGAAGGCGATGTACTGACCCTGCCGCTGATGGCACCGGAAGTCAGCCATGTGCTGATCGCCGGGGCGACGGGCTGCGGCAAAACCGAACTGCTGCGCACACTGCTGATTTCGCTGGCACTCACCAACCGGCAGGCGCACCTGCAAATGGTGCTGATTGACCCTAAACGACGCGGTCTTACCCCTTTTAACGATCTGCCTCATCTGCTGGCCCCTGTCGTTTATACCCCTGGTGATGCCAAAGACCTGCTTGAGTACGTGGTGGGCGAGATGGAACGCCGCGACGAGGAAGGGTTGCCCGCAACGCCGCGCATTGTGGTAGCGGTGGACGAAGTGGCCGACCTGCTGAGCACAGGCGGCAAACCCATCGAGAAGCTGCTGGTGCGGTTGGCCCAGCGAGGCCGCGAGGCCGGGTTCCACATCGTTTGCAGCACGCAGCGCCCCTCCGCTGAGGCCGTCCCCAGCTCGATCAAGGCCAACCTGCCCGCGCGGCTGGTCGGCAAGGTCGCCAGCGCACAGGACGCGCTGACCGCCGCGGGGATATCAGGCACAAATGCTGAAACTCTGCTTGGCAACGGTGACTTCCTGACCGTGATCGGCGGGCAGGTGACACGCTTCCAGGCCGCCTATACTGGCACTCAGGATATCCAACGCCTGATAGCTGGCATGTACGGCAGCCATGAGGCGTACTGGTCGGCTCCCGCTGAGCAGCCCACGGATATCGCCCTGTATTCCTCATCGGACGACAACGAAAAAGATCTGTAATCGAACGGACTGAACATGACATTTAACCGCAGGAGCATCGTGGTAATCGGTGGGATCGCTTTTGCCATTACGCTGGGGATCATCACCGGGAACCAGCTTCAGTCGCAGGCGGCACTTGCCATCGGGCTGGGTGTGACCGCCGGGGTGCTGGCCGGGCTGGGTGTCGGTATGGTGATGCTGCTGTACGGCTTCCGTGAGAAGTACGTGCGCGTTGAGGACCTGATCGATCTGTTGGAAGTTGAGGGCGGTAGCCCCGGTCAATCAACCCCCAAAAAGAAAGCCATGCCTCGCACACTGCCAACCTCGTCGGTTGACGAGGACGACGACGAAGCTGAGCCGACTATCAGCGTGCGGCGTCAGCGCGATTTCAGCGCGGTAGGCTGGAACGAGCCGCCCGAAGGCTTCGATGAATAGAATCACATCCCTGCCCATGCGCTGGACGCTCATCAGCGGTGGGCTTCTTCTTTTGCTGATTGCCGTGGCGGCAGGGTGGGCATTTGGCCGCGCAGATGAGGACGCCGCGTGGCAGCAAGTGCAGGCAAGCGGCGTGATTCATGTCGGGCTGGATGCGGCCTATCCGCCGTTTGAGGTCGTCGATGAGAAGGGGAACATCATCGGGTTTGATGTGGACCTCGCCAACGAGATCGCGGGGCGGCTGGGCGTCAGGGTGCAGTTCCACAACATCACCTATGATGCGCTGTTCGATAAGCTGCTGATCGGGGAGGTTGATACTGTGATATCGGCCATGGTGATCGCGCCGGAGTTTGCCGGGAAGGCCAGCTTCAGCATCCCGTATTTCAGCGCGGGGGAACACCTGATCGTGCCGCGTAATGCTGATACACTGACCATGTCCTCACTTGACGGGCGTTCGCTGGCGGTGGAATACGGCTCGGGGGGTGATGTCGAGGCGCGGGCGTGGGAACGGAGGCTGGCGGCGCTGGATATCCTGCGCTATGACAATGCCGGGGCCGCCGTCAACGCCGTGGCCGCTGGTGAGGCGGACGCGGCGCTGGTCGATGGGATCACAGCACGCTACGCCGTGGCAGGCCAGCCGACTCTACAGATGGGTGAGATGGTGACAGAGACGTATTACGGGGTGGCCGTCCACCCGGATAGCCTGGTGCTGCTGGATGCGATCAATACCGCCCTGCAAGACATGCTCGCCGATGGCACGATCAATGCGATTACCGCGAGGTGGTTCGGGGAAATCCCTGAATAGAACCTACCCCACTATAAATTCTAAAAACGTGGTGCGGCCTGACATGATGTAGAACTGCTCACGATAGGTTTTGCCATTGGCGGTGAAGGTCAGGCTGTACCAGCCTTCCGGCAGGTCCCCATAGGTGAAGTTCTCCTCCCAGCGCTCCGAGGGGTTGTTTTCCTCCCCGGCATAGGTTCCCGTGTAACGCACGTTATCCTCAGAGCGAATCGTGATCGAGACCTCCGGCAGATAGTTACCACTTGCATCAACCACGCGCCCGGCCAGCGTGCCGTAGCCATAATACGGGCTGATCCACAGGTCCGGGTTGCGGGTTGCGTAATAGTCAAAAGGGTCATCGAGGCGCACCTCGAAATGCAGATGAGTGCCGCCTGCCGCGACCCCCGTTCCGCCTACCTCACCAATCGGATCACCAGCCGCAACCGGCGCACCGGTCTCCACCAGTATCTTTGACAGATGCCCATACAGGATGAACACCGGGCGGCCCTCAAAGGTGGCGTCTAATTGAATCACGATAAGAAGACCATAGAAGTCAGGCTGCGGGCCGTACAGCACTGCTGTATCTGCCCCGGCATACTGCACCACACCCGATGCCGCCGCAACCACCGGAGTGCCTTCCGGGTTCGCCATATCGAGGCCGGTATGGGCACGTAGACGCCCGCCTGCCGTCCCGCCATAGGGATAAGTGCGGTCACCGTAGTTGATGTAATCGTCAGTCAAGGCACGCCGCAGGATGTAATGTTCGGCGGGCAGGCCGTCCTCAAGGGTAGGGGGCGGCAGGGTTTCGGTTGCCGGCCCTGGTGATGTTGGCTCTGCTCCTGGTTCACTGGTTGGCGTCGGCGTCTCGACCGGGGCTTCCGTCACCGTTGGTGAGGCCGCCGGGGGCGGCGTCGCGGTGGGGATGGCGGTAGCCGAGGTAACCTGTGCAACCCCTGGCACTGCCGTCTTGGTCGGGGTAGCCGGGTAGACGGGGTCCGGGGTACAGGCCGCCAGCAGCATTAACAGGGCTGCGAGTGCCGTCAAGGGGAAAAGAATCCGCACGCGTGGGTTTAAAGTCTTCATCGCGCGCGGATTATACGTGTTTTTCTAGAAGTAAACCAGTGTCGCGCCGTCGCCGCCTTCCTCACGGGGGGCGGATTTAAACTCCTTGACCAGCGGATGATGGCGCACGAGGTCACGCACCGCGCTGCGCAGTGCCCCGGTACCTTTGCCATGTACGATGCGCACCCACGGCAGGCTGGCAAGGTAGGCCTGATCGATGTAGCCCTCCACCACCGGGATGGCCTCCTCAACCGTCATGCCACGGATGTGAATCTCGGTGCCCGGGCTTTCCGCTCGCGGCATCGAGACACCACCACCGTCCCTGCTTTCACGCGCGGGGGCGCGGTCAGCCGCACGGGATTTCAGTTCCAGCGTGGCGGCCTCAACCCGCACGCGAAGCTGCCCCACCTGTACCTCGGCCTCATCGCCATCGAGGCTCATCACCTCACCATCAGAGTTGAGGCCCGGTACATAGACCCGGTCCCCGGCGGCCAATGGGCCAGCAGCGGGGGTGCTGGCCTCTCTCGCAGTGGATGGCCGGGGGCGCGGTGCCGGGCGGCGGCCTGCCGATTTCCTCACCTTCTCAGCCACCTTCCCGGCCTGGACCGAGGTTTCATCGTATTGTGTCAGCACCTCATCGATCCCGGCCCTGATAGTCGGGGAAAGCATACTGACCTGCTTGCGGACCTCGCGGAGTTCTTCCTGCAAAGCCTCAAGCTCATCCAGGGCTTCACGCTGGGTTTCCTCGACGATGGCTTCGCGGTCGCGGTCGATCTCGGTGATGCGCATGTCCAAGTCAGCCCGCAGGCGCATGACTTCGCGCTCAGCAGCATCCATCAACTGCTGACGCTCGGAGAGTTCCTCGCGCGTGCGGCGGATTTCATCGAGCAGGTCATCGACATGCATGTCATCCTCGCCGACATATGACCGTGCATCCTCGATGATCTCGCCCGGCAGGCCCAGCCGAGTGGCGATTGCCAGCGCGTTGGATCGACCGGGCAGCCCGATGAGCAGGCGATAGGTCGGCGAGAGTGTCTGGAGGTCAAATTCCATGCTGGCGTTGCGCACACCCGCCGTCGAGTGGGCGTACATCTTGAGTTCGGGGTAGTGCGTGGCAACCAGCGTCGTGATGCCGCGTGCGGTGAAGTTGTCCAGGATGGCGCGGGCGATAGCGGCCCCTTCAACGGGATCAGTGCCCGAACCCAGCTCATCGATCAGCACCAGTGAACGGTCGTTGGCGTTCTCAAGGATGCTGATGATGTTGGTCAGGTGCCCGGAAAACGTACTGAGTGACTGCTCGATGCTCTGCTCATCGCCGATATCGGCGAAGATGTCCTCGAACACGGTGAGTTCAGAGCCATCCGCCGCCGGGATGTGCAGGCCACACTGGGCCATCATCGCCATCAGGCCCACTGTTTTCAGCGTGACGGTCTTACCACCGGTATTCGGCCCCGTGATGACCATCAGGAAGGTATCGCCGGAAAGTTCAAGATCGAGCGGAACAACGGTATCGGGGTCCAGCAGTGGATGACGCGCGCGGTTGAGCCGGACTATGGAACCGGGCGTCGCTGCTGGATCAAAGGGATGCAGCAGCGGCGCGCTGGCGTTGGTGGCATAGGCGTAGCGGGCGCGTGCAAAAGCAGAATCAAGGCGGGCCAGCGCCTCGACACAGGTGATCAGTGCGCCGGATTCGGCGGCCACCATGCGCGTGATCTCACGCAGAATGCGCTCGATCTCATCAGTTTCGGCCAATTCCAGTTCGCGGATTTCGTTGTTGATATCGACGGTTGCCAACGGCTCAATGAACAGCGTCGCGCCCGATGCCGACTGATCATGCACAATGCCGGGCAACCGCCCTTTGGCCTCGGATTTGACCGGGATCACGTAGCGGCCACCACGCACCGTGATCAGTGCCTCCTGGAGATAGGGGGCATTGCGGCTGTTGCTGACGATGCTTTGCAGCTTGGCATTGAGCCGTTCATGCGCACCACGCAGCTTGTGGCGGATGCTGCCCAGGGCCTGGCTGGCCGAATCAAGGACCTGCCCGTAGTCATCGATAGCACGGGCGATGGCCGAGGTGATATGCCACCCCTCGTACAGATCATGGGCGATATCCAACAGCCGGGGGAAGCGCTCCCCGGTGCGCTCGATAGTGCTTTTCAGCGCGGCGGAGGCCTCCAGCGTCGAGCGGATTTCGAGCAGGGTTTCCGGCGCGAGCATCTTTCCGCGCTCAGCCTCATACACGGGGGCACGTATGTCACGCGCACCGCCGATCGTGAGGGTCGGGCGTTCATCAAGCAGGATGCGGGCCTCGGTGGTTTCCCCCTGGCGTTCAAGCACCATTTCAAGGTCTGAGGTAGGCCGCAGATTGTTTATCAGTTCGCGGCTGGCGGCAAAATCAGCATGCTCCGCCAGCCGGGCCAGTATCTTGTTCAGTTCAAGCGTATCGATAGCTTTGTGGTTCATGGCCTGCCATTTTCATGGTTATCAGAACCCCAACTCCTCAAATGGAACGGTCATGCCGAGGATGTTATAGCCCGCGTCCACGTAGACGATCTCACCTGTCACGGCGCTGGCCCAATCCGAGCATAACCACAGGGCGGTTTTACCCACTTCCTCCTGTGTCACATTCTTACGGAGCGGAGTCACTTTTTCATTTTCGCTTAGCATCTTGCGGAACCCGGCGATCCCGGCTGCCGCAAGCGTCTTGATCGGGCCTGCCGAGATGGCATTTACCCGGATACCCCGCGGCCCAAGGTCATGAGCAAGGTAGCGCACACATGATTCGAGCGCGGCCTTGGCGACGCCCATTACGTTATAGTGTGGCATCACAGCGACGCCGCCGTAGTAGGTCATCGTGACGATGGCCCCGCCGCCTGGCATCAGCCTTTCGGCCCGCTGTGCCAGTGAGACCAGCGAGTACGCGCTGATCTCCAGCGCGGTCTTGAAGCCCGCGCGGCTGGTATCCACAAAACGTCCGTCGAGGTCTTCACGTTCCGCGAAGGCCACGGCGTGAACCAGTACGTCGATCGTGCCGTAGGTGTCTTCAACGATTTGGAAGACATGGTCGATGGCGGCATCGTCGGTGACATCACATTCCTCGACGACTTTCGCGCCGACCTGTTCCGCCAGCGGGCGTACCCGCTTCTCAAGCTGCGGGATCGCGTAGCTGATGGCGATCTCGGCACCCTGTTCATGCAGTGCCTGGATAATACCCCAGGCAATGGAATTTTTATTGGCAAGGCCAAATACAAGTGCCGTTTTGCCTTCAAATAAACCCATGATGTGTTCCTCCTCAGCGTTTGATCAGCGAGAGATGTAGGGGCTGCCCTTGACCCAGAACCGCAGCGGATTGCTGAGCCACGGCTCACTGGCACGGATACCAATGCGCGGGCCACACATGACCTGATGGTCCGGGATCGCGGCACCGTATTCGACCCACAGCGGCGCATAAGGCGCAGTGAGATCGATGCTGTTGTGCCCTCCATCGATGCCGAGTGCGGCGGTCAGGCGGCCCGGCCCACTGGTCCATTCTGTACGGCGGCGGCCTGCACGGCGCTTCGACATATGCTGTAACCCGGCGACCGGCTCAATGGCACGAATCAGGACGGCAGCGCCGTAATCGGCAGCGGATGGGCGCGCCACGATATTGAACAACCAGTGCATCCCATAGATTAAAAACACGTAGGAAACACCCGCAGCACCAAACATGACTTCGTTGCGCGGGGTGCGGCGTCCATAGGCATGTGATGCTTCATCTTCCCAGCCGCTGTACGCTTCCACCTCAACGATTCGGCCCACGGTCATGACGCCATCAGCTTCTGAGATCAACATACAGCCGAGCAGATCGCGTGCGACCTGAACCGTGTCCCGCTCATAAAAGGCGCGCGGAAGCCTGCTCATACCTCGTCGCCACCGGCGGTGAAGCGTGGGTCGAGGCTGATGGTGCGGCGCAGGCCGTCTTCGAGTGAGACACGCGGCTTGTATCCCAGCAGGTCACGCGCATGGCTGAGATCGGCACGCATGGTGGGCACGCCGGCGGAGTTCTTGTTGTTATGCAGCACTGATATGGCCCGCCCCGTAACCTTGCCCACCGCATTGACCAGATCACTGATGCCGGTCTCCACCCCGCTGCCGACATTAATCACCTTCTGGTCGATGTCCGGTGCCGTGGAGGCCGCCACCAGCGCAGCAACCACGTCATCAATATAGACGAAGTCGCGGGTTTGCTGACCATCACCAAACACCACAATCGAGGCACCGCGCTGGGCCGACCGAATATAGTGCGGAATCACAGGTGGATGCACTGCAGGGAGCTGCTGATGCGGCCCATAGGCGTTAAACACACGCAGCGAGACCGTCTCCAACTGCCACAACCGGCCAATGGTGCGGATGTATGTCTCGGCGGCAAACTTGCTGACGGCATACGGGGAGCCGGGGTTGGGGATCATGTCTTCGGATAGTGGCTGGGCATCCTGCTGACCGTATACCGCACCAGATGACGAAAACACCACGCGGCGCACGTTCCCGGCATCGCGCATGGCTTCCATCAGGCTGACGGTGCCGCCTACATTGGTATCGTTGTAATCTCGCGGATACTGCACCGACTCCGGCACAGAGACGCGTGCCGCAAGGTGATAGACACAGTCCACATCCTGCAGCAGGGACCACAGCCGGGGAACATCACTGATATCCCCCCGCGTGAATACGACCTGTGGATTGAGCCGGGCGGCACTGCCACTGTGCAGGTTATCAATGACACGAACTTCATGCCCATCCGCGATCAGACGGTTGGCAAGCGCCGAGCCAATAAACCCCGCCCCACCTGTAATTAAGTAATGCATACAGACCATCCTCCGCGCCCCATTATAGTACGCACCGGCCCGCCTTCCGAAAAAGAAACCGGGCGACACCCCATCCGAGGGCCGCCCGGCATATCCGGTTAAAAGGCAGCGCTTAGCTGCGCACCACCTGGAAGCCCGTGCGGTACGGCACGATCTGGCGGCTGTAGTTGGTAACAAATTTCAGGAATTGGGTTTCGAGCCGATACCATTCCTCGCTGCCCAGCAGCACCTCCAGCGTCTCGTAATCCTCCGTCACAAACGTCACCATGCGGATCGGGTAATCGCCGTAGGCCGTATGCCATACCTCCGTCATATACACACCGAGCTTTTGTAGACTCGGCACGAAATCACTCATGATGAACTGGTAGTATTCCTCAGAGGTCTCGATCCGGATATCGTAACTGACGATCATCTTGAACTCAGGCATGATGATCTTTTTGAATTCATCGCTCATTACAGTAGTCCTCACGCTTACATCCCTACCCAAAGTGTAGCGTATAGATACCTTGTGACAAACAGCCCTTTTGTACAGATCCTACTTATTACCCGGAATGGGCTTGCACAGAACACACGTTCGGTTTATGATACGGGGCATAGAACTTGCGTTCGTAATACCGGAGCCTGGTATTTATGCATACCTTATATCCAGACCATGCTGTGCTGCATCTCAAGGGACGATTCGGGTGGCGCTGGGCCATTTGGATCGATGCCCTGCGTGAATATCCGCGAACTCACCCTGATGTGATTGCGTACCAGGTCGTGCTGCACCGGCTGGCCCGGCAGCAGGCGCTTGATGCGGGACGTGATGCCCTGTGTGCGCTGACTGCCTGCCGCATACTGGATGGCTACTGTGGATCCGAAGATGATCTGCTGCGGCTGCTGGCTGATACCAGTGACGAAGTGCGAGTCAGCATCATGCGGCTGCTGGGGCATCAGCCCATTGACACGCGAAGGGGTGCCGCCTGAGAGGCTGAAAAGGGGCGAAGTTTCCATTTTGCCTGGTTTCATGGATAATGGCCGTCAAAGACCCTGATATGATCCGGTGCTTGCGGGTTAGGAGACGAAGCTATGCTGCGTGGAAACAAAAACGAGATCGAATTCCGGTTTGAACTGCTGACGTGGGGCATTGTCCTGCTTTCAGGCGCAGCGATGTGGATCCTGTTCCGCCAGGTGTTCCCGTCGCTGGTGCTGTTTGTGCCGGGGCTGGTGCTGCTGGGGTCGGCTATCTTCCAGGACATGCAGACCGACATGCAAGCGGGGTGGTTCGCTTATGCACTGGCGATCATCGTCGTGGCGATTGGACTGGCGGGGATCGTCAACACGCTGTTTGAGAACGTGGTCAACGTCAACTGGCTGATTCTTACTATCGTCATCCTCGGCGCGGTGTTCGTGGCAAAGGCACTGTATGATCCGCGATTGTAATTGAGCCTCCAGGGAAAGAGGATGACGACCCACCGGGTCGCCATTTTTTATCGCGTGGCGATGACAATGTAACGGTGTGTGCTTTCGCGGCCCGGCCCACAGGTAATCAGGGTCAGACGGTCATCACCGGATGGCCCCATATAGGTCGCTGCATTGCCGATGCGGAAATCGAGCGGCTGGGCGTCTTCCTCCAGCAGCAGGGCCTCAGTGACGTAATAGGAGAACACGCCGTATTCGCTCCACACCGCGATCTCCCAGCCGGGCTGAATCTCGGATAGGCGTGAGAACACTGCGCCATACAGGTTGTTGTGCCCGGTTATCACAGTGTTGCCCACGAAGCCCGGCTCAACCGAGGTGGCATCCCACGCCACGGAAAATGAATTGGGCACCGGCAGGCGGTTGACGATACGCCCATCGACTTCCCGTTCACGCGGGGCCAGCGCGATCACCGGGGCTTCCAATCCGATGCCGGGGATTGAAATCCAGTAATCGACATTAACCCCATCGGCCAGCGGCCAGTCCCCGTAGGGGTTTTCCGTGGGGAGCATGGTCTGCTCTGTGACCGGGTTGTCAACCGGGGGCGGGGTCGGCTGGCTTGATAGATCCGGTGAGGGGGTAGGGCTGGGTTCTGCAGATTGTGCGGGTGCTTCAGCCACATTTCCGGCTTCGGCAGCCTGCCGGGTGGCGGCAGCAAGGAATTCCCCGGGGGGGCCAGCCTGCGCTTCAACCCGCCCCGGCACGATCAGGATCAGATAGGTGGCTAAGGCGCTGCCCGCCACCAGGATCAGCAGAAGCCCCGCCGCTGAGATCGGATCGATCATCAGCACTGCGGGGCGTTTGGCCTGGTTGGATTGATCGGTGGTGTTCTTCCGCCGATTCATCTTCAACCCGGGAATTTATGCGGCTGAGTTACGACGCTGGCCGATGACGACCATCGCACCACCCGCAACAACCAGAAGGGCAAGCCCGCCGATCAGGGCACCTTCCGAGATGAAGCCGCCGGAATCGGGCAGGACTTCACCTTCCTCAACTGCAATCATGGCAAACTCCACGGAGACGGTATCGCCGGGGTTAACGATCTCCACCGTCTGCGAGCTTTGCAGCGCGGCATAGCCCGTCGGTGGCTTGACCGTCACCGTCCATGTGGCCGGGTTGAGGTCGATGCCAAAGGTGCCGTCGGGTTGTGTGGTCACCGGCAGGGACCAGCCCGCCGACTCGAACACGACCTCCACATCACGGATACCTTCTTCGCCGTCTTCCCGTACGCCGTTACCATTCGTGTCTGCATAGACGATACCGTTAATGCGACCTTCGCTCTGCGCAAGGGCCGGAACGGCCACGACCAGCAGCGCAGCAACGAGAACAAGCACAACAAATGCACGTTTCTTCATAATCGGTGGCCTCCTGAGACTGTCACCGTGGCGGCACGCCAGATTTTTCAGCTTCCGATTTTAACGCACGTGCGGGGCCGTGCAAACAGCACAGGCAAATAATAGGGATTTGGGATGAGTGATTATTGACTTCTCAATGAGGCGCAGGCTAATATGACGATATGAACAAGAACCAACTTATCAACGACCTTAAAGAAGCTCGGCAGGCTTTTATGAGTTCCATTGATGGCCTGAGTGACGAACAGCTCAGGATGCCCGGTGCCGCCGGGCTGTGGTCTGTCAAGGATGTGATGTCACACCTGACCGCGTGGGAGTCGGAGGTGGTCACGGCATTCAACCAGGTACAGAATAAAACGATCCCGCACATCCTGAAAATCGACGACATCTACGAATTTAACGACGAACAATACCACATCAGCGCCGCGCGGACGGTCGAGGTGGTACGCGATGACTTCACCCAGGTTCACAAGATGCTGCTCCAGATGATCGAGGACTTCCCGCAGAATGACCTGTTCAGCCGCACCAAGTACAAATTCATGGAAGGCGAGCCGCTCGCAATCCTGGTGGAAGATTCGGCAATTGAACACGAACACGAACACGCCGAGGACATCCTCACATGGCGTGACTCGATGGGAATCTGACCTATATCCGGAAAATCACCCACCCAATTATTGACTCATCCTCGATTGCTGTGATAGGCTTAGCGCAGTTTAGCTTTTAGCAGGGTTAGAAAATCATGGCTGAGAGCCATCTCGAACCACGCAATGCCAACTTTTATTACTATTTTTATTTTTGGTTTGCGCCGATTGGCGGCAAGCATGGCTTTGCGTTCCGGGGGATGGCTGGCTAACACAGCCCACCAAAACAAGGCAGGAACAAGCGCGGAGCAACATGCTCCGCGCTTTTGTTTTTTACTTTGCAGGGTAAAGGAGAATCTCATGGAACCTGCGTGGCATGAGCGCACAAGCTGCCGAGGTGTGCGTGGCGCGTCAGGGGTGGATGCAAACACACCCGACGCAATACGCCGTGCAACACATGACCTGCTGCACGCAATCGTTGAGGTGAACGGCATCCGCATCGAAGATATCGCCAGTGCGATCTTCACGCTGACGCCGGACCTGAACGCCGACTTCCCGGCGAGGGTTGCGCGTGAGATCGGCTGGGCTGATGTCCCGCTCCTTTGCGCGCAGGAAGTCCCTGTCCCCGGCAGCCTGCCCAGCGTCCTGCGCGTGCTCATCCACTGGAACACGGCCACATCACAGCAATCCATCCGCCATATCTATATCAATGGGGCCGAAACACTGCGTCCCGATCAGGTCAGTAAAATCAACACTCAACCAACCATGCCTCGTACCGAGGAGGAGAACTCAAAGTGATCATTGTCATGGCCCCTGAGGCCACAGATAACCAGGTAAAATCCGTGATAGGCTGGGTTGAGGGGCAGGGGTACAACACCCATGTCTCACGAGGTAAGGAACGCACCATTATCGGTGTCATCGGCGACGAGCGCTATCTTGATGAAGAACAGGCAGAACGTATGCAGGGAGTCGAAAAAACCGTGCGCATTCTCGAACCGTATAAGCTGGCCGGGCTGGAAATGCACCCGGAACCCACTTATGTCCCATTAAACGGCCTCAAAGTGGGGCAGCAGCAGCTCGCCCTGATCGCGGGTCCCTGTTCCGTTGAAAGCCGTGAACAAATCCTGGAGACCGCCTATGCCGTCAAGGAGGCCGGGGCCACGGCGCTGCGCGGTGGTGCCTTCAAACCACGCAGTTCACCTTACAGCTTCCAGGGCCTGGGCGTGAAGGGCCTTGAGCTGCTGGTCGAGGCGCGGGAGCAAACCGGCCTGCCGATTGTGACCGAGGTGATGGCCCCGGAAATGGTCGAAGTGGTAGCAGAATACGCCGACGTCCTCCAGATTGGCGCACGCAACATGCAGAACTTCAGCCTGCTGACCGAGGCCGGGAAATCCAATAAGGCAGTTCTTTTAAAACGCGGTATGATGAACACCATGGAAGAACTACTGCTCTCCGCCGAATACATTCTCGCCCACGGCAACCCCAACGTGATGCTGTGCGAACGCGGCATCCGTACCTTCGAGAAGTACACGCGCAACACCTTCGATGTGAATGCCATCCCGGCGCTGAAGGCACGCACACACCTGCCTATCATGGCGGATCCGTCGCATGCTACCGGGCATTGGGAGTACGTCGAGGCGGCATCGCTGGCGGCCATTGCTGCCGGGGCCGACGGCCTGATCATTGAGGTGCATCCGCATCCTGAAGAAGCCCAGTCCGACGGGTTACAATCCCTCAAGCCGGAGCGCTTTGCGGCAGCGGTGATCAGAATGCGTGCCGTGGCTGAAGCCGTGGGGCGGACCCTTTAAGATGATGGTGCCGCTGCGCGTTTCAACGCTGGATGAGGCCTGCGTGTGCGTGGTCGGCCTGGGTTTAATGGGGTCCTCGCTGGCGATGGCACTCAAGGGCCACACCCGCGACCTGACCGGGGTGGACCTCGACCCTGAAGCCTGCGAAAATGCGATAGCACAAGGCGTCGTTTCACGCGCATCCAGCGATGTGCAGCTTGCAAAAGATGCCGATATCGTGATACTGGCAGTCCACATGCAGCCGCTTCTGACGCTGATCGAGGCACTTGGTGGTATCATGGAGCCTGGCACGCTGCTGCTCGACCTGGGCAGTGTCAAGACGCCAGTGGTGGCAGCTATGAACCGTCTGCCCGAATCGATCCATGCCATCGCGGGGCATCCGATGTGTGGCAAGTCCGTCCATGGGTTAGCCAACGCCGAGGCCGGTCTGTTCGATGGGCAGTTGTTCCTGTGGTGCAAGACAACCCACACTCGCCCCGATGGGCTGGCGATGCTCAGCCAACTGGTTGGAGCCATCGGATCGCGGCTGGTGCAGATGCAGCAGCACCACCACGATGCTATCGTGGCGGCGGTCAGCGGGCTGCCCTACGCGCTTTCTGCCGGGTTGGCACTGACGGTCGGCATCCATGCCGAGCGTGACCCGATGTACATGACCATCGCGGCGTCCGGCTTCCGTGATACCTCACGGTTAGCCAGCACCGAGCCAACCATGATGGTCAACATCCTGATGACCAACCGTGAGGCCATGCTGGAAGCCATCGCAGAGACGGAAGCGTATCTGCGCAGGCTCCGTGACCTTGTAACGGGCGACGATCCTGCTGCCCTGCATGACTATCTGCAACTGGCACAGGAATACCGCATGCAGTGGGAAAAGGGAAAGTTCAATCGATGAGTCAGCTTCGTGTGCAGAAAACCAACCGCTTTGCCGGTGAGACCGCTGTCCCCGGTGATAAATCGATCAGCCACCGTGTGCTGATCCTTGGGGCGCTGACGAGGGGGCAAAACCGCATCCGGGGCTGGCTGCCCGCGGGGGATACGCTCGCCACACTGAATGCGATGCAGGCACTCGGTATGACGGTGGAACAGGTGGGGCATAACCTGACCTTCAGCACAAGCGGGCTGAAGACACCCGGCACCGCCATCGACTGTATCAACGCCGGAACACTGATGCGCGTGCTGTCCGGCCTGCTGGTGGGCCAACCATTCTCAAGCATACTGGATGGCTCCGAACAGCTCCGCGCCCGCCCAATGGCACGCATCACCAAACCGCTGGCGCTGATGGGGGCCCACATTCGCGATACGGACGGCACAGCCCCGCTGCACATCGAACCGGCGGACCTGAACGGGATCGAACTGGCGCCGGAAGTCGCCAGCGCGCAGGTCAAGAGCGCGCTGATCCTCGCCGGGCTGCATGCTGAAGGCACGACCACCATCATCGAGCCGGGGCCAGCCCGGGATCACACCGAGCGACTGCTCACCGACATGGGCGCACCGGTCACGGTTTCAGGCAGTACGGTCAAGGTCAGCCGCCTTGAGGACGCGCTCCCGCCCATTGATATGACGGTGCCGGGTGATGTCTCCTCGGCGGCGTTTATCATCTCAGCAGCAGCTTGCATCCCCGGCGCAGATATCCGGCTGTATAACATCGGCCTGAACCCGACCCGTACCGGCTTACTGGATGCGCTGCGCCGCATGGGCGCTGGAATCAGCGTCGATGAGATGGACGAACAAGGCGGTGAACTGGCGGGTGTGCTGCATGTCACCGGCAGCGAGATGAATGGCATCACCATCGAGGGCGATGACGTGGTACGCGCCATCGACGAACTGCCCGTGCTGGCCGTGGCTGCAACACAGGCCAATGGCGATACCGTCATCAAAGATGCGCAGGAACTGCGTGTCAAGGAAGTGGACCGCATCAGCCGTGTGGTGAGTGAACTGCGCAAGATGGGTGCCCGGATCGAGGAACGTATTGATGGCATGACCATCAGCGGGCCGACCCGTCTCACAGGCGCTCATGTGGAGAGCTACGGCGATCATCGTATGGCGATGGCGCTCACCGTGGCGGGCATGATCGCCGATGGCGAAACCGTGATCGAGGATGCCGATTGCATCGCGGACTCCTTCCCCGGCTTTACTCAAAACCTGGCCAATCTCGGCGCAAAGCTGGGTTGATGTGGAGCGTGTAGGCCTGCTTGGCTGGCCGCTGGGGCACAGCGTATCCCCGGCGATGCACAACGCGGCTTTTGCCGCGCTGGGGCTGGATTGGCACTATGACCTGTATCCGCAGGCTGACAGGCTGAATGACCGGCTCAAACGGCTGCTGGCTGAGGGCATACGTGGGCTGAACGTGACCATCCCACATAAACAGGCTGTGCTTGGCCTGCCAACGGTGACATCGTGCAGTGATGCGGTACGTGCCATCGACGCGGCTAACACCCTGATCCGCAAAGATGACGGCACACTGCATGCCGAAAACACTGACTGGACCGGGTTTGCCGACGACCTGGCCGCGCACAACATCGACCCGGCGGGCGGAGTATCTATCATCCTGGGCAGTGGCGGCTCCTCAAAGGCGGTGGTTTATGCGCTGGAGCAGAGCAGCGCGGCGGCGGTTCATGTGGTGAGCCGCCAGCCGGGGCCGGGGCAGATCGGGTATGACGATCTGCCGGAACTCGGCGATGAGATCACGCTGATCGTGAACTGCACACCAGTTGGGATGATACCCAGGGTCGCGGACTCACCGTGGCCGGAGGCCGTGCCGATACCCGGTCATGCTGCTGTGTACGACCTGATCTACAACCCGCGTCAGACGCGGCTGATGGCACAGGCCGAGGCGCAGGGGGTACAGGCGGTTGGGGGACTGGGCATGCTGATCCGGCAGGGCGCGTGCGCCTTTGAACTCTGGACGGGGCAGACCCCACCCATCAATGTGATGAGAAACGCGGCGGAAGCCGCTTTAACACCGTAAGCAACCAACAGGAAGGGACCATGACTGTGACTACCGCCCCGGATATTATCGAGGAACTGCGCTGGCGCGGCCTCATACACAGCATCACCGAGGGCGCCGAGGACGTGCTGAAGGCTGGCCCGGTGACGGCCTACATCGGTTTTGACCCCACCGCTGACAGCCTGCATGTCGGCTCACTGCTGCCGATCATGGTGCTGGTACACCTCCAGCGTCACGGGCACACGCCGATTGCGCTGGTCGGTGGCGGCACGGGCATGATCGGCGACCCCAGCGGCAAATCGAAGGAGCGGAACCTCCTCGATACGGAGACGCTCGAACGTAATAAGGCGGGCATCCATGCCCAGCTTGAATCGTTCCTCGATTTTGTGGGCGAGAACCCCGCGATCATGGTCGATAATTACGACTGGCTCGGTGAACTGAACCTGATCGCGTTCCTGCGTGATGTAGCGAAGCACTTTACCGTCAATTACATGATGGCGAAAGACTCGGTGAAATCGCGGCTGGGCAGCGAGGAAGGCATCAGCTACACCGAGTTCACGTACATGCTGCTGCAAGCCTATGACTTCTTCGAGTTACATGAGCGCCACGGCTGCACCTTCCAGTTTGGCGGCAGCGACCAGTGGGGCAACATCACGGCGGGCGGCGAATTGATCCGGCGCATGACCGAGAACGGTAAGGCGCACGGCGTCACAGTGCCGCTGGTCACGTCATCAAGTGGGGTGAAGTTCGGCAAGACGGAGTCGGGCACAGTGTGGCTCGACCCGGCACGCACGTCACCGTATCGCTTCTATCAGTTCTGGATCAATACACCCGATGATGACGTGATCCGCTACCTGAAGTTCTTCACACTGCTGGGGCCGGATGTGATAGCCGAACTCGAAACGGCAATGGCGGAGAACCCCGGCGCACGGGCTGCCCAGAAGCGGCTGGCCGAGGAAGTAACACGCAGCGTCCACGGTGAGGACGCGCTGCAAGCTGCGATTAAGGCAACTGACGTGCTGTTCGGCGGCAGCCTTGAGGGACTCAGCGCCGATGACCTGATGGACATCTTCAGCGAAGTGCCTTCCAGCACAGTCAGCGCCGGGACCCTGCGCGGCGATGGCATGCCGCTGGTTGACATCGTGATCGATGCCGGGTTTGAGAGCAGCAAGAAGCGCGCCCGTGACCTGATCGGTGGCGGTGGTGTTAACGTCAATAACGAAAAGATCGAGGACATTGACGCGGTACTGACGCTGGACCACGCCATCGATGGGCAGGTACTGGTGCTGCGCAAGGGCAAAAAGACGTATCACATTGTACGGGTTGAATAAGGACACGCCATGCTGCGATTTCTCACCGCAGGCGAATCACACGGGCCGGGTTTGACGGCCATCATCGAGGGGATGCCCGCCGGCCTGCCCCTCAGCGAGGACGACCTCGCGCTCGATATGGCGCGGCGTCAACAGGGGTATGGTAAAGGTGGGCGCATGTCCATCGAGAAGGACCATGCCCGCATCACCAGCGGCGTGATGGGCGGGCTGACCACCGGTGGCCCCATCGCGCTGTTCATCGAAAACCGTGACTGGAAGAACTGGCGCGAGAAGGACATCGCCCCGTACACTGCGCCGCGTCCCGGCCATGCCGACCTGACCGCTGCGGTCAAGTACGGTTACCGGGACCTGCGTCTCAGCCTCGAACGGGCCAGCGGCCGTGAGACCGCCGCCCGCGTGGCGGTAGGGGGCATCTGCAAGCAGTTACTTGCTGTGTTTGGCATCGACGTGATCGGCTACGTCGTCTCGATTGGCCCTGTCACCGCCGACCTTTCCCCAAATCCCACACCTGAAACCTACCGCGCGCGGTATGCCGCCGCCGAGGAATCAGAGGTGCGCTGCCCGGTGCCGGAAACCAGCGACACCATGCGCGCGCACATCCGCGAAATCATCCAGCGCAAGGACACCGCGGGCGGCGTATTCGAGATCGTGGCGCTGGGCGTACCGCCGGGGTTGGGCAGCCATGTCCATTTTGATCGCAAACTCGACGGGCGGCTGATCGGTGCGATGTGCAGCATCCCGTCAATCAAGGGGGCCGAGATCGGTACGGCCTTTGAGAACACGACCAAAGCCGGAACCGAAATCCATGATCCCATTGTGTACGCGGAAGATGGCACCCTGACCCGCGCCGCCAACCGGGCGGGCGGGCTGGAAGGGGGCATCACGACCGGGCTGCCGGTGGTGGTCCGCGCCGCGATGAAACCGATCAGCACCACCATCACCCCCATCCCGACCGTGGACCTTGCCAATGGTGAGGAAGCGGGAACCGTCTACGAGCGCTCCGATTACTGCGCGGTACCGCGTGCGGTGCCGGTTGGTGAGGCGATGATGGCATGGGTGCTGGCCGATGCACTGATCGAGAAGCTGGGCGGGGATTCGGTCGCGGAGATGACGCCACGCTTTGCTGCGCTGCGCCGTTCCCATCCCGATGATCTGCCAATGAACAACCAGCCGTGGCGCTTCGGGTTCGAGGACTAGTTAAAGGGTCACATCATCATGAGGAACATTGTACTCACGGGGTTCATGGGGACCGGGAAAAGCACCATCGGGCGGCATCTATCACGCAGGCTGGCAATGCCCCTGATCGATACGGACCGGCAGATCATCCAGCGTGCCGGTAAGCCCATCGCGCAGATATTCGCGGAAGACGGCGAGGCCGCTTTCCGCGCGTTGGAGACTGAGGTCTGCCAGAGGGCAGCGCTCAACGAGGGGCATATCATCGCGACCGGGGGCGGGGCGGTCCTCAACATCGAGACGGCCAGCGCACTGGCCGTCAACGGCATACTGATCTGCCTGACCGCTGACATTGAGACCCTCATGGGGCGGGTGGGTCAGAACCCCGGCAGGCCGTTGTTCAGGGATTATGACAGCGTGCTGAAGCTGATGAGCGAACGCGCCAAGGTCTATGCCATGCTGCCACATCATGTTGATACCAGCGACCGTACCCCTGAAGAAACTACCGATGAGGTTATCCGGATATGGCAGCAGAGCAACTCCGAGTAAAGAGTGACACCGGGGAGTATCCCATCTGGATCGGTGCGGGTGTGCTGCGTGATCACCTGCCGGACGTGGTAGGGGACCGGCACGCGGTGGTCATCACCAATGACACCGTAAAACCGTTGTATGGTGAGGCGCTGGTGGAATCGCTGCCTGATGCGGTGCTGTTGAGTGTGCGGGACGGCGAGGCGTACAAAAATCTTGACACCATCCGGATACTTTACGATGGCATGTTCGAAGCGGGGGCCGACCGTAAAAGCGTGGTGGTCGCGCTGGGCGGCGGCGTGGTAGGCGATATGGCCGGGTTCGTCGCGGCAACCTACATGCGCGGGCTTGACCTGATCCAGTGCCCGACCACCCTGCTTGCTATGGTGGATTCAAGCATCGGCGGCAAGACCGGCGTCGATGTGCCGCAGGGCAAGAACCTGATCGGCGCGTTCAAAGACCCCATCGCCATTATCACCGACCCCGCCACGCTGGCTACGCTGCCGCCTGATGAGGTCTCGGCGGGCATGGCGGAGGCCATCAAGTCGGCGCTGATCGGTGACCCGACATTGATCGACAACCTGTATGCGACAACTCAGCCCGATATCGAGATCATCCAGCGGACGATGGCCGTCAAGATCGACCTTGTGGAGCGCGACCGCCTCGAACAGGGTGAGCGGGCCTTCCTCAACCTCGGCCACACCTTCGGGCACGCGCTGGAACACGTCAGCGAGTTTGCATGGAAGCACGGGCACGCCGTCGGATGGGGGCTGGGCGCAGCGGTGCGCCTGTCGGCGCGGCTGGGCCTGTGTGATATGGCCTGGATCGCCCGCATCGAGGGGCTGCTGATGCGCTGGCACCTGCCGACGCGCCAAACCGGCTATGACCCCGATGCGATCATCAATGCAATGAAACACGATAAAAAGTGGCAGGGCGGACGTACCCATTTTGTGCTGCTTGAGGATGCGGGACGACCGGTCAGCAAGTGGGATGTGACGCTGGATGACGCCCACGCCGTGATCGAGGAGGTAAGCGAATGAATATCCTGGTGATCCACGGGCCAAACCTGAACCTGCTTGGCACGCGTGAACCGGACATCTACGGCTCAACCACGATGGAAGACATCAATAACGCGCTGACCGAGGCGGCAGGCGAACATACCGTGCGGACCTTCCAGAGCAACCATGAAGGCGCGCTGATCGATGCGGTGCAGGAGGCGCGCGGCTGGGCCAATGGCCTCATCATCAACCCCGCTGGTTACACTCATACCAGCGTCGCGCTGCGTGATGCGATTGCGTCGGTTGGTATCCGCACGGTAGAGGTGCATCTCTCCAACATTCACCGGCGCGAGCCTTTCCGCCACACCTCCCTGATCGCGCCGGTATGCGAGGGGCAGATCAGTGGGCTGGGCTGGCATGGCTACCTGCTCGCACTCGATTGGATGCTGAAAACCAGCCCGGATCAATGACCAAGACCCCGGACAAGCACCCCGATATCCAGTGTGTGCTTGCCGCACCTCGTTGGAAAAGCTAAACTGAACGGGTCCGCTATTTGATAAGAGTTATCAGGAGAGATGATGAGCCGCGTTATTAACCCCAACGGGCCTGGCAAAGAACGGAACCATCTGATGCGAACCTCTGCCGAGGTCATCCGCAGATTAAGCGAAAAACAGGAGTTCGATGGGGAAGCCCGTGATATGACCGCTTTCCTGGTCTACTGCTTCCGGGCTATCGGTGATGGTATTGAAGAATCGGTACGTGCCTGGGAAAAACGAGATTACTGGGTGAAGGCCGAACAGTTCCGCATCAAATGGTCATGGGTCATTGCTGCCGCCAACCGCCTTGAGAACATGATCGTCGCAGAAAGCTGGGAAGACCTCCCTGCCAACCTGATCCCCCTGATCCCTTACTTTGAAGACATCAAGATCGCGAAATACACGCGCAAGCCCAGCATGTGGCAGGGTGCCCATGAGCGGCTGATGCAAGAGCTTGAGCCGAGGTAAACTGAATTGAAGCGTCGAACGATCCGTATCCTCAGCATTACGCTGATACTGACCGTATTTACACTGGCAGGTTGCAACACCCCCGCCGCCGAACCTCGATCCCCGGCATCCACGGCAGAACCAACTGCCACAGCGACACCGGCACCCCCCACGGTGACCCCCGAACCGCCCTTCTCTGGCCCCGGCCCATTTGAGGTCAACGTGGAAACGGATGGGACAACGCTGGCCGGGACGCTCAGCGGTGACGGCGATGTGCTGCTGATCCTTGTGCCGATGTACCCCGGTGGGCCGGAGGCGTGGTCCGCATTTGTGGATGTTGCCAACGATAACGGCTACCGTACCCTGACCTATGACTTCCGTGGCAGGGGGGCATCTGATGGAACGCATGACCTGGCCGCTGCACCAGCCGACCTCGAAGCGGTGCTGGCCTTCGCCAGCGAGCATGAACTGGCTGAGCAAGTGGTGCTGCTGGGGCCGGGTGAAGGCGGGCTGGCCGTGCTGCATACTGCGCTGGCAAACGCCGGGATCAGCGGGGCCGTGCTGCTTTCCCCCCCGCGTGACCATGAAGACCTCAGCATCAGCGATGATGCGCTCTCCGGCCTGACAATCCCGACACTGTGGATCGGCTCACGGCAGGACCTGACCCACGATGTCGAGGCCATGTCAGCGACAGCGGGCGGCGTCACCGAGTTGTGGATTTATGAGGGCAGCAGTCTGCACGGCACCTATCTGTTTGAGGGCTTTGACCGTGCCGACCTGCTGGAACGTCTGCGGGCGTTTGTGAGCGGCGTTACGGGGTCATAAACGGTCGAAACAACCCGATCACAAAGCAGGCACCAAGCACCTGAAAGGATAGCATTGTGATACTCAATGACTTTCTCGCAACGTTAGCAGAGCTGCTGCTGATCATCGCCCTGCCCATTGTGATCGCAGCAGCGGTACAGCACTACCGCGTGCAATCCGCCAAACTGAAGGAAAAACTCGACGAGAACGAGAAGCTGGCTTGGGTCCGGCAGATCACGACCACCGCCGTCAAGGCCGCCGAACAGAGCGGGCTGATCGAACAGCTTACCGGGCCGGAAAAACGCAAGATGGCGATTGACATCGTGCAGCGCTTCCTTGATGAGAAAAGTATCGATATGGATGTTGCCAACATCGCGTCACTGGTGGAGGCAGAGGTGCTGGAGCAGTTCAACAACCCCACCGCCGACACCCCGCAGGCCCGCCAGGAGATGCTCCAGCGGGCAGTGAAGGCTGCCGTCAAGGCCGCCGAGGAGAGTGGGCTGAAGGGGGCCATCATTGATGCCGGCATGGAAAAGAAGGATTACGCACTGGCGCTGGCGCTCAGACAGCTTGAGGCGTTCGGTGTTCAGGTTGACCCCGGCCTGGTTGAAAACCTGATCGACTCTGAGGTGATGGAGCAGTTCACAGCGCCCGCCACGCAGATCAGCGCCGTGGATAAGCAGGCATTGATCGATAAGGCTGTCGAAAACGCCGTGCTGGCCGCTGAACAAAGCGGCAGCCAGGGTCTGATCGAGAATTCAGGTACGATTAAGAAATCCTACGCAATGCATCTCGCCAGGGAATTCCTTGCCAATCACCACATTAAGATCAACGATACACTCCTGAGTGGGTTGATCGAAGCACAGCTTGCCCGCATGATGACGGTCGCACCCGGCTAAACTCAACCATGATGCCCACAGTACAAAAACACCCCGCTTGAACGGGGTGTTTTGAGCCTGATCACAGGTGGTACATCTTCATGATATGCGATGCGAAGTCTTCCAATGATTTCAACCGGGGCAGACTCTGCAAATCGCGCTGAATGCGAGGGTTCGTACAATGCTCTGAGATGATCACTCCGCGCCATTCCGGCAGCAGCAGCTTCTGCGCTATCGGTTCCTCCAGCATCGCCACCCCCAGCATCGTATCCAGGGAATGCCGGTCAGGTTCCGTGATCCTGTGATGTGTGGTCATGACTAATCCTCCTCAAGAGACTTCTCGGTGTACAGGAGGGGGACTCAATCATCCGCCTCCCTATATCTCCATAGGAGTTCAGACCCTGTTTATGATTATTTTTCATACAATTTTAATGCTTGCCTATGTGCCGGGTTATTCAATGGGGCGCAGGCCAATCACCGTAATGGCCTGCCGGGAACCGAAGTCGTCATAGGTGACAACAAGCCGCTGACCGCGCTCAGCCGCGACCTGGATCATCCAGCGCAGGATTTCATCCATACGATGCTGCTGGAACAACACCTGCTGATCCGGAAAGCGCGTCGTCTCGAACTCATAAACTGCGCTGAAGAAACGGCGGGTGATCTGCTCCCCGCCGGGATCGACCTCAAGCATATAAAAAGTCACCTGCTCAGCCGCACCGATGGGCAGCACGCGATTATTGACGGCGGGGCCGTCGGTGGTCCATGTCAGTACACCGGCCCACGGGTGCGCCGAGACGACCGCATCGGTGGTACGAACCGACAGGTTCTCGGCCTGGGTCAGCGCCGACGTGAAAAAGGACTCAATGATCTGGCCCATATAGGCTTCCGGCTCACGGGTGGGAGTGGGCGTGAAGGCCAGCGTGGGCGTCGAGGTGGGAGCGGTGGACTCGGTTGGAGTGGGCGTGGCGTCACTGGCCCGGCTGACGGAAACCACTACCAACCGCATCGTGTCGTCATTATCAATGGAGGTGGCGGCCTGTACAATCAGACCGTTTTCGGTGGCCTGCAAAGCCAGCGCACGCAGGGCAGTTGAGAGGTCCATACTGCTGATGACCCAGCTTCCGCCGGGCGTTGACGGTGACGGTGCGACTGATTCAAGGCGCATCACGGCCCCATCGACCCTGACTGAACCAAGTGTCATCAGCTCATTGGGGTTATTTATCCGGGGGATAAGTACCTCAAGTGCGTTATGGTTGAGTGGGTCAATCGGGCGATCATCCAGGTAAGCCATGTCAGTACCAGCGGTCAACAGGCCGCGCCGGGCCTCAGACTGCCACCAGGCGAGACCATCGGGCGAGAACGCCCCGGAATCGAGCAGCGGCACCGCCAGTGATAACACCGCTTCGGCCCATTGATCGGCAGGGGTATCATCTGATGCCGACCGGGTTTCAGTTGCCCCAGCCGGAACCGGGGAGGATTCCTCGATAAACTGGTCATCGAGAGCGATGACCGCCGTGGGAGACACGGTCATGGTCGCGGCAGGCGGCGGGCCTGTCACAGCGGGTGTTAACCAGACCTGCCACACGCCGAACAACAGCACCATGATCCCCAACAGCAGCGCCCCCCCGGCCAGGTTCCGGGAACGCCGTGGCTCATTCACTGCGGGCTGATTGCACCTTCAGGTTATCAAAACTGACTCGGGTCCATGCATCCACATTGGTCGCAGCATACGGCCCCACATCCCCGGCAGGGAATGCGTTGTCATTAAACGTGGTAAGCCGGACACCATCAAGATACAACACAAACCTGTCGCCCACCGCCAGCACCGAAACCACATGCGATTCCGGCGCAGCCGCATCAAGGCCAGCGGGCAGCGCCTGCCGTTCAAGGCCAACCCCTACCAACTGCCCCCCGATACGTGAGGCCACCGCGAAGGTGTTATCACAATACAGGGTGAAAACATGGTAATTACCGATGTCCTCGTAGCGGAAGATCAGCCCGTAACCACCCCCAACGGGGCATTCCTGCGGGGTCGCCTCAATGGAGACATAGTAGTCCTCATCATTGATGGCGCTGGTCGTGATGAAACGCGCATCAAACGGGCCAACTTCAAACAGGTATGCGGCACTGGTGATCGAAAGGCGCGCGGTTGGATCATCATAGGAGGGCCAACCTGCGCTGTAATCGGTCTGATAGTACACGCCGCCAACGGTGATACCCGCAGGCACCTCCACATCGGCCTGCTGTACCGGTGGCTGAGTAGGTGATGGGGCCGTGGTAGGCGTCGGCTGCGCATCGATGATCTGCTCCCCAGGCTGATCATCGGGCGTATCAGCCTCGATGTCAGCACCATCTTCAGGCGCAGATTCCGCCGCCGGGGTGGCGGTGGGGTACGGCGTCACGGTGGCGGGCGGCAGCGGCGTCTCCGTCGGTGAGAATACCGGTTCGGCAGGCGGCGGTGTCGAGGTGGGCAGTCCGTCGGCAGCCGGGGCCGCCGAGTCAGCGCCACACCCTGCCAGTAGAAGCACCATGAATGTTAATGCAGCAATGCAAATGGTTCGAGCCATAGTCTGTACCAGCATGGTTAGAATCAATCGGAGCGATCATAACGTATGATGCCCGATCTGTACAGTACACCCACAAATAAGCCATCACCCCGCTTGACGATATTTAACCCGGGGAATATACTTTTAAGCTGTATCAGACAACTAAAAAGGAATCTGCTTTGGTTAAACAGGAACTGCTTGATATCTTACGGTGCCCCGTCGCTGTGCATTACACCGATCAAGGTGACGACCCCGGTCGGCTTACCCTTGTTAAAGATAGCTGGCTGGTGTGCCAGGCATCCGGCCACAAATACCCGATCATTGATGATATCCCGGTCATGCTGGTGGATGTTGGGGCTCAATTCAAAGATACCGATGTGGATAGTCTGCCTGTCCCGCCACCGGCTGAGCTGGCTCGTGTTTCCTTTGACTAATCCGCGATCCTTTTTCTATCCAGCGTCAGGATAAATCTCCGTGACAGAGCCGATGAATGCCCCGTCGATCCTTATCGTCGATGATGACCCGGACCTGCTTGGCCTGCTTGAAAAAATGCTCTCCCGCGTGGGGATGCAGCCCATCACCGTCGAGAGCGGCCATGAAGGACTCTCCCTGTTGGAGCGGGAATCGTTTGACCTGCTGATCCTGGACCTGATGCTTCCGGACCTGCCGGGCTTCGATATTCTCTCCACTATCCGCGAGGACACCCGGCATGATAACATGCCGGTACTGATCCTCTCGGCTATTGCTGACCCGGAGACAATCAGCCGGGGGTTGGAACTGGGTGCGGATGGCTACCTGACCAAGCCGTATCTGCCCAACACGCTGACCAGCCGGGTCCGTGCGCTGCTTGAGCAGGGTCGGCGCTAAAGCGCCCTACCACGGCTCATCGTCGTCGTAGTAATCGGGCGGCGGCTCGACGTAGTCTTCCTCGAAAAACTCACCCTCAACCACATCCTCATCCGAAAACGATGGGGGCAGGCTGCGGCCTGCCCGGCTTGATAACGCACCGCCGCTGCTGCCGCTCGGTTCTCCGCTGCCCAGCAGGTCACGGCTGCGGTAGCGGTCGGCAAGGCTATAATCGCGCTGTAACGGGTTGGGAAGGCCGCGCTGGTAGTCCTGCAGCATGTCACGGCCATCCGTACGGCGCTTGTTCTTCATCATGCGTGAGACCACCCACGCCGCCGTCATCGTCGGGATGAGCTGGGTGCCGGGTATGATGCCCTCGAACACCGTAATCATCTGAAGCGCTTTAAGGCCCAGCAACTCCAGGGCCACCCAGGCAATCGGCGCGGCAAAGAAGTCAAAGGCCATATCCAGCAGGTCGAGCGCCAGTGGCACCGTAATGGGGACCATCTGAAGCGTCTCAAAGAAGTCTGCATCTTCTGGAATCTCAAGGTCGGCCATCTCGCGGGCCGCCAGAATCAGCAGCACGACCGCGCCAACAAATGCCGCAAACATCAGGCCGCAGACCACCACTAATACCTGTTCGACTGGAATATCGAGAATGCTCTCGATCATATCCTCTCCTCACACTAGGGCTGCAGATTCTACCTGTTATTACGTGCAGCTAGCCATGCGGTTCCGAGATGACTTCCGTGATGAGGTCCGTCATTGAGACGATCCCGATCACTATGCCGTTCTCAATGACCGGGGCATGGCCAATCTCCATCTGTCGAAAGAGCTTTGCTATGTATTCTACCTTAAGGTCGGGGGCGATGGTGACAGCAGGCTTTGTCATGATCTGATCGACCGTGACATCTGCCGGGTCGAGACCGTCTGCAAGAACCTCCCGCACGATATCGGAGTAGGTGACAATAGCGTAGGGGTCGCCGTCATCGAGAGGTTCCACGATCAAACTGCGTACACCTTCAAAGCGCATCTGGTCAGCGGCATCCTGGATGCTGGCATCACTCAGAATGGTGACAAGGTCCTGGTGCATGATGCTGCGGGCAGTTAAGTGGTAATGGGCCACGGCGCTCCTCCTCTGAGCTACTTGAAACCCATTATCGGGCGAGAAAAGCGAACACACAAATGAATCAAAAAAGGCAGGCGTTAGCCTGCCCAATCCTGATGGCACCATGCTATTGTATTGTCAGCAGATATGCGACGAGGTCGTTGATGTCACTCTCGGCGAGAGTCACGGCATAATTACTGTTCATGGTGTTTTCAAACCCATCGACAAGGTGATTACCGGGATGTATGATCGAATCACGCAGGTATTCCTCGGCGCTCATTCCCTCGATCCGACTCTCGGCTATTACCGCGATCTCCGCCAAGCCCGGCCCGACAAGGTCCTGATCGTCAAGGGTGTGACAGGAAGCACACGGTATACCCGAATCACCGCCGTTAAGGAACAGTGCCCGTCCGTTGGTAGGGTTACCAACAGCCATCACTTCCGGCGGGGCCTCAATGCCAGGTTCAGGGGAGCAGGCGGTCAGTACGGCTGCGAAAACCAGCAGCAGGATGACAGGCGGTATTGATTTCACGTTGGTTCGGCCCTTTCAACAAATATCATCAATGAGGATGATAGCTAATGCGAAGACCGGAAACAACGGTATTGCGTGGTTTTTCACAAAGCCTGCCCAAACCGGCAGGGACTACCGGGCGACAATCCCCCATGTGAGGACGTCTACCATATCGACGGGCAGGTTATAGTATCGGATGAGGGAATTCCACAGTGCCGGGTGTGGCTCAGCCTGTGGATGCCGTGTAATAAGGTGGTGATATGCTTGCTGGGGCGAGTAGCCCTGGTTGATAAGCTGTGCCAGCACGATGATGGCTGACCGGCTGATCCCGGCACGGCAGACGACAGCAACACGCCCGCCCTGTTGATGGTGTTCACTGATGAAGTCCAGGCAGTCATCAAACACAACAGATGGGATGACATGACCATCGGGGATGGGATAGCCAAGAATATCAAATGGGGTTTCCGGCCATTCAGGCGGGGGTTCGTGCAGACGAACGATCCCTGTTACCCCCTGTTTGGCAAGTGCCCGATGTTCGTAGGCTGCATCCGCATTACCAATGAATAGATTATCATTAACCTGCTTAAACATACGAGACCTAACCTGTAATGATTTTCCTAACCAAATAATAACCTTATTATGGGTGCGGATTGATAACACTCTGATTACAGTTTTTTCACAAATGATTCATAACCATTCAACAGGAGCAGCCACGATGTCCATGCAGCCACCGCCCCGCTGGCAGGTTTCTGAACTCAACCGCTACATACGGTCCCTGCTGGAGAGCGATTACCGCATCCAGGATATCGAGGTTGAGGGGGAGATTTCCAACTTCAGAACGCCGAGTTCCGGCCATGCGTACTTCACGATGAAGGACAACGCGGCACAGGTGCGCTGTGTGATGTGGGCTGCGCAGGTCGCGGCACTGACCTTCCGCCCGCGCGACGGAGACCGCGTGGTAGCACGGGGGAGGATCAGCCTTTACGAGGTGGGTGGACAGTACCAGTTGTACTGCAACCGGTTGACCAAGTCAGGTATCGGTGATCTCTATGTGCGGTTTGAGGAACTCAAGCGGCGGCTGGCCGGGGAAGGAATATTTGACGCAGAACGCAAACAACCATCCCCGGCCTTGCCAAGTACTATCGGCGTGGTGACCTCGGCATCGACAGCAGCCTTCCAGGATGTGCTGAATGTACTGGGCCGCCGCTATCCACTGGCCCATGTGATCCTCTCCCCCACGCCGGTACAAGGTGCCAAAGCCGCCTCACAGATCATCGCGGCACTGCAACAACTCGATGAACGGGATGACATCGACCTGATCCTGATCGTGCGGGGTGGCGGTTCTATTGAGGACTTATGGCCGTTCAACGAGGAGAGCATGGCGCGAGCAGTAGCCGCCTGCCGCCACCCCGTCATCAGCGGGATAGGGCATGAGATTGACGTGACATTAACCGATTATGCCGCCGACCTCCGTGCGCCAACCCCGTCTGCTGCGGCGGAGCAGGCTACACCGATCCCGGTTGACCTGCTGCAAGCCACGGTTCAGCGTCACCGTGATCACCTCAGGGGCGCGCTGGCTGCATACATCGAGGAGCATCGGCTGGCGGTCAGGGGGCTGCACGGGTTGCTGGATCAGCGGCGTGTCATGCGGCA
>CAYMGV010000014.1:38478-41850 GCA_964390105.1 uncultured Anaerolineae bacterium | reverse complement strand
GGGGCACGCCAGCACGTTTACCTGCTGGCAATGCGAACCTATCGAGCCGCCGGGCAGCAGCTCTCGCTCAAGCGGGCAACTGTCGAGGGGCTGGAGCGCACCCTGACCAGCGCCGGACCCGACGACACGCTGGCTCGTGGGTTTGCGCTGGTCATGCGAGACGATGGTACAATTGTGACCGGCCCTCAGCAGGCTCCGCCGGGCACACATTTGACAGTCAGGCTCAGGGATGGTGACCTGCCCGCCCGCGTCGAGGGACCACAAACTGGAGAAGGACAATCTACATGACAAATGAACAGCCGGAATCCTTTGAAGCCGCACTGGCGGAGTTGGAAATCATCGTGGCAAGGCTGGAATCCGGTGAGCTGGCTCTTGCCGAGATGCTGACGCTCTACGAGCGCGGGCAGGGCCTTGCTGCATGGTGCCAGCAGCAGCTTGATACTGCCGAACTCACCCTAGAACACCTATCAACCGGGAGCAAACCAGGCGATGGATCGGACATTCCTTGAGATTCTCCATGAACTGGGGCGTAATGACGTGCTGTGGATTTCGATAGTGAGCAGTACGCTGGCCCAGTTCCTCAAACCGTTTACCTATTACATCCGCACGCGCGAGTTTGACTGGCGCTATATCGCGCATACGGGGGGGTTCCCCAGCTCCCATTCGGCAATGGTCAGTGCGCTGGCCGTGGGGTTCGGCATGACAGAGGGGTTTGATTCGATGCTCTTTGCCGGTGCAGTGATACTGGCGACTATCGTGGTTTATGATGCCGCTAACGTCCGCCGTGAGGCAGGTACCCATGCCCGTATGCTCAATCTGATCGTCGCGGAAGTGCTGCGCGGACATCAACTCGAACAGACGCACCTCAGGGAAGTGCTGGGGCACACGTACCAGGAGGTGATCGGTGGTGTGGTGTTTGGTATCTCGGTCATGATGATCTGGGAACTGCTGGTTCAGCCGCTGTTTGCCTGAATACTCTTGATACTACCCGGCCACTGCCCGGCGCAGACGCCGCATCACAAAGCCTGTGAACAGGTGGGCTTCCTCGCTGTGCAGCAGCAGCGCGCTGCCCCAGAAGGCCGCACCGCCGGCACCAATCAGGATGGCTAAGCTCAGCAGCAGAGGCCAGCTACCGACTACCATCGCCGTTCCGTAAATGACGGCTGCCATCACGGCACTTGCCAGCCCGGTGCGCAGCAGGCCCGGCAGCAGCGTATTCCCTTCGAGGCCACCAACGCGGTCGCGGATCAGCCACAGCAATACCAGGGCTTCAAGCGTGGTGGCGATGGTATTAGCCAGCGCCAGCCCGGCAAATGCACCCGGCACCAGCACGGCGGGGTCACCGATAAAGCGGGTCAAAAGCAGGCTCAAGCCGATGTTCAGCAGCATGGTGATACCGCCCACAAGGACCGGTGTACGCGTATCGTGCATGGCGTAGAAGCCCCGTGTGATGACCTCCACCAGCGAGTGTGACACCAGCCCCAGCCCGTAGAACAACAGCGCCCATGCCGTTGCTTCACTATCAGCCAGTGTGAACTCGCCGCGCTGATAGATGATCTGCACGATGGGCAGCCGCAGCAGGATCAGGCCGATCATGGCCGGGAACGACAGAAACAGGATCGAGCGCAGCACACGGTTGAACGTCTCGCGCAGTTGATCACGGTCCCCCGTGGCGACCTGTGCCGAGAAAGTCGGAAAGACCGCCGTCGCCACCGACTGTGCGATCAAACCCTGCGGCAGCAGCATGATGGTCCATGCCCGCACCAACGCCGCGATACTACCCACAGCCATGCCCGAAGCCAGCATCAGATTGACCCAGAAGTTGATCTGCACGATGGCAAGGCCCAGCACACGTGGCCCCATCAACCGCAGGATTTCACGCACACCGGGGTGTTTGTAGTCAAACAGGAATTGATAAGGCGCTTTGACCCGGAACAAACCGGGAAGCTGCACCAGCAGGTGCAGCCCCGCGCCAAGTACCACACCCCACGCAAGGCCGTAAATCCCCATCCAGCGCGACAGGACTGCCGCTCCGAAGATAATGCCGATATTGTACATTGAGGGGGCCAGCGCAGGCAGCAGAAAACGCTGATGGGTGTTGAGGATGCCCATCTGCAGACCGCTGATGCCAAACAGGATCGGGGACAGCATCATGATGCGCATCAGGTTAGCGGCCAGCAGGCGCGATTCAGCATCGAAGCAGACGGCGGCACCGGGTGCGCAGGGGGTCAGTACGCGCACGATGGGCAGCGCTAATATCGCGCCCAATGCCGCCAGTATGATCATCAGGATGGTCAGCAGGTTAATGACCGTACTCGCCATATGCCACGCATCGTCGCGGTCGCCACGAGCGAGGTAATCGGTGAAGGTGGGGATGAACGCCGAGGCCAGCGCACCGCCTGCCACTACGTAGAACACGGTATCGGGAGGGCGTGCCGCAACGGCATAGGCCTCGAAGGTGCTGCCCGCACCAAAGATGCCACCCACCACCGACTCGCGCACGAGGCCGAGAATCCGGCTGAACAGGAAGCCAATCATCACCAGCCCGGCAGCACGGGCGATCTGCCCACCTTGCAGGGCCTTGAGGGAATCGTGCGTTTGTGTATCTTCTGAAGTCATGCCGCAAGTATAGCCTGCCAAGTTCGCTTTCCCATAGTTTTACTCAAACGCGGTATGATACGGGCAGATCATGACCGCACATCAAGCAGGAGAACCTATCGTGGAACGTAACCGCATCCATACCGGGAACGCGCCGAAGGCCGTCGGGCCGTATTCACAGGCGATAACCATTGGAGACCTCGTCTATACTGCCGGGCAGATCGGCCTGAACCCGGAAACCATGGAATTGGTCGATGGAGGGCTGGCAGGGCAGGTACGCCGCGCCCTGGAGAACCTCAAGGCCGTGCTGGAGGCCGCTGACAGCGATATGGGGCATGTGGTGAAGACCACCGTCTTTTTGCAGGATATGGGCGATTTCGCGGAGATGAACGGCATTTACGCCGAGTACTTCACCGGGGAACCCCCGGCCCGGTCAGCTGTAGAAGTGGCGGCGCTGCCGCTGGGGGCGCTGTTTGAGATCGAAGCGGTCGCCGTCCGCGCATAGGTTGGTTGACAAAACCCGTTCCTTAACCGGGGGCGGGTTCACCCTTTTCTTCGATCCAGTTGAGCAGCAGTCGCAGCGCTTCATGAACACTCAGATCGCGGTTCTCGGCTCGATCCGTCCCCCGCCACACATAGCGCCAGGCCCGATCCCCATCCGCATCGGCCACGCCGATCCACGTCAGCCCGACCGGCTTCCCCGGAGTGCCACCATCCGGCCCGGCGATGCCGCTGCGGCTGAGATGACCGGCGACGAGGCCCTGGACATAGCGG
>CAYMGV010000014.1:0-38468 GCA_964390105.1 uncultured Anaerolineae bacterium | reverse complement strand
GGCCCGGCGATGCCGGTTACGCTGAGTGCCACATCGGTTTGAAAGCGAGCCTGTGCCCCGGCGGCCATCTGGCACGCCACAACCTCGCTCACCGCGCCATGCTGCTCAATGGCCTGACGATTAACCCCCAGCAGATCAATTTTGGCCGCGTTAGAGTAGCTTACGACGCCGCCCATGAAGCAGGCGGAACTGCCGGGCATGTCGGTCAGTGCAGCGGCGATCATGCCCCCGGTGCAGCTTTCCGCCAGTGAAACGGTTTTACCCGCCCTGATGAATAACTCCTGAAGGTGCTTCAGGTCCGCTGCCATTCCTCAAGTGCCTTTCCGAGGTCCTCGGCAGAACTGACCGCATATCCGCTGATAAGTGCCCCGTTCACCATGCCTTCGACGCGGGCGGTCAGTGTTGGCAGATGGCGTTCAGTGGCGAGGATCAGCACCACAAGATCAGGGGTAGGGCTGCCGTATCGCAGTAATGACGGCTCAGGAAGCAGCACCGGGCGCTGCGCCGCGATGAAATCACGCCCCGCATCCAGCATCCAGCCGAAGGGGCCATCCGGCCCCAGCACCAGCCATAATCCGGTGATACTCACCGGGTTGCTGACGACCTCATCGACGGCTGTATCTCCCGATTCTTCTGGCAGATCGGTTTCATTGGCCCCGGGTGCTTCGGAAAACTCCGAGAGCACCTCACCGTCGGGTTTGGACGACGACTCCGGGATGGAATCCGGGGATGGTTCAGGCATGGACTGCGCCGCGATGCCACGCGTCCGCCACGGCCACGGGTCGGCCTCACCCGTGCCGGTCATCTCCTCGAAAAGATAATCAAGGTTTTCCTTGATACGGTTGGGGTTGGGGTTGGCCTTCGTGCCATGACTGGCTGATGATCCGGGTTCCGGCTGCGGGTCAGGGTCATTAACCGAAGGCACCACCGACTGCGCCTGTACCTGCCCGGCAAACTGATGCCCCGGCTTCTCCTTGGTGAGATTGGGGTTGGCCCGGCTGCTGCGTTTGACGATGGTATCATCGTCGTCATCTACTTCTGGTTCCGAGCCCGGAGCATCCACAGCAGGCGGGGCAGACTGTGCCTGCATTGGCTCCGCGTCGGGTGGGGTTGGCGGGTTGAGTTCAATGGGGGGCAGCGGTGACGGTGTCACGGACTCAGCGGCCTGCTGCCCCGCCCGTGTGACACGTGCCAGAAGCTGCACATGCCCCTCGCGATGAGGGTTGCCCGGCAGCAGACGCGGCAGGCCTTCGGTGGATTCGCCGGGTTCCAGCAGGTAAGCCGTCTCCGCGAGCAAGCGATCAACGTCCTCATCGGTCTCGGCATACGCAATATTACCCTGTGGTGCTGACGGCAGCAGTTCCCCATCCACGGCTTCGGGCAGTGTGTCACCCGCCGCCCCAGGATGTGAGACAACATCACCTTCCACTACGGGCAGCGAAGCGATCTCATCGACATGCTCAAAGCGCAGTTCAAGTGGGTCTTCAACCTGAACCTGCTGCGCGACTTCGGGCGGTGGTGGTTCCACCGGGGCGGTGCGTTCGCGCTGAATAGGGTCAAGGTCGGGCATGGTACGCAGCGCTACCGGCGAAGTCGCCATCGCACGCAGGGCCGGGGCTGGGCCGCGCAGCATTTCATAGTAGGCTTCTTCGTCAGAGAGGGTCAGGCCCAGGAACCACGGCGGGGCCATGCCCGCGATCCAGTACCACATCGCCAGGACGGCCTGCGCATGATTTTCATGGTTATAGGCAGGGTAGCGGGTATCCGGCTGGACGGCGGGATCACCGGGTTTAGGCACCATGATCCCGCCCGCCGTGCCAACCACCGGCAGCGGGCCGACCCTGAAATGACGGTAAAGCAAGTGCTGGAAGATTTCACCCGCCGCGATCAGGCCAGCGGGGGCACCGTACGGCTTGCTCTCTGTGCCGCCGATGGCCGTACAACCGGGGTCGAGACGCTGCTGGAGCGGGTCGGCGGGGTACTCGAAATGCCAGCCGTCCTCGCGGGCGTCCTGCTGGTAATAGGGGCGTGCCATATGGCCGGGACCACCAGGTGGTTCCTGGTAAAAGTGGTTTAGCAGCGTGGGATGCGTCGCAACCCACAAGCCATTCGCAGCCACAGCCAGGAAACGCTCCGCGTGGCGCGTGGCAAGGTAGTGCAGGCAGGCGTCGAGCCAGTGCAGTGTAGCGTGGTCATCATCGCTGGCGATCTCGGCCATAGCCGGGAAAGCCGGGTACGCGCCCAGTTCAATGATACGCTCAGCCCATGCCAGCCAGTGATCCATCAGCGGGGCGATCACACCCTGCGTGTCCCGCCAGGTGACCTGATTTTCACCATCCAGCCCCCACGAATCATCGAGGTTGGGTTCGTTGTACAACTCAAACCACCGGCATCCCGCCTCAATGTACTGCTGGTAATAGGACCACCATGATTCAGGCGGGGCCATGCCGCCCATGCTTTCACGATAGATACGCACGATGGGCGTGACCCCGTGCGCTACCAACTGCGCAACCGCATCGACGTATTCATTGGCCCCGGCGAGCAGCTTGGCCCAGCCCAGCCTCGGCACGACGTAACGCTCGATGAAGAACGGCTTAAACGGCCCATCATTGTGCAGGCCTCGCGGATTCCCTGACCACTGGTATTGCTGTAAATTCATCGTTCCTCTACCCGATCGGGCGATTGGATTCGGCTCGGCGGCCCAGGATGACCTCGACAAACGGCAGGTCATCGGCCACCACAAGATCAAACTGAATGGGACCACGGGCGGCCTGCATGGCATCGGCCTTGATGCGCGGGATGTCACTGCCGCGCGCCACGATGGTGATCAACGCGGCCTGTGAGGGTGGCACCACGGCGATTGGAGCCACATCGGCGGTGATGATGGGGCTAAACCTGAGGCAGTACGTCCGCGCAGCTTGATGCAGCCATGCAGGGGGCAGGTCGTCACCCAGGATCAGGAAGTGATAGTCATAGGACTGTGTCATGGTGGTCCTTGATTGGTGATGTGATACGTTCCCATTTTAGCACTCCCTCCAGCCTCGTCAATGAGCAACTCCCCCAACAACAAATTGATGACAAACGTCGTCAAAACCACTTATCAAAGCATTTACAATCATTCCGCAGTCATGATAAACTGACTTTATGTGATTCGGTGAGTTCATCACCGTAAACAACTCCAGGGACCACACACCGCAACATCCTTATCCGCACTATTGACAGGAGTTCAATACACATGGACCCGATTCGCGACACCCTCTGGAACATCCCGGAATGGGCGGTCATTCTTCTTTACACCACTAACTTTCTCGGCATCGCGTTCCTGTTCGGGGCCTTCTGGCTGCGTAGCAGGCAGTGGGGCAAGGGGCAGGGCGAACTCAGGCTGGATCACCTGTTTGAACGCATTGGGCGGCTGGTGCAGCAAGCACTGCTGCAGCTCAAGATCGCGCGGAAATCCTACGCGGGCCTGTTCCACCTGGCGCTGTTCTGGTCGTTCATCGCGCTGTTAATCGGCACCACGCTGGTTTTTATTGATTATGATTTCGTGCGGATTGTGTGGGGTCTGACCTTCCTGCGAGGGCCATTCTACCTGTTCTTTGAACTTATCCTCGATTTTGCGACGGTGTTCGCGATTATTGCGCTGGGGCTGGCGCTGATCCGCCGTTACATCCAGAAACCAAAGGCATTGACCTACAGTGACGGTTTCACCGTGATGCTGTGGATCCTGTTCTTTGATCTGATCAGCGGGCTGGGTATCGAGACCATGCGGCTGGCCGTTGTGCAGCCGGACTGGGCGATGTGGTCCTTTGCAGGGTATACGCTGTCACGCGGGCTGTTAGCGCTGGGTGCCACTGAAGCGCTGCTGCGCAACATCCACCTTGCACTGTGGCTGTTCCACATCGGGCTGACGGCCCTTATTTACATGGCCTTCCTGCACATGCCGCTCAAGCACATCGTGTACTCACCACTGAACATCTTCTTCTCCTCCTTCCGTCCACGCGGCGCACTGGAGCCGCTCGACCTGGAAGATGAGGAAGCGGAGGTCTTTGGCGTCGGGCAGATCACGGATTTCCGATGGCAGCAGCTTCTCGATGGCGATGCCTGTACCGAATGTGGTCGCTGCCAGGAAGTGTGCCCGGCATTCATGGCCGGGACGCCGCTCAACCCCAAGCAGATTGTGCTTGATATCCGCGCCGGGCTGGATAAATACCGCAGCCCGATGCTGGCCGGGGCCACCGAAGACATGATGGTGACCCATGAGATCATCAGCGAGGATGCGCTGTGGGCCTGCACCACCTGCCGCGCCTGTGTGCATGAGTGCCCGGTGCTGATCGACCATGTGGACTCCATCGTCGATATGCGGCGCTACATGGTGCTGACCGAGGGCGAAATGCCGGACCTGCTCGGTATGGCGATGCAGCAGGCCGAACGCGCGGGCAACCCGTGGGGTAATCCACGCGGCACACGCATGGACTGGGCCGACGGGCTGGATGTGCCGCTCATGGCCGAGAAGAAGAAGGTCGATGTGCTGTACTGGCTGGGCTGCTCTGGTGCTTACGACCCTGAAAGCCAGAAGACCGCCCGTGCCATGGTCAGGATTTTCGAGGCGGCTGGCATCAATTATGCCGTGCTGGGGGAAGAAGAACGGTGCAACTGTGAGTGGGCACGCCGCGGCGGTAACGAATACCTGTTCCAGGAATCAACACATTCCAATATCGCGGTGTTTGACCAGTACGAGTTCTCGCTGATCGTCACGCACTGCCCACATTGCTTCAATACGTTTGCAAACGAGTATCCGCAGTTCGGTGGCAGTTACGAGGTGATGCATCACAGCATCTATATCGCGAACCTGATCGCCGAGGGGCACCTCAAGACGGGCCGTATGGCACAGAGCAACGTCACCTTCCATGACTCATGCTACCTGGGCCGCTACAATGACGTGTACGATGAGCCACGCACAGCACTCAAATACGTCGAAGGCATTAACCTGATCGAGATGGAGCGCAGCCGTGACAAGGGCCTGTGCTGCGGCGGCGGTGGCGCACAGGTGTGGTTCGAGACACACCAGGAACATCCCGTCAATGAGATGAGGCTTGATGAGGCTATGGCAACCGGCGCAGATGTTGTGGCAAACGCCTGCCCCTTCTGTACAATCATGCTCAGTTCTGCTGCCCAGACGAAGGGCGTTACCGAGGAGGTGGCCGTCACCGATATCGCGGTGCTGGTTGCCGACAGTCTTTCCTGAGAGGACGCATGAGTACTTCCAGTGTTGCACAGACCACATCCATCACGGGGGCCAGCTTGCTGCTGGCCCTCCTCTTGACTGCCACGCTGGTCTCGGCGTGCGCGGCCCCCGCTGAACCCGCTATCGCACCACGTCCTACGGTGATCGTTGTCACAGCCAACGGCCCGTACTTCACCTCCTTTGATACAGCGGGTGGCTGGCTGACAGGGGCCAATGGCCTCAGCAGAGGCGAGATCGTCGAGGGACAGTATGTGCTGACCATTGATGAACCCGATCAAATCACATGGACGCATCAACAGCGCGCGTTTGGCCCTGGAACCTACGAGGTCGATGCGACGCTGATCAGCGGGCCGGAAGCCAGCGGTTTCGGGCTGCTGCTGCTTGGCTCCAGTGATGTGGGTGCATTCATGTACACCATGATCACCGGAGATGGCCGTTATGATATCGGCTACTGTGAGCAGAACTGTGCCGTACAGGAGTCCCTGATCGGTGGTTGGACGCTCTCACGAGCCATCCAACCCGGCGCGACAGTAAACCACCTGCGTGTTGATCTCGAAGGCACTCGGCTATCTCTGACCGTGAATGGCGTGCTGGTCAGCCAGATCAACGACATCAGCTTTCAGCCGGGCCTCGTCGGGCTGATTGGTGAGAGTGCGCAGTACAGCGGGTTCAGCGTGGCGTTTGATAACCTGCAGGTCGTTGAGTCGATCTACAACGAGACGCCCGATCAGTAAGCCCTGGCAGACTCGCAACATCTCGTGCGCAGGTATACACTAACCACGATGAATCTCACCCGGAGGCGGAGAATACAGCTTCATGTCTCTTGAAAACTATGTCGGCAAGCAGCTAGGAAACTATCGTCTGGTTGAGATGATAGGCAAGGGGGGCATGGCCGCCGTTTACCGGGCAACGCAGCCTTCGGTAAACCGCGACGTAGCGATCAAGATCATGTCGCCCTCTCTGACGGAAAACGAGGCGTTTGTACAGCGCTTCAAAAACGAGGCCCAGGTCATCGCTAACCTGGAGCATGCCTATATCCTCCCGGTGTACGACTTCGGCGAGGAAGATAACCTTCTTTTCATCGTTATGCGCTACCTGCCATCGGGCAGCCTGGCGGATATCATCGGCGAGAAGCCAGACGGCATACCACTTGATCGGGCCATCACCATCTTTAACCAGATAGGCGAGGCACTGGATTACGCACACTCCAAGGGTATCATCCACCGTGACCTGAAACCGGGCAACATTCTGCTCGATGGCCGTGGCACCGCCTACCTGAGTGACTTCGGTATCGCCAAGCAAATTGAAGGGGCGGAGAACCTGACGGGAACCGGCGGCGTGGTGGGGACGCCAAGCCATATGGCCCCCGAACAGGGCCTCGGTGAAAAACTGGATGGCCGCAGTGATCAGTACGCTATGGGCGTGATCCTGTTCGAGATGCTGACCGGGCGGCTGCCTTTTACCGCAGAAAATCCGATGGCGCTGATGCTCAAACATATCAATGAGCCGACCCCCAGCCCCCGCCTCTTTAACAACAGCATTCCCGCCCCGGTTGAAAGTGTCATATTGCGGCTGCTGTCAAAAGAACCTGACGAACGCTACGCAAGCGCCGGGGAGATGGTCAAGGCCATTGAAAAGGCGATGTCCGGTAAGGGCGATGCTTCGACCATTGCCATGCCCGGTGACAGCACGGCGGGGACGCTGCCAATGGACAGCCCGCCGGGCGGTGCTGGATCAACGGTATCCTCGCCCGTGGTGGGCAAGGGTGCCCCGACCACGGCTGAAGCCGCTGCTGCCGGGGCAAGGGCGTCCAGCACCGTATTGCGTGAGCCAGCGACCGCCGTCGAGAAGCTGCAGGCGATGGAGAAGGTCGATACAGCGCTCAACGACATCTCGACATGGGTCAATAAACGGGAAAATCTTGGTGCGTGGATACAGGGGCTGGCACTAAGCCTTGCGACCTTCCTGGCCCTCAGCCGGTTGACAACCAATTCCACCGTCGAAGCAGGTATCCTGGCACTGGTGCCGGGCCTGCTGATCTACAGCTTGCTGCGCGCCCCGACTGTCGGCGCACTGACCGCCCTGATCCTGCTGCTGCCGCCGCTGCTGCTCAATGCGCCGGGGCTGGCCTTAATCTGGCTGCTGCTGATTATTATCGCCGGGGCGCGGCTGAACTCACGTGAGATCATGATGATCATGATTACGTTGGTGGTGGCTGGGACACCGCTCGGCTGGCTGATCCCGCTGCTGGCCCCGTGGTGGCTGCGGGCACGCCGCACTGTGCTGCCTGCCGCACTGGGCGTGACGTTTGCCATCGCATTTGCCGCCATGCTGGGCTGGCCCAATGCGGGCGGTCTGCTGCCTGCCCCGGCAGACAGCGCCTACTTTGCCAACGCGCTCACCGGAGATTTCAGCACGACGTATCCAGGCTTGTTCGACCCGGTGCCGTGGACCTCATGGGCCAAAATGGTACCGAACAGCGTGATTGCTACTTTCCGGTTGATCGGCACCTTTATGAACGAAACTGGCGGCCTGCCGATCCTGATCGCGACGGGGTGGGCGCTGGCGGCAACTGTGACCGTTTCAAACCGCCGCGTCGATTCGCCGGTGCTGCGTGCTGCCGGTATCGTGCTGGGCTTGATCGCGCTGCTGCTGGTGCATTTCCTCAACCGGCCTGAAGGACTGGTAGCATTGAACACAACCGCCGTGTTCATCGCGTTCATGACGGCCCCACTGACCTTCATCCTGAGCCAGTGGCCGGTGCAGGCTGACCCCAACAAGGGCAACCTGAGCGGCACCGTGCTGCGCCTGCTGCGTCAGACGCTGGGAGCGGTGTTTATTGCAAGTGGGCTGGGTGTGTTCAGCGCACAGGTTGGGACGCCGCTGGAATGGATGGTCCTGTGGTTAGGGAGTTCGCTGGGTATTCTGATTATGCTGGTCAACCCGTTGATCGGGCCACCCATTGTATTTGCGTCACTGGTGACAGCACTGGCCTTCAACCATACGACATTGGCCATCGTCATCGCCGTGCTGCTGTTCGCCTATCTGATCGTCAACCTGATCTTTGACCGCCGCCGCCCGCGCCGCTGGAACCCGCTGGGCGCGGGCCTGATCCTCGGAATGCCGGGCATCGGGCAGTTGGGGATCATCCCCGTTGGCCCGCTGAGCATCGGCGCACTTGAGGCACAGGTCCCTGCGGCCCTGCTGGCAAGCATGGGCATGGTGATGCTTAATGCCAGTCTGATCGATGATCCGCAGCCGCTTATGATCGTGGTTCAGTTGGTGATCACGGTATCTGGCGTGTTGACGGTGGAACGTCTGATGGGGCTGGACATCCTCGGAGGCTGGGATCATAAACTGCGTCGGCTGCTGTTTACCACCGCGATCGCACTGCTGATGGCGATTGGTTACTACACGCTCGGTGGCGTGCCGCTGGTGGCCTCGATGAACCTGCCGCTGGCGCTGCTGCTGAGCGTCATCGCGGCGGCGGCACTGGTCGTCTCGATGGGCAATCGTGCGATGTTCTGGCGTGCGTTCTACGAACGTGGCGAGGCTGAAGAAGAATCGCTGATGGAGGACGAGGAAGTCACCGGGCCGATGATGGTGGCCTGAGTTTGGCAGATACAACTCCAGAGCCGGGACCTGCGTGATCCCGGCTCTTTTTGATCCTTAGCCGGGCAGCAGTGCGGCAAGTTGATCGAGCAGGTCTGGCAGTACGGCCTCCTCGATGGCGATGGTATGCACACCGGATGCGCCCAGGTCGCGGTTGAAGCCCTCAGCAAGTGCCCGCATGGCGGCCTGTGTTGCATTGAAGGCCGTATAGCCGGGGCCAGGCTGGGCAGGTGGCACGATGAGCGCCATTAGCCCGCCGCCTTCATCAGCCATGACACGCCCCACCAACTGCAGGCAAAAGTAACTACCCACCACGTTGACCTCAGCCGTACGGCGCAGGTCCCACTCATCCATCTTGAGCGTCTCAATGTGCGGCATGACGTGCGTGGTATGCAGCATCAGGTCGAGCTTGCCATAGTGATCTCGCGTCTTCTCGATCATGGCCGAAACCTGGAAGCGGTTCGACGTATCACCCTGCCAGTCAAAGGCCGTGCCACCTGCGGCAGTGATCTCCTCGACTACCGTCACCGCACGGTCGGGGTTCAGGTCAGCAATGCACAGGCGCGCTCCTGCTTCGGCTAGTGCGCGGGCCAACTCAGCGCCGATGCCATGACCACCGCCCGTGATCATGACTGAAATACCGTCAAACTTGCTCAGCTCACTCACTGGGAGTCCCTTCTGATCAGATGGTAAATATGGGGATGCAGGCCACCCTGGTACACCTGCCGCCGGGAGTGCAGGTCCCACTCGCCGGAGAAGCGCGGCAGCAGCGAGTCCATCAGCCTGATCTCATGCGTAATCAGGGCCAGTTGCCCACCGGGCCGGGTCACGCGGGCGGCTTCATCCAGCGCGGCGGGATACAATCGCCGGTTTTCCCCCGCACTGCCGACCAGACTACCCCACGGCAGATCGGACAGCAGTACATCATAGGCAGCATCAGGAACATCGAGCGCGGTGATATCGCCCTGTATCAACTCGATATCGGCCTCACAGCCTGCCGCAGCGATGTTCTGACGGGCACACTCTAATGCGGCGCGGTTGTTATCAACGCCGGTCAGCGATGCCGCCGCACCTGCCGCCGCCCGTTCGATCAGCAAAGTAGCGGAGCCGCAGGCAAGGTTCAACACACGGTCCGAGGCCGTCGGTGTGGTAAGCGCCACCATCGCAGCGGCAATCGAGGCGTTTATCGCACCTTCGAAGTCACATACACGCCATGCGCGCGCCGCCAACGGGCGCGGGGTCAGCCGGACCAGTACTTCCCAGCTAGTTGGATGCAGCAGGGCCGGGCGTACCCGGATCAGCAGATCAGCCTCTTCAGGTTCGGGATCAAGGTGTGTGTACCCAGCGACGGCATCACGCAGACGGTCAAATACGGTCGATTGGCGGCCCGCCGCATTGAATCTAAAACTGGAGAAAGACCCGGAGGGGTTCAGGCCGCGCACGCGGTCGATGGCGCCAGTCAGGCGGCGGAAGTGCTGATCGCCCAGCAGGGCCTTTGGCCGGGGGATGTCAAAATGCAGCACGTCATACACGGCGACAACGGTCCGCAGGGCCAGCAGATCGGCGCGATGAACCTGTCCGCTGAAGGCCAGCGAGTCGGCTTCCGTTACGGGAAGCACGACGACGGCCTCATCAAATCGCTCCGCAAGCTCCGCCTCTGCAAACGGCTTGAGGCCCGGCAGGACCTCGGCTTCAAACAGCATCGCCGGGTTACTCAAGGTACGGAATGATGAAGCGGATCAGGGCAAACGCGGCAAGCAGCGGCATCCATGCCACCGCAAGCAGCGGCAGCCAGTCGAGCCACAGGCTTTCCGAGTTGAGCTTCTCCTCCAGGAAAGCGCTGATGCCCCACAGGCCAAAGGCCACCCCGGCGGCAATCGGCAGCAGGCCGGGGAACAGGTATCGGCCCTGCACCTGGTAGTACGTCAGGTTGTAGTACAGGAAGGCCAGCACCACCAGCCCGGCAGCCAGCAGCAGAATCCAACCCCCATCGACCTGTTCCGGGCGGATGAACAACTGATCGCGGCGCTTAACCGCCAGCACGATCCCGGCGATGACAATCAGGGTGAAGATGCCCAGTAGCCCGTAGATATACCCCGGCATCGGCACGCCCATCCAGCCAAACTGCCCCCAGAAGCTTTGGAAGGTGGTCCGAATCACTGACACAAAATAAGGGGCAAAGCCCACCGCCGCGATCTGCTCGGCGGTGCGTGTCTGCCCGAAAACCACCATGTTATGCGCGGCCTGACCCAGCACATCAGGCCAGCCATAGACGAGGATGTTACGCAGCGGCCAGCCGACACCGAGGACTGCGACCATGGCGGCAAACCAGCTCATCTGATTGGTGAGAAAGCGCATCGACCGGTCTTCACGTCGCCAGCGCAGCAGAATAGCTGCGACGATGACGGCCCCGGCAAAGTAGATCGTCAGCTTGGTCCAGATGGCGACACCCAGCAGCCCGCCAAGCGCGGCGGCATGTGGCCTGCTGGAGAGATCACAGCCGACCCACTCACCCCGGGCGTTCTTCTCAATGGGGTTGCCGAGGAACGTCATTGAGACCACAAGGATGATCGCGGCCAGCAGGTTGGCAAGGCTGTCGTTGTTGACACTTGCCATGATGGCGAGGTTCTGCGGCAGGAAGGCCGCGAAGGTCGCACCGGTCAGCGCAAGGACCGGATGCCCCGGCCACAGCCTCAGCAGGCCGACAAAGACCGCCAGCACCACACCCAGCCCAAACACCACGGAGAGCAGCCTCAGCGGGAGCAGGCGGCCCCCTGTGAAGCGATAGACCAGGGATCCGACAAGATAGTACAACGGCGGCTGATGGTCTTCGTATTCAATGGGAGTGATGTCGGCATCTTCGGGGAAGCCGCTGGCCTTGAGTTCCTCAAGATAGGCGGAGTCCCAGTCACCGGGTTCGATGACGGGGCAGCAGCCCTCACCGGCAACCTGGGCGATGACGTTGTAATGGGCAGGTTCATCAGGTGCCTGCCACTCCGGGGTATTCATGGCATAGGCGGCACCCAGCACCAGGTACACCAGGCAGATCACCACCAGAACAGCGTAATGAATGACCCCAATCCGTAATTTCATGTGGGCTTGGTTCTCCTGTGTGGAATAAGGCCCAATTCTCCAGGGCAGGTGCAGAGCCTGCGCCCCGGCCCGCCGCCAATGATACCGTATCGATGGCGGCTTAGACAGGCTTGCCTCAGCCGGACGTGTGAGCTTTGATGAACATCGTGACCTCATCGAACACGATGTGGCGCTCCATGTGCATGGTGATGATATGGCTGCTCTCGTTCAGCGTCACCGTGCATTTGTCGGCACTGCCTGCCATCATGACGTTTTTCTCCATATTGGGGTAGGGCACCGTCTCATCAGCCAGTGAGTGAATAAACAGACCCGGTGCGCTTAAATTCGGCAGCCCGGCCCGCATTTCCCTGAGCATCTTATCGACCTCGTAAACAGTGGGCAGCGCCCATTCATCATAACCGCCTTCACCAACCGGCGGCTCACCCCGCTCCTTCTGGATCGCCACCACGTATTGCTGAAACTCATCCTCCTCAAAGGGGGGGACGCCTTTTGCCAGTGTTTTTCTGAACAGCTTCAACAGTGGGATGAGTGGGATCAGGGGGTTATTGATCTCATGGGGGGCAGCCAGCGCGACGTAACCATCAACTGGCACGTGCGAGGCGAACAGCAGGGTCAGCGCACCGCCCATCGAGAGGCCCACAACAAACACCTGTGAACACGAACGCCGCAGCATGTGATAGCCTGCCAGCACGTCATAGAACAGTTCCTGCCAGCGGATGGGCAGCAGGTCGTAGACATCGGTTCCATGCCCGGCCAGGCGCGGCCCATAGACGGTAAAGCCCTGCTGGTTGAGGTGTTCGCCCAGCCACAGCAGCGCGCCGGGGTTGCCGGTCAGGCCATGAACCAGCAGGCAGCCGGTGTCATTGCCGGGGAAGTAGAAGGGGTAGGCATAGGGATGCAGTTCCAGCGGTTTGCTCATGATCTTTGCTTTCGTTGTGAGGGGGATAATCAGTACCCGGCCAAATCATCTCGACCAATGATACTGGTCACTTTGACACGCACGATCACCTCACCTTCAACGGCGTTACGTGCCCCGAACTCCTCGGCGCGGTCAGCCCCCATGTACCGCCCGCCGATGGCAGTCGCTATGCGTAGTTTTTCGGCGGGATCATCGCTGACGGCAGCCTCGCCCTCGGCCATAACAAAGGCATAGGGCGGCTCCTGCATATCGACGCTGATCGTCACACGCGGATCATGGGCGATATTCTTCGCTTTGACGGTGTTGTGCCATGTGTTGAACACGATGTCCTCGCCATCGATCACAAACCACACGGGGACACAGTGCGGGCGGCCATCGGTGCGTACCGTGGCGAGTTTGCCTGTCCGTGTGCCTTGCTGAATAAAGGCGAAACATTCCTCGCGGGTCATCTTCTTCACAGGGTGCCTCCATGCTGATACGTGAGTGTTTCTTTTGCAGTGTAGCAGGTTCGGGGCGGGTGTCAATACAAACCCGGTTTGCTGGACGTGGGGGGTTTGATTACACTGTGACAATCTATTTGCTGCTGCCATAAGGATGCTTCATGAGTGAACATGATTCCTACGAGGAATTCGAGGAGGAGGCCGAGGAGATCGAGGCCTACTGTATGCACTGCCGCGAACACACCATCATCGTCAACCCGACCCCGGTATGGACGCGCAAAGGCTCGCCCGCCACGCGCGGCGAATGCGAGATGTGCGGCACGACCGTGTTCCGCATGGGCCGCACCGATGCGCATCGCAGCATCACAAAGCCCAATATGGACCGCATGAAGCAGGCCGCGGGTGGCAGCCTCTCCCCCATGGCACGCGGCCCGGTGGTGGCGTTTGTCAATTACAGCCCGGCTGATATCTACTTCGCCTCGCGGCTGGCCGAGGACCTCGACAAAGTCGGCGTGCCGACATGGTTCGACCCCGGCAAACAGACCGATGACATCGAATGGGCGACGGGCCTTCACCCGGCCATTGAGGAGTGCAGCCATATGGTCGTGGTGCTTTCCGCGTCCGCGCTGGCAGCATCTCATATCGTGGAAAACTGGGAAGGGTTTAAAGAGCGGCGCAAGCCCATCATCATCGCGCAGATCAATGATGTCGAGGTGCCCGATATCCTGCGCCGCAGCCCGCGTTTCCTGTTCTACAGCGAGGATGACTATAAACCCTCGCTGCGTGAGATGGTGCAGGCCATCGCACGCTGAGCCTATCCTCACGGATAGGCTCTTGCGTTTGCTTTCTATCCGCTATTCGTAATGACGCTTTCCGTCACTCTGAGTTGACAATACAGCTTGAACAATATCACTCATCGAGCCTATTGTTCTCGTTGCCTGTAAAAGCGGTCGCGTATGATAACTGTGGTCGCGTTCAAGCTCAACAGGACAAACAACAGGACAATGATTCCTGCTGCCGCAGCATTATAAAACCCTGGTTGAGGCCGTGAAACCCAGTTAAATATTTGAATTGGCAAGGCCGTGAAAGGGCTGGTCGGGCCTTCAGGCAGGAACGCAATGAATGTCAGTGCCCCAATCGTAATCAGGGGTGCTGTCTCCCCTATTGCCCGCGAGATAGCCAGAATGGTGCCTGTCAAAACACCTGGAAAGGCATACGGTAAAATATGATTGGTGATTGTCTGCAATTTAGTTGCACCGAGTGCCATAGAGGCTTCCCTCAATTCATTGGGCACAGCCTTGATTGATTCGCTGGATGCAACTAGAATTATTGGCATTACGAGCAGGGCCATGGTCAGTGAACCGCTCAAAACAGACCTTCCCCCAGTCACGTCAAAAAGAAACCGGACGAAGAGCTGCAAACCCAGCAGACCATAGATGATTGATGGTACACCAGCCAGGTTAGCAATGTTGATCTGTATGAAGTCTGTTAGCCAGTTCTTCGGTGCGTACTCTTCCAGGTAGATAGCTGCTCCGACTCCAACCGGAAACACGATCACAATCATCATCGCGATCATAAAGATTGAGCCGACCAATGCGGATGCAATCCCTGCGTCTTCAGGTTTGCGAGAAGGGAAGCTTGTTAAGAAGGCCAGGGTCACTTGAAAATCACAGCCGTCTGATAGCGTGCATGGTAATAGACGATAGGCACCATCACGAAACACATCAATGAAAAGAGCGACCATGACAATTAAGCCAATGGAAATGGACAGAAAACCCAAAATCTCGAACACCTTCCCCGGAAGGCGACGTTTCCAACGCTGGCTTCTGTTTGCTGTTTTCGATGGCAGGAAATTCTCTTCCATTGTATATCTTCCTAATACTCTTCGCGGAAACGGCGGACCACAAAGTGACTGATGAGGTTCAACGTGAAGGTGATGACGAATAACATCGAGCCAACTGCAAATAATGTCTTGTAGTCAAGCGAGCGTACAGGCGTATCACCAAGACTGATTTGCACGATGTACGCGGTCATTGTCTGAATAGGGCCACGCGGATCGAAGGACAGGACAGGGCGTTGCCCGGCAGCGATAGCCACAATCATTGTCTCACCGACTGCTCGTGACAGCGCAAGGATAAAGGAAGCCGCAATGCCCGAAAATGCTGCTGGTACGACCACTCTCGTAACAACCTCAAATTTTGTTGCGCCCAGCCCAAAACCCGACTCTCGCAGCGATACTGGTACAGAGTGAAGTGCATCCTCACTGAGCGATGCGACCAAGGGAATGATCATAACCCCCATCACAATACCGGGGCTTATTGCATTGAACCCTTGCAGCCCCGGCATAATGTTTTGCAACAAAGGGGTAACGAAGAGTAACGCAAAGTATCCATACACAACCGTGGGTATTCCGGCCAGCACTTCCAATAATGGCTTTACAATACGCCGGACTCGCTCGGAGGCATACTCACTCAAGTAAATAGCACTCATCAATCCCAGTGGTACAGCGACGAGTATGGCAACAGTTGCTGTCATCATTGTGCCAACAACCAGGGGCCAGATTCCGTATCGCTTAGTTACAAATACTGGGGTCCATTGTGTGTCAAGGAAGAATTGTGCAAATGTAACTTCTGAAAAGAAACTGATAGTTTCAAAACCCAGGGTCGCAATGATCCCCAGTGTTGTTAGTATTGAAACAGTTGCAAAGATAAACAGAACAGCCTGGACAACTTGTTCAGACAGATTACGTCCCATTAGCTTACGAGTGGGCAACGCATATGACCGTTCTGTGCCTATGGACGCCGCAATTGCGGTTAGAGATTGAGCGTCATCCTGATTCTCAGCGGGCATGGTTCTGATTTCTCCTCCAATAGAACGGGGTGCATCTTATTAAGATGCACCCCTCTCTCTGCAAAAAATGTCTAGTCGTAAATGGTGCGGAGATCAACACCCACGGTGGAACCGCCAGGGAACATGGTGCCTGCGGCACGATCCTGCCAGCGGACACTGATAGCGTCGATGATTACTTCAGGCAGACCAATATAGCCCACCTCAGTCGCCAGTGTAGATGCATTGTTGATATAGAAATCAACGAAAGCCGCAACTTCAGGGCGGCTCGATTCATCTACGCGTACATAGATGAAGATCGGGCGGCTCAAGGGCTGATAGACGCCCTGTGCGACAGTTTCCTGAGTCGGCGCAACACACTCACCTGTCGCAGGGTCCTCAACCTCGACCAGCTTCAGGCTGTCCTGGTTGGCTTCATAGTAAGCCAGGCCAAAGAAACCCAGTGAATTCACATCACCGCCGATACCTTGAACAAGCACATTATCGTCTTCACTCGCGGTGAAGTCACCACGGCTGGCACCTTCTTCACCCACAATTGCATCCGTGAAGTAGTCATAGGTACCGGAGTCCGTTCCCGCACCATACAGGCCCAGTGGCGCATCAGGGAAGCCATCACGGACCTGGCTCCAGTTATTAATCACGCCCTGGGCTTCTGGTGCCCAGATGGTTGCCAGTTCTTCAACTGTCATGCATTGAACAAAATCGTTAGCTGGGTTGACCATCACTGCCAACCCGTCGTATGCGACAGGAATCTCGACGAATTCGATGCCATTCTCAGCGCAGACTTCCATCTCACTGGCTTTAATGGGGCGTGATGCATCTGAAATGACCGTTTCGCCATTGCAGAATTTCTCAAAGCCGCCACCAGTACCACTCACGCCAACAGTGACGCGGACATCTGGCGCAACCCCGAGAAACTCTTCAGCAACTGCTTCAGTGATCGGGAAGACTGTCGATGAACCATCGATGAGAATATCACCGGAAAGTGCCGGGGCTTCTTCTTCAGCCGGGGCTTCTTCTTCAGCCGGGGCTTCTTCTTCAACCGGGGCTTCTTCTTCAACCGGGGCTTCTTCTTCAACCGGGGCAGCAGGCTCTTCCGTTACCTCAGGGGCTGCAGGCGCACAGGCCGCCAGCACCAGGGCAAACGCAAGAGTAAGGATCAGAACAAACAGCTTACTCTTCTTCATGAAACGTAGTTCTCCTTTTTAAGGTTTGATAAGGAACTAACGTCACTAGAATAGGTCGCATTGATTAATGCTGACTTAAGCTGGAATTAAGATGATGTTAAGTGGCACCGGGCATGAGCAGGATAAAACGTGTCAAACAGCAGATAAGACGACCTGCTCCACTTGCGGAGCAGGTCGTCGATTTGAGTTCAAATTAGCCTTTAAAACGCGGCTGTGTCACACCGTCTGATCAGGGTCCTGGCCAGATTCCGGATGGTGCCGCGTAAACCCTCGCAAATCCACGCGGCGATGGTGGCCCCGTTAATTAACAGGTGCCTTTGGTCCCCCATCCCTGGCACTGGGAGACGGTTGATTTTCACGATCACAGGGTTCCGGACTGTTTGCGGTCAATGATAATCATCAGATTATGCAGCCGGGTCCACAGTTCGCGTGCGGTGTTATCAAACGCCCGAAGGCGCTTGGCTTCATCGGGTACGTTTGCGGGGTCGGGTAGGCTCCAGTGAATTTGTGTGTCTGCCCCCGGAAATATCGGGCAAACTTCACGCGCACGGTCACACACCGTTATGACATAATCAAACGGCTCATCGAGGTATTGATCCAGGGTCTTGGAGTGTTGTCCGCTCATATCCACATGCATATTGTTCATGGTTGACGCGGCCATAGGATGAATGGAGGTGACCTCGGTGCCTGCGCTGAACACCTCGATCTGACCTCTTGACAGGTGCCGCAGCAGTGCCTCGGACATCTGAGAACGCGCAGAATTATGCGTACACAGGAACAGCACCCGCACGGGGTCCCCATCCTGCTCATCTTTATTGATGAAGGCGATTTCATCATCACCGTGTGCGATGGACGGGTGGATGCTTTCGCCCGCCTCGTAAAGACCCTGTTTGATCAGTTCGAGGTTCAGTGTGTAGTACACATCGCGCCCATCTGCCGCGCTGCGATGATCGGATACGAGACCGCCATCACGGAGCAGTTTAAGGTGATACGATACCAGGTTCATCGGTTCATCAACCTGCTCGACCATTTCCTGCACGCGCAGGTCACTCACAGCAAGAGCCTGAACCAACTTCCAGCGCACATCATGACCAAGCAGCTTGATAAAATCGAGTGGTTCCACAGCCATGGGCAGCCTCCCTGGGTGTATAATTCAATGTAATTTGAATCAATTCATTTTACTTCATTATATACTGTCTTATCTCCGAGTCAAGGGGGTGGTTTGAAAGATCCGGTAATACAACCATTTGTGATGACATATGTGCAGTTGACAGCTTGCGAGGTAAGCGGTTATTCGTCAGTTTCGGGGAGGCCGGGCCTGAAGATCAACTGGTAGTTGGGACGCGAGAACGCCCCCGAATCAGCCTGGCACGTTCCGCTGTCGATGCCAAGTACCGGCTCTGAGAGTCCAGCAAGAATAACGGTATAGGTCTGGCCGGGATCCATTGTGAAATCAGCATAGCCCGGATCGATTTCACGCTGTAGCCCCGTGTAAAACTGATCGCGGCTGTCCTCGCCTGCCACCTCGATCCGCACGCCGGGAATGCCGGTACCGAATTCATCGGTGACATACACATCCAACCGCCCGCCGTCCACTTCCGGGCAGGTGGTCGTCAGTGAGACGAGATCAAACGCACTATCCGGGATGATTACGACGGTGGGGGTAGGCGGCGCGGGGGCCGATGTGGGAACCGATGTGGGTGCCGGGGAAGGCGTTGGGGAGGGAACAAACTCAAATGTCGGGGTCGCGGTGCCGTTGCTCGGACGCACCGCCAGCGTCGGCGGAAAGACTTCGGCGGCCTGCGGGGCCTCACCGAGCGCACTGGCTAAGGCCGCCAGTGCTTCGATGGTGCGCCCAGCGCCGCCCGTCTCATACAGCAGATCAGCACGTGCTGCGATCACCGGGCCGGGGTCCGTAATCCCTGCCCATTCGAGGCGGCGGCGGGCTGCATTGAGGTTCTGATCGCCGAGATAGGCTTCTGCGACGAGATCGATATACTCCGAGCGGGCCTCTGTATTTAGCTGGTGCGGGGCCACGTTGACCAGATCGACGGGGTCAAGATACCACGCATAGTACAGACCGCCAGCCGCACCCAGCAGCAGGCCGAGGACCACCCACACCCACGGGAATTTGCGGCGCTCGTATTGCATCAGGAGCCACCCTCAGCCGGGAGATAGGGCACCAGCGATGGGGTGGTATAGCCGAAGCGAACCGCCATCGCAGTCAGACGGCGAATGTCTGCCGGGCTGCGCCCTTCGGCAATGGCCTGCTCCGTCACCTGCACGACATATAACGCAGGGTCTGCTTCAGCAAGACGGCCCAACCGCGCCTGTGCGAGATCCCAGTCACCGTTGGCCTCGTATGCAGCCGCAACTATCAGTGTATACTCGGCCTTGTACTGTGGGCTGAGGCGCTCCAACCCGACGCTGACATCCTGTACAGGGACGAACCATCCCACCAGCGCACCGACCAGCGCGCCGAGGCCCAATCCGACCAGTAAAGACAGCAGTCCGCGTTGAAACATCAGGGGTTCATCTCTCGACCGAATGACGTAAGTCTGATATAGTAATCTAGCTTACCAGCAACAAAGAACCGGGGAAAATCCCCGGCTGCGGTGGCAATATGATGCCGGAGGTGGGAATCGAACCCACACACCCGAAGGTACACGATTTTGAGTCGTGCGCGTCTGCCAGTTCCGCCACTCCGGCATAAGTGTGGGTAAGTATACCGTTTGCGTCAATTGCCGCCAAGATTCCGGGGCTTAACCAAAACAAGTTGATGGCATGGATCAAGAAGCGTTAATTCAAGGGGCACAAAAGGGCGATGTTAACGCCTATAACACGCTGGTGCTGCACTACCAAGACCACGCCTATGGGGTTGCCTATCGCATTATGGGTGATACCGACTCCGCAGCGGACGCCACACAGGAGGCCTTCATCAGCGCATACCGGGCGATCAAGCGCTTCCGCGGTGGGTCGTTCAAGGCGTGGCTGCTGCGCATCGTGACGAATGCCTGCTACGATGAACTGCGCCGCCGCAAGCGCCGTCCGCAGTCCTCGCTGGATGCGCTCTATGTCGAGGATGAAGCCGCCGACGGGCACTTCGCATCCGATACTGAAAGCCCCGAGGGCTACACCCAGCGCATGGACCTTCAGTCTGCTATTGTGGACTGCCTGCAAGCCCTCAGTGAAGATCACCGCATTGTTGCCATCCTGTCCGATGTCGAAGGCTATAACTACCAGGAAATCGCAGATATCACCGGCGTGGCGCTGGGCACGGTCAAGAGCCGCCTCAGCCGCTCACGGCTTAATCTCAGGGACTGTCTGCAGGGGTTTGAGGAACTTTTACCCGCACACTATCGTTTATCTGGTGAAGGCAGCTAGCACGTCTCGCGCCGTGCTGGCATAAACGACACATTAATGATACATGAGGAAATCTCTTGGACGAGCGCGATCTGTTAACCCTCAACGCCTATATTGACGGCGAACTCGCCCCCGGTGAGACGCGGGCATTTGAATCGCGCCTCGCAATGGAACCTGAGCTTACTGATGAACTGGCACGTACCCGGGCCACTGTCGCTTTGCTGGGCATGGCCGAGCCGCTGCGGGCACCGCACAGCTTTGCGCTGGACCCGGCGGTTTATGGCACCACAGAGCAACCCGGCGGTGGCCTGTTAAGCTGGCTGAAACCGCGTGGCACCCTGCGCCCGGTGCTGGCCGGGGCCTCGCTGCTGACCTCCCTGGTCCTGTTTGGTGCGGCCTTCCTGGGCTTTGCCGGTGATGGCATGATGCCCACGGCCATGGATGCAGCGCCCGCCATGGAATCCGCCGACAGGGATTACGCACAAGAAGAATCGATGGCGGTGGAGCCACAGGCCGCACCCATGACCTCTGTCGCTGAGGCCCCCGTCCAGCCGGAGATCGTGGTGGAAGAAGCCGAAGAACCGATGGCAGAGGAAGCACCCGCTGAGGAGGAGATGGCTGAAGAAGCTGAAATGCCTGCCGACGATATGGCAGCAGACAGCGCAGCCCCCGCCTTCACTGCGATGCCAACCCCGCTCGCAACACAGCCCATCACAAATGATTCCGCAGGCGGTGGCCTGGGATCCGGTGCAGGTGATGCCGCAGCCGAAGAAGACCCCGCCGAACCGCTTTCTGATAGGGCACCTGTACCGGAAGTGGCAGAAGGAATTGCCGCTGAAGATGATGGTGACATGCGTACCGGTGACAGCGAAGAACCCGCTGACATCAGTAATGGTAATACAATGACCTTTGGTGAGGATGGCGAAGACGGCGAGGCGGCCAATCCTGCCGCTGATACGGCGATCGATCAGCAGCAGGCTGTGCTGGACCTTGAAGATGACATCCAGCGCAGTATGCGGCGCAGCATCGCACTGAGCGTGATCGCTATTATCACCGCCGTGATCGGTGTGACGCTGCTCATCACGCCCAGGCAGCAGGCAATCGAGTAATGTCACGGCCTTACCAATTCTGCCCCTACTGCGGTGCCGAACTCATCACACAGCAAGACGACACTCACACCACACGCCCAACCTGCCCGGCGTGTGGTTTCGTTCATTATCATGACCCGAAGGTGGCCGTGGTCGTTTTTGTACAGCAGGATGAGGCGATACTGCTCGTGCGGCGCGGCAACGCCCCTGAAAAGGGTAAATGGGCGTTCCCCGCGGGCTATGTCGATTATGGTGAGGACCCACAGACCGCCGCCATCCGGGAGGTCACCGAGGAAACCGGGCTGGCTGTAGTGATCACCTGCCTGATCGGCGTGATTGGCCCCGATCAGGATAGCGGGCCAAACCGTGCCATCGTGCTGATGTATGCCGCCCAGCCCACCGGGGGAGAGTTACACCCCGGTGATGACGCCGTTGACGCCCGCTTCTTTCTGCCGGATGCCCTGCCCGTTCAAACAGAACGGGCCTTCCTCAGTACCGAGGTGCTGATCCGGCGGTGGCAGGCCGGGGAGGTGCCGCCATGCACCTGATACTGGCCTCGGCATCACCACGCCGCCGCGACCTGCTCACTGTACTGGGCCTGCCCTTTGAGGTGCTGCCGCCAGATGTGCCGGAAATCCCCGAACCTGAAGAAGCACCGCGCGATTACGCGCTGCGACTCAGCCAACAGAAGGCCGCCTTCATCGCGGAACAGGTTAGTCGAGACGCGCTGATACTCGCCTCGGATACTATTGTGGTATCGAGGGGGCGCATCCTTGAGAAACCGCAGGATGCCACCGATGCCATCACAACCCTGCAAAGCCTGCGCGGTCATATTCATCATGTCTATACCGCGTTTACAGTTTTGAGAACCCCGGATGAGCGCCAGCACTCTGAGGTTGCGGGCAGCCCGGTCATGATGCGCACCTACACCGATGACGAAATCGCGGCCTATGTGGAGTCGGGGGACCCCTTCGACAAGGCGGGCAGCTACGCCATTCAGCACCCCGGATTTCACCCCGTGGCGGCCTTTGACCACTGCTTCGCCAACGTGATGGGCCTGCCGCTGTGCCACATCACGCGGGTACTGCGAACGTTTGGGGTGCAGCCTGTGCTCGATGTGCCGTCAGTGTGCCAGGCCCATCTTGACTATGACTGCCCGGTTTACGAGGAAATCCTGCGTTAAGGAAGATACCCCACCACCAGCCAGCCCTGACCACCCGGCACCAGTTGAATCACCTCGCCGTCTCGATTCGAGAAGTACAGGCTGAACAGCGAATCAAGGGTTTCACGCTGGAGCGTGGCCGTATAGTTCACCTCGCTCTCGGTGGCCCAGCCCAGCCGATCTCGCACACCGGCCACCTCACGCCATACCTTGCTGAAGTGATCACGCGGCTGCTGATAACCGGAGGGCACCGTCAGTGCAGGGTCATCGACCGGATCGCCCGCCCCAAAGGTATCCGGGGTGACGATCCATGCCTGTTGAACGTCGTTCAGATTACCTAAATCCTCATCAAACAGCACGATGATCTCGCCCGTGATATCAAGCCGCACCATCAGGCCGCGCTGAAACTGCTGGCTGATCCCGCCCGTTACCACCGGTGGGCCGTCTGGGCAGCCCTGTGCCGGGGCTGGCTCAAAGAACCATTCCCGTGGGCAGAACACGAATACATCCAGTGCTGATTCAACCGACTGCTCGCCGTTCTCAATGAGCAGCACGTATCGCTCAGAACGCCCGGCGCGAATGGGCAGCACCTCCAACGAACCGGAGGCATCAACGGGCCAGCTTTGATCAACCGTGCCGTTGAACGCCAGCCGCTGGACTCGGGCCACCGCACCGCCGCTGCTGGACCAGAACAGCGTGGCAGGTTCACCGGGATTGACCTGCCCCGGTGCTGCCGAGAAGTATCCAATCTCCGGCTGCGTTGATGGTGACAGTGCCACCGCCCCATCGATTGCCGTGGCGGTGGCCGCCTGCGGCGATACCACGGTGGACGTTGGGGCCTCGGTGGCTTGCTGCGTCGACGGGATGGGCGTTGCCTGCGGGCTGGCGGTCAGCGTCGGCAGGGGCGGGATAGTGGGCACCGGGGCCACCAATGCTGTGCATCCAGGTAGCATGAATGCAGCGATAATTAACAGAATTAGCCGGTTTCTTATGGTTTTCATCAGGTTTATTTAGCTATTCCAGGCTGAATACGTCAAAATTAATTACGGTCCAATCCACAGGGGGAAGCTGGATGGGCTGACTGGTTTTGTTTCAACTAGGAGATTCTAACATGGCTGAAAGCGTAAAGCCTGCACCGGATTCACGGTTGAGTGCAGGCGACCTGGTTAAAAACTGGCGGTTCGCCATCAACGGCTGCAATGCGCCGCAGGGCACAAAGATCGACTTTGTGACCAAGTGGCTGGTCCTGACCCGCGCCTGTGTGTTCTCAATGACGTTGTTTTCAGGCCTGATCGGCCTGATGCTTGCTGCCACCCAGCCGGGCATCAACTGGCTGTATGGCATACTGGCGACGGTCGGCATTGTGCTGGCGCACGCCTCCAACAACCTGATCAACGATTACTTTGACCTTGCAGTCGGCCTCGATAACTCCGAGGAGTACATTCGCGCACAATATGCGCCGCACCCGATCCTCTCCGGGCTGGCAACCAGGGGCGAGATGATCGGTGCAATCGTGTTGTTCAACCTGATCGACCTCGCGATCCTGATCTTCTTCACCCTCAATATCGGCCCGATGGTACTGGCCTTCGCACTGGCCGGGCTGTTTATCAGTGTGTTCTACACCGTCCCGCCGATCCGGCTCAAGCGTATCGGCCTGGGTGAGCCGTCCGTGCTGCTGATCTGGGGGCCGCTGATGACAGGTGGCGTGTTCTACGTGGCGACCGGCGGCACACTGCCGGGCTGGGCGCTGCTGGCGACCATCCCGTACGCACTGATCGTGACCGCTGTGCTGATGGGCAAGCACACCGACAAGATCGAGAAGGATACCGCCAGGGGGATTCACACGCTGCCGGTCATCCTCGGTGAGAAGACGGCGCTGCGCGTCACGCAGGCACTCATCACGTTGTTCTACCCGGTCGTGATCGGACTGGTGCTGGCCGGTGATCTCGGTGTGTGGGTGCTGATCTCCCTGGTTTCGATCCCGGCCTATCTGCAAACCATGAAAATGCTCAACGAGCCGAAGCCCGCCGAACCACCGGAAAACTACCCGGTGTGGCCGCTGTGGTACGTTTCGATTGCCTTCCGTATGACGCGCGTGGCGGGCGGGACCTTCATCCTCGGCCTGCTGCTCAACCTGATCATCCCGGTCTATATCAACCTGATATAACGAAATCGGGGCACTTCGCGCTAATGTGAAGTGCCCCCGCATCATTGTTTTGTTCGCCTATTCCTCAACCGTCACACCCTCATCCAGATCATCATACAGCAAATCAACGCTGAGGTCGGCGCGCACAGTCTCACGGGTGCGCAGGGTCAGCGTGGCGGCCCGCACACCCAGCCGCACACACTCATCGAGCGGGATGTCTTCCAGCAGGCCGAAAATAACAGCGGCGGTCATGGCGTCACCGTGGCCGGTCTGGTCCACCACCTCCGTCTGTACGGCGGGGATATGCCCCGCGGTATCGCTGTCGCCATACACAACGCCATACTCACCCAGTGTAATGATGGCACTCTCGACGCCCAACTGCACCAGGTGCCGCGCGGCGGCAAGGGCTGCATCGCGGTCATGCGGGGCAAAGGTATCCCCGCACAGCACGCCGGTTTCGATCACGTTGGGACTGATCAGGAGCAGGTCGGCGAGGTGAGGTTTGAGCCGTGGCGCAAGGCTGGTTGAAGTTGGGTCTCCGCAAATGGGGACATCGTACTCGTGGCACAGGTCGATAACGGTATTCAGTGAATCGGGGCTGAGGTTGGCATCCAGTACCAGCAGCCGCGCATCCCGGAATAAATGCCGTCTACCCTGGAAGTAATCGGGGGTCAGGTGGTTCATAATGCTCATATCATCCACCGCCACGTTGACCGCGCCATCGCTGTCGAGCAGAGCCAGGTACGCCCCCGTGCCGCAGTTGGGCATCGTAAGGGCTTCACTCACATCGATACCGCTGCCCGTCGCCTGATCAAAGATGCGGTGCCCCGCATCATCATCACCTACCGCTGTCAGCAGCAAGGTTTCCACCTCCAGCCGAGCGAGGTTCTCGGCAATGTTGCGTGCCACGCCGCCAAGGCCGCTGCGGATGCGCCCCGGCGTGGAACTCCCCGTGTTCAGAGGCGTATCGGTCTGGCCGATCACGTCGAGATTGGCACCACCAATCACGACGACAGGTCCATGCTCGTTCATCATCCACCTCACAGGTCTGGCTGTATGCACGCTCCGTCTGCCTGTCTCGATCATACCGCACGGAGAGTGAGAATGGAACTGAATGCGGTAAGGTTCTGGCCTTTTGGCACATCTGTAGGGTATCATTATTTGTGGTTTACCAATTGAATGGCTCATCAAGAGAGGTGGAGGGAACGGCCCTGAGAAACCTCGGCAACCGCCGCAACAGCGATGCTGGTGCCAAATCCGTCAGGCAATGTCACAGCCTGAAAAGATGAGGGAGTGTGCAGCCAGCCGCCCCTCAACCGGGCGGATTTTTTACGCCACGATGAATCAATAACGACCGGATTTCATAGTGAAAGGAACCGGCTTTGAACCGAACAGACTCGCTGAAACAACAGCTTGAGCAGCGCATTCTCGTACTGGATGGCGCGATGGGATCCTTGATCCAGACCTACCTGCTGGATGAGGATGGCTACCGTGGTGAGCGCTTCAAGGGCTACGAGTACGACGTCAAGGGCAACAATGACCTGCTCAACCTGACCCATCCGGAAATCATCGCCGCCATTCACAACGCCTACCTTGAGGCCGGTGCGGATATCATCGAGACCAACACGTTCAACGCCAACCGCATCTCGCAGGCCGATTACCATATGGAAGAACACGCCTACGAGATCAACCTCGAAGCGGCACGGCTGGCCCGTACTGCCGCCGATGAGTGGCAGCAGCAGACGCCCGACAAGCCGCGTTTTGTGGCAGGCGCACTCGGCCCGACCAACCGCACGGCCTCGATCTCGCCAAACGTCAACGACCCCGGCGCACGCAACGTCACCTTCGATGAACTGGCTTTCGCCTACCAGGAAGCCGCTCGTGGGTTGATTAAGGGCGGCGCGGATATCCTGCTGATCGAAACGATCTTCGATACGCTCAACGCCAAGGCCGCCATCTTCGGCTGCAAAAACGCCATGCGTGAGACAGGTGAGGAACGCCCCTTCATGATCTCCGGTACCATCACCGATGCCAGCGGGCGCACGCTCTCGGGCCAGACGACCGCTGCGTTCTGGGCCTCGATTCAGCATGCTGAGCCGCTGATCGTGGGGCTGAACTGCGCGCTCGGCTCGGAGGAAATGCGGCCCTACATCAAGGAACTGGCCGGGCTGGCAAACTGCTACACGCATCTGTACCCCAACGCGGGCCTGCCCAATGAGTTTGGTGGATATGACGAAACCCCTGCGCTGATGGCGGGGATTATCGAGCAGTACGCCGAAGCCGGGTTCGTGAACATCGTCGGCGGATGCTGCGGCACCACGCCCGATCACATTGCGATCATGTCAAGGCTGGTGGCAGACCTGCCGCCGCGCCCGTGGCCGGAACCCGACCCCGTGCTGCAACTGAGCGGCCTTGAACCGTTGACCATCACCCCCGCGCTGAACTTCGTCAACATCGGTGAGCGGACCAACGTCACGGGGTCGCGCCGCTTTGCCAGGCTGATCCTCAATGATGACTACGATACCGCGCTCGATGTGGCGCGCCAGCAGGTGGAGAACGGCGCGCAGATCATCGACGTGAATATGGACGAGGGCATGCTGGATGCCGAAGCCGCCATGGCCCGTTTCCTGAACCTGACTGCCTCTGAGCCTGATATCTCGCGAGTGCCGGTCATGATCGACTCGTCGAAGTGGTCCGTGATCGAGGCCGGGCTGAAATGCGTGCAGGGCAAGGGCATCGTCAACTCGATCAGCATGAAAGAGGGCGTGGACGCCTTCAAGGTGCAGGCTCGCAAAGTGCGCGATTACGGGGCTGCCGTGATCGTGATGGCCTTTGATGAGCAGGGGCAGGCTGACAGCTACGAGCGCAAGATTGAAATCTGCGAACGGGCCTATCGCATCCTGACCGACGAAGTCGGCTTCCCGCCACAGGACATCATCTTTGACCCCAACATCTTCGCATTGGCGACGGGTATTGAGGAGCATAACTCCTACGGGGTGGCCTTCATTGAGGCGACGCGCTGGATCAAGGAAAACCTGCCCCACGCCAAGGTGAGTGGCGGCGTCAGCAACGTGTCGTTCTCATTCCGGGGAAACAACTCCGTGCGCGAGGCCATCCATGCCGTCTTCCTGTATCATGCCATCAAGGCCGGTATGGACATGGGTATCGTCAACCCCGGGCAGCTTGTAGTCTATGAGGAGGTTGACCCAGCCCTGCGTGAACGCATCGAGGATGTCATCCTGAACCGCCGCCCGGATGCCACCGAACGGCTGGTTGAATTCGCCGGGACGGTGCGTGGTGAGGTCAAAAAGAGGGAGGAAGACCTGGTCTGGCGTGAGGCCCCGGTTGACCAGCGCATTGAACACGCGTTGGTGAGGGGCATCACCACCTATATCATCGAAGATACCGAGGAGGCGCGGCAGAACGTCGATGACCCGCTGGAGGTGATCGAGGGACCGCTGATGAGCGGGATGAATACCGTCGGTGACCTGTTTGGCGAGGGCAAAATGTTCCTGCCCCAGGTGGTCAAGAGTGCCCGTGTCATGAAGCAGGCCGTGGCACACCTCGTGCCGTACATTGAGGAGAACCGCGCCGCCAGCGGTGATACTTCTACCAACGGCAAAATCCTGATGGCGACCGTCAAGGGCGATGTGCATGATATCGGCAAGAACATCGTGGGGGTGGTGCTGCAATGCAACGGCTATGACGTGATCGACCTCGGTGTGATGGTCCCCACGCAGAAAATACTGGAAGCAGCCCGCGAGAACAAGGTCGATATTATTGGGCTGAGCGGGCTGATCACCCCTTCACTGGAGGAGATGCGTCACGTGGCCGCAGAAATGGAGCGCGAGGGCTTTACTCTGCCGCTGCTGATCGGCGGGGCGACTACCTCCAAGGTGCATACTGCCGTCAAGATCGAGCCGGAATACAGCGGCCCCGTGGTGCATGTTGTCGATGCCTCGCGTGCGGTTGGCGTGGCCTCCCACCTGCTGAGCAAGGATACCCGCGCGGGTTACGCGGCAGATGTCAAAGCGGAGTACGAAAGCATCCGCGAGAAACACGCTGGCAAACGCACCCGCAAGCGGCTGCGTTCCATCGAGGATGCCCGCCGCAACGCCTTGAAGCTGGACTGGCGTAATGGCTACAGGCCCCCCACGCCGCAGCAGCCGGGCATCCATGTGTTTGAGGATTATGATCTGGTCGAGATCAGCCAGTATATTGACTGGACTCCGTTCTTCAGTGCGTGGGAACTGGCCGGTACGTACCCCGCCATCCTTGAGGATAAGGTGGTGGGTGAAACAGCTGCCACCCTCTACAACGAGGCGCAGGACATGCTGTGTCAACTCATGGAAGAAAAGTGGCTGACTGCACGCGCCGTCATCGGGCTGTTCCCTGCCGTGCGTGAAGCGGATGACATCATTGTTTATGAGGACGATCAGCTAAACAGGAAACTGACCACTGTCCACACCCTGCGCCAGCAGATGGAAAAGCCACCGGGCCGCCCTAATCACGCCCTCGCTGATTTCATCGTCCCGGCAGACCTCGGCTTCGTCGATACGCTGGGCATGTTTGCGGTGACCACCGGCATCAGGCTGGAGAAGAAGGTCGCGGAGTTTGAGGCCGCCAATGATGACTACAAGGCCATCTTACTCAAGGCGCTGGCTGACCGGCTGGCCGAAGCTTTTGCAGAACTGATGCACGCCCGCGTCCGTAAGGAATTCTGGGGTTACGCCAATGACGAGCTGCTGACCAACAAGGAGCTGATCGCCGAGAGCTATCGCGGCATCCGCCCGGCCCCCGGCTACCCGGCCTGCCCGGACCACACCGAGAAGGGCGAGCTGTTCCGTGTGATGGACGTGACGAAGCGCATCGGCCTGGAATTGACCGAGAGCTACGCCATGAAGCCCGCCGCCGCCGTCAGTGGCTACTACTTCGCGCATCCTGAGGCCCGTTACTTCGGCATTGGCCGGGTTGACCGCGATCAGGTTGAGGATTATGCAAAGCGCAAGGGCATGAGCATCGAGGAGGCTGAGCGCTGGCTGGCCCCCGTGCTGGGGTACTGATTTTTTACAGGCGTGCGGCCTGCACACGGGCTGCACGCCTGTTCCCGTTTTGTTTTCAGGCCGGTCCATCCTGTATCATCAAACCGTAACTAACCCATTAAGGAGAAATCATGGCAAAGGAATACCCCGCCCCCCCGGAGATGCAGATCGATCCGGGTAAAACCTACCAGGCCGTGTTCAAGACCGCACGCGGTGATATCCGTGTGGACCTGTACGCTGATAAGGCCCCCAACACTGTTAATAACTTCGTGTTCCTGGCGCGGGATGGCTTTTACGACAACACCACTTTTCACCGTGTGATCCCGGATTTCATGGTGCAGGGCGGCGACCCGACCGGCACCGGGCGCGGCGGCCCCGGCTACCGCTTCAACGATGAACCGGGCGGCATGGCGCTCAAGCACGATGCTCCAGGCGTCGTCTCGATGGCGAACGCAGGCCCCAACACCAACGGCAGCCAGTTCTTCATCACGCATCTGCCGACCCCGTGGCTGAACGGTAAGCACGCTGTGTTTGGCAAGGTCGCCGACAAGGAATCGCTGGACGTACTGATGAGCATCCGTGAGCGCGACCCGGGCCGTGACCCGAACCCGGGCGATGCCATCAAGACGGTGGAGATCAGCGAGAGCTAACCCAAAAACCATCGGATCACAAACAGCGCCCGGTGCCTCACACCGGGCGCTGTTTATTGTTTGTTTATACGGATCGCTCAGATACCGCGCAGCGGCTCGAAGTCCCCGTTGTCGTCGTCCTCATCGTCATCATAGCCAATCGAATCAAATTCAACTGGCGGCTGCGGCTGCGGCTGCGGGGTGTTAGCAGGTGCCGCAGCAGAAACGACCTGCTGGCCACTGACCGGCTGCACGCCACCCGGAGTCGCCGACATTTTGCGCTTGAAAACGTAGATCAATGGACCGCGACGCCCACCCGACAGCACATTGACCATATCCCATCCCTGATCACCCAGCTTGCCGATCATCGCGGGCCAGTTGGTGTACAACTGCGTTTCGTTTGGGGTGCGGTCCGAGAAGAACTGCCGCAGAATCCCGTTGCTGTCGGAGCCGATCTCGATCTGACAGTACTGAAATTGTGAACGCGCCATAATACCGTATTACCTCCGCCAAAAACGTCACTGCGATCCTATACGTGAAACTCCTGGTGGAGTTGCGGAACATGCACCTGTGGGATGCGCTGGCTTGCCTTGAGGTCATCGGCCAGTGCAGCGGCAGCGTCCGGCTCACCGTGGACGAGGAAAATTTCCCTCGGCTTTCGTGTCATCCCATCGACCCAGCCTACCAGCCCCTTGTGATCAGCATGGCCGGAGAAGCCGTTCATCACTTCGACGTTTATCCGGCTGTGATATTCCTCGCCAAAGATTCGCACTTTATCAGCACCATCGACAAGATAGCGCCCCAGCGTGTTGGGGGCCTGCCAGCCCGTCACCAGCACCGTGTTACGGTCATCCTCGATATTGTTCTTGAGATGATGCAGAATGCGGCCATGCTCCATCATGCCCGATGCACTGATGATCACACATGGCTCACGCAGGAAGTTAATGGCCTTGGACTGCTCGACCCGGCGCACATACTGCAACCTTCCAAATCCAAAGAGGTCGCCATCCGGGTCTTCCTGCGACATATAGAGTGCGGCTTCCTCATCATACGCTTCAGGATGCAAGCGGAAGACCGAGGTGGCATTGACTGCAAGCGGGCTGTCCACAAAAACGGGGATGTCGGGGATTTTATGCTCGTGATACAACTGGTTGAGCATATACACCACCTGCTGAGTCCGCCCCACTGAGAAGGCGGGGATGATAACCTTGCCGCCGCGCTTGTATGTCTCGTTAATCACGCGGCGGAACTGCTGCTTGGCGTCGGCATCATTGTCATGATTGCGCCCGCCGTATGTACTCTCCATGATCAGGTAGTCGGCCCCTTCGATCTGGGTGCAGTCGCGCAGGATGGCCGCGCCAGTGCGCCCCAGATCACCGGAGAAGGCCAGCCGGAAATCACGTTTTTCCTCGCGATCTTCGATATCGAGGATCACAATGGCGGACCCCAGCATATGCCCGGCATCCACCATCGTCATCGTAACGCCGGTGGCGATCTCCCGGGGACGGTTGTAGTTAACCGTCATGAAGTAGTTCAGCGCACGGATCGCGTCCTGCTCAGTGTAGATGGGATCGACTGGCGGCTCCCCCTTACGTTTGTGTTTCTTGTTAACATACTCCGCATCACGCTCCTGGATATGGCCGCTGTCCCGCAGCATATAAGCTGACAGGTCCCGCGTGGCAGAGGTACAGTAGATATCGGCATCAAACCGTTCTTTGGTCAGGTTGGGGATATTACCAGCGTGGTCGATGTGGGCGTGAGACAGTACCATCACGTCAATGTCAGATGGTTCGAAGGGCAGATTCCGATTGCGGTCCCGCGCGATGGAGCGCTTGCCCTGGTACAGGCCACAATCCAGCAGGATACGGTTACCATTGACTTCAAGCAGATGCTGTGACCCTGTCACTGTCTGCACTGCACCATGAAACGTGATCTTCATGCTTCCACCTTTTCAGTTATTCGACAGCCTCATCAGACGAGGCCAGCACTTCCAGTACATCATCCGCATAGGTCTGAAGACGCCACGGGCCCAACCCGCTGATGTCTTCGAGATCAGCGTAAACCGTTGGGGCTTTATGCGCAAGGTCCCACATTGTATCCTTTGACATGACGATCTCGGAGGACACCCCGCGCGCGATGGCCGTTTCCTTACGCCATGAATGCAGGGCTTCGTAGCGACGCATCACATCTTCATCGGGGCGGCGGCCATTGTGGTCCGACGGGCGTTTGAGGGGCTTGGCCTGCTGCCCGTGCCGGATGGCCCCGAAGATGCGGCGGCCCAGCCTGCGAGCCTGCCCCCTTGAAATACCTTTGATGGCGGCCAACTCCTCAATCGAGCCAGGCTGCTGCTTTGCCACTTCCAGCAGGGCGTTATCATGAATGACCTTGAACACCGGGCGATCCAACCGCCGGGCCTCTCTATCCCGCATGACAAATAGTGAACGCAACACAGCGGCCTCGTGCGGTTCAAGATACTGGGCACCGCTGATACGCCAGAAATCATCAGGGGAAAAATCCGTTCGGGACCATTCCGCCTGTGTGGCCTCGGCACACAGTTCGGCCATCTCCTCGAGATGCCCACGCGCCGCGAGGTTGGCGTGCAGGTCATTCCGCAGGTGCAGCAGGTAATGGGTGTCCATCTGCGCATACACCAGCATCGACCAGGGCAGGGGGCGCTGTCCCCAATCGGCAAGCTGATGCCGTTTATCAGGCTTGATACCGAAGAACTGGTCGAGCAGACGAGCCAGCCCGATCTGCTCCCAACCGAGGATACGGGCGGCAATCATGGTATCAAACAGGTTATTGATCTGGATGTCGAAATCACGACGCAGGCAGATGATGTCGTATTCGGCGGCATGCAGCACCTTCTCAATGGCGGAGTCGGCCATGACCTCGGCAAAGATGGGGAGGTCATTGGAAACATCAACCCGCAGCGGATCGAGCAGGTAATCCTGCTCTCCGATGGACATCTGGATCAGACATATCTGCTCCTGGTACGCGTAGAGGCTGTTCGACTCCGTATCGATGGCGACACGTTCCGCACGCGCCAGTGCCTGATCCAGCAAACGCAGGTCCTGGGGATTATCAACCAGTATAGCCGGGGGAAGTTCGGGGATATTGTTGTTTTCATGATCCATGATGTTTACAACCAGTGACGGTAGCGGAAATAGACCAGCATCCCCACGGAAACCAGCAGCATTACGCCCATAGTCCCCCAGAAGGCAAGCGCCGAGTTGGGCAGTGGCAGCGGGATGTTCATACCAAGAATGCCGGAGATCAGGGTCAGTGGCAGCATGATCACCGAGATCACGGTGAGGATGCGCATCACTTCATTGATACGATACGAGGCAAGTGCATCATTGGTATCAGCAAGACTGACGATCATCTCGGCGTCATCCTCAACGATATCACGCGCCTTCTGCAGGTGGTCCAGGATGTCACCAAAGTACACGTCCAGGTCCTCGCGGATGAAGGGGCGGTCTACCTGCTCAAGGTTGTGCATGATCAGCACCTGCGGGCGGATGATGCGGCGCAGCGCAATGATATCACGCCGGACGATGGCGATATGTTGGATCACCTTCTGGGCGTCTTGGGAGAACAGGTTGTCTTCGATGGCGTGGATGTTCTCATCGACCTTGTACAGGATCGGAAAGATGTAGTCCACAAGCCGATCAATGACAGAGTGCAGCAGATGGCTGGCCCCGGCTGACATATGCTGCTGGCGGGTATCCTCGTTATTGTGACAGTCCTCGAAGAAATCCTGTAAGGTGGTGAGTTCGCCCTCATGAACTGTAACAAGAAACCCGGAGCCGATGAAGAAATCCACCTCAGCCGGGCGTGAGACGCGCCGCCTGGCATCCCAGCGAGGGAACTGCATCACGATAAACAGGTAATCGTCGTACTCATCGACTTTGGGGCGCTCGATACGGCTCAGGCAGTCTTCAAGATCAAGTGGATGGAATTGAGGATACTCATCATGCAGCCGCGCTATATCGGCTGTGGTGGGGCGCACGATATCGGTCCACTTTATGCGACCATAACTAATACCCTGGTATGGCATATCCGGCCTGTCTCATCGCTGCAAAGTGAGTCTCTAGAAACGCATGGTCAAGTATAGTGCAGCGGTTGGTGCCCTGCAAAGCCGTTACCGTCCGTGGGCCGACCCCTGCAGCGACACGCGCCGCTGGCGCTTTTGCAGCCGGGCCGCGATGCGTGTCTGCCCCAGGGAAGTGAGGGCCACATAGCTGAAACCGCCTGCGTACAGCAGCATAAACAGTGATAGCGCCGGGGACTGCCCCCATGCGATGATCGCGGTGAGCAGCGCATACAGCGCCAACAGGCCTTCAACCCAGATCATGCGGTCAAACGGCAGGGTGTAGGCGCTGGCAGCCCAGCCGTGCCTTTCGTCAGGCTGCGTATGGAACTTGGGCGTCCGTTTGAACTCAACTTCGCCGTCTCGGAAGCCACGCAGAACTGCCTGTGCGTTGTTCACGGCGATACCGATCCCCATCAACATAAACACCGGGAACAGTACCAACCGGCGCGGCCAGTCACGGTACAAGGCACGCTGTGCGATCAGGGCTTGCAGCGGCGGGCCGATCATAGCGATGCTGAGGCCCGCAACCGGCAGGCTGCTCAGGCCGTTCAGCAGGGCCAGTGGCAGGGAGAGAAGCAGCACGAGGATCATCAGCGGGGGAATGAAATACCCACCCAGATGCAGCATCGCTTCGGCCTTCTGCCATGGAGTCAGGTGCGAGGTCAATACAACGCTGCCCAGTTTCCGCAAACACTGCACGGTTCCGGTCGCCCAGCGGGACTGCTGGCGCTTGAAGCCCATCATCAGCGGCGGAATCTCCGCCGGGGCACCGACCCCGGGCAGATACATGAAGCCCCAGCCGCGCAACTGTGCCCGGTAGCTGAGGTCAATATCTTCGGAGAGCGTGTCATGCTGCCAGCCACCACTGTCTTCAATGCAGGTCCGACGCCATACGCCCGCCGTCCCCGAGAAGTTCATGAACAGCCCACCATGATGCCGGGCCGTCTGCTCCACGACGAAATGGGAATCGAGGGCCAGCGCCTGGGCGCGAGTCAGGTGACTCTGCCCGTCATTGAGATGCGCCCAGCGGGCCTGTACCAGCCCCAGCCTGTCATCGGCTATGAAGTATGGCATCAACCGCCGCAGGAAGTCAGGTTCAGGGGCGAAGTCGGCATCAAAGATGGCAACAAAGGGGGCATCGGTACGTGTCAGGCCATATTCCAATGCACCGGCCTTGTAACCCATGCGGTTTGAGCGCCGAACGTACTCGATAGTCAGGCCCAGCGCACGGGCCTCCTCGACACTGGCGGCGGCAATCGTGCGGGTTTCATCATTTGAGTCATCGAGAATCTGTACGGTTAAACGGTCGCGTGGGTAATCAAGGGCCAGCATGGCATCGACCAGCCGGGCCACCACATGACGCTCGTTGTAAATGGGGAGCTGCACCACGACATGCGGCCAATCATCCGGCGGGGCTGGAACAGCGGGCTGGCGCTGCCGGGTCAGCAGATAAACGATAGACAGCACCAGTGCGTTGAGGCCGATCAACGCCAGCCCGATCGTGCTGATGATGTAGGCGGCCTGTAGTATTGCCGTCGTAATTTCCCGGAAGGATAAAGCTGCAATCATACCTGTACTATCCTATACCAACCTGAATAAAACCCCCGGCGAAGCGCACGCCAGGCTGATCATTTCCAAGGGGGGATCATACCATGCCGTGCGGGAAAGCTACAGAAATTCTGTGACTCATTGAGTAACCAATGGACTCGCGCCGGGGAAATATATCGCGTATGATGCAACTAGCAGGAGGTGCTATGACAAACGATCAACCACTGGTCTTAATCGTAGAAGATGACCAGCGTATGGCAGGTACTATCGCCAGCATCGTGCAACTGTTGGGGTACAGCACCAGGATCGCCAACACCTCGCGCGCGGCGGTGGTGACGGCACGGCAGGTAAAGCCGGATATGGTGCTGTGTGACCTCAACCTACCCGATGTAGATGGCTTTGAGTTGATCCGCTTCTTTCAGCAGGATCCTCTGATAGAAAAAATGCCGGTGATCTTTATCTCCGCAGAGAGCGATCCTGGCATCATTCAGGAGGCCCACAACATCGGGGCTGCCGATTACCTGGTCAAACCCGTTGGAATCCCGGACCTGGAAAGCGCGATCAGCGCTGTTCTCAACGAAGAAAACTAACTGCCCAGCACGTTGCGGGCATCTTCAATCGTCTCATGGACCGGGAACATGGTGTCATACCCGGCAAGAGTAATCAGCTCCATCACACGCGGATTGGGTGCAGCAAGATGCAGCTCGCCGCCCGATTCACCCATCGACTTGGCACCCAGCAGCAGCATCCGCAGACCATAGCTGGACATGTATTCAAGCTCACTCAACTCAACGATCAGACGCCCGCCATGTTCCCGGATCAAGGTCTGGAATTCGCCCTCGATCTCAATCGTACCGGGTGCATCGAGACTGCCGATAAGGCTGATCATGAGTAAGCTGTTGTCAAGGGTTTGTGATGACAGTGAAACACCCATCAAATGTCTCCCATTTTGGTGGAGCGATACGCATCCTTTAGTATAGTCAGAATAATTGTTTATACAACCTGATCGCACAACGGGGTGTATAGTTCCATTCTGCGGGAGATAGACGACATGGAACAGGAGAGAGGTGATCCATGGCGTCAGGCCACAAACAGATCAGAGCGAAGCTGCCCAAGGGATACGAGACTCGGATCGACGAAGATGGCGCGCAGCCTGTTCGATGAGATCATCTATGACTTCGATACTGAGCGGATCGCCAGCTTCAGGCTGAAGCCGTGGGCGGAGCGCTTCCTGACGCTGCGTGCAAACCAGCTGAAAGGCGGCCTCAGGGACCCAAAAGCAAAATACCTACCCCATTCAAGGGTAGGTATTGGTGTGCCCCCTAGGGGACTCGAACCCCTGTTTCGGCCTTGAGAGGGCCACGTCCTGGGCCGCTAGACGAAGGGGGCTAGCGGAGGCAGATTGTATCAGGTTCAGCAGGGGGCGTCAAGAAGCTGGACGTGCATGAATGGTGTCGGTGAGGGTGACGGTATGGCGTGTGCCACTGGCGGTGCGAACCACCAGCGCACCGTAGTCATCAAGGGTGTCTGCCGTCCCGGAGAGAACGCCGTCCGGTGTGGTTACGGTGACGCGCTGCCCCAACGTGACACTGACCAACTGCCAGGCGTCCAAAAGGGCTGTTGACTCGATCCGCCCATACCAGTGACTGATCCCACTCAGTATGTGGGCCAGCAGGGCAGCCCGGTCGATGGAATGCCCTGCCTCCATCTGGATACTTGTAGCTGTCTCGACCAGCGGATCACTGTCGGTAAAGGTCAGATTGACATTGACCCCCATACCCACGATGCCCCAATCAAGCATATCCCCGCTGACAGCGCCTTCCGGCAGCAGGCCCGCCAACTTCTTCCCGCTGATCTGCACGTCGTTGGGCCATTTAATCCCCGGCCTGATGCCGCTCATCACCTCGATTCCATCGCAGATCGCCAGCCCGCAGACCATCACCAACCGGTACGAATACATGGCGGGCAGATCGACCGGGCGGAACAGCACCGTCATCAGCAGGCTGGACTCCGCCGGGGCTTGCCATATCCGCCCGCGCCGCCCACGCCCG
>CAYMGV010000013.1:0-43008 GCA_964390105.1 uncultured Anaerolineae bacterium | reverse complement strand
GCCCACGCCCCCGCCGCTGGCTCCAGTATTCAGCGAAGGTGGGCGGTGCGGCATGCGGCACCACGATGCTCCAATCGGCGGCCTTTTTGTAGCTGGCCTTCATCGCGTTGCCGAACACCGCATCTTCACCGGATGCGCCGGGGAAACTCTCCGGGAAGCCGCCGACGGCCAGCGCCGCCTCACGCTTGCAGGAGTAGCCCTCGGTCCATTCGGCGCTGTCGCGGTCCTTGTTCAGATAGTATTCATGCTGGGCCTGCAGGTAACGCGGGAAGGCGTACCCGGTGTTGCTGATATGGCTGTCCACCAGCAGGTAATCACACCCCGCCTCATAATGTGGCAGGATGCGCTCAACGAAATCGGAGGTGAGCCGCACATCGGCATTGAGAATGATCGCGATCTCGCCCGTGGCGGCCTTCAGCGCCACGTTGCGCGCCGTCGAGACGCCGCGATTGACCTCCTGCGGCAGCACACGCAGCCCTTCGATGCGGTCGGCGTAACCCTCAACGATCTCGACCGTGCGGTCCTTCGAACCGTCATCGACCACCACCACTTCCAGCGGGGAATACGTCATCGCGGCGAGGGCTTCCAGCGTACCGATGATGTCATGTTCTTCATTGTAGGTGGGCAAAATAACGCTCACCAATGGGCGATACTCAGACGCCATTGTTACTACTCCGTATTGTTCCAGGGTTGTAATGGGGATTATGCCTGATGCGGGTTGGATCGTGCTACGTTGGGGGCGGCGACCGATATCTCTCAGCCCAGTTCCTCGTAAATCTCGATCAGCCCGCGATGGTAGCGATCCCATGTGTACTGCTGGACGTACTCATGCGCCGACTGGCCCATCCGCCGGGCGAGATCACGATCACGGTACAGCGTCTCGATGCGGGCGGCCAGCGCCTCGACATCGCGGACGGGCACCACGTAACCATCGACGCCATCCCGGATCACAGCCCCGACATTCTCACTGATGATGACGGGCAGCCCGCTGGCGGCGGCCTCAACCACCACCATCCCGAACCCTTCCTCAACTGATGGCAGCACAAAGGCCGATGCCGAATGGTACAGATCGGCAAGCTGGGCCTGATCGACAAACGGGATGTGCGTGTACACCCCGCGATACGCATCAAGAAACAGCCGTGCGTCCGAGGATAATCCACCGACAAGGACCAGTTCAGCATCGGGCAGGGCCAGCCGTTTAAACGCCTCCAGCAGGTAATGCACGCCCTTGCGCACCCCGATCAACCCAACGAAGATCACGCGGAACCGGCCATCGGGCGGGGGGCCAGGCTGAAACTTGCCGGGGTCAAAGCCCAGCGGCAGCACGCGCAGCTTATCGGCGGGGGTGCCCTGTTCCAACATGGTTCGCTCGATGAACACCGATGCCACCACGATCAGGTCGGCCTTGTCATACTCCTGCACATGACGCGTCACCAGCGCCGACGCGCTGGCCGGGTAGGGCGCATCGAACCGTGCGAACTCCTCACGCAGCAGCCGATCCTGGGTCACAGCGTGCGCTGAGGCTCGGTCCACGATGGTCTTTGCGCCGAGGCCATGCGCCTTCCGCATCGATGTGAGGCTCATGTGGTTGAAGCCGTGGAAGACCGTCGTTTCAGCGGGAATCACCCGGCTGGCTGCATGGTCAAACCAGCGGTCCCGGATGCGATACGAGAGGTAGATACTGCCCGCCGTCGAAATTTGCTGGATGGCAAACCCGGCGTAGTTAGGTAGTTTGATCAGGCGGATCAGGCCGGCGGGGACACCGTGCCGGGCCGGGTCATGCACCCCGACGATGTAGCGCGTCAGCAGCCCGGATTCATGCGCCGCGCGGGCGGCCTCATGGCCCCAGCCTAACCCGATATTGGATAATGTGACTCGCGGTGTCATGCTGGCTCCGGTTCAGCGGGGAGTTCAGGAAGCGCCTGCATTATAGCGATGCGCCCCCGCCTTGTCGAAAGGGATAACCCGCCCCCGGTTGGCTGGCGAAATGCCGCATGGTACAATCCGCCCGCCTCTATGCTGATTAATGACCTGTAACGTCTGATACTGGAGTAAACAACATGCCACACCTGCTGGTCACTGGCGGTGCCGGTTTTATTGGGTCTCATGCGGTCACCCGCTATCTCGATAAGGGTTGGACCGCGACCGTTTACGACAACATGACCCGCCTGGGTGCCGCGCACACCCTCGACCACCTGCGCAACCATCCCAACAGCGCCAACCTCACCCTCATCGAAGACGATGTCCGCAACTACGACGCTCTTGAAGGTCCGGTCGTGGCGGCGGATTACATCCTGCACGCTGCGGGCCAGACCGCCGTGACCAAGTCCGTCGCCAACCCGCGTGAGGACTTCGAGGCCAACATTCTCGGCACGCTGAACGTACTCGAAGCGATGCGTGCCGCGAAGGACAATGGGGGCGATCCCGCCGTGATCTTCACCTCCACCAACAAGGTCTATGGTGGTATGGAACATGTTGGCGTCGAGCTTCAGGGTGATCACTACGGTTATCGCGACCTGCCCGGCGGTGTCTCCGAGGCCCAGCCTATTGATTTCCACTCGCCCTACGGCTGCTCGAAGGGGTCTGCCGACCAGTACGTGCGTGATTACCAGCGCATCTACGGCCTGCGTACCATGGTCTTTCGCCAGTCGTGCATCTACGGTACATGGCAGTTCGGCACCGAGGATCAGGGCTGGCTGGCACACTTCGCCATCGCCGCTGTTCTCGATATGCCGCTGACCATCTACGGCGACGGCATGCAGGTACGTGACGCACTGTATATCACCGACCTTGTCGATGCGTTTGAGGCTGCTTTTGACCACGTCGAGGAGGCGCAGGGTCAGATATTCAACATCGGTGGCGGGCCGACCCGTGCGCTCTCCCTGCTCGATCTGATCGCCCAGCTTGAGGGCTTGCGCGGCTCCGAGATGGAAGTTCGCTATGCAGACTGGCGTCCCGGTGATCAACGTGTTTATATCAGTGACGTAACGAAAGCGGGCAAGCTGATTGGATGGACACCACAGGTCAGCGTTAAGGATGGTGTTGCTATGCTGTACAACTGGGTCAGGGACAACCGCGACCTCATGGTGGCCGTCCGTTCCCGGCTTGGCTAACAGCAGGCTCACATGCCAGATCGCACCACACTGCTTACCATCGAAACAATAGACTGGGGTGGTATCCCCACCATGGTGGATGCTATCTATCATCTACTTGAGGATCATGACCTCAACCCGGTCGTGCTGCGCACGCGCTCCGATGCCAGCAAAACCCGCCTTGGCCGCCTGTGGGAAACACTGACCCGCTGGCGTCCAGTCGATGTGATCGAGCGCGAGAACCTCAACACGCGGCTGCTGCCCACACCACCCTTCCCGATCTGGCTGCTGTACCTCGTGCCGCAGTATGTCATCGGCCCGGCCTTTGCTGATGACGACCGCGTGGTTGTGGTGTCAGGCAGCGCCCATGCAGCCTTGCCGCTGGCCCTGCGCGGCATCCCTTATGTGATCTGGGTCGCCACGCCCTACGAGGACGAACTGCGTGCCAAGGTCGATTCAGATGATGAGTGGGCAAAGCGCACGCTGTCCGGCCTTAGTTGGCGCTTCCTCCAGTGGCAGGAACGCTTCGTGCTGGAACGCGCCGTCCGTGTGCTGGCGCTTTCCTATACAACCGCCGACCGCCTGCGCCAGATCGCACCGAGGGCCACCGGCCACATTGAGACCATGTTGTTCCCGATCAACACAGGGCTGTTCAAACCCGATCAGGACGCGCGGGCCAACTCTCCCTATGGCCGCTACCTGCTGTTTACGGCCCGCATCAATGATCCGCGCAAAAATACCCCGATGCTGCTGCGTGCCTTTCAGCAGGTTCGTGAGTCCGAACCTGATCTGCGGCTGGTGCTGGCGGGGGAGTTCCCTGACGAGCGTATCAGACAACTGAGCGCCGACCTCGGCCTGACCGGTCACGTCGATTTTCTCGGCCCCGTGCCGCCCCGTTCCCCGGAACTGGTGCGGCTCTACCAGGGCGCGACGCTGTTTGTGTTACCCTCCACGCAGGAGGGCCTCGGCATCTCGATGCTGGAGGCCATTGCCTGCGGTGCCCCCATCATCGCGACGCCATGCGGCGGCCCCGCCGGGATCGTGGTTGAAGGCGAGACCGGCATTATGACAGATGACCTGTACGACAGCCATCAATTTGCCGATGCCATCCTGCGCCTGCTGGCCGATCCCGCCGAGTACGAGGCCCTGCGTAAATCCTGCATAGTCTTCGCGGAATCACACTTTGCCCGCGAGGTCGTCGCTGATCAATTGTATGACGCCTATCAAGCGGCGGGCAGCACCCCCCACCGACCGGGTACACTGCGCATAGTGCTGGCTGCGGGCTGGGCCGTCTTCATCTTCGCCATGTACCTGATCCATCAATGGGTCCTGCGCGGTGCCGCGATTTTGGATCGGTTCTTCTAGCGGGATTTATATGGGGCGCTGTGCCAAAACCCCTGGCAGTGGATAGTACAGGACTCAACGACGTCTGGTAGCGCGAATAACGGGAGGATCGTCATGTGTGGAATCTGGGGTGCAATTAACGGCAGGGAGCGCGTCAATCCCGCAGCCGCCGCACGAGCCATGCGCCATCGTGGGCCGGATGATCACGGCGTCCACATGGCCGATGGCCTGCCCTCTGTGACGCTGGTCAACGCCCGCCTCTCAATCCTCGACCTCTCGCCCGCCGGGCATCAGCCGATGTCTACCCCGGATGGGCGCTATACCATTGTCTATAACGGTGAGGTTTACAACTTCCGTGAGACGCGTGCCGATCTCCAGCGGCTGGGCCATGTCTTCATCTCCGATTCCGATACCGAGGTCATCCTGCATGCCTATGCCCAGTGGGGGCCGGAGTGCCTTGACCGCTTCCGGGGCATGTTCGCCATTGCCATCTGGGATGATTTCGCGAAGACCCTGTTCCTCGCGCGGGACCGGCTGGGTATCAAGCCGCTGTATTACTGCATTGACAAGGACTTCACGAATCGCCTCCAATCAAAGCTGTACTTCGCCTCCGAACTCAAGGCGCTGATTGCCGGGGGCGGCGTCCAGCCGATGCTCAACGATGCCGCCGTGCATCATTACCTGTCGTTCTATTCCGTCCCGGCTCCCATGACCATCCTACAGGATGTACTGATGCTGCCACCGGGCCATTACCTGCTGTTCGAGGAAGGCTCTGCGATCATCAAGCCGTATTGGTCGCTGGCGACAGCGCATCCGCTTGAGCTTTCCGAAACCGATATCCGAAGGCGTCTGCGTGACCTGCTTGAAGAATCGATCCGGCTGCGCATGATCGCCGATGTACCTGTTGGGGCGTTCCTGTCGGGCGGCATTGATTCGGCGGCGGTAGTCGCGCTGATGACGCGGGCCAGTGGCGAGACGCTGCGCACCTTCTCGGTGGGCTTTGGCGATGAAGGCGCGGGTATCGACGAACGACCTGCCGCCCGCACCGTGGCCGACTTCTACAAGACCGATCACACCGAGGTGATCGTTACGGGGCCGCAGGTACGTGACCAGTTCAGCGAGATCATCCGTGCCATTGACCAGCCCTCCGGCGATGGCCTGAATACCTATCTCGTCTCACAGGCCACCGGCGCGCACATCAAGGTGGCGCTCTCCGGCTTGGGCGGCGATGAGCTGTTTGCGGGGTATCCGCAGTTCCGGCTGTTCCAGCAGGCCGACCGCGCCGCGTCGACCTGGAACCGTGTCCCCAAGAGGCTGCGCAGCCTGGCACGCAGTATGGGCAGCGAGGATTCGCGTCTCAGCCGTATGATTCGCTGGATGGAAGGCGACTTCCTCACGCGCTACCGCCGGGTACGGATGCTGTTTGACGAAGATCAGAAATCGAGCCTGTACACGCCCAAGATGGTGGCTCGGCTGGCCGCACCGGAACCCTCTTACGAGTTTCTGAGTCACTTCATTCACCCGGCGGAGGAGTACGACAGCATCGCGCAGGTGACGCGCATGGAGCTGCTGCACTACATGACTCACACCCTGCTGCGCGATACCGACGCGATGGGTATGGCACACTCGCTGGAGGTGCGTGTCCCGCTGATCGATCACGAACTGGTTGAGTTTGCGACCACGATCCCCACCGCGATGAAGTTGCAGGGCAAACGTCCCAAGCCGATCTTTGCTGATACCCTCGCGGACATCCTGCCCGCCGAGGTGCTGAAGCGGCCCAAGCGCGGCTTCGAGATGCCGGTCGCGGCCTGGATGCGCGGCCCTCTGCATGATATGGTCGAGGAAACGTTTAACTCGGTGACGGTGGCGCGGCGCGGCATGTTCCAGTATGACGCCATGCAGTCGATCTACAACGATTTCATGGCCGGGGAAGGCCCCTATATGCGCGCATGGGCCTTCGTGGTGCTGGAACACTGGATGCGGGAGTTCCTCGATTAAGGGTGTCTTTGTAGAATCATCCGCCCCGGTCTGTGCAGGCCGGGGCGGTCTTTTTCCAGGGGCTGTCTGCAAAGCCCGTCAAAACACCCGCCTGGGGTGAGGTGAAAAGCGGTTTGCAGGCACACTCTAATGATGCTGCCGGCTTAACCGCCGCCGCGCCCGGCCTTCTTGATACCGAGGCCATCCGGCGGCTCGTTGTAGTCATAGGGCACCACAAAAAAGCCGTGTACGTCCTTGTACTTCTCGCCCTTGCGGAACTGCCCGGCCTCGTAGGCGGTCTGGTCATCGACGCGGGTGGCCTTCAGTTCGAGATACACCGAGTCATCCTTGGCGAGGTTGGGGTCATACAGGTTGACGTGAACGGTTCCCTCGTCGTAAATGGTATAGCCGTGGGCCAGCACCTGGTGGTTATCCCACACACGCAGGGTTTCCCGCAGGTCGCGATAGACGAGGCCCAGCACCGCCAGCCGGTTCGCATCCAGCACGGCCTTGAGTTCCTTCCACGACCCCGCCGATTCCTTCATGGCGGCGTCATCGGCCAGTGACATCCAGCGTGTATAACGCAGCACCTGTGAACTCATCTTGCCCCATGAGTCCTTCTGGCGGTTGAACAGGTAATCCCACAGCGGCTGTTCACGGCCAGGCACCTCGTCAATACTGGGCACCGGTTTCTTGGCGGTGTAGTGGTCGATCACGGTAAAGCACATCCCGCCACATAATCCATAGACCGTGTTTGAGGTGTCGATCATCCTGGTGATGGCATCCGGCAGGGGAACATCCTTGAAGTAATTGGGGAACTTCAGCCCGTTTCGAGAGGGCTTGAAACCAGGGACTTTCTTTTCGATCACGACGTTCATTGGTTTTGTCTCCACTCCTTATCAATCCATGATTGTCATCATCGCACGATCCGGGGCAGTCGGCAAATGGATCGGGTAATCCGGTGTATACTCGATGCATACCCACACACATCACAGGAGGGACCATGTCTACCACGCCTGACCCGCTGCTCAAGTGGCGGGACGAATTCCCGATCCTATCGACCTCCACCTACCTGATCAGCAACTCACTGGGTGCCATGCCGCGCCGTGTCTATGACAGCCTCCAGTCTTATGCCGATACATGGGCGGCGCTCGGCGTACGCGCATGGGGCGAAAAATGGTGGGCGCTCAACGGGCAGGTCGGCGATAAAATTGCGCCGCTCATGGGTGCCCCGGCGGGCAGCGTGCTGGTGCATCAGAACGCCAGCATCGCCAACTCGATCCTGTTCGGTGCGCTGGATTTCAGCGATACGGCCCGCAACAAGGTCATCATCACCGACATGGACTTCCCCAGCGATATCTACGTACTGCGGCGCTGGCTGCCGCCGCACATGGAAGTTCACACGGTGAAAACCGGGGACGGCATCTATATCGATACCACTGCCCTCCTCGACGCCATTGACGAACGCACGCGGCTGGTCAGCATCAGTCATGTGCTGTTCCGCAGCGCCTATATCATGCCTGCCCGCGCCATCGTCGAGAAGGCGCACAGCGTCGGGGCACAGGTGGTGCTAAACGGCTACCACAGCGTCGGTATCATCCCGGTCGATGTGACGGCCCTGAACGTCGATTTCTACATCGGCGGGGTACTTAAATGGCTGTGCGGCGGGCCAGGCGGCGTGTTCATGTACGTGCGGCCTGACCTGCTCACCACACTCGAACCGAAGGTCACAGGCTGGTTCGCGCATCAGCAGCCGTTTGCATTTGACGTGGAGAATTTCACCCTGCGTGAGGATGCTTACCGTCTGATGAACGGAACGCCCGGCATCGCGTCGCTGTATGCCATTCAGCCCGGCGTTGACATCATCGCTGAGGTGGGGGTGGACCGCATCCGTGAGAAATCGATCCGGCAGACGGAACTGATCGTCGAACTGGCCGACGTGGCGGGCTACGAGATCGTCTCCCCGCGTGATACTGCAACACGTGCCGGGACGATCACGGTCAACCCGCCGCACGCCTACGAGGTCTCACGTGAACTGCTGGCCCGGAACTTCATGATCGATTACCGGGCCAACGCCGGGATTCGCATCGCGCCGCATTTCTATAACAGCGACGAGGAAGTCCGGGCCTGCATGGACGCCATCGCCGGCATCCTGGGCGGCGATGACTGGCAGCGTCACAGCGCAGGTCTCGACTTTGTAACATAAGGGGATCGCATGAGCTATCTGCTGCAACACACGGATCACCGCCCGTGGGAGCCGCCAGCCAGGCCGTGGACCATGACGCAAACGTGGGAACACCTGTTATTTGCCCACTGGCCGCTCCCGGAGGAGGTGCTTCAGCCATTTATCCCTGCCGGGCTGGAGCTGCAAACCTTCGATGGGCAGGCATGGATCGCGGTGGTGCCCTTCCGCATGACGTGGGTGAGGCCGCGCTGGCTGCCCGCCGCGCCGTGGATATCGTTCTTCCCCGAACTCAACATCCGTACCTATGTCACCGACGGTAAAAAACCCGGGGTTTGGTTCTTTAGCCTCGATGCCAGTAACGCGCTCGCCGTTCAGATCGCGCGGCGGTTTTACCATCTGCCGTACTATCACGCCCGCATGGGCTGGGCAGCCGACGCCGAACGTCGCATCCATTACCACAGCACGCGGGTGCATCGTGATGCAGCCCCCGCCCACTTCGAGGCCACCTACGGCCCCACCGGGGATGTGTATCACAGCACGCCCGGTACGCTCGAACACTGGCTCACGGAACGCTACTGCCTGTACGCCACTGATAAACACAAGCGGCTGCACCGTGCCGAGATTCATCATGTGCCGTGGCCGCTGCAACCGGCCCGTGCCGACATCCAGGTCAATACCATGCTGGCACCCTACGACATCACCCTGCCCGGCCTACAACCGATTTTGCATTACGCTCGCCACATCCGCGTGCTGGTGTGGCCGCTCAAACCATTGGAGAACACGAAATGATCCATGACATTACCCGTACCATCAGCCACCAGGTCGCCGTGTGGCCCGGCGACGCCGTGTTCGCTGCCAAACAGGTTTACAGCATCGACGAGGGGCAGCCCGTCAACCTCACCACACTGACCCTCAGCCCGCACACCGGCACCCATGCCGATGCCCGCTGGCACTACGAGCCGGATGGCGTGACGATTGCCGGGATGCCGCTTGAACCCTACGTCGGGCCGTGCCATGTGGTGACGATTGCAAAGAAAAACGGCGGGATCACGCCGGCGGATTTCGATGGAGTGGACCTTGACGGCATGCAGCGCCTGCTGATTCATACATGGTGCAGCGATGTGCCTGATCGCCAATGGCCGGAGGACTTCCCGTATCCCACTGCCGAGCTGATCGACTGGCTGGCGGGGCAGGGCTGCCTGCTGCTGGGCGTCGATATGCCATCAGTGGACTCGTTTCACAGTACGGACCTGCCCGGCCACCACGCGCTGACGCGCAATAACATGGCTAACCTCGAACTGGTCTATCTTAAGGACGTGTCGGATGGTGTTTATGAGTTGATCGCACTGCCGCTGAAGATACAGGGCGCGTGCGGCAGCCCGGTCCGTGCCGTTCTAAAAACCCGTGACTAACCCGGAGGAATTCCCATGACACAGGCTAAAGGCGGCCTCAACTACGCCGAATACCTCGAACTCGACAAGCTGCTGGATGCCCAGCATCCGCAGTCCGATCACCCTGATGAATTGCAGTTCATCGTCATCCACCAGGTGCATGAACTGTGGTTCAAGCTGGGGATCGATTACCTCGTCCGGGCACGGAAGGACCTCGAAAAAGGGAACCTTGCCGAGGCAACCCGGCTGCTCCAGCAGGCCATCATCGTGTTCCGTAACACGCTTACCACGGTGGAGCAGCTCCACACGCTGCCCCCTGCCGCCTTTCACCAGTTCCGGGCACTGCTGGCACCGGGGTCGGGGCTGCAATCACACCAGTTCCGTGAGGTGGAGTTCATCTGCGGCTACCGTGACCCGGCGCATGTCGAATGGGTCAGGAAGAAACTCAGCAAGATCGGGACATGGGACCAGGTAGCAGGCTGGCTCAACCAGCCCTCGATCAACGAGGTGTTCACCGCTATGATGACCGGGCGCGGCATCGAATCGATTGCGGACCTGTACGCCCATCCCAACCCGTATACGGACGTGTACTTCATCGCCGAGGCATTGGCCGAACTGGAACACGCCATCCTGAAATGGCGCTTCAGCCACGTGCAGCTTGTCGAGCGTACTATCGGCATCACGACCGGGACGGGCGGCACCCCCAACGAATACCTGCAGATGAGCCTGCGCATCCGGCTGTTCCCGGCGCTGTGGGAGGGTCGCAGTGAACTGACGCGGCGCATCGGGCAAATCTGAATATTCTTGCTGCGAATCATAAAACCCCCGGTACTTCCGGGGGTTTTGCTTTGAGTGGACCTGGCGAGACTCGAACTCGCGACCTCTACAGTGCGATTGTAGCGCTCTCCCAACTGAGCTACAGGCCCGCACGCGCACGCTGAACGTGCCCGGAATTCTACCGGCAGGGGGCGGGGTTGTCAAGACAGGTGTGATGGTGCGGTATGGAAATTCGACCCCGAACGCCTTAAAATCCGGGTGACGATTACCCGGTTGAACAAGGAATAAACCAACCTCATGCTGACCATTACATCCGATGCCGCCGCCAAACTGACCGAGATCATGGACTCAAAAGGGCAGCAGGGCCACGCCGTCCGTTTCAAGATCGCCGGGCGCGGCATTGACGACTTTCAATATGACTTCCGCTCGGTCCCTGTGACCCTGCGCGAAGATCACGAACAGGCTATCGAGACAGGCGGCCTCACTGTGCTGATCTCTGAGCAGGACGCAGACGACCTGCGCGGTGCCCTGATCCGACTCAAGGAGGGCGGCGGCTTTGCCATCGACAACCCCAACCCCGCCTGGGCCAGTGAAACAGGCCGCGAGATCGCACGGCTAATCGAGGAGAAGATTAACCCGGCGGTGGCACTGCATGGCGGCTTCATCCAACTGGTCGATGTCAAGAGCGATACCGCGTACATCCGCATGGGAGGCGGCTGCCAGGGGTGCAGCCTCAAGAACCTGACGCTCAAGGGCGGCGTGGACAGCATGATCCAGCAGGTTGCACCCGGTATCACGCAGGTGATCGATGTGACCAGGCACGAACTCGGCGTGAACCCGTATTACACCGGACCGATTCCGCAGGAAGGCTCACCTTCTCCGCTGACCTGACCGCAGCCACCAGGACCTCGCAGCGGTTTGATCACTGGATGGATGCTGTCACTCGCAAGGTGGCGTCACCAACCCGGTAGACGCCACCTTTGATGCAATACAGGGATTGAGTTATGTGGCCTCGACCCACAAACATGAGGCCAGCTTATAGCTGATGACCTGATCCGTCGCGCCGATCATGACGCGCAGCGGCCCCTCGAACGGCGCACAGGTCAGGAAGGTGATCTCAGCGCCGGGGACCAGGCCCAGCTTGCCGAGATACAGCAGCTTCTCCGGGTCATGAATACGAACCCGGCTGATGCGAACCGTGCTGCCTTCGCTCAAATCAATCAACGGCAGATCATTGAGCAGCGGCATCATGCCGCCCCGGTCCGGGATCGGCTCACCATGTGGGCAGCGGGTGGGGTGCCCCAGTATCTCATCGATGCGCTGCTCGATGAGCGGGGCTACACCCAGTTCAAACGTATCGGTCAACTCATGAACCTCATGCCAGCCAAAGCCCATCCTCTCAACAAGGAAGCGCTCCGCCAACCGATGACGCCGCAGGCCAACCATTGCAATCACACGTCCGTCTTCAGTCAGGCGAACCCCTTTGTACGGTTCATGGATCAGATATTCCTTCTCCTGCAACCGTTTAACCATCCGTGCAGCGGCCTGCATGGTGACATCAAGGCTGGCCCCCAGGTCGGAGATCGAGACATACTCGTCATGCTCCGCCAGGCGGTATATCTCAGCGGTATAGCGCTGCTCGGCTGGGCTTCCTTCGGAAATCTGCATCAGCAACCTCATAAAAAGATGTATATCTGTAATATTATAGTAACCATTGGGGTTATTCACAACGGGGGAACACTGGTACCAGCGTACCGTCAACAGCGCGCAACCCGCGTGATACGACCGTCGTAATGGGTTATAGATCGCCATCATGGCGTAACACTGTACTGAAAAGGATGTACATCATGGCACAGCAAAAACGGTTGGTTCGGAAGGAAAGCAGCAAGATGATGGCCGGTGTATGCGCCGGGCTGGCGGAATACTTTAACGTCGATGTAACGCTGATCCGCATCGTCTTTGTGGCGGCCACCCTGCTGGATGGCGTCGGCATCCTGGCCTACGTGATCCTGTGGATTTCGATGCCGGTGGAAAAAACTGACGTCCTCCCGGCAGCGACCCCGCCTGAAGCTCCCGCTGTCTAAGGGCCAGACCAACACAACTTCGAGAAGGAGCGGCATCGCCGCTCCTTCTCGCTTCCCCGTGATTTTCCATTTGACACTTCTTCAAAGATACTTAACGTTATTGTGCTACCATTCGTCACAATCTCTCAACTTATCCAGGAGTTCACAAATGGCCGCCATCGATTCCTTCGCGCACTTTGCGGAGATAGATGAAAAAACGTACAAACAGCGCATCCGCGCATGGTCCATGTATGATTGGGCCAACTCAGCTTTTGCAACCACCATCCTGGCGGCTGTGCTGCCGGTGTATTTCAGTTCCGTGGCGGGGTCAACACTGCCCAGTGAGGCCACCGCCACAGCTTACTGGAGTCTCGGCCTCAGCCTCAGCCTGCTGGTCGTCGCGGTTCTCTCCCCGATCCTCGGCACGATTTCAGACGTGATGCGTGGCAAGAAGAAGTTCCTGGCGGTGTTCGCCGGGATCGGTATTATGGGTACAGCGGCGCTGGTGCTGGTGGGTACCGGTGACTGGATCATGGCATCGGCTTTTGCCATCCTGGGGCGCATTGGCTTTAACGGCTCGATTACCTTCTATGATGCGCTGCTGCCCCATGTCGCCCGTGAGGAAGACCAGGACCGCGTATCGGCCACGGGCTTCGCCATCGGTTACCTGGGCGGCGGCCTGCTGCTGGCTATCAACGTCGCCATGATCCAGGTATGGGGCTTTGAGTGGGGCGCACGCATCTCCTTTGTCAGCGTGGCGCTGTGGTGGCTGATCTTCTCGATCCCGCTGTTTACCAAAGTGCCAGAGCCGCCCGCCGCAACGGTGACGCTGGAGCCGGGTGAGACGGTCATCAGCGTCAGCTTTGACCGCCTGCGTGAGACCCTGAAGGACCTGCGTCGCTACCGTGAGCTGTTCAAGTACCTGATCGCCTTCCTGATCTACAACGACGGTATCGGCACCATCATCGGGGTGGCCGCCATCTATGCGACCGAACTGGGCTTTGGTACGCTGGAAACTATCCTCGCGCTGCTGCTGGTACAGTTCGTCGGGGTGCCGTACAGCCTGCTGTTCAGCCGCATCACCATTCCCTCGAAGCGCCGCCCGGTGGTAGTGGCTTTCCTGCTGTTTAACATGGTTGCACTGCCCGCGGTTGCCGTCAGTGGGCGCTTCCTGCTGCCGCTCGACCTGAGCGGTGCCGCCCCACCGCCTTTTGAAACTTCCGCCGACCGCGCGGGCGAGGGCCTGTACAGCATCGATGATGCAACCTATCTCAGTTTGGATGGAGCATGGGAACCGACCACCATCCCGGGTGAGGTGCTGCGTCCGTCAGGCCTGATCGGCTTCCTCAATGACCCGTTCAACACGGGTGAAGACGCCATCTATACGGTCAGCAGCACCACCGATGACCGCCTCGATATCCCGGTCAACGGGCAGTCGATCACGGTGACCTACAGCACCAGCCCGGAGAACGGAAGCTGGGCGGTGCTGGTGGATGATGAGCCGCTGCTGGATGCGGAGGGTGAACCTATCGTTGTGGATACTGGCAGTGAAACTGTGCGCTACAATGTCCGCACGACCTTCACTGCCGAAGAACCCGGTGAACACACCTTCAGCCTTGTCAACCAGGGCGATGGCAGCCTCTCGATTACCAGTGTTGAAGTCGAGCCACCGGTGCGGGCAGGCGGCTTTGGTGTGATCGGTATCATCATCGGCATCCTGCTGGGGGTCAACGCCATCTCGCTGATGTTTGCCTTCCTGCTCGGCCCGACGCTGTTCGGCAGGCTGGCCGATACCATCGATACCAAGCGCGGTATCATCCTGGCACTGGTGGTCTACGGCGTGATCGCCGTCTGGGGATTCTTCCTCGACTCGACCATCGAATTCTGGTTCCTGGCGTGGATGGTCGCGATGGTGCAGGGTGGCAGCCAGGGGCTTAGCCGCAGCCTGTACGCGGCCATGTCCCCGGCCTCCAAGAGCGGCGAGTTCTTCGGGCTGTTCAGCATCATGGAGAAGTTCGCGTCACTGGTCGGCCCGCTGATGTTTGCCTTTGCCGGGTTCGCGCTGGGTAACAGCCGCTGGGGTGTCCTCAGCCTTGTCTTGTTCTTCATTGTTGGCACCATTATCCTCAGCCGCGTTGATGTGGATGAAGGTAAGCGCGTCGCACGGGAAGAAGATCAGGGCCTCATCGCAGAGCCTGCGGGCGATTAACGCACGAAACGATTGAATCAAACAAACAGGGCACATCATGTCATGTGCCCTGTTTTTGATCCCGTGATGTTGACTACGAACTGCCCAGTGTCACCGCTATGGTGCGCGATGAACCGGAGCGGTTCACCATCAGGCGGACGCGATCCCCGGCGTAGTGGTTGTCAAGGATAGCATCAAGGCTCAGGCTGGCATTAACCTGAACCCCATCGACAGAGGTGATGATATCGCCCACGCGCAGACCCGCTTCAGCCGCAGGGCTGCCGACACTGATGATCAGCGCCCCCTGATCGACTGCAAGGCTGTCACCGGGGGACACATCTCGATAGTACACACCCAGCCGGGCATCCAGGAACTGGCCGGGCTGCGGCTCGATGGTAGGCAGCGGCACCGGGTATGGTTCAACCCCCGGGGGCAGGAAAAACCCCATCAGGATCGTGTACTGGTTGATGATCGGATCGTGGTCGATGGTGATCAGGGCCTCGTCACCCGGCTGATACTCGCGCAGCAGGCGGTAGGCCTGGTTCACCGACGTGATGCGTTCCCGGCCAATGCGATCCAGCCGATCACCATCACGCAGGCCGGTCATGTAGGCCGGTCCGACCGGGTTAACATCCTGCAGATAGATATCGCCCCCTGCCTCCTGCAGCGAGGCACCGAGCAGCAGTTGCACATACGAATCATAGGCGTTGAACCGCTCCATACGCTGACCGATCAGATAGCCCATCAGGCCGATCAGCACGGCAGAAACGATCACAACGACCCACATCAGGCCCGGTTGAGCCTTGTTGGCGGGCGCTGGTGCGGACGGGGTAGCAGCAGACGGCGTTTGTGACATCCTTCATTCTCCTTCTTGTTCACCTTTCCTTTTAGACGCCTGCGCGCCCGCTGGGGTTCCATCAGGACAATAATCTGTGGGCCTCTGCCCCCGAAAACATCCCGGTGCTACCCCGGCGACCACTGAACATTGAAGACGGAGGTGACGCCCTGAACGATGACGACCTGGCCGGTCTCGCGGCTGAACACCAGCAGACGGCCAACGGAGTCGCCGTCCCCGTTGAGGGTAGGGCGGTACAGCCCGGCAACGAAGTTCGCAGCGGTGGATAGGGTGGCTTCCTCCATGATGAACGAGGCACTTTCACGCTGGAGGGTCGCGCCGTCACTGCTGATGCTGTACACGGTGACACTGGTCGGCCCCAATGTGCCGGGGACCGGCGTGCGCAGCAGGAACAACCGGCCATCCGGGAGGGGTTGTACATCGACCACAGGCAGGCTGAGCAGCCGCCCGAACCCCGGTTCGCCGGGGCTGCCGTCCTCGTTCGGGATCGGCATGAAGACCTGGGTCAGCCCGGCCTCAGCGATGCCGCCACCCGGTGAGTAGACCAGCGCTGCACCGTACAGGTTCCAGCTCCCCGAGGCGTTGAAGGTGCTGAGCGTCCATGCCTGCGGGTATTCCTCCGCTGCCGAGATCAAAACCTGATCGCTGCCGTTGGTGTAGGTCACGGTTGCCAGCAGCCAGTTGCCATCCGAGGACCAGCGCGGATGTGAGTAAATGGCGACACGACGGTCGGTTTCACTTTGTGGCTGAACATCAGCGATCAGGCGGCGGGTTGCCAGCGTGTCGAGATCACGTACCCAGATGCCGCCATCGGCATAGGCGATCTGGCGACCTGACGGCGAGAACGACGGCGTGCTGAGCCGACTATCAGCATCGGTGGAAAGCTGAACCACTTCGACCACATCGGTGGTGTTAATCACCTGCCGGTAGACCGCGCCACCACTGGTATAGAGAAGCTGCGTGCCATCCGGGCTGATGTCGTAAGCCAGCACATTGGACAGCTCGCGGGTGACAGGTGTGGGGGCTTCGCCATTGGAGGGCAGCCGCCACACCTGCGTAATACCGGCCTGCGGCGCAAGGAAATACAGATCGTGATCCATGGAGACGCCGGTAACTTCGCCGGGCGGTGCATCAGCCCAGGCCAGCACCCCGGCAGGTGGAGTCAGCGCCGGGGCGATCCCCTGTGCGCCTGTGACAGGATCAACCAGCAAAAATCCGGCGTTCTGCAGGACCTCGATCAACCGGGTCGCGCTGCCGTTCCAGCGACGCCCGGCGGTGTACACAGCGGTAGTGCTGATCTGCTCCAGCGTACCGCCGGGCAGCACCAACTGATGCAGAACACCGGGATTCTCATAGCTATTGCCATGAATGAAGAAGCGCAGGGCACTGTCATCAGCAGCGGTGGGCAGCGACACACGCTGCGATGCAGGCACAATAAACGCCCGTGAATCGAGGTTGTCCGGGGCCAGCAGCACCAGCCCACCATCCGCCGGAGCAAACGCCAGTTGGCTTGAGGGCGTCCATTCCGCACTGTGCACAGGCCCTAATTCAACCCATGCCTTGAGGGACTCACCCGCCTCGTAAAGCGCGGCGGTGCCATCAAGGCGGGCCATGTACAGCCAGCCTCCATCCGGGGACCATAACAGCGTATCGACCGGGGCCTCTGTGACATCAAAGACCTGCACGCGGAAATCAGCGCCGCCGCCGCGATAGTATACCTGGAAGCCGCGTCCGGTTGCGTAGGCCAGCCGGGCTGCATCCACTGACCACGCCATTGAGGCACGCCCAACCGTTCCCGGTTCGCCGATATCCCGTGCGATGACCTGCCCGCGCAGCCCATCGATACCGGTGATCGAGACAGTATCAGCGGTGCGCGTCAGCACCCAGTCCCCACCGGGGGCCACGGCAAAATCAAGAACAGGTTCATTGGGCGGAGTAACCGGGGCAGCAGTGGTTTCGTCACCCAGCAAGGGCTGACGGTACAGGCGGGCATCCGTGCCGAGGTAGAACAAGTCGGATGTAAGCGGCCACACATCAAGCGGAGGCGGTGCATCCAGCACTTCCGCCGCTGGCGTCTCGATGAATGCGGATTCGGTGGGGGTTTGGGTTGGCTGCCCGGTCACAACCACGTACTCCGATTGCGGTGTGGTGGCGGTCGTGGACAGGGTGCCGCAGGCGAGACTGGTAAGTGCCAGCAGCAGTGCAGCAGCCGGTAAAGCGCGTCGAGTCATCCGGGCCCCTCATCTGATGGGTAAGTCTGAATTGCATTCAGTATAGCGAACTCCGGGGTTTTTACGCGATGGATACCTTTTGTCACGCGGAATTTGTGACCGTTTCGTATCAAATAAGGAATGACAAAAGTGTGCTTTTGTCACGGGATTCCGCGGGTTTTGTGACGGAGCCTGAATCCATGTGGATCAACCAGCGGTTATCCTAGTGATGACAAACTGATCATGGGGGAATGGCCCACGTTTCAGCTACGATCCGCGCGGCCCAACCTTAAAATTTCACAAGAATCGGCCTTTGAAGTGGCGGGATAGCACATGTGTGCTAAGATCGCAGCAGGTCAGCATCAAGCTCCCAATGATCCGGGAGCCTGTAACGGGTATAATCGCTGTGCTGATTCGTGTACCGGATGGGACACTGCTGATGACACAGGCCGGCAATACGCAGGCAACTGAACAAACCTTTCAAAGAGTCGCAATCCTGTATCATCCCATGATCGAGGCCAGTCATCCGCTGGCTGAACAAATCGCGGGGTGGCTGAGTGGGCGCGGCATCGAGACGCAGACCGCACTGACATGGGACGAGGAGCGCGTGCGCCCCATGATCCCGGGGTTGGACCTCCTGATCGTGATCGGCGGGGATGGCTCTATCCTGCGGGCGGCCCGCATGGCCGCCGCGTATGGCATCCCGATTATGGGCGTCAACATGGGGCGGCTGGGCTTCCTCTCGGAAGTGACACCCAATGACTGGGCCGAGCAGTTCCCACGGGTGTGGGCGGGCGAGTACTGGGTTGAGAAGCGCATGATGCTGCGAGCCAGGGCTTACCGTCACGACCTTCAGATCGGTGAATACCTGGCGTTGAACGACATCGTAATCAGCCGGGGTGCGCTGGCGCGCCTGGTACGTCTGAGTGCCGAAATCGATGGGGATTACCTAACGACCTACGCCGCTGACGGGTTGATCATCAGCACGCCGACAGGGTCAACGGCCTATGCGCTGGCTGCTGGCGGGCCGATCCTGCCGCCCGAACTACGCAACATCCTGCTTCAGCCGATTGCACCGCACCTGACACTGAACCGTGCGATTGTGCTGTCAGAAGGCGCGCACATCCGTGTGCATGTCAACACCGACCACCAGGCGATACTGACCGTGGACGGACAGTTTACGGTCGAGATGGAGCATGAGGATACCATCGACATCGAGGCCAGTAACGATGTGAGCCGCTTCATCCGGCTGGGCAAACCGACCTACTTTTACCATACGCTGCTGGACCGGCTGGAACCCAGGCAGGCTGTCCATAATGATGTATAAATGTGAACCAGGGGTATTGGATTTTGACCGCAACTGAAACAACTACCACAGATGAGATAATGTACTGCACCGTACATCCATCAACGGAAACCTCGCTGCGCTGTAACAAGTGTGGGAGGCCAATGTGTACGAAATGCGCGGTGCGCACGCCGGTTGGCTATCGCTGCAAGGAGTGTGTCAAAGGGCAGCAGAAGGTGTACTTCAACGCCAGGCCCACCGATATCGCCGTCCAGGTGGCGGTCAGCGTGGTGTTAAGCGGGATGATCTCGTTCGTGGCGATGCTTATCCTGGGGCGGATCGGGTTCTTCTCATGGTGGCTGTCATTCATCATCGGGCCAATCGTGGGCGGATTCGTGGCCGATATCGCGTATCGAGCCGTTGGCAAACGGCGCAGCCGCTACGGCTGGATAGCAGTCGCAGCGGGGGTGGGGCTAGGTGCCCTGCCGAGTCTGATCGTAGCGAATCCGATCTCGTGGCTGATTTTCGCCGGTTTCGCTGTGGGCACAGCTGTAGGCCGTCTGCGGCTGGGGCGTTAAGGCCGACGCTGGTATTACCTGATGCAGCGCCCTCTGCCTGATACACATGTGCCGGGGTGTGCTGCCCGTGAGGATTTGAGAAACTCCACATCGGTGGATTAAACCGGGGATGGTGACGGAAAAGACCATGCTGACAGAATTATTGATAGAGAACTTCGCGATCATTGATGAACTGCGCCTCGACTTCGCCAACGGCTTCAACGTGCTGACGGGCGAAACCGGCGCAGGTAAATCGATCATCCTTGATGCACTGGCCCTGCTGATGGGCGCACGCGCTGAAACCGATGACATCCGGGCCGGGGCTGACCGTTCGCTGGTAGAAGGCACCTTCGTGCTGGCCGGTTCAACCCTGCGGGACCGTATTAACGCGGTATTGGAGCGGGAAGACCTGCACGGCGATGACCCGGATGTGTTGATCCTGACGCGCGAGATGAAGCGCAGCGGGCGCAACACCAACCGCATCAACGGTCGGACGGTTAACCTGAACATCTTGCAGGAGATCAGTGACGGCCTGATCGATATTCATGGGCAGACCGATCACCTCTCGCTGCTGAAGGCTTCATCGCATATCGGCCTGCTGGATCGCTACGGGGGGCTGATGCCACAGCGGAACGACTTCGCCGGGCGGGTAAAGCGCTATCACAACCTGCGCCGTGACCTCAACCACCTGATCAACAACGCCGAAGCCATCGCACAGCGCGTGGAAATGCTGACCTTCAAGGTCGAGGAGATCATGGCACCGGAGTTCAAACCCGGTGAGGATGAATCCTTGCAGGAAGAAGCGCGTATCCTCGGCAGTTCCGAGGCGCTGGCCGATGCGTCATCAACCGCGTACCGGGCGCTGGTGGCTGGCGACGACGGCTCTGCCTCCGTCAACGACCGCATCACCGAGGCCGCTGCCGCGCTGGCCCGGCTGGCCCGCATCGACCCGGCGGCAGCTCAACTGGCTGAACTGGCCGATACCGTCTCAGTGCAGATCGAGGAAATCATCCGCGACCTCTCCACCTATGAAGACCAGATCGAATTTGACCCGGCACGGTTACTGGAGATCGAGACGCGGCTGGCGCTGCTCAATCAACTGAAAAAGAAGTACCACTGTGACACGCTCGAGGGCCTGCTTCAGCAGGCCGAAGACGCCACTGCCGAACTCGCTACCATCGAGAACAGCAGCGAGCGCATCGAGGAACTGCAAGCTGAGGAAGCCCAACTGCTCATCGAGATTGGGCAAGCCGGAGCCGCGCTCTCGCGCTCGCGTGCTGAAGTCGCGGGGCGGCTCTCCGAGGGTGTCGAGGCCGAACTGGCTGACCTGCGCATGGAAAATGCACGGTTCTCGGTGGCGCTTGAACAGATCGACGACCCCAACGGTGCGCCCGTGGGCGATTACCGTGTAGCCTTCGATGAGTCCGGCATCGACCGGGTGGAATTTCTGATCGCGCCCAACATCGGCGAGCCGCTCAAACCCGTGGCCCGCATCGCCTCCGGCGGTGAGACCTCGCGCATCATGCTGGCACTTAAGACCAACCTCTCACGCGCGGATGAAACCCCCACTCTGGTCTTTGACGAGATCGACGCCGGGATCGGCGGGCGCATCGGCACCATCGTCGGCGAGAAACTGTGGGGCCTCTCGCTCAATCACCAGGTGTTCGTAGTGACGCACCTGCCGCAGTTGGCCGGGTTCGGCGATACGCACTTCAAGGTGCAAAAAGACGTGCAGGGCGACCGTACCGTCACGCATGTTTACCCCCTCACCGACGAGGACCGCGTCGAGGAGATCACGGCTATGCTGGGCGCGGAGTCTCTATCTGCCCGGCAAAGTGCCCGTGACCTGCTTCACTATGTCGATACCGTCAAGCGGGCGGCTGCGTCGGCGTAGATGCGAAAACCTATTGGGGGTTTACCCCCATCAGGTGCGGGCCGCACCTGAACCGGGAATAATGAGTTGGCACTGGATTTAATGGGGTGCCATACTGAAAGCGAACGAGAGGCCGTCCAGTATCGGGCGGCCTCTTATGATCTCGTGCTCGTTGTACTCCGGGCTGTCATGCCTCGTCTTCATCGGCCTCGGTTTCGGCGTCATCTTCGCTCAGGTCGGGCAGATAGTCGAGGACGACGGGGCGCACAGAAATGACATGCAAGGCGGTGTGACACTCCGGGCAGGTGACGGGATACCAGCGCTCGATGTCATCGCGCAGCCAGATGGGGGCAAGGCATTCGGGGCAGCGGGTTTTCTGGCGACCAAGGCGGATCATAGACGGTCCTTCGGGTCAGGATGCGTGGTCCGCCAGCACGGCCAGCGTCTGCGCAACGAGGTCCGGCCACTGGAAGCGGCCAAGGTCCACGGCGGTCTGTGAGGAAAGGCGGGCCTGATGGCCGTTGGTAAACGCCTGTCTGATGGTATTCGCCAGCGCATCGACATCGACATAGGGGGCAAGCAGCCCATTCACACCATGCCGTACGACCTCGGGATTGCCGCCCTTATTACTGGCGATGACCGGCGTGCCGAGATACAGCGATTCAAGCAGAACATGAGGCAGCCCCTCGTAGCCGGAATAGAGGAGCGTGTAATCGACGGCGCGGTAGTATACGCCCATGCGCTCACGCGGGATGCGCCCCATCAGGTGAATGCGGTCGGACATGCCCAGCGATTCCACCTGTGCGGTCAAGGCGGGCAGCACCGGGCCATCACCGGCCACCACGAGATGCACATCGGGGACCTGCTGTAACGCCCGGATACTGTGATCAACGCCCTTCCAAGAGGTCAGGCGGGCAGCGGTGAACAGCAGCGGCACATCGGCGGGCAGGCCCAGCAGGTCCCGGGCATCGGCCCGGGTCAGGTTCTCCAATACGTCGTTGGTACGGAGGGCGTTATAGATGACGGTGATCTTTTCCGGGCTGACCCCCCAGTTGGCTACCATGTTCTTGAGGTAGGTACTGGGCACGATCACGTGATCGCAGGCGCGCACATAGCGATCTCGCAGGAGCTTGTTCAGCAGAACCTTTGGGCCGTAGTTCCCGGCCTGAAAGTCATCAATATCGGTACCGGGTGGAATCCAGCCCTTGTTCATGGCGCGTTCCCACGCGGGATCGCCCACGACCTTGATCACACATGGGGAGGCATCAAGCGGCAGCGGCAGGCCGACGCTGTGAACATAGGCAATATCGTGGCCCGGCCATAGTTCTGCACCGGCCCTGTAGTAGGCCCATTGACGGCTGAGGTATGAGGTGCGCGGGATGGACGTCACCGGATACGGTCGATCCGGCATGGGGGTATCGCCAAAAGTGAGGACCGTCACATCGTGACCGTGGGCCTGCACCTCCGGCAGAAAATGTCGTAAGTACGTGGCAGGCCCACCCGGTTCGGGGTCAAAAATGCCACTGGCAACAAATAAACGCATTGTTAAACAACCATTTCCAATAAGGTATCCGAAGGGCGATTATAGTGAGAAACCCCGTGGGATTCCACCTGATCAGCGCAGCAAATTGACGCGCATCGACGAGCATGGTAGTCTAACCAACCTGAAAGAAGGCACGCAAAACGATGACCACTGAAATCCAGCCCATGCACTGGCTTGAACGTGACCCTGCACCCGACGCTTTCATCGAAGCGGTGTGTGATCAGCACGATTTGCACCCCGTGGCTGCGCGTATCCTGTGGGGGCGTGGCTACTGTGACAGCGAGGCCGTTAAAGGCTTCCTTGCGCTGTACGAGGGTGATGACAACCCGTTCCGCATGAAGGGCATGGCCGAGGCCGTGTACCGTATCCGCATGGCGATCCGGCATAAGGAAAAGATCGCGGTGTATGGTGACTTCGACGCGGACGGCGTGACCTCAACGACGCTGCTGACCGGGGTGCTGAAACACCTCGGCGCAAAGGTGCAGGCCTACATCCCGGACCGTGTCGATGAGGGCTACGGGCTGAACACCCCCGCACTCGAAGGGCTGGCTGCACAGGGTGTCAGGCTGGTGATCACCGTGGACTGCGGCATCCGGGCAGTACAGGAGGTGGCCGACGGCATCCGGGCCGGGCTGGATATCATCGTCACCGATCATCACAGCGTCGGGCCGGACCTGCCGCCCGCCTATGCCGTGATCAACCCGCAGCAGGCCGACTGCCCATACCCTGAAAAGCGATTGGCCGGGGTCGGGGTGGCGTACAAGGTGGTACAGGCGCTCTTTATGGAGGCGCAGCGGCGCGGCTTCCGGCACCAGGACTGGCGGCCCGAAGACTGGCTGGAGTTCGTGGCGATTGGCACCGTGGCCGACATCATGCCGCTGGCAGGGGAAAACCGGGGGCTGGTCATCAAAGGGCTGGAGCGGCTCAACCAAACGCGGCGACCGGGCCTGCTGGCGCTGTACAAGGTGGCGAAGGTCAAGCCCGGTGAGATCACCGCCAGCACGATTGGCTTTGTGCTGGGCCCGCGCATCAACGCGGCGGGGCGGCTGGCCTCGGCGATGCTGGCCTACCAACTACTCTCGGCACGAACGCGCGATCAGGCCTTGTCACTGGCCGAACAGATCAACGGCATCAACCGTGAACGGCAGCAGAAAACGCGCGACATGCAGGCTATCGCCGAGGCGGAAATGGGCGGCTACGATGAAAGCAGGGCGCTGCTATTCGCTGCTGATCCGCGCTTTGAGCAGGGCGTGGTGGGGCTGGTTGCCAGCCGCCTGACTGATACGCATTACCGCCCGTCGGTGGTGGTGCAGATGGGCGAGGAGGAGAGCCACGGGTCATGCCGCAGCATCCCGGAGTTTCATATCACGCAGGCGCTGGAACACTGCGACGACCTGCTGATCCGCTACGGTGGTCATGCCGCTGCGGCGGGGTTCACCGTGTCAAACGAGCATATCAATGCACTGCGTGACCGGCTGATCGAGTATGCGCAGGATCAGCTTGCCGGGCGTGACCTGACCCCGCAGATCAACATCGATACGGTGCTGACCCTGGATGAGATCACACCGGCATTGATGCAGGGCCTTGAGGTCTTACAACCTACCGGGGAGGGCAATCCCTCTCCTATGTTCGTATCACGCGGTATCATGGCAGACAAACCGGTTACGGTGGGGGATGAGGGGCGGCACCTGCGGCTGAAGCTTACCAGCGGCCCCACCACCCTTGACGCCATCGCGTTCCGCATGGGCCATCTGAGCGATGCCCTGCCGGGGCGCGTCGATGTGGCGTACCAGCTTGAAACCAGCGAGTGGCGTGGCTCACAGCGAATTGATATCCACATCCGCGATATCCGCCCGGCAGAAGCCGCCACCAGAGAATCCAAGGACGCTTTGTGAAATCCATAAGCAAGTACCTGCACCGAATGTTAATCGCGGCCAGCCTGGCGCTGGCCGGGATGCTGCTGATCCCGGCAGGCCAGCAGGCCCGTGCCGTACCCGTCCATGCACCATCGGGGGATAATCGCTTTGGCATTGTCGATGCGATAGATGCCGGGCAGGCCGCCTATAATGCCGGGGCAAGCTGGGAGATCGTGACGCTGCACTGGGACGAGGTTCAACCGGGGGCTGCCGGGCAGTGGGAACCGGATGCGGACCTCAACGAGTGGATTTCGCAGTCACAGGACATCAACCGTGAGGTGGTGATGGTGTTGATCGGGACACCTGCATGGGCCACCGATGGCACGCCCGGCGTCGGGGTGCCGAACGGCCTGTATCAGCCGGTAAGTTCGGCCAGCAATGCATGGGCCGCGTTCGTGCGGCAGGCCGTCAGTTATTACTCAGCACGCGGGGTCAACCGCTACGTGATCTGGCGCGATATGGATATCCCCTCGACACTGCCCGGCCACCAATGGGAAGGCGATATCGAGGATTACTACCAACTGGTCAAGACGGCCTACCTGGTTGCCAACGAGGCCAACCCCAACGTGCAGATTCACCTCGGCGGGCTGGGCAAGTTCGACCCGACGTGGTTTGCCAGCTTCATCGAGGTGGTGGTCGATGACCCGACGGCGGAAGCCAACGATCATTACTTTGATGTCTCGACGGTGCATGTGTTTGGATCGCCTGAAGAACTGTACACGCAGGTGGGTAACCACTTCGTGGTGATGCGGCAGCGCAGCATCCCGCTCAAAGAAGTATGGATCAACGAAACCAACGCCCGCCCAGCGGTCGATCCACAGGTGTATGATGAGGCCCTCGACTTCCGGGAATACCCTAACGTGACACTGGATCAGCAGGCATCGTTCATCGTGCAGGCCTATGCGCTGGGTTTCTCGGCCAACCGTTTCGCGCGGATTGCGACCTATCGTATGGTCGATGATCTTGAGGCCGATGACGGGCAGGCCTTCGGTTTGCTGCGCGACGATGGCAGCCAGCGCCCGGCATACGGCGCTTATCAACTGGTGACAGAGCAGTTCAGCGGATTCGTGTACGCGCGGCGTGTCGATGAGGAAACCTTCCCGCTGATCGATTACGTGCGGCTGACATTCGAGGACAAGGTGACGCATGTGGTATGGGCTGCCACCGAGAACGACGCCACGCTGATCGTCACGGCGCGGTCCCAATCAGCGACGCTGTATGACATCCACGGCCACCAGTGGACCGTCACACCTGCAGGCGGTGAGTACCGCGTCGCGGTGCCGGGCGCGGAATGCAACGACCCGGTCTATGACTGCCTGATCGGTGGTGAGCCGTGGCTGCTGGTGGAAGACGGGCTGGCTGATCCGCTCAATGAGACGCCGCCGGGCGTGACAGTGGAGGAGGGGGGTACGCCGCCCACACCGGACCCCGGTATCGCCTTGACACAGACCACCGCTGCGATCCCGACTGCAACTGCCACCACACCGCCCACGGCTACCGCGACCGCGACCGCTACGCTTGCGGCGACGGACACGCCGGAAGCCGCTGAAGGGGGCGAGATGGCACCAACGGAAGCCCCGCCGACCGAAGCGGCACCGACCGAGACACCGGAAGAGGTCGCGGAGGGTGATGTGGCACCAACCGAGGCCGTCGAGGAGGTGGCGGAACCCGTCGGGCCGATCACGCTGGATCGAAATGATGTGGCCCCGACGGGGATCGCAGCGCTGCTGCCCACGCTGCTGATGGTGCTGGGCTTTGCTGTGGCCGGGTTCGGGCTGGTGTTCTTCCTGATGGGGAATCACGCCAACGGCGGTGGTGATGCCCCGGATGATGACGAGCAGATCATGGTGGTCGATGCCCATGAGGGCGAGGACGGCTACGATGAGGAATACGACGAAAACGAGGTGTACTTTGACGAGTACGATGAGCAATACAATGACATCGATGAGAATGAAGAACCATACGATGATGAACCGGGCCGCTAATTATCGATGATGTACAGGATCGAGCAGCGTTCGAGGTAATTACCCGTGGCGTCAACCACGGTGAGGCGGACCCAGTACTGGCCGTCGGTGAAGGCCGGGGTCAGCAGGGTGCCCAGCAGGCCGTTCTGCACGGCGGTTTCGCCGGTGTAAAACGTGATGAAATCGGCGGGGGTGGTGGTACCCTCGTGCCGAATCTCCAGCTTGTAGTAACTGAAATCCTGCCGGATGGCCGAGCCATAAAACGCCTGCTCACCCCGGAGAACGGCACCCACGGCAGGCGACGTGATGACGGAATTCATGTCACGGCACAGGCCATCGGTGGCGGTCTGCGTGGCGGTCGTATCCACTACGGGGCCAGACGTGGGTGATGGGGGCAGCGGGGTATCGCTGGGCAGAACGGGGGCAGGCCCGGCATTGCTTCCGCCACTGGATGCGGGTGTACGGGTGGGCCGCAGCACCGCCGTTGGATATGTCGTGACCGTTGCAACTGGTGTTGTTGACGGGGGCTGGCTCTCCGTCTCAACAGGGCGGGTGGTTGCAGCCGGTGGCTGGACCGGCTCACCGGTGCGAATGATCAGTGTCAGGGTCGCCATGGGGCGGGTCGGCGTGACACGCTCCACCGGGGCTGCCGGGAGTTCTGTCCATGCCAGCAGCAGGCCGCCCGCCAGCGTGGCAGTCACGACCAGCACAATGGCCGCCCCGGCGATGATCTGCTGACTGAGGCTGCCTTTCATGCAGCACCGTTCCCGCCCGGTGGCTCAAGCGGCAGCAGCACATGGAAGGTCGTGCCCGCCCCACTGCTGCTCTCCAACCAGATACGCCCGTAATGTGATTCAATCAATGCCTGCGTAAGTGCCAGCCCCACACCGGTATCACCAATGCCCTCGATCAGGGGGTTGTCGGCGCGGTACTTGCGGGCAAACACGCGCTCGATATCAGCCTCATCGACGCCCCGCCCCGAATCCTCGACAGTGATATGAACGCAGGGGGCCTCAAGCGGGCCGCCATCAACATCCATCACCCGGCCCTGATCTGCGGTGATGGTGATCTGCACTTCGCCCTGCACGGGGGAAGCCAGCGCAGCGTTCAGCATCAGGTGGTTGAATATCTGGAGGATGGAGTCGGTATCGGCGGTAACAGCGGGCACTCCTTCGGCAAACAGCATCCGTACAGTCAGGCCTTTTTCGCGGTACTGGTTAGCGAGGTTGGTCATCGTCTCCTCGAAGGCATACACGATATCGACCTTCTCGGCGGTCATGTGCCAGCGCCCACGGTCCATGGTGGTGACACGGATCAGATCATCGAGCAGGGCACCCATGCGCTCGGTGTTGGATTTAACACGCTGAAGGAACTTGCGCTGAAGTGATCCGAGGATGCCAACCTGCTCGCGCAGAAGAACATCAGTATAGCCGATGATGGAGGACATCGGCGTGCGGAGTTCCTGCGCAATCGAGGCGATGACCTCATCGTGAGAATCCGGTTCGCCGCCATCACCGATAGCACTTTCAACAGCGGTATTGGCTTCGGAAAGCTGGTTCTCAAGGTCCTGCATGGATACCCGGGTCGAATCTAACTGGCTTTCCAGTAGTTGGATGGCGCTGGTCTTCTCCTCAATCTGCCTGCGGAGGTCCTCAACCTGTACGCGGTATTCCTCAACTTTCTCCTGCTCGCCGCGCTGGGCAGCACTGTTCATCGCCTCGATGCTGTGCTGGGCCTCCAACTGCGTGTTGTCGAGGCTGGTTTGGAGCCGCTCGACCTCGGCATTCTTGCTGGCAAGCTGCCGCTCGACATCACGCAGTGCAGGCTCGATCTCGGTCAACTGCTCACGGAGGTCCATGATAGCGCGGGATTTATCGGAAAGCTGTTTTTCCAGCGCATTGATCAACGCACCGCGTTCCGCCAGTTGGGCTTCAAGCTGCGTCATGGCGGCGCGGTCGTTAGCATCGATCTCCTTTTGGATGGCACGTTCAACAGGGCCGATACCGGCCTCGTCCTGGGCAGTCATCAGTTCCTTGCGCAGGGCGTCGAGTTCATTCTGCTGATTTTGAATCTGGGTCTGAAGCGACTGCATATTGCGGGAGCTGCCAATGCCGAGGTTGATCTGCTCTCGCAGGGCCTCCGCGACGGCCTGCGCCTCCATCAGGCGGGTTTGCATCATGACGATATCGCGGGCCTTGGCGGCTAACTGCTCCTGCAGAAAGCTGACTTCCTGCTGGCTGATGGTCGCTTCAGTGAGGCGGGCACGCAGCGCGATAATCTCGGTACGCGCAGCATAGGCATCGGTCTGAGCGAAATCAGAGCGGGCCTTCTCAAGCTCCTGCTGAAGCTCATTGACACGCTCAGCCTCGGCCTGAAGCCGGACGTTCTCGGCCTCAAGGTCATTCAGCGTTTTTTTTAGCTCGTCAGCCTCGTCGGGGGTTGCTCCCTCGGCGAGATCATCAATGCGGGCGGCAAGGGCATCATTCTCATGCCGCAGGGCCTCAAGCTCACCCATGGCCTGCTTCAGCTGCTCATATTCCTGGCGGAGGTTGTCGGCCTCCTCGGTGCGGCGATACGCATCGCGCACGTAGGCCTTCATCTCCTCCATCTTGCGCTGCATTTCGTTAAGCTCGGCGTTGCGCGCGGTGAGTTCATCAGAGAGGGACACCATACGTGCCGACTCTGATGCCAGTGACTGCTGGCTCTCCTCCAGCAGGTCCTCATGCTTTTCGACGCTGAGCATGGCCGATGTGACAAGCGAGGCCAGCCGGTCGAGCAGGTTGCGTTCACCCTCGCTAAGCTGACGGCCTGAATAGGGGAGGCCGACGATCAGCACGCCGATGCGCTGGTCATCCTGGGTCAGTGGTTCAATGTAAGCGGGGCCAATGTGAGTGATACCGACGCGGTCGTAGATATCCTGGAGTTCCTGCGCGTTGCGGCTGGTGGTCAGCTTCATCTGTTTGAGACGGCCCAGCGCGCTGGTGATGGTGGGATGCTCGGAAAGGTCGATGATGCTTTCATCAAGGAAGCTTTGGGAGATGTTGTCATAGACGCCCACGATGGCGGCCTGCTCCATGGAATCGTTGACCACGGCCAGCATTGCGACATCGGCGTGCAGGGCGGTTGCCACGGCGCGCGGGGCCTGCCGGACAATGTCAGCAGCGGAGAGGGTGCCGATCATCAGGCCGATGGATTCAACCACTTCCGTGACCAGCGGCTCCGGCGACAGCTGCTGGTCCTCATCCGCTTCGGGGATGGGTGTCAGTGACTTGATGGTTTCATCATAAACACCGGGTGGAATCTCTTGCGGCACCTTGCTTTCCATAGTTGGCACGCGCACCGAGGGGCTGGTTGCCACATTGGCCTGCGGCTGGATGCTGGTCGGGATGAACTCGTCCCAATGTAGAAGCTGCTCGACGACATGACGATAGGCGACCGCAGCCAGCATCGGCATGGCGACGATCTGGCCCAGCCGCAGCGCGGCGGCGACATCACCGTAATTGGGATCGATCAGGTGGTAAACAGCGGACGCGCCGATGATGATCAGCATGGTGGCCTTCAGCACACCGTCATAGACGTAGCGAATACGGGTCAGCATCCACAACAGCCCGACGCCGATCATGACAACCTGCGACACCGCCCAGATGATATCGATCCACAGGCCGTTGAACGTCACGCCCTGTGATGAGGACCAGAAGTAATAGGTCCCCAGCAGGGCAATCAGGCCGACACCCATCATCGCTACGGCAACCACATCGGGAACGAAGTTGCGACCGAACATTTCGGGGTCATCCATGGTGATGAAGGCCCAGAACAGCCCGATGACGGTGGCGGTATCGACGAAGCGCTCAACAGGTGGGATCAGGACATCACGAGGGAGCAGGCCCTGCCACGTGGCAAGGGCGGCCAGCAGCAGGAAGATACGCGCCGCGAAGATCACGGAAATCGCGATCCACAGGCGTGCCGTGCCGCTGGCGCGATCCCGCATCCACTGGCCGAAGGCCATGGCGAGGGCGGCCTCAATGGCGAACAATATGATGAAGTGATAGACCAGACTGCCCGGCGGCAGTGCGATCAAATCGAGTATCTGGTCCAGCAAGGGTTTCTTCTCCGTTTTAGTCTTAACGCGATTATATCACCATCGTCGATAGTGCGCTGGCAAGGGGGAGGGAAGCCGCAACGCGGCACAGGGGGTGCCGGTACAGATGCTGCTGCTTGGCATATCCGCGTGAACGTTTACAATGGGGGGCGGAAGGAGATCAAGACCTGATGACCGTGTGGATCAAGAAACTAACCGGTGCCCTGCACTGGAACCGCACCAGCGCATGGATGATGGGGGCTTTCCTGCTGACCTGTGGGCTGATCGTGTACGTGTGGTGGCCGCTGGCCGAGGAATACCTCTCCTACGTGGATTGGAGCGGTGAGTGGTGGCTGTACATCGACTGGCTGCTGATCGGGATATTCGCGGTGATGTCGCTGCTGCTGATGGCCGATGCCGATATCCGCGTGGACTGGCTGATCGTGTTCGTGGCGTTCTGGGGCGGGCTGGTGATCGAAAGCTGGGGCACGCAAACCGAACTGTGGGTGTATTACACCAAGGAGCGCCCGCCGCTGTGGATCATCCCGGCATGGCCGATTGCCAGCCTTGCCATCACGCGGCTGGCACGCGGGCTGAACTGGCTGATCCGCGAAGACCTCGATGGACGCTGGCTGACCGGGGCCTATGTCATCTCGATGGGGGTGTTCTTCGCGCTGATGATGCCCTTCGTGTGGCCCACCATCGACCAGTCGCTGACCATCATGGCGGTCATCATGTGTGTGCTGATCGCCATCGACCCGCAGGACGTGCGTATGGCGCTGTTCGTGTTCGTGGCCGGGGTCGGGCTGGGGTACTTCCTCGAACTATGGGGCACGACACGGCTGTGCTGGATTTACTACACTCACGAATTCCCGCCGGTGTTCGCGGTGTTTGCGCATGGCATGGCGGCGCTGGCCTTCTGGCGCGTCGAACGGCTGCTGCGTGATCTGCCCGGCTGGGTCGGGGAATGGCGCGAGCAGATGGGGAAGGCATCGATGGAGGCGGCAGGCGATTAGGGGGTGTCATCTGTGCGTAAATCCTGAGTAAAAAGCAAGGAGGGTCCCGCCGATTTACTCGGCAGGTTCTTCCTGTGCGTCTTCTTCCAGCGAGCGCGGTTCCCACACTTCGTTGGCAATATCGATAAACAGCACGCCTTCAAGATGATCGATCTCATGCTGGAAAACACGGGCCAGCCAGTCATGGGCCTTGATGCGAATCTCCTTGCCGTGGCGGTCCTGCCCGCGCACGGTGACGGCGGTGAAGCGGTCCACCTCGCCAAGATAGCCAGGAATTGAGAGGCAGCCCTCAATGCCGTCAATGGTGGTGCGTGCGTGCTTGATGATCTCGGGGTTGATCACTTCGAACAGCACCCCGGCCAGATCGCCGTATTCCTCCTGCGATTCGGGATCATCCGGCAGGCGAACCACGATCACACGCTGACTCACGCCGATCTGCGGGGCAGCCAGCCCCACGCCCGGTGCCGCGATCATGGTCTCGGCCATGTCATCCAGCATTGTACGCAGATCATCGTCAAAATCCCGCACGCGCATCGCCTTTTTGCGCAGCACAGGGTCACCAATATACACAATCTCTCGTAACGCCATCATTCCCTCTTACACGCTGTCGTTTGTATCGGTGGATTATACCATAACGTCCCGAGGCAATTCGAGAGGAAGGAGGCGGTGAGGCGGTGGGCAGGGCGGTTTGCCCTGGAGTCTCCGCCACCCTCGATCATACAATAAATCTATGGCTTGATTCCTGCGTTGAATTAGCATCAGTGTCATGTGCGTTCCACTTGCCACTGACTCCGGAACTGCCGGCTTTGTAAGGAACCCGACCCAATGCGTCAACATCAGGCAGATGATGCCAGGCAGCATCAAAATTCACGAGTGTACTCAGGATCACCCGCTAAATACGACAAAAAAGGGCATAAATAACGTTTTGCATTGATGGATTATGACGTAAATCACTTCAAGATTAGAAGGATCGAATATAATCTATGGGTGACCTTCAGCCGGGGGATTCCGTGCTGAAGTGTCTTTATGTCTTCCGGGTTTAAACAACCCCGAGCATGTGGGAGAAACCAAATCGTGGAAAGTAAAATCGCAACCCTCGATGCAAATGAAGCCGCGGCATACGTGGCACATAAGACCAATGAGGTGATCGCGATCTACCCCATTACCCCGGCGTCACCAATGGGCGAATGGGCGGATCAGTGGACCTCTGAGGGTCGGACCAATATCTGGGGCACCGTGCCTGATGTGGTCGAAATGCAGGCTGAAGGTGGTGCCGCCGGTGCGGTGCATGGCTCGCTTCAGGCGGGCGCGCTGACGACCACCTTCACCGCCAGCCAGGGCCTGCTGTTGATGATGCCCAATATGTACAAGATCGCAGGGGAACTCACCCCGACCGTGTTCCATATCGCGGCGCGTTCCGTGGCCGCGCAAGCCCTCTCCATTTTTGGTGATCACAGTGACGTGATGGCCGCCCGTGGCACTGGCTGGGGGCAGTTGTTTGCCAACTCCGTACAGGAATCGCACGACATGGCGCTGATCGCACAGGCCAGCACGCTGGCGACGCGCGTGCCATTCCTCAACATTTTTGACGGTTTCCGCACCTCACATGAGATCAGCAAGATCGAAATGCTGAGTGACGAAGTCATCCGCGCCATGATCGACGACGAGATGGTCTACGACCATCGCAGCCGCGCCATGACCCCCGACGCCCCCAAGGTGCGCGGCACCGCGCAGAACCCCGACGTGTTCTTCCAGGCGCGTGAGACGGTCAACCCTTACTACGACAACGCCCCGGAAGTCGTCCAGACCATTATGGATGAATTCGCCAATCTGACGGGCCGCCAATACCGCATCTTTGAATACATGGGTGCCCCCGACGCCGAGCGCGTCATTGTGCTGATGGGGTCCGGCTGCCAGACCGCCGAAGAAACCGTCGAATACCTTACCGGGCAGGGCGAGAAGGTTGGCGTGCTGAAGGTGCGCCTGTACCGTCCGTTTGCAGCCAAGGCCTTCGTGCAGATGCTGCCCCCGACGGTCAAGGCCATCGCTGTGCTGGACCGCACCAAGGAACCGGGTGCATCCGGCGAGCCGCTGTACCAGGACGTGCTGACCGCCGTCAACGAAGCGTTCAGCAGCAGGCAAATCAGCGACCTGCCGGTTCTGATCGGTGGCCGCTATGGCCTGTCCTCGAAGGAATTCACCCCGGCGATGGTCAAGGGTGTGTTCGATGAACTGAGCAACGACACCCCGAAGAACCACTTCACGGTCGGTATTATCGATGACGTGACCTTCACCAGCATTGAGTACGACCCGAGCTTCAAGATTAAGGCTGACGGTGTAGTCGAGGCGTTGTTCTGGGGGCTTGGCTCCGACGGTACAGTCGGCGCAAACAAGAACTCGATCAAGATCATCGGTGAAGAAACCGATTTCTACGCGCAGGGCTACTTCGTGTACGACTCGAAGAAATCCGGCGCACGTACGATCTCGCACCTGCGCTTCGGCCCGCGTGAGATCAAGAGTACCTACCTGATCCAGCAGGCCAGCTTTGTGGCCTGCCATCAGTTCGGGTTCCTGGATCGCTATGACGTGCTGGCTAAGGCTGCCCCGGGCGCGACCTTCCTGCTGAACAGCCCCTACCCGGCTGACGAAGTGTGGGATTACATCCCGCAGGCCGTGCAGGAACGCATCATTGACCTGGGCCTGAACCTGTACGTTATCGACGCCTACTCACTGGCGCGTGACTTGAACCTCGGCAGCCGTATCAACACCATCATGCAGGCGTGCTTCTTCGCTATCAGCGGGGTGCTGCCGCAGGATGAGGCCATCGCCAAGATCAAGGGTGCCATCAAGAAGACCTACGGCAAGCGTGGTGAGGCCGTCGTTCAGGCCAACTTTGCCGCCGTTGACGCCGCCGTTGACAATATGTACCAGGTCGAGGTGCCGGGTGCCGCAAACAGCGGTATCGGCATGCGTGAGACCGTCCCGGCACACGCTCCCGCGTTCGTGCGGGAAGTGACCGCCGAGATCATCGCCGGGCGTGGTGACGCACTGCCGGTCAGTATGCTGCCCGAAGACGGCACCTACCCCGCCGCTACGACGCAGTGGGAAAAGCGCGGCATCGCGCTTGAAGTCCCGGTATGGGACCCCGAAGTCTGCATCCAGTGTGGCAAGTGTGTGCTGGTTTGCCCGCATGCCGTCATCCGCGCCAAGGTGTACGATGAGGGCTACCTGGACGATGCGCCGGGGAGCTTCCTCAGTGCCGACCCGCGCTGGAAAGACTTTGATGACAAGAAATACACGCTGGCGGTTTCAGCCGAGGACTGCACTGGCTGTACGCTGTGTGTTGAGGTGTGCCCGGCCAAGAACAAGAGCCAGGCCGGACTCAAGGCCATCAACATGGAATCGATCCTCGATATCCGTGACCGTGAGCGCGAGAACTGGGATTACTTCGAAAGCATCCCTGAGTATCCGCGCGTGGATGGGCTGCAATGGAACAATGTCAAGAACGTGCAGCTCCTTCAACCGCTGTTTGAATTCTCCGGCGCTTGTGCTGGCTGCGGCGAAACCCCGTACATCAAGCTGGTCACGCAGTTGTTTGGCGACCGCACCATCATCGCCAACGCAACCGGCTGCTCCAGCATCTTCGGCGGCAACCTGCCGACTCATCCCTGGGCAGTCAACGCCGAAGGGCGCGGCCCGGCATGGACCAACTCGCTGTTCGAGGATAACGCCGAATTCGGTATGGGGATGCGCGTTTCGGTCGATAAACAGACGGGTTACGCCTATGAATTGCTGAGCTTACTGTCGGGCGAGTTCGATGCAGGGCTGGTCGAATCCATCCTCGCGAATCCACAGGAAACCGACGCCGAGATCGAACAGCAGCGCGAATACGTGGCCGCCCTCAAGGAAGCGATGTCGGGCAAGGAAGGCCCGAAGATGCGCGACCTGCGGGCCGTTGCGGATTACCTTGTTAAGAAGAACGTGTGGATCATCGGTGGTGACGGCTGGGCATATGACATCGGCTACGGTGGCCTGGACCACGTCCTCGCCAGTGGGCGCAACGTCAACGTGCTGGTCCTCGATACCGAAGTGTACTCCAACACCGGCGGCCAGGCCTCCAAAGCCACGCCGCTGGGCGCTGTAGCCAAGTTCGCTGCGGGCGGCAAGCCCACGCCGAAGAAAGACCTCGGCATGATGGCGATGAGTTATGGCAACGTCTATGTTGCCCAGATCGCCATGGGTGCCAGCGATGCCCAGACCGTGAAGGCCATCAAGGAAGCGGAAGCGTACGATGGCCCGTCCCTGATCATCGCCTACTCACACTGTATTGCGCATGGCATCGACATGGCAAAGGGTCTCGACCAGCAAAAGCTGGCGACGGAAAGCGGACACTGGCCGCTGTTCCGCTTCGACCCGCGCCTGGTTGACGAGGGCAAGAACCCCTTCCAGCTTGACTCGCGTGACCCGAAGCGTCCGCTGACCGACTACATCTACAACGAAACCCGCTACCGGATGCTGCAAAGCAGCAACCCGGAAGCCGCCGCCCTCTTTGCCGAGCAGGCGCAGGCCCTCGTTGTTGAGAAATGGGCCAAGTACAAGCAAATGGCCGCCACCAAGCCCGATGAAGAACCCGCCACAGGTGACTAACTAGGTACAGCCCGAAGGGGCGGCAGTGCTGCCGCCCTTCTTTCGCTCGTTTCTTAGCATACAACGGAGACCCACATGAATCTGACAACTGACTTCATGGGATTAAAGCTCAAGAACCCGCTGGTTCCGTCCTCGTCACCGCTGACGCAGAACATCGAAAGCATCAAGAAGCTGGAAGATGCGGGGGCCTCTGCCGTGGTGCTTTACTCCCTGTTTGAAGAACAGATTGCGCTGGAGAGCCACCAGCTCGACCATCACCTGAACTACTTCACCGATGCCTTTGCCGAATCGCTGGACTTCTTCCCCGATCTCGGCATGTACAACAACGGCAGTGAACGCTATCTGAACCTGATCCGTGAGATCAAAGAGAAGACCGACATCCCCGTGATCGCCAGCCTGAACGGTGTTTCGGTAGGCGGCTGGATCGACTACGCCAGCCAGATCGCCGAAGCCGGTGCTGATGCGCTGGAACTGAACATCTACTACATCCCAGCCGATGTGTCGATGACCAGCACCGAGATCGAGAACCTGTATGTCGATATCGTAAAGGCCGTGCGCGGCGCGGTTTCGCTGCCGCTGGGCGTGAAGCTCAGCCCGTTCTTCAGCGCGCCCGGTAACATGATGAAACAGCTTGTTGATGCCGGTGCCAATGGGCTGGTACTGTTCAACCGCTTCTACCAACCGGATATCGACATCGAAGGGCTGAACGTGACTCCGCACCTGATGCTGAGCACCCAGTTCGAGATGCGGCTGCCACTGCGCTGGACGGCCATGCTCTACGGCCAGATCGATGCGGATTTCGCCATTACCAGCGGCGTTCATACCTACGAGGACGTACTCAAGAGCATGATGGCCGGGGCCAAGGTCTCATACATGGCATCGGAACTGCTGCGCTATGGGCCTGAGCGTCTGACCGAAATACTGGACGAGTTGATCCACTGGATGACCGACCATGAATACACGTCCATCGAGCAGATGCAGGGCAGCATGAGCCAGCAGAACGTCGCCGACCCGGATGCCTTCGAGCGTGCCAACTACATGAAGGTACTTGCCTCATGGCGGTCCGACCCGGCAGGACAGGGCTTCAAGACGTTATCCCAGTAGAACCACTACACTCTGTTTGCGGTGGCTCTACCGATAAAGAAAGTTTGATAAGCTAACACTATGGATACCCATACTGAATCGCAGATACACACAACCATGGGAGGATGCGATGACTAAGTGGATTTATGAGTTCGAGGAAGGGAACGCCGAAATGCGCGACCTGCTGGGTGGCAAAGGTGCCAACCTGGCTGAAATGAGCCGTGCCGGGCTGCCGGTGCCCCCGGGCTTCACGGTGACCACCGAAGCCTGCCTCGCCTACCTCGCTGAGGAGGGCTTCCCCAAAGGCTTGTGGGAAGAAGAACTCGCCGCAATGGACTCACTGAACAAGAAGATGGGGCGTGACTTTGGCGATGCCAAGGACCCGCTGCTGGTTTCGGTGCGGTCCGGGGCGAGGTTCTCGATGCCGGGTATGATGGATACCATCCTGAACCTCGGCCTCAATGACCAGTCCGTACTGGCGATGGCCGAGAAGACCGAAAACCCACGCTTTGCCTGGGATGCTTACCGCCGCCTCGTGCAAATGTTTGGCAAGGTTGTGCTGAATATCGACGGCCTTCTGTTCGAAGAACTGATCGACGATATCAAGACCAGTGAAGGCGTGGACGCCGACCCGGATGTCACCGCTAAAGGCTGGATGAAATGCGTCGATACCTTTAAGGAGCTGATCAAGTCCGAGACCGGCACCGAGTTCCCGCAGGACCCGACCGAGCAGCTCAAGCTGGCAACCGAGGCCGTGTTCAAGTCATGGAACAGCAAACGCGCCATTGACTACCGCAACGCCACCGGCATTGACCACTCCCTCGGTACCGCCGTCAACATCATGGCGATGGTCTTTGGTAACGTGGGCTGGGACTCCGGCTCCGGTGTTGCGTTCACGCGTAACCCCTCGACCGGCGAGAAGTCCCTTTACGGTGAGTTCCTGTTCAACGCACAGGGCGAAGACGTTGTTTCCGGTGCCCGTACCCCGATTGAGATCAACGAACTCTCCGAAAAAATGCCTGAAACCTACCAGCAGTTTGCCGATATCGGCAAGCGCCTTGAGACCCACTACCGCGATATGCAGGACATGGAGTTCACCATCGAGAATGGTAAGCTGTTCATGCTGCAAACCCGTAATGGCAAGCGCACCGCCGCCGCCGCTGTCAACATCGCCGTTGACATGGTGGAAGAAGGGCTGATCACGAAGGAAGAAGCCGTGATGCGCGTTGAACCGGGGCAGATCGATATGCTGCTGCATCCGCGTTTCGACGAGGAAGCACTCAACGCCGCTGAAGTGCTGGCGAAGGGCCTCAATGCTTCACCGGGTGCCGCCGTTGGTGAGGTGGTTTTCACCGCCGATGATGCCGAACGCCTGACCAAGGAAGAAGGCAAGTCCGTTATTCTCGTGCGCCCGGAAACAACCCCCGACGATGTCCACGGCATGCTGACCGCTAAAGGTATCCTGACGCAGCACGGCGGCGCGACAAGCCATGCCGCTGTGGTTGCCCGCCAGCTCGGTACACCGTGCGTCGCTGGCTGTGAGGACATCCGCATCAACCTGAAGGAAGGCTTCTTCGTTGCACACGGCGAGACCGTCAAGGCTGGCGACACCATTTCTCTTGATGGTGCCACGGGCCGCGTGTTCCTCGGTGCGATGCCGACCGTTGCCCCGTCCTTCGATGAACAGCCCGCACTCAAGACGCTGCTGGGCTGGGCTGATGAGATCAGCCGTATGATGGTATGGGCCAACGCCGATGACCCCGACCAGGCCATTCGTGCCCGCAGCTATGGCGCGCAGGGTATCGGCCTGTGCCGTACTGAGCATATGTTCCTCGGTGAGCGTACCGTCATCTTCCAGAAGGCTGTACTGGCTGAAACCGAAGAAGATTTCAACCGCGTGCTGGATGAGGAACTGCTCCCGCTTCAGCGTGAGGACTTCCACGGTATCTTCCGGGCGATGGACGGCCTGCCGGTCATCATCCGCCTGCTGGACCCGCCGTTGCATGAGTTCCTGCCATCCCGTGATGAACTGATCGAAGAAGTGGCGACCATGCGTGCCACGGGTAAAGACAGTGGGCCCGAGTTTGAAGAAAAGGCCAAACTGCTTGAGACCGCCAACGCCATGCATGAGTTCAACCCGATGCTGGGCCTGCGCGGCTGCCGCCTCGGTCTGACGCGCCCCAACCTGAACAAGATGCAGGTACGTGCCATCCTTGAGGCCGCGTGTGATGCCGCCAGTGAAGGTATTAACGTCCACCCGGAGATCATGATCCCGCTGACCAGCCACATCAACGAACTGAATGCCATCCAGCCGCTGCTGGAAGAAGTGGCTGAAGCCGTGACGGCTGAGAAGGGCATCGAGGTCAGCTACAAGTTCGGCACCATGATCGAGATTCCACGTGCTGCGCTGACCGCTGGTGAGATCGCGGAGAAGGCGCAGTTCTTCAGCTTTGGCACCAATGACCTGACCCAGATGACCTACGGCCTGAGCCGTGACGATGCCGAGCGCCACTTCCTGCTCGACTTCGTCGCCAAGGGCATTCTCCCTGAAAACCCCTTCCAGAGTATCGACCAGGACGGCGTTGGTGCCCTGATGGATCTCGCTGTGAAGCAGGGTCGCGCTACTCGCCCCGACCTTGAGATCGGTATCTGTGGTGAGCACGGCGGTGAGCCTAAGAGCATCGCGTTCTGCCACAAGATCGGCCTGGACTACGTGAGCTGCTCGCCATACCGTGTGCCGATTGCCCGCCTCGCGGCGGCGCAGGCCGTGGTGGCTGAGTCCTAACACCGACATACCAGTCTCCCACATAGACGGGGTGGCATCGCAAGGTGCCACCCCGTCGCTTTTTATGTAGGCGTCAGGTGCCAGGCATCAGGTTTCAGGTGAGGCCGCTTTCCGTGATCATTGTTTTTCGTTCCTCGTTATTCGCCCAAGATGTCAGAATTCACACAAATCCGGGCAATTGTGAAAAATCGCTACACATCTGCGGGGGAGTTGTTTACAATAAGCAGAATGCAAGCAGCAGCACCCACGAGGGAGTGACTCATGACCGTTCCAGCACGCCTGGCACTGGCCGATGGCAGCACCTGGCACGGGGTCGGCTTTGGTGCCCCCATCACACAGGTGGGGGAGGTGGTATTCAACACCAGCCTGACCGGGTACCAGGAGATCATCACCGATCCCAGCTATGCCGGGCAGATCGTGGTGATGACCGCACCTCAGATCGGCAACACCGGAATCAACGAGGACGACATGGAAGCCCGCCGCAGTTTTATGCGCGGGCTTCTTGCCAGGGACCTCAGCCCGGTGACCTCCAACTGGCGATCCAGCCGTGACCTCGCAGGGTGGCTCAGCGAACAGGGCATACCGGCCCTCAGTGAAATCGATACGAGGGCGCTGACCCAACGCCTGCGCGAGCAGGGTTCAATGAACGGGGTCATCAGCAGCGACGAGAGCCTCAGTGATGCCGATCTGATCGAACAGGCGCGGGCATGGCCCGGCCTCGATGGGGTCGACCTGGTAAAGGAAGTCACCTGCACGGAGCGGTATCGCTGGGCCGACCCCACCGCCGCCGAATGGCGGTTCCGGCTGGATGACGGCGAGGAGGTCGAGGCGGGGTCGCTGCATGTGGTGGCCTATGACTACGGAATCAAGATCAACATCCTGCGGCGGCTGGCGGCACATGGCTGCCGGGTCACGGTGGTTCCGGCGGATACACCCGCTGACGAGGTGATATCAATGAACCCCGACGGCGTTTTCCTCAGCAATGGCCCCGGTGACCCATCCGTGATCCGTTACGGGGTGACGGCCACGCAGGTATTACTGGGGCAGGTGCCGATCTTCGGGATATGCCTCGGTCATCAAATCCTGGGGCAGGCACTGGGTGCCGAGACCTACCGCATGAAGTTCGGACATCATGGCGGCAACCAGCCGGTCAAGCACCTGCCGAGCGGGCGGGTGGAGATCAGCGCACACAATCACAACTTCGCGGTGAACGCGGACACGCTGCCCGCTGATATCGAGATGACGCACCTCAACCTGAATGATGAGTGCTGCGAAGGGCTGAGGCATCGCACGCTGCCCGCCCTCAGCATCCAGTATCACCCCGAGGCCGCCCCCGGCCCGCATGATGCTGACCCCTTGTTTGCCGAGTTCGTACAGTTGATGAAAGAGTTCAAGCAAGATGCCTAAGCGGACGGATATCGAGACGATACTGGTCATCGGCGCAGGGCCGATCATCATCGGGCAGGCCGCCGAGTTTGATTACAGCGGCACACAGGCCGTTAAGGCGCTGAAGGCCGAGGGCTACCGCATCGTGCTGGTGAACAGCAACCCGGCCACCATTATGACCGACCCCGAATTTGCCGATGCCACCTACATCGAGCCAATCACGCCTGACATCCTCATGCAGATCATCGAGACCGAACGCCCTGATGCGCTGCTGCCCACCGTCGGCGGGCAAACGGCGCTGAACGCGGCGCTGGCGCTGGAAGGGCAGGGCATCCTCAAACAGTACGGGGTGGAACTGCTGGGCGCAAAGGCCGTTTCGATTGACCTTGCCGAGGACCGCCTCAAGTTCAAGGAGGCGATGGAGGCCAACGGGCTGGAGGTGCCGCGTGGGCAGATGGTCGGATCGATTGAGGAGGCGTGGATGGTGGCCGGGGAGATCGGGCGCTTCCCGATCCTGCTGCGCCCGTCGTTTACGCTGGGCGGGCACGGTGGCGGCATCGCGTACAGCGAGGATGAATTCGAGGAGAAGGTGGCCTTTGCCTTGCAGGAAAGCCCGGTACATACCGTGCTGGTCGAGGAGAGCGTGCTGGGCTGGAAGGAATACGAACTCGAAGTGATGCGCGACCGCGCCGACAACTTCGTGGTGATCTGCTCGATTGAGAACATCGACCCGATGGGTATCCACACCGGTGACTCGATCACGGTGGCCCCGGCCCAGACCCTGACCGACCG